>NZ_AKJK01000012.1 GCF_000282375.1 Pseudomonas sp. GM50
CCCGCTGGGGCGCGCAGCGGCCCCGAATCTGCCATCGAGGGAATCCAGATAGAACACCGACGTCGGTTTTGCGACTGCTTCGCAGCCGAGCGGGAGCAAGCTCCCTCGCCACAATGGATTTTCAACATCAATGGGACCGGCAGCATGCTTTCGCGAGCAGGCCCGGTCCCACTCGAGGTTACTTGCCAGGCGTCAGCGTCAACCGCGTCTTGCCGTAGACTTTGTCAAAGTTCTGCGGCTGCATCGGCAGGCTGATGTATTGCCCCTTGAGCCATGGCTCGACGCTGTCGAGATAGTGCGGGCTGGCCGGGTTGCCGGACTGGCCGGTACCGTTCTGGCCCATCAGCGGTTCGGCCTGGCCGAAATCGACGATAAAGCGCATGGCCGGCGCCAGCGTGGTGTTGAAGTCCTGACCCCAGGTGAATGCGGCGGTGTTGAGCGTGGTGTGGTCGCCGCCGGCTGCCAGCGGACCGCGCACGGTCTGGCCGCTGGCGTTCTTCCACTCGTAGCGATGCAGTTTGCCCCACTGCCAGGCTTTGTGATCGCCACCCAACTGGCTGTCACCCGCGCTGATCGCGGCCGCCAGGCTACGGGCGAGGATCGCCGGTTTGTCCTCTTTCTGCGCAGTGCGCGAGTCATCCCAGAACGGACTGTCCTCACGGCCCAGCAAGTGATCGGCCTGCGCCGCGTAGGACAACTTGCCGTTGGCGATAAAGGCTTTCCACGCCGGGCTGCTTTCCGGGCCCAGTTCGTCGAGGAAAATCTGTTTAGTGCTTTCCTGCAGGAACAGCTCGTAGATCGCCGCGTCGGCGGAGGTCGGGCTGAGTTTGCCGTCGAAGGCCATCAAGCGCGTATAAGCCTCGCGAGCCTTGCCGCGATCGGCAACCGGCAGCGCTTCGATGGCTTGCTTGAGTGGCTGGGACATGCCCGGTGCTTCAAACATCTTCTTCAGCTTGGCAGCGAAGGTGGTGGTCTGGTCGTATTGCATGGCGATCAGGCTACGCGTGTCGTGTTTGCCCACGCCTGCCAGTTCGGCCATGCGCTCACCGCGCTCCGGCGCCGACCAGGAATTGGACAGCTGCATGCCGTAGCCATGGGGAATGACCCGCTGGTTGGCGGTGCCGAGCCAGCCTTGAGCCGGGTCCTGGTCATACGGATGGAGCATTGGGTCGGCGTAACCGTCCCAGTCGTAACGACCTTCCCAGCCCGGCGACGGCAGCAAGCCTTCGCCTTCGCGACGGTTCGGGTAGCGACCGGTGACTTGCCAGCCGATGTTGCTGGCATCGGCAAACACCAGATTCAGGGCGATGGCGCGGATTTCACGGCTGGCGTCCGAGGCTTTCTCGACGCTCTGCGCTCGGGACAGGTCGAAAAAGGCGTCCAGGGTTTTGTCGTCGGTGAAGTTCGGCGTCTGCAAGGCCAGGCCGAAACCATTCGCCAACGCGGTGCCTTGGGCGCTGTTGAGCAGCGATCCGTGGCGGGTTTCGTACACCGCTTCGCGAATCGGCTTCTGGCCTTTGACGAAGTAGGTTTCGTTGCGCACGATCGCCGGTTGCCATTTGCCGCCGACCTCATACGTGAGGCCGTTGCCTTGGCGTTTGATTTTTTCCAGGAACAGGTCCTGGTTGTCGCCCATGACGGTGGTCATGCTCCACGCCACTTTGCCGTTGAAACCACCGAGCACCATCGGTAACCCGGCAATGGTCACGCCGGAGGCCTGGTATTTAGGCGCGCGAATCTGCACGTAACTGAACAGCGACGGTACGCCCAGCGGCCCGTGGCTGTCGCTGGCCAACAGGCTTTTGCCGCTGCGGCTGCGTTGCGGGGCAATCGCCCAGTTGTTCGAAGACGTGGCGCCCAGCAGGTTCAGGTCGGACAGTTGACCGGTGGCTTTGCTGATTTCGCTCAGCCCCGGGATTTGCCCGTTGAGTTTGATGCCCTGGAGTTTTTCGGCTTCAGCGACCGGCAGTTTTTCGTCAGGGGCGGACGGCGCAAGCCACGCCAGCTTGTCGGTACTGACCGTCTGGGCCAGCATCAATGAGGAAATTTCTTCCGGCAGGTTCGCCGATTGACTGAAATTCAGCAGGCAGAAAATCAGCGCCGAATCTTCCGGTTTCCAGTACTCAGGCTTGTAGCCAGTGGCGGCCAGGTCCGCCGGCAGTTTGTCGCGGTAGCGGAACAGGTAGGCGTTGACCCCACGGGCATAGACTTCGAAGAAACGCTTGAGGCGCGGCGAAGAAGCCTTGTACAGCTCACCCGCGCTTTTCTTCAGGTTGACCGCACGCATGTAGCGGTCGGCGTCGAGCAGGTCCGCGCCGGACATCTCAGCCAGACGGCCCTGGGCCAGCAGGCGCAGAGTGACCATTTGGCTGATGCGGTCGCTGGCGTGCACGTAGCCGAGGGTGAATAGCGCGTCGTGAAAGCTGTTGCTCTCGATCAGCGGCATGCCCATGGCATTGCGCCGAATCGAAACGTTCTGCGCCAGGCCCTTGAGCGGTTGCACGCCGGAGGCCGGCGGGAGGGTGTCTTGAGCGTTCCAGGTCTGACAACCGGTCAGGCTTAAAACACTGGCCACTGCTGCGGCAACGCCGAACCGGGGAAGAAAATGTGTGAGGGCTGGCGAGGCCATGGCAAAGCTCCTGCGGGGGTAGTGACGCAATAAAGGCGCTACGTTAGTGAGCAGGAGGTGGCCGCGCAAGCGGGGTATCGGGTTATTTCAATATTTGTCTGATAAACCACAAACTTGTCGGCGATGCATTACCTGTGGCGAGGGGGCTTGCCCCCGTTGGACCGCGAAGCGGTCCCAATACCGAGGACGATGTTCCCCAAGAGAACTGCGGTGATGGTTTCACGACTGCTGCGCAGCCGAACGGGAGCAAGCCCCCTCGCCACAGGGTTTGTGGATGCCTGAGGGGGTGTGTTGGCCTCAGGATTTCGGCGGATTGACCTTGGCCACCAGCGCATACGCCTTCACCGTCGCCGGGCGGTTCTGGATATGGTTGAACCAGCGCAGCACGTTGGGGAAGTCTTCCAGGTTCTGGCTCTGCCATTTGTGAGAAACGATCCACGGGTAGATCGCCATGTCGGCAATGCTGTATTCGCTGCCGGCGACAAAGTCATTGTTGGCCAATTGCTTGTCGAGCACGCCATAGAGGCGGGCGGTTTCGTCGATGTAGCGCTTGATCGCGTAGGGGATTTTCTCCGGTGCGAATTGGCTGAAATGATGATTCTGCCCGGCCATCGGCCCCAGGCCACCCATCTGCCAGAACAGCCATTGCAACGCTTGCTGGCGCCCATGCAGATCCTTGGGCAGGAACTTGCCGGTTTTCTCCGCGAGGTACAGCAGAATCGCCCCCGACTCGAACAATGCCAACGGCTCACCGCCATCGACCGGCTCATGATCGACGATGGCCGGAATTTTATTATTCGGCGAGATCTTCAGGAATTCGGGTTTGAACTGGTCGTTCTGGCTGATGTTGATCGGGTAAACGTTGTAGTGCAGGCCGGCTTCTTCCAGGAATATCGAAATCTTGTGGCCGTTGGGGGTGGTCCAGTAATACAAGTCGATCATGAAGTACTCCAAATCAAGAGACATCGTCAGGTACGGACAGCGACCGCCGGCATCAGGTCGTCCTGTTTGCGTTGGATGGCTTGCCAGTAGCAAGAGGTGATGCTGAAGTGCGGGAAATTCAATGCCCCAGCAGGAGAAAAGTCGGCATGGAGCTCAAGACAAACGCGGCGCTGATCATCATCGATCAACAAAAAGGCATCCTGCATCCCAGGTTAGGTCGTCGAAACAACCCTCAGGCCGAAGAGCGCATCCTGGAATTGCTGGGGCATTGGCGTCGAACCGGACGGCCGGTGATTCATGTGCAGCACCTGTCCCGCTCAGAGGATTCAGTGTTCTGGCCGCAGCAATCGGGGGTGGAGTTTCAGGAGCGTTTTCAACCATCGATGGGTGAGTGGCTGATTCAGAAGCAGGTTCCGGATGCCTTTTGTTCGACGGGGCTGGAAGCACGATTGCGCGAGGCGGGGATCGATCAGTTGATCATCGTTGGCGTGGCGACCCACAACTCGGTGGAATCCACGGCGCGAACGGCCGGGAATCTGGGGTTTGAAGCGTGGGTTGCTGAGGATGCGTGCTTTACCTTCGATAAGGCGGATTACTTTGGCAATGCTCATTCAGCCGAGGAAGTGCACGCGATGTCGCTGGGTAATTTGCATGGCGAGTATGCGACGGTGATCAGTACCGCAGAAATATTAACGGCTGGCTGAAAACCTGTGGGAGCGAGCCTGCTCGCGATAGCGGTCTAACGGCCAAATTGATAGCGAATGTGCTGCCATCATCGCGAGCAGGCTCGCTCCCACAGTTGATCGGCGGTGTTCACAATTTTGTGGTTCACAAAAGATCCCTGTGGGAGCGGGCTTGCTCGCGATAGCGATTCAACAGGCGAAAAAGATATCCGCCCGAAGCATCAAGCGCCGTGGCACTTCTTGAATTTCTTGCCGTTGCCGCATGGGCAAGGGTCGTTGCGGCCGACGTCTTTCAGGGCGTTGCGCACCGGTTCCTGGTGGGCATGGCCGCAGTTCGGGCCGTGGACATGGCCATGGTCGTGATCATGGTGGTCGTGATGGTCATGATCGTGGTTGCAGTCAGGGCCATGGACATGAGGTTGCTGGGTCATCGGGGTCACTCCGGAATTAAATCGGCGGCGATTATCACGCCATTACGCGCCAGGTGCACGTAGTGCGCGATGAATAAACCGGTTTCCAGTTCACCTTCCAGACGATAGGGAATGGGTTGGTCGGGTTTTTTCAGCAGCTTGACCAGGTCCCGGACTTTGGGCCACAGGTTGGTGCGGATCGGCACTTTAAAATAGGCGCTGCGTTTGGGGCCGACCGTGAACCAGTGTTCGTGCTCGCCTTCGGTCAGCAGTATGTCCCCCAAGTGAATGCGATATTCCAGGGCACGCACCGTCAGGTCTTGGTCATTGGGATTGTCGACGCGAAAATGCAGCAGGAATTTCTGCTCCAGTAGTTTGGCCCGCACCACCTCGACCTTGACCAGATGCACCTGCGGCTCCGGCAAGTCGTCGTCGAACCACGACGCACAGCCGCCGAGCCCCAGAAACAGGAGCAGGGTGAACAGCTGTAATGCGCGCCGTTGACGGGTCATGGTGAGGTATCTCCCTTGAGACCCAGTCTAGCCTTAAAAAGATCGCAGCCTTCGGCGGCGCCCACAGGCGCGTAGGAGCTGCCGAAGGCTGCGATCTTTTGCTGTTGGTCACCTCAAGCGCCAAAGTAACTCGCGCAGCACTTCTTGAACTTCTGCCCGCTGGCGCACGGGCACGCATCGTTACGTCCGGCCTTGAGTGACACGGTGGGGTCGATGAAATACCAGTGGCCGGCGTTTTGTACGAATGACGAACGTTCGCGGTGGCTGTGTTCGCCGCTGCTGTCGTGCCAGCGAGCGGTGAAGGTGACGAAGGCGTGTTCCGGCTGTCCGCCGAAAACCTCGGCGCTTTCCACCTCCAGGCCCAGCCAGGTGCTTTGGGCGCTCCAGTCGCTGATCGACTGGCGATCCAGGCCGGTCTGTTGCGCGGGCAGGGTGGTCGCCACCAGATAGTCGATCAACCCCAGTACATAGGCGCTGTAGCGCGAACGCATCAAGACTTCGGCGCTGGGGGCGGGGTGGCCGGCGTGGTAATGGCCACAGCAGGCATCGAGCAGTGTGCCGCTACCGCAAGGGCAAATGGATGTACTCATTGCGTTACCACCAATATTTCCCGAAGTTTTCCGGATTGGCCCAGAAGCGTGAATTCAGCCAGTCGGGCACCTGTTTATAGTCAAGCAGATCATAGGTAAACAGGGTCAGCACTTGATCATCGCGCTGGAAGCGTTCGCTGGCTTGCAGCGCCAGGGAGAAAAAGTCCGTTTCCTGCCAACCGCATGCCGGCAAGTCGGCCAGCACCGCAATGCGACTGGCATTGAGGTTGCGTATCCCGCCGAGCAGATTCAGGCCGTCGCGCTTGGGCAAGTGTTCAAGGCAATCGACCACCAGCGCCAGATCAAACCGCTGTGCTGCCTGTTCGGCGGGCAGTGGCCCGGGCGCAGCAAAGGCGACGATGCTGTCCGGGTGCGCGAGCTTGAATGCCTCAAGCGCGGGGAATTCGCTGGCACCAATCAGCAACAGACGCGCCGGGGCGTAACGATCAAGCAAAGCGGCCAACGCCTGCTGGGGCGTGCGCGAAGAAATACCTGCAATCATCGAAGATCCTCAATCAGAACGCCAAGACTAGCCTGCCCCAACGTCCGGGCCTAGTGTCCCGTCTCGCGGGTTTAGCCAAAAAGCGCCGATCTTCCGCGAACACGGGGCAAAACAGCAATGGCCTATTGCTGGCGGAGATTAAAAGACGGGTCTTTACTCCCTAGAATCGGTTTTAAGCCGATCCCTCAGGAGAAGAACTAGATGAGCATAATTCGGACAGCATTACCCTTGGTTCTGCTAACCAGTGTGTTGACTGGTTGCGCAGGTTTGCAGAAAACCGACTGGCCGACCTGTGCGGGTGTCGGTGGTGTCATCGGTGCAGGGCTCGGCGCGACCGAAAGCTCGGCATGGGCGGGGTATGGCGCGCTGCTGGTCGGCGGCACGGCAGCAGCCTGGTGCTGGGTGCACGGCGATGGCGATGAAGACGGCGATGGTGTGCTGGACAGCCGCGACAAGTGCCCGGGTACACCTAAAGGCGTGCGGGTCGATGCCGACGGCTGCCCTCCACCAGCGCCTGCGCCGGTGGTCGAGGAGAAAGCGGTGGTCAAGGAAGAAGTCATCGTTATCCGTGATGTGCACTTCCAGTTCGACTCGGCCAAGCTCACTCCTGCCGATAAAGACGTACTCAACACCATTGCCACGCGCCTGAAACAGGAGTCCTCCAGCGCCCAACTGACCGTGACCGGTCATACCGACAGCGTCGGCAGCGATGCCTACAACCAGAAACTGTCGGATAGACGCGCCCATTCGGTGGTGGAATACCTGATTTCCCAAGGCGTGCCACGCAGCAGTTTCGTGTCTGTGACCGGTGCCGGTGAAAGCCAGCCGGTGGCCGATAACAAAACCGCTGACGGCCGGGCGTTGAACCGTCGCACGGAAATCAAAATCAACCGCTAGACCTCTCGCATCCCGCGGCTTGTACAGTCGCGGATGCGGGTCTTTACTCCTGTGTGACCGGTATGGGCCGGTGACACAGGAGCATTCACAATGAGCGTTCTCACAAGGACCGTCTTGCCGGTTCTGCTGCTTGGCAGTCTTCTGACCGGTTGTGCGACTCACAGCGATGGCACCGCCCCCCTCAATCAACGTACCTGGCCGATCTGCAGCGTCATTGGCGGACTGGTCGGCGGCGGTTTGGGCGCGATCGAAAGTGGTGGCTGGGCAGCCGGTGGAGCGGCGCTCGGGATCTTGACCGGTGGCCTGATCTGCTACGCCCAGGATGGCGATGAAGACGACGATGGTGTCTTCGATCGACGTGATCGTTGCCCCGATACACCCGCCAATACACCTGTCGAACATCACGGTTGCCCGCTGCCGCAATACCCGGCCAGCGTGAAGCCTGTTGAAGCACCGGTCTCCGAAGTCATCACCCTGAACGGCAACGTGCTGTTCGCTTACAACCGATCCGAGCTGATGCCCGAAGCGCGCAGTGAGCTGGACTCGTTGATGGCCAAATTGCAGAACACCGACGTGGCGAGCATTAAAGTCATCGGTCATACCGACAGCCAGGGTTCGGACGCCTATAACCAGAAACTGTCGGAGCGTCGTGCCAGCAGCGTCGCTGCCTATCTGTTGAGCCAGGGAGTCGCGCCGAACAAACTCACCAGCGAAGGCCGGGGCGAAAGCCAGCCGGTGGCCGATAACGACACGGAAGAAGGACGGGCGCAAAACCGTCGCGTGGAATTGCACATCAATCGCTAAGCTCTGTGACTAATAACCGCGTGATAGAGCCGTCGGACAACGATTCGGGTTGATCCGGCGGCCAATCCGCGACCTTCTGGAAGAATTTTCTGTTGCCCTCTGGCTTATCCCGCGTGGAAGCCGTTACTGTGCGTGCAAAGAATAATTCTCAACGGAGGAGCGTATGAAGGTGTTTTGGGGGCTGGGGAAGTTGTTGACCCTGCTGTTCTGGCTGGTGGTGCTGGTCAATCTGCTCATACCGTTTGTTCATCCACTGCACCTGTTGGTCAATCTGGCGGGCAGCGTGTTGGCAGGGCTCCATCTTCTGGAGCTGGTGTTCTGCAACCGCAGCCTCAAAGGTCGAGCCCACCCTTGGCGTGATCGCCTGAAGATCGTCTTTTTCGGCGTTTTCCACCTGCAAACCATTCCGGCCCCGGCCGCTTCGAAGGCCTCCCATGCGTAAACTCTGTCTGCTCGCTGCACTTATCAGCCCATTGGCCTGCGCGCAGGTGGTGAGCGTCGAAACCAACTCGCTGATGCGCTTGCCCAACACGACCAGTACCTTGCAACTGGAACGGCTGGAAGTCGCCGATTACGGCACTTTGCTGATTCCCTCGAACGTGACCGAAGTGACGGTCGGCGAGCTGCACCTGGGGCGCGACGCGCGGATCGCCATTGTGCCGAGCGAACAAGCTCTGGCGTTGAAGGTCAGCCGTGCCGAATTGGCCGAAGGCAGCCAGATCACTGCACGTGGCGCGCCGGGGACTTACCTCAAGGCCGCTCGCTCCGGGCGTAATCTGGATTTGCAGATCAAAGCGTTGAACGCGCCGCAATTGTCGGTAGACGCTCGCGGTGGCGCGGGTGCTCCAGGTTTTGTCGGCCTTGACGGGGCCAATGGTCAAGCACCGGGTTGTACCTGGGGCCAGGCCGGTCGCGGCGCCGATGGCAGTAATGGCAGCGACGGCCAGCCGGGCGCACCAGGGGCGCTGGTTCGGTTGGAAGTGCCGCGTGATTACCCTGCGCAGCAGATCAAGGTCGAGGTTGCGGGCGGGGTTGGTGGCGCGGCAGGTCCGGGGGGTAAACCTGGGGCGGGCGGCAAGGCCAAGGGCTGCGTCGTCTATAAAGCCGATGGCGGCAAGAGCGGTCGTCCCGGTGTTGATGGCCAGCCAGGGCCTGCGGGAGTGGCGGGTTCGGTGAGCATTCAGCGGTTGTAAGTGGTTTCTGAAATGTTTGTTGTCTGACAGATAGCTTTCGCGGGCAAGCCTCGCTCCTACAGATTTTGCGTTGGTTCGCGAACGACATGAATCCTGTAGGAGCGAGTCTTGCCCGCGAAGCTCTTAGAACATCGGCCGAGCCGCAGCAATCGCCACCAGCACCAACCCGACCACCAAATTAATCCCCACCAACCGGCGAATCCTGCCCAGCACCGCCGCGCCCGTCGGCCAGTCCTGAGCCGCCACCGCCGTGCGCAGTTCCGGCAGCAGCAACGCCTGTATCCGGATAAACAGCGCGGTCATCACCACATACAATCCCATCATCACCTGCACATACCGCGGCGCCGCTTCAAACCCCGAGAACTGCAGATGAATCATGCCCACGCCACTGATCGGCAAAAGCACTACCGCGATCCAGACCCAGCGGAAAAAACCTTGAAACACTTCCACCCACAGCTTCAACCGGGCAGGGCCTTCCAGCGCCTTCATCGCCGCGGGGCGCAAGACCATCCAGGCGAAAAACATGCCGCCGACCCACACCAGGGCGGCGAGGACATGCAGGGTATAAACGATGCCAAAAGGTGTCATTGAGGTACTCCGTTCTGCGCGGGATTAATTAGCGGGGTATGATAGCGGCCGATCCGAACCACTGAAAATTTATCCAGCGTTTTTTGCGCCCGACAATCCATGATCAGCACTGAACTCAAAACCACGATCCAGGGCGCCTACTCGCGTTTTCTCGAAGCCAAGAGCCTCAAGCCGCGCTACGGCCAACGCCTGATGATCGCCGAAATTGCCAAGGTCCTCGGTGCCATCGACACCGACGACGAAGGCCGGCGCAGTGGCGACCCCGCGATTGTCGCGGTGGAAGCCGGCACCGGTACCGGCAAAACCGTGGCCTACAGCCTGGCGGCCATCCCAACCGCCAAGGCCGCCGGCAAGCGTCTGGTGATCGCCACGGCCACCGTGGCCCTGCAAGAGCAGATCGTCTACAAGGATTTGCCCGACCTGATGCGCAACAGCGGGCTGAATTTCAGCTTCGCCCTGGCCAAGGGCCGGGGGCGCTACATGTGCCTGTCCAAGCTGGATATGTTGCTCCAGGAAGGTCATGCGCAGACTGCCACCGCGCAGCTGTTCGAAGAAGAAGGCTTCAAGATCGAAGTCGATGAGGCCAGCCAGAAGCTGTTCACCAGCATGATCGAGAAGCTCGCCGGCAATAAGTGGGACGGCGATCGCGACAGTTGGTCGACGGCGCTGGAAGACGCCGATTGGGCGCGCCTGACCACCGATCACAGTCAGTGCACCAATCGTCATTGCCCGAACTTCGGCCAGTGCGCCTTCTACAAGGCCCGCGAAGGCATGGGCAAGGTCGACGTGATTGTCACCAACCACGACATGGTCCTGGCCGATCTGGCCCTGGGCGGCGGTGCGGTTCTGCCGGACCCGCGTGACACCATCTACGTGTTCGACGAAGGCCATCACCTGCCGGACAAGGCCATCGGTCACTTCGCTCACTACACGCGTCTGCGTTCCACCGCCGACTGGCTGGAAACCACCGCCAAGAACCTCACCAAACTGCTGGCCCAGCACCCGCTGCCGGGCGATCTGGGCAAGTTGATCGAGCAGGTGCCGGAACTGGCCCGGGAGATCAAGACCCAGCAACAATTCATGTTCAGCGCCTGCGAACAGGCCGCCGACTTCAAACCCGGCGAAGACGTCGAAGGCCGCGAGCGGCCGCGTCACCGTTTCGTCGGCGGGGTGATTCCCGAACACATGCGCGAAATGGGCATCGAGCTGAAGAAGGGCTTTGCCCGCCTGACCGACCTGTTCACCCGGCTCACCGAACTGCTCAAGGAAGGCATGGACGGCGAGGTCAATATCGGCATCGCCAGCAACCAGGCCGAAGAGTGGTATCCGCTGTTCGGCAGCCTGTTGTCCCGATCTTCGGGCAACTGGGAGTTGTGGACCGCCTTCACCGTCGAAGACCCGGAAGACAACCCGCCCATGGCCCGTTGGCTGACCCTGGCCGAAAGCGGTTCGCTGTTCGACATTGAGGTCAATGCCAGCCCGATCCTCGCGGCGGACATGCTCCGGCGCAACCTGTGGAACGTGGCTTACGGGGCGCTGGTGACATCGGCGACCCTGACCGCTCTCGGCACTTTCGACCGCTTCCGCATGCGTGCCGGCCTGCCTAAAACAGCCGTGACCGCAGTGGTCCCGAGCCCGTTTCACCATGCCGACGCCGGCGTGCTGCGGGTGCCGGACCTCAAAGCCGACCCGCGTGACGCTCCGGCCCACACAGCTGCAATCATCCGCGACCTGCCGCAACTGGTAGAAGGTTCACGTGGCACCCTGGTGCTGTTCTCCTCACGCAAGCAGATGCAGGACGTGTTCGACGGCCTGGATCGCGACTGGCGCAAGCAAGTGTTCATTCAAGGCAACCTGTCGAAGCAGGAAACCCTGAACAAACACAAGGCGCGGGTCGATGGCGGGGATTCCAGCGTGTTGTTCGGCCTGGCGAGTTTTGCCGAAGGGGTCGACTTGCCCGGTGCCTATTGCGAGCACGTGGTGATCGCGAAGATCCCATTCTCGGTGCCCGACGATCCGGTCGAAGCGGCGCTGGCGGAATGGATCGAGGCACGGGGTGGCAATCCGTTCATGGAAATCTCCGTGCCGGACGCCTCGCTGAAGCTGGTCCAGGCCTGCGGTCGCTTGCTGCGCACCGAAGAAGACCGCGGCACCATCACCTTGCTCGATCGACGCCTGGTCACCCAGCGTTACGGCAAGGCAATCCTCAATGCGTTGCCACCCTTCCGTCGTGAAATTTCCTGATACACCGGTGGGCAAATTTGCCCACCGCGTTGTCTATCTCTCTGCCATCGCTTTTCCACTGGCCCATTGAAGGTCGTTAGGGAGAACCTCGTTCCTATGATTCGCCGTTCGTTGCCTGCTGTTTTCGCTCTGATGTTCGCAGCCCCTTTGCTGGCGGCCCCTGCCGGCCAGCAGACGCTGTTCAACTTTGTGCGTCCCGCCGATGTGGTTCAGGTGGCGACCCAGGACGCCAGCCTGCCGCAATCCAATGCGGAGCAAACGGCCGAAGGAGAAGTGCTGCGCCGCGTGACCTTCAACCCGGCCGTCCAGCCGACCTTGCGCCTGACGCCGCAGACCGGTGCCTGGGACTGGTCGCAGTCGGGTGTCATGAGCCTGCGGATCCAGAGCGCGATGAACTGGGCCGTGACCCTGTACGTGAAAATCCAGAGCAACGACGGCAAGACCCTGGTCAGCCGTGTTGATCTGCCGGCCGGCCCTGCACAAACCCTGCTGGTACCACTGCAGCCGAGTACACCGTTGAGCCAGGGCATGAAAGCCGGCCCGCCGATGCCGATCAGCTTCGAAGGCCAGCGTGTATTGCTGGCCAGCAGCGCCGGTGAGCTGGACCGCAGCCAAGTGGTGTCAGTGACCTTGTCGATGGATCAGCCGAAAGTCGCCCAAAGCATCCTGCTCGAACGCTTCGGCGTGCAGGACGGCGAGGCTGTCACCAAGGCTGCTTATGGCGGTCTGGTGGACGTCTATGGCCAATCGACCCGGGCCAAGTGGCCAGAGAAGGTCAGCAGCGACGAGCAACTGAAGTCCGCTGTGGCCAAAGAACAGCAACAACTGAAAACCTGGCTGGCCGAGCGCGAGAAACAGTCCCTGGACAAGTTCGGCGGCTGGACCAAAGGCCCGGCATTCAAGGCCAGCGGCTTTTTCCGCACCGAAAAACGTGATGGCCGTTGGTACCTGGTGACCCCCGAAGGGCATCCGTTCTATTCCCTCGGCGTCAACAGCGTGACCCCGAGCGCAAACCAGACCTACGTCGCCGGTCGCGAGTGGATGTTCGAATCCCTGCCCAAACCCGACGAGCCCCTTGCCAGCTATTATGGCGAAGGCGACAACCGTGGCGGCAATGGCGCCGATCAGGGCCGAGCCTATAACGCCGGGCGCTGGTACGATTTCTATGGCGCCAACCTGCAGCGTCTGTATGGCAAACCTTGTGCACCGGGCAGCGACACCAAGGCCGGTGTCGCCGAAGCGGCGAAGGCCGATGCGGTCGAGGCGATGACCGATAAGGCTGCCGAGCAATCAGCCGCTCCTGCTGCGACCGAGTCCGTGGCTGGTGTTGCCGAAGCGGCCAAGACTGGCGCCGTTGAGGCGTCAGTCGAAAAAGCCGCCGAGCAAACAGCCGCCGAACCCTGCAAAGTGGTTTTCGACGAAAATCGCTGGGCCAGTCATACCCTCGATCGCCTGCAAGCCTGGGGTTTCAATACCATTGGCAATTGGAGCGCACCGGTGTTTGGCAACGCAGACCGAGTGCCGTACACCTTGCCACTGTCGATCGTCGGCGATTACGCCAGCATCAGCACCGGCACCGATTGGTGGGGCGGCATGCCTGACCCGTTCGATCCGCGATTCGCCATGGCCACCGAACGCGCCGTGGCCATCGCCGCCCGCGACCATCGCGACGATCCGTGGCTGATCGGCTACTTCGCCGACAATGAACTGGCCTGGGCCGGTCCCGGCGATGACCCGAAGGCCCGTTACGCGCTGGCCTACGGCACTTTGAAAATGACCACCGATGTGCCGGCCAAACGTGCCTTCCTCAAACAGCTGCGCGACAAGTACCGCAACCAGGCGGGCCTTTCCAAGGCATGGGGCATTGATCTGCCAGCCTGGGAATTGATGGAAGACCCGGGCTTCGTGCCGCCGCAGCCGAGCGCCGAGTACCCGGAAATCGAAGCCGACTTCAAATACTTCCAGAAAGTGTTCGCCGACACGTACTTCAAAACCGTCTCCGACTCGCTCAAGTGGCATGCGCCGAACCAGTTGTTGCTGGGTGGCCGTTTTGCCGTCAGCACCCCGGAAGCCGTCGAGTCCTGCGCGCAATACTGCGACGTGTTGAGCTTCAATATGTACACCTTGCAACCCCAGGACGGTTACGACTTCGCCAGACTGCGCAGCCTGGACAAGCCGGTACTGATCACCGAATTCAACTTCGGCTCGGCGGATCGCGGCCCGTTCTGGGGTGGCGTGACACAACTGGCGAAAGAAGAAGACCGCGGCCCGGCCTACGCCAACTTCCTCAAACAAGCGATGAGCGAACCGTCGATTGTCGGGGTGCATTGGTTCCAGTACCTCGATCAACCCGTGACCGGTCGCCTGCTGGATGGCGAGAACGGTCACTTCGGGCTGGTGGGTATTACTGACCTGCCGTTCCAGGGCTTTGTCGACACGGTGCGCAAAAGCAATGTGCAGACTGTCGATCAACTCGGCAAAGAGGCCGAGAAGGCCAGGACCGAGGCGGAAAAAGCCACCGGGAACCATGAAGGCGAGGGCGGCAAGCAAGGCGCTGCCGGAAAAGGTGCGGAGAAGGGCGCCGGCCATGCGGGTGGGCATTCGGGCAATGGTCATTAAGCACTGAGATCCCCCGTGGCGAGGGGGCTTGCCCCCGTTGGGGCGCGAAGCGGCCCCCATGTTTTTACAGATACACCGCAAATTCAGGCTTTGCGACCGCTTCGCAGTCGAACGGGGGCGAGCCCCCTCGCCACAGGGATCGCACCATCGATATCTGAGGCATTCTCACGGCGGGCGACCGCCCGGCCCGACCCTGTTCCCAAAACCCTCAAGGGCTGGAACAATGCGGGCCACTTTATAGAGCGTTTATCCGGGAGAGTTGTGGGTGCAGATTCAGGGTCATTACGAGCTTAAGTTCGAAGCGGTGCGCGAAGCTTTTGCGGCGCTGTTCGACGATCCTCAGGAGCGTGGCGCGGCGTTGTGCATCCGGATTGGCGGTGAAACTGTCCTCGACCTCTGGGGTGGTACCGCTGACAAGGACGGCACCGAAGCCTGGCACAGCGACACCATTGCCAACCTGTTTTCCTGCACCAAGACCTTCACCGCCGTGACCGCGCTGCAACTGGTGGCCGAAGGCAAGCTGCAACTGGATGCCCCAGTCGCCCGCTACTGGCCCGAGTTCGCTGCCGCCGGCAAAGAATCCGTGACCCTGCGCCAATTGCTCTGCCATCAGGCCGGCCTGCCTGCGCTACGCGAGCTGTTGGCTCCTGAAGCACTTTACGACTGGCAGACCATGGTCGATGCCCTGGCCGCCGAAGCACCATGGTGGACACCGGGTGAAGGTCACGGTTATGCGGCGATCACCTATGGCTGGCTGGTCGGTGAATTACTGCGTCGCGCCGACGGTCGTGGGCCGGGTGAATCCATCGTGGCGCGGGTCGCGAAGCCTTTGGGGCTGGACTTCCACGTCGGCCTCGCCGACAAAGAGTTCCATCGCGTGGCACACATTGCCCGCAGCAAGGGCAATCTCGGTGATGCCGCGGCCCAGCGCTTGCTGCAAGTGACCATGCGCGAGCCGACGGCCATGAGCACCCGGGCTTTCACCAACCCGCCGTCTATAATGACCAGCACCAACAAACCGGAATGGCGGCGCATGCAGCAGCCGGCCGCCAATGGCCATGGCAATGCCCGTAGCCTGGCCGGGTTCTACGCCGGTTTGCTCGACGGCAGCCTGTTGGAAAGCGAAATGCTCGACGAGCTGACCCGCGAACACAGTGTCGGCGAAGACAAGACTTTATTGACCCGGACCCGCTTCGGCCTGGGTTGCATGCTCGATCAACCGGACGTACCCAACGCCACCTACGGCCTCGGCCCACGGGCGTTCGGTCACCCCGGCGCCGGCGGTTCCATCGGTTTTGCTGACCCAGAACACGATGTGGCCTTCGGCTTTGTGACAAATACCCTGGGGCCGTACGTCTTGATGGATCCACGAGCCCAACAGCTTGTGCGAGTACTGGCCACTTGTCTGTAAATCACGCTCAAGGGGGCCAGGGCCGGAACCCGAAAGCCTTTGTGGTTTCAAAGCGCTGTTTATCCGGGTTAACCCGGTCTGATTCTTCATTACTTCATTTTGTGGATATCCAATGTCATCCAATAAAACTCTCGCCCTGGCCCTGTGCTTCGCTATTACCGGTTGCGCACAAACCCCACAAAATGACGCAGACGGCGGCAGCTGGTGGCCGTTCGGCTCTTCCGACAAGGTTGCGACCAAAGAGCCGGCCCCGGCCCCGCTGAAACCTGCTGCAACAGCACCCGTCGCCAAGGCTGAAAGTGCATCCCCTTGGTACTGGCCGTTTGGTTCCGATGACGCTGCCGACAAAGTGGCCAAACCGGACGTGAAACCAGACGTTAAACCTGAAGCCAAGCCGGCCGTTGTAGCCAAGGCTGAAGCCGATGCCGGTGGCAATTGGTGGTGGCCGTTCGGCGGCAAGGAGCAAAGCACCGCCAAGGCCGTGCCGATGCCCGACCCGAAAGTCACCCAAGCCTGGCTCGACGACTACGAACCGCGCCTGCGTGAGGCGATCAAGGACAGCAATCTGAAACTCGAGCGCCGTGAAAACGTGCTGGTCGTCACTGCACCGGTAGACGGCTCGTTCAACCCTGACCGTCCGGCCATGCTGCTGCCGGTGACACTCGGCCCGTTCACCCGTGTCGCGAAAATCCTCGAAGTCGATCCGAAGACTGCCGTGCTGGTACTCGGTCACAGTGATACGTCGGGCGCCGCTCCGGCCAACGTGAAACTGAGCCAGGAGCGCGCCCAAGCAGTGGCGGCGATCTTCCGTCTCAGCGGTCTGCAGCGTGATCGCCTGATGCTGCGTGGCATGGGTGGTGAGGCTCCGCGCGCCGCCAATGACAGTTCTGAAGGTCGTGCCTTGAACCGTCGCGTCGAGCTGTTGGTGACGCCGGCAAACACCATGGTCGCGTTGCTGAGCAAGTACAACATGCCGGCTCCTGCACCAGTGAAAACCATGGTCGCTGCGCAAGACATCAAGCCAGTGGCCAAGCCTGTGACCCCGGCGCCTGCTGCGAAGAAAGCGGCTGTGCCAGCGACGAAAAAGGCTCCGGCCAAGAAAGCGGCTGCCAAGGCTCCAGCCAAAAAAGCCGTGGTGAAAAAGACTGCGCCCGCCAAAGCCGCTGTCGACACCAAGAAAGTCGCTGTCGCCGATGACACAAAGAAGTGATTCGTTAACCAAAAGGAATGCGCCATGACCCGGCCCTTGGCAGATATGCGTCGCGACTACACCCGAGATGGCCTGACCGAGGCGCAAGCCCCGGCCGAGCCGTTCGCGCTATTCCATCAGTGGTTTGCCGATGCGGTGAAAACCGAGCAAGTACCGGTGGAGGCGAATGCCATGACGCTGGCCACCGTCGATCAGGACGGTCGGCCGCATTGCCGCATCCTGCTGCTCAAGGGCCTGGACGAGCAGGGCTTCACCTTCTTCACCAACTATGAAAGCGACAAGGGTCAGCAACTGGCAGCCAATCCATTTGCGGCCATGACGTTCTTCTGGCCAGCCCTGGAGCGCCAGGTGCGCATCGAAGGGCGAGTGGTGAAGGTCACGCCTGAAGAATCCGACGCCTACTATCAGGTTCGCCCTCTGGGCAGTCGTCTCGGAGCCTGGGCCTCGCCCCAGAGCCGGGTGATCGCCGATCGCGGTGAACTGGAAGCGTTGCTCAAGAACACCGAGCAACGTTTCAGCGACACCCAGCCTCACTGCCCCGAGCACTGGGGCGGCTATCGCTTGCTACCCGAGCGCATCGAATTCTGGCAGGGCCGTCCGAGCCGTCTGCACGATCGCCTCAACTACCGCTTGCAAGGCACCGACTGGGTTCGTGAACGCCTGGCGCCGTAAACAGTCTACCGATCGGGATACCCTGCCGCAGCGGCCTCAAGCCACTGAGGCAGGTCTCGTCGCTTGATCTTCTGCGTTTGAGCGTTCGCCAGTTGCTGGAGCATGAAGGCTCTTTTCTGTTCGTCTTTACCCGCCAGTGACAACGCCAGATCGCGGTCCATCCAGCGTTTGATCCGCACGTACAGCCACCAATGGAAGTACAAGCCGGCGACGGTCGTGACAACAATGATGAAGTAATCCATGAAAATCCTTGGGTCAGTGGCGCGGATTTTGTAATTTGGCGCTACTGTGTGCTGAGTTCGAAGTGCCTGTACTTGGCCTGAATGAAACCAATTTTATCCGGGCGACGCCGTGACAGGCGTCAAGCAGCGGAGTTTAATGGATACCTGTCCTATGGAGTTTGATGCTATGCGTAAGTCTGTTCTGCTGGTTGCTTCCTTTTCCACGATGGCGATGTTGCTCACTGGCTGCCAATCGAGCCTGACCGGTGACTCCTACTCCCGTGACGAAGCGCGTCGTGTGCAGACGATTCGCATGGGTACCATCGAAGCGCTGCGTCCAGTGAAAATCGAAGGCACCAAAACCCCGATCGGTAGCGCCGCGGGTGCAGTCGTGGGTGGTGTCGGCGGTAGCGCCATCGGTGGCGGTCGCGGCAGCATCGTCGCAGCGGTCATCGGCGCTGTTGCCGGCGGCCTGATGGGCTCGGCTGCCGAAGAAGGCCTGACCCGTACGCAAGGTGTTGAAATCACCGTGCGCGAAGACGATGGCAGCATGCGCGCCTACGTGCAGGAAGTTCAGCCAAACGAAGTGTTCCGCGTGGGCGAGCGAGTGCGGATTGCCACGGTTGATGGCACCAGCCGCGTTACGCACTAAGCGGAGCGAAGGGTAAAAGAAACCCCGATCAGGTCAGCTGGTCGGGGTTTTGTGTTTTTTAAGGGATTGTTCGCGCTACCGCACGGGTGCCGATGAAATATTCCAGTCCTTCGGGAAAGTCGACATCGAGCAATTGCTTTAATGCGAGAACCTGATTCTCGCTTAGCTCCAACTCACCGGGTTCCAGATCTGCCAATGGCTTTGACTCGATCAGTTGCGCGACGGCTTCGTTGAGTTCCAAACCTTCGATATCCAGTTCAAATTGCAGGGAGTCATCTTGCTTCTCGTCTGGGTAGAAACCGGTTATGTTCAAGCGTCGCATGCTAGCCATTTCGATTGTCCTTAATCGTGTGAAACCTACCAATTGTCACGATAGATGAACGCTACCTGGTAGTCGTAAGAGGATAAATTAATGACATGATGGAAGTGGGGCTGAAGAGTGCCAACCCAGTTGGAAGCAACGTCAAATCCACCGTTATTTATATTGTTTTCAATGGGCATTCCCAGTGCTTCAATAACGGAGCCATCATCGCCAAAATCTTTCGATAACTCTTCTCCTTGGCCTATTTCAGTTTTCTTGTCATACCACTCAAGTCTTATTTTCAGTCCCATAAAGTCCTCATAAGTATTTTTTAATGCTGCGTTTCTTCTTGGGTGGATCTAGCTGCTCACCCGTTTTATGGTCAAATGAACCTAGGTGGCTGCCATCACTTGAGCGATACGCTTCAAGCTCACCGTGCAGAAAGTCCCACTCGTAGATTGTTCTACCCTTTGCATCCATCCAGCGATCCCGAAGACCTCCTTTGTACGGGGTTTTCTTTTTTACCCGTGTTAGGCCAGGAAATGCGGTGATGTCTTCGGTTTCGGGAGACGGATGGTAGGTATGACCGGCTTCGGCCGTACCTTTGCGGCGGACACTCACCACAATATAAACCGGCAACACCCCCGAATCCGCCGGAAACACCAGAATGAAATCCTTGTACTCAGGCGGGTACACCGGATTCACGATGATGCTGTCAGCCGCCTTCGTCGGCGGGTAAACCCAGATGTGCGGCGCTTGCGGTGCGGCTTCCAGCGCGGGGATGCCGAGGATGTTTGAACCGTCCTCGGCCGGTGTCCAGATCAGCTCAACGCCGTCTCCAAGATCAGCCACCTGCTGACTGCCGCGCAAGGCGAATTGCACGACATCGACCATCTCCCAGTCACGGTTTTTACCGGTGTAGAAACCGTATCCCTTGAGACTGCCGTCAGCCTGTTGCTCGACTCTGAGGCGCACGCGGGAGCGGGCCTGTTTGAGGGCGCGCAGTTGGTCCTCGGTGTAGAGCGAGCTGTCGCCAAGGCTGGATGGTATGACCAGGGCCACCAGGCCTGCCAAGGTAGCCGCAGCGGTGCTGGCGGCGACGGCGGGCAGAGCGGCGAACGCTGAGCCGGCTAGCGCGAAGCTGCCGAAACCCGCCGGAATCGCAGTGCCACTGATTTTCTTGAGCGGGATGCCGCCGCTTTCATCGGCCTTGCGAGCACCGAGCAGGATCAGTTCGCCGTAGTCTTTCAGACTGTCAGTCGGAACAACGCCAGAGGGATTCGTGTAGTCGATGATTGCATCGGGCAGTTTGCAGGACTTGGCGAATACGCAGCCCGCGCGGACAACATTGTCCTTTTTCGCAGCGACTTGAAGGCTGTCTTCGAAGGCCTGCTGCCGGGCGAGCATGGCGTCGTAGGCATTTTGCCTGGCATCGCGCTCGGCCAGTTCAGTGGCCGTCATGAAGCGGTGGGTGACGTGATGCCCGTCGCCTGACGGCGGGTTTGGTACCCGGGGGATGTCCTTGTTGCCAGCCACTGATTGTCCTTTCGCTCGTCCATCGGCAACCCCTGAAAGAGGGGCTGCACGACGTTAACGAACGTGGCTAATCGTGGCTGTAGGACGAATCCTGAATATCGCTAAGAGTGTTCTCTATCGCTCAGGAAGGCAGTGCGGTGTTCTTGCGACTCGCTGCCGCCGTCACCGCATAACCGATCAATGCCGCCAGAATCGAGCCGGTCAGAATCCCCATGCGATCCATCCCGGCGTATTCACTGGTGCCGGGCACGAAGGCCAGGGAGCCGACAAACAGGCTCATGGTGAAACCGATGCCGCAGAGGATTGCCACGCCCAATACCTGACCCCAGTTGGCGCCTTGGGGCAGGGCGGCGATGCCGATTTTTACCGCCAGCCAGGTCAGGCCGAACACGCCGACGGTCTTGCCCAGCAGCAGGCCAACGGCGATGCCCATCGGCACGTCGTGGGTGAAGCTTTCGGTGGTCACGCCGCTCAGTGACAGGCCGGCGTTGGCGAAGGCAAACAGCGGCAGGATGCCGTAGGCCACCCACGGATGCAGGGCATGTTCCAGAGTCAGCAGCGGCGAAGGTTCGGCGTTTTTCGTGCGCAGTGGAATGCAGAAGGCCAGGGTCACGCCGGCCAGTGTGGCGTGCACGCCGCTCTTGAGTACGCAGACCCAGAGGATCAGCCCGATGATCATGTACGGCCCGAGCTTGACCACGCCGAGTCGGTTCATCCCGATCAAGGCCGCGATGCAGGCTGCGGCCAATGCCAGGGACAAGGTCGACAGTGCGCCGGAATAGAAGATCGCAATGATGATGATCGCGCCCAGGTCGTCGATGATCGCCAGGGTCATGAGGAACAGTTTCAGCGACACCGGCACGCGTTTGCCCAACAGGGCCAGTACGCCGAGGGCGAAGGCGATGTCGGTGGCGGTCGGAATGGCCCAGCCACTCAGGGCGGGCGGATTGTCGCGGTTGAGGAACCAGTAGATCAGCGCCGGCACCACCATGCCGCCAATCGCCGCCGCGCCGGGCAGGACGATCTGCGAGGGTTTCGACAGTTGACCGTCGAGGACTTCGCGTTTCACTTCCAGGCCAATCAGCAGGAAGAACAGGGCCATCAAGCCGTCGTTGATCCACAACAGCAGCGGCTTGGCGATTTTCAGTGCGCCGATCTGAGCCACCACCGGGGTGTCCAGCAGCCCGCTATAGAGCCACGACAGCGATGAATTGTTGATGATCAGGGCGAGAGCGGCCGCGGCGATCAATAACAGACCGCTGGCAGCTTCCAACTGAAAGAAACGCGTGAACGTGCTACGCAGAGGCAAGGTCGCTCTCCATGATGAATTCAAAAGGTGGCACACCCTAACCCGTACCGTTAGTTGTTAAAACAAAAGTTATATTCTTTTTTGTTATATGCCGTTACAACGTGGGCGGTCAGCAAAGGTCTGAGCCTAGCAGTTGCCGGACGTATTGGACCTCAGCTGTATCTGTGCATGATGTAGGTTCTTTCCTAAGCTTGTGGGCTGAGCCTTGCGACAAGGCCGACTCTTTGCCTGATTCAACGAGAAAACCATCATGAGCGACAACCGACAGTGGGCCCGCGAAGCCATCCGCATCATCGAAGCTGACTTCCAGCGCAGCGCCGATACCCACCTGATCCCCTTGCCGCTGCCGGGGTTGCCGGGCATCGAGTTGTATTTCAAGGATGAGTCGAGCCATCCCACCGGTAGCCTGAAACATCGGCTGGCGCGCTCGTTGTTTCTCTACGCCCTGTGTAACGGCTGGCTCAAACCGGGTGCGCCGGTGATCGAAGCCTCCAGCGGTTCGACGGCGATTTCCGAGGCGTACTTCGCCCGGATGCTGGGGTTGCCGTTCATTGCAGTGATGCCCGCAAGCACGTCCAAGGAAAAGATCGCGCAGATCGCTTTCTACGGTGGCAAGAGCCATCTGGTGGACGATCCGACGCAGATCTACGCCGAGTCCGAACGCCTGGCTCGCGAACACGACGGGCACTTCATCGACCAGTTCACCTACGCCGAGCGCGCCACCGACTGGCGGGCGAACAACAACATCGCCGAGTCGATCTTCCAGCAGATGCGCTTCGAGCAGCACCCCGAACCGAGCTGGCTGATTTCCAGCCCAGGCACCGGCGGCACCACCGCGACGCTCGGCCGTTATGTGCGCTATCGCCAGCACTGCACCCGCGTGTTGTGCGCCGATGCCGAGCGTTCGGTGTTCTTCGATTATTACCAGACTGGCGACGCCAGCCTGCGCCTGGATTGCGGTTCGCGAATCGAGGGGATCGGTCGGCCACGGGTGGAAGCGTCGTTCCTGCCCAAGGTGATCGATGCGATGGTCAAGGTGCCGGACGCCTTGTCGCTGGCGGCCATGCATTATCTGGCGCAGCGTTTGGGTCGGCATGTAGGCGGATCAAGCGGCACCAACCTGATTGGCGCGCTGATGGCGGCGCTACAGATGAAAGCGGCGGGGGAGTCGGGGTCGATCGTGGCTATTTTGTGCGATGGCGGCGAGCGCTATGCCACCACCTATTACGATCAGGCTTGGCTCAAGGCCCAGGGGTATGAGTTGAGTGGTTTGATGGATGCCGTGGCGGCGAGTGTCGAGCGTGGCGAGCCGTTGCCGGCCAGCGTGTTGCGCGCCAACATCTGACACCAAACACCGCCCCCTGTAGGAGCGAGGCTTGCCCGCGAAGAACGATAATGCGGTCTTTCAGAAAGACCGCGTCAACTTCTTCGCGGGCAAGCCTCGCTCCTACAGGGGCGTGTGATCGTTCCTTAGGCCTCGAGGCCAAGGATGTCTCGGGCCACCGCTTCGGCAATCCGAATCCCGTCGACACCCGCCGACAGAATCCCGCCCGCATAACCCGCGCCTTCACCGGCCGGGAACAAGCCCTTCACGTTCAGGCTTTGCATCGACTCGTTACGGGTAATGCGCAGTGGCGATGAGGTGCGCGTCTCGATCCCGGTCAACACGGCGTCGTGCAGCGAGTAGCCACGAATCTGCTTCTCGAACGCCGGCAAGGCTTCGCGAATGGCTTCGATGGCGAACGCCGGCAAAGCCAGGGCCAAATCACCCAAGGCAACGCCCGGCTTGTAGGACGGCTCGACGCTGCCCAACTCAGTGGACGGCTTGCCTGCAATGAAGTCACCGACCAATTGCGCCGGCGCTTCGTAATTGCTGCCGCCCAACACAAAGGCGTGGGATTCCAGGCGTTCCTGCAACTCGATGCCGGCCAGCGGGCCACCTGGATAATCGACTTCCGGGGTGATCCCGACGACGATCCCGGAGTTGGCGTTGCGCTCGTTACGCGAGTACTGGCTCATGCCGTTGGTGACCACGCGGTTCGGCTCGGAGGTCGCCGCCACCACGGTGCCGCCCGGGCACATGCAGAAGCTGTAGACCGAACGACCGTTGCTGGCGTGGTGCACCAGTTTGTAGTCGGCAGCGCCGAGTTTCGGGTGCCCGGCGTATTTGCCCAGGCGTGCGCGGTCGATCAGCGATTGCGGGTGTTCGATGCGGAAACCCACCGAAAACGGCTTGGCTTCCATATACACGCCACGACCGTGGAGCATGCGGAAGGTGTCCCGGGCGCTGTGGCCGAGGGCCAGGATCACGTGTTTGGAATGGATCTGCTCGCCGCCATTGAGCTCGACGCCGACCAGTTGGCCATCTTCGATCAAAACATCGGTGACGCGCTGCTGGAAGCGCACTTCGCCGCCCATGGCGCGAATCTGTTCACGCATGTTTTCCACTACACCGGTCAGACGGAACGTACCGATGTGCGGTTTGCTGACGTAGAGGATTTCTTCCGGAGCGCCGGCCTTGACGAACTCGTGCAAGACTTTGCGACCGATGAATTTCGGGTCCTTGATCTGGCTGTAAAGCTTGCCGTCGGAGAACGTACCCGCGCCGCCTTCACCGAACTGCACGTTGGATTCGGGGTTGAGCACGCTTTTGCGCCACAGGCCCCAGGTGTCCTTGGTCCGCTGACGCACTTCGGTGCCACGTTCGAGGATGATCGGCTTGAAGCCCATTTGCGCCAGCAGCAGCCCGGCGAAGATCCCGCAGGGGCCGAACCCGACCACGATCGGGCGCTGGCTCAGGTCGGCCGGCGCCTGGCCAACCACTTTGTAGCTGACATCCGGCGCCACGTTGACGTTACGGTCATCGGCGAATGTGTGCAGCACCGCCGCCTCATCGCGAACGTTGAGGTCAATGGTGTAGATGAAGCACAGTTCGGAGGACTTTTTGCGCGCATCGTAGCTGCGCTTGAACAAGGTGAAATCGAGCAGGTCATCATTGGCGATGCCCAGACGCTGCACGATGGCAGGGCGCAGGTCTTCTTCGGGATGGTCGATCGGCAACTTGAGTTCGGTGATTCGTAACATGACGGGATCCGGTTCGCGGGGCGCACAACTGCGCCAAGGCGTTTGAAGCCCGCGATTATAAGCCTCAAAGGATGATTCCCGTGAGGCAAAAACGATCAGTCGTCGCGCGATCCGCCAAAATACCCACAGCCGCGTTGCACCTGGCCGTCGATGCGTAGCTCGGCGCTCATGTGCTGCACGCTGCCGGTGCTGCTGTCGACGCAACGTTGCGGCGCGACCCAGAGCTCGATGCGCTGGTTATTGGCTTCGGTGCTGAGGTTGAAACGGCCATCGCCCAGTTGCTCTTCAACGTACGGCAGGGCCAGGGGCGGCTGGCCGGCGCGGTCGATGACCATGCCTTTGCCGCTGACTTTGACGTTCCATTCAGGGGCATGACCGGCGGCGCGCAGGATCAGCTGCTTGAAATTGGGATCGTCACACGCCGTGCCCGAGCGTTCGACGCGGTACAACTGCTCCAGATCCAACTGGCCGCTGGTGGTGATCCGGCCGCGCACGTCAGCAAACAACTTGCCCTGATCATCGGCCAGGGTTGCGGCCTCTTGCAGGACGCTGGTGCCGCCGGTGTCGTTGACCACATAACTGCGCTGTTCATTGCACGGTTGGAACAGCAACTTGCCGTCGGCCGCCGTCAACTGGCCCTGCAGGCGGGTCTGGCCCACATGGGAAGCACTTTCGCGCGGGCCATCAAGCAACTGGCAGGCGGCGAACAGCGGAAGCAGGGCAACAAGCACCAAGGAACGGGCAACACGCATCTTTGAGTCTCCTGACAAGTGTCGCCACGTTACTTAGCCTGACCGTTCATCACAACCCTGCAATGTCCTCGCGTTCCCAAAATCAAGATCAAAAGATCGTAGCCTGCGGCAGCTCCTACAGGGCGTACGCGGTGCTTTTGTAGGCGCTGGCGAAGCCTGCGATCTTTTGATTCCGGGGCGTGTTGGGTTTAGCCGACGCGGTAGGTCTGGCCGGTCTGCAAGCCTTCCACGCTTTTGGCGTAGGCCAGCGCCACTTCGGCGGCGGGAACCGGTTTGAAACCACGGAAGTACGGGGCGTAGCTACCCATGGCTTCGACCAGCACGTTGGGGCTGACCGAGTTGATGCGCAGGCCGCGTGGCAGTTCGATCGCCGCTGCACGGACGAAACTGTCCAGGGCGCCGTTGACCAGCGAGGCTGAGCTGCCGGTACGAATCGGATCGTGGCTGAGGATGCCGGTGGTGAAGGTGAATGACGCTCCGTCATTGGCGAATTCCCGGCCGATCAGCAGCAGGTTGACCTGACCCATCAGCTTATCCCGCAAGCCGAGCTCGAAGTCTTGTTCGGTCATGGTGGCCAGCGGCACGAAGTTGACGCTGCCGGCGGCGCAGATCAGCGCGTCGAAGTTGCCAGTCTGTTGGAACAATTTGCGGATCGAGGCGCTGTCACTGATGTCGACCTGAAACTCACCGCTTTTACGGCCGATACGGATGATTTCGTGGCGCTGGGACAGTTCATGGTCAATGGCCGAGCCGACGGTGCCAGAGGCGCCAATCAAAAGAATTTTCATCGCGATGTACCTGAATGGGTTTGGATTGAATTTAAGTTTAGAGTGGTTTTTTCCATAGATAAGCGGGCTAATAGGCAACCTTTGGTTTTCAAATGGAAACAATCCCATGAGCGAAATGGACGATCTGGCGGCGTTCGCGGTGTTGATCGAGGCGGGCAGTTTCACCCTGGCCGCTCAGCAATTGGGGTGCAGCAAGGGGCAACTTTCCAAGCGCATCAGTCTGCTGGAAACGCGGTTTTCCGTAGTGTTGCTGCAACGCACCACACGCCGCTTGAGCCTGACGGCGGCGGGTGCGGCGCTATTGCCGCAAGCCCAGGCACTGGTGATTCAAGTCGAGCGAGCGCGTCAGGCCCTGGCGCGATTGAAAGACGACATGGCCGGCCCGGTGCGGATGACGGTTCCGGTTTCATTGGGGGAAACCTTCTTTGACGGCGTATTGCTGGAGTTTTCCCGGCAGTACCCCGAAGTGCAGATCGAACTGGAGCTCAACAATAACTACCGTGACCTGTCCCGGGACGGTTTCGACCTGGCGATCCGCTCGGAAGTGGCCAACGATGAACGCCTGGTCGCCCGTCCGCTGCTGGCCTGGCACGAGATGACTTGCGCCAGCCCTGCGTACCTTGAGCGATTCGGTGAGCCACTGACGCCTCAGGCATTGGCGGAGCACCGCTGCCTGCTCAACAGCCATTACAGCGGTCGCGAAGAATGGCTCTATCACCAACAGCACGAGTTACTGCGGGTGCGAGTGTCGGGGCCGTTCGCCAGCAACCACTACAACCTCTTGAAGAAAGCCGCGCTGGCGGATGCGGGCATTGCGCGTTTGCCGTCGTATTTGCTGCAAGAGGAATTGGCTGACGGGCGTTTGCGCTGGCTCCTGCGCGATTATCAGACCCGCAGCATGCCGATGTACCTGGTGCATCCGTATCAGGGTGGTTTGCCGAAACGTACCCAAGTGCTGGCGGATTATTTGATGGGTTGGTTCAAGCGCAGTGGCGAGGCGTTGGATCGGCTTCAACGGTAACGTCTCACCACCCAACCCCTGTGGGAGCGAGCCTGCTCGCGATGACGGTGTGACATTCGGCATTGATGGTGGCTGACACTGCGCTATCGCGAGCTGACTCGCTCCCACAAGGGGATCTTCATCGTCTGGAGTTTTGAGGTCTGGCATACCGCTTGGCGATCAGGTGATCAATCGACAACTTGCCCGGCCCGGTCGCCATCAAGTACAGCAACACCGCAGCCCAAGTGCCGTGGGTCGGATAGGCATCGGGGTACACGAACAGCTGAATAGTCAGCGTCATCCCCAACAGCGCCAGGGCCGAAAACCGTGTGGCGAAGCCGATCAGGATCAGCACCGGAAAAAAATGCTCGGCGAAGGCTGCCAGGTGCGCCGCCAGTTCCGGGGAGAGCAATGGCAAGTGATATTCGCTCTCGAACAACGGGATGGTTGAGTCCGCCAGCCTTGGTACGCCGAGTTGAAACGTGCCGTCGATCAAGTCGATGGCCAGGCCTTCCACCTTGGTTTGCCCGGACTTCCAGAACACCGCGGCAATGGAAAAACGCGCGATAAAGGCGATCAGGCTGTGGGGGATTTTTTCCAGCCACTTGATGGCGCGGGCGATGGGGTTCTGATGG
Source organism: Pseudomonas sp. GM50 (assembly GCF_000282375.1). Taxonomy (GTDB): domain Bacteria; phylum Pseudomonadota; class Gammaproteobacteria; order Pseudomonadales; family Pseudomonadaceae; genus Aquipseudomonas. The sequence goes on from NZ_AKJK01000012.1 coordinate 28,185, forward strand.
CGATTCATGGCGATACCTTGTGGTGTAAATGGGTAATGACGTTGTGGCTGATCAGCAGCGCCAGGGTTTGGCTGAGGTCGAAGTCGGGCGCTGTCTCTAACGCTTGGGTCAGGGAATGGCCGTTTCGCAGGTTCTGAATGAACGTGCTGGCGCCGTGGTCGATGGCGAAAACCTCAACTTCCAGACCATTGCGCAGCACCAGCGCGTTTTGCCCGTGGCCGAGGTCGATCCCGGCCAGCGTCGCGTCCTGTTGATGCGCGGCCCAGATAGCAATCACGGCAAAGGCTGAAGTCAGCAGATTCAGGGAGGGATGGAATCCGACCGTCAGCTCGTTCAGCGCCTGCGGGTCCGACAGCGCGGCGGCGATTTGTTCATGGCGCAAGGTCTGCGTGTCGGCGGCGTGATAGGCCTGAACGCGCAACCGCTCCAACCGCGCCATGTCGGCCAGATAAGGCACGCTGGCTGCCGGTTCAAAGCTGTCGATGAACTCGGCGAAGTCCTTGCCGTAATCGTTGATGAGTGGGCCTTGGGGCGGGCAATGCTGCACATACAGCCCCGCCATCGCCCGAAAGAACTCATCGCCCACCAATTGCGAAACCACTGGGTAACTGTCGGCCAAGGCGTTGATCAGCGAGCTCTGCACATTGTTGCGATACACCGCGAAACGGCTGGCGGGATCGGCGCCATTGGCACTGAACAAACCATCGGGGCAGGGCTGTTGCGGATCGAGCAGGGCGGCGGCAAACGCAGCTTGAGTGCTCATGATCGGCCCCCCGCGCAGTGCAGCCACTCATCGGCCTGACGGGCTTCGGCGTGCAGCACGCTGAAGGCCGGTAACTGGTTGTCACGCTCGATCAACGTGGCGATCGGGCCAACCCGTTCCAGCACCTGCCTGTACAGTGCCCATACCGCGTTATCGATGGGCGCACCGTGATCGTCGATCAGCAGACGGTCGCCGAGGCTGTCGGTGTCTTCGGCAAACCCGGCCAGATGAATCTCCCCCACCGCCTGCAGCGGTAGCGCATCGATGTAGGCCAGCGGATTTCTTTGATGATTGATGCAGGAGACGTAGACGTTGTTGACGTCCAGCAGCAGCCCGCAGCCGGTGCGGCGAATGACTTCGCGGATGAAATCAGCTTCATCGATTGTCGAGCGCTGGAACGCCAGATACGTCGCCGGGTTCTCCAGCAGCATCGGGCGTTTGAGGGCGCTCTGCACCTGATCGATGTGCTCGCAGACGCGGTTCAGCGTCGGTGCATCGTAGGCCAGGGGCAGCAGGTCGTTGAGAAACACCGGGCCATGGCTGGACCAGGCCAGGTGTTCGGAAAAGGATTGGGGTTGATAGCGTTCGATCAGCGCGGCAAGCCTTTGCAGGTGCTGAAGATCCAGCGGACCTTCGGCACCAATGGACAGGCCAACGCCGTGTAGCGAAAGCGGATACTGCTCGCGAATCAACCCCAGAAAATGATGAAACGGGCCGCCGGCCACCATGTAGTTTTCGGCGTGGACTTCGAAGAAACCGATGTCCGGTTGTGCACCGAGCACTTCACGAAAGTGCTCGGTCTTGAGCCCCAGCCCGGAGCGGGGCGGGAGCCCGGAGAATGAATGGTTCATGGTCGACACTCAGGCTGGGGGCTGATTACGACTTGGCTTTGTAGGCTTCCAGCTGACCGAAACCGGTTGGCGAAGTCTTGCTCATCGTGGTGGCGCAGGTGCCTTTAGGCACCAGTTTGAAGGCGTTTGGCTGGTAGTCGGTTTTTGCCGTGCCGGCGCAAGTGGTGCCAGCGCCTGCAGCGCAATCGTTATGGCCTTTCATGGCCACGCCGAAGCATTTTTCCATGTTGGCGTCAGCGGCATGGGCAGTGGAGACAGCGGCAATGCTCAGGGCAGAACCGAGGGCCAGAACCAGGGCGGTGGCGGACAGGGTGCGGGTGGTAGCAGTCATGATGTTTCTCCGAAATTGAGCTTGGGTTGGCAAGCGTTTGTGCTTGCTTACTGCTCTAGAGAAACGACAGGGCGATGCGTTACAGGCCACCCGAAAAATTTTTGCCGATAAAGTCGTCAGGCAATGCTGATTTTACTGACGCTGGTGATCTGACCGTTCCAGATCATCTCGTAGTGGGCTGTTTGAGTGATTGATGAGAGGGGGCTGGGGGTCATCAGTGCCCAGCAGTAGCTCCCATGCTTGCGCACGGAGTTGTACCGCAGACCAGGGACCCCAGCATCCTTGATGGCCTTTCCCAAGCGATGGGAGTGTGTGTAATCGACAGGGTCGTAGATAGGATCGTCCATCGGAATGGATACGGCATCCCTCATGGCTTCGTCAACGAAAGTGCAGGATAACCCCCGGAAAACAAACCTCTCGTAATTGAGACTCTGGACTTTCGACCAATACTGATTCTGATGATGTTGCACCTCAGCCAGCGCGGTTTCCATCGAGTCAGCCAAGTACAACACGCCAAAACTGCCATCGCTGAAACGCGAACCCGCTGGGTTGATGTGGGTGAAAGGAGCTGTTGCGTAAGAGCACCCGGGGATGCCAAAGGGAATCTGCGAACGGGGTATCAGCTCAAGCCGACCGACTTCATTTTGCAGCCTCGGGTTTGTGAGGGCCTGGATCTGATACAGCACATCAAATTCGTCCGCGTTTGCCACGTCGTCAAACAGCGCAATGGGCGGAAATTTTGAATTGATCAATCGGTAGGCCTGCAACTGCTCACCGGCCAATACAGCCAGCTGGCTCACCGTTACCATTGTGCGCCTCGCAACACGTCGATCCGCCGAAACGTCTCGTACAGGGAAATCATATCCCCCTGAGACATGATTTCGAGCGGGCTACGCCCGTTGAAGAACTCGTTTTCGTTCGCCATCGCCGCAAAACCATAGACGTTCTCAGGGTTATCAAAGACAAGACGCAGGGCGGCATGGATGTTGAGGATAAAACTGATGCGCTGCATCTGGTCTGAATCCAGGCTTACGGACCAATCGGGATCGCGCTGCTTTGCCCGGGAGTACGTACTGCGGGAAATGCGCAAGATACGACAGGCCTGATCGCTCGACGCTTGCCACTTTTCGAGTATGCCTACAGCCGCTCGCAAACCAGTCACGCACTGGTCTTTGCTGAATGCTTGTGCCTGGGAGGTTGCTGTCATGGCGATCACTTTGATTTGGTCTGTAGATGCAAATATATTAAAAATGTATCTGTAGGGCAAGCTTGTATTGTGAATACGCAGCTCCTACGAGGGCGAACCGGTTACGTCAGGCGTTAGGATGTGTAGCTTGCAGGAAGTAACGCTGACACTGATTAAACACGTTCTCCCAAACACCCCAAAAAACCTGTGGGAGCGAGCCTGCTCGCGATTGCGGTAAGTCAGTCAATATCTCGGTTGAATGTGAAATTGCCATCGCGAGCAGGCTCGCTCCCACAGGGGATCTTCATTGTTGTGGGGTTTGTGGCAGGCATAAAAAAACGGCCTGCGAAGGCCGTTTTTTTGTTTACCGCAATCGCTTAACCACCGAGGTACGCTTCGCGCACTTTCGGGTCGGTCAACAGCGCTTCACCGGTGCCAGTCATCACCACCCGGCCGTTTTCCAGCACGTAGGCACGGTCGGCGATTTTCAACGCCTGGTTGGCGTTTTGCTCCACCAGGAACACCGTCACACCGTCCTTGCGCAGTTGTTCGATGATGTCGAAGATCTGCTGGATGATGATCGGTGCCAGGCCCAGCGATGGCTCGTCGAGCAGCAACAGCTTGGGCTTGCTCATCAGCGCACGACCGATGGCGAGCATTTGCTGTTCGCCGCCAGACATGGTGCCGCCGCGTTGGGCGAAGCGTTCTTTCAGGCGTGGGAAAAGTCCGAGAACCTTGTCCATCTGTTCCTGATAATCGCCCTTGTCGGTGAAGAATCCGCCCATGGCGAGGTTCTCTTCCACGGTCAGACGGGCAAACACTCGACGACCTTCCGGGACCACGGCGATGCTTTTACGCATGATGTGCGACGAGTCCTGGCCGACGAGCTCTTCACCCATGTAGCGGATGCTGCCGCTGTGGGCTTGCGGCGAACCGCAGAGGGTCATCAGCAGGGTCGACTTGCCGGCACCGTTGGCGCCGATCAGGGTCACGATCTCGCCTTGGCGAACCTCGACGTTGACGCTGTGCAGCGCCTGGATCTTGCCGTAGAAGGTGGAAACGTTTTCGAACTGCAGCATTTACGCTTCCCCCAGGTAGGCTTTGATCACTTCAGGATTGTCGCGGATCTGTTCCGGCGTACCGTCGGCCAGAGGCGTGCCCTGGTTGATCACGAAGATGTGGTCGGAAATACTCATGACCAGTTTCATGTCGTGTTCGATCAGCAGCACGGTCACATCATGCTCTTCACGCAGGATGCCGATCAGTGCCTTGAGGTCTTCGGTTTCCCGCGGGTTGAGACCGGCAGCCGGTTCGTCGAGCATGAGGATCCGCGGGCGGGTCATCATGCAGCGAGCGATTTCCAGGCGACGTTGCTGACCGTAGGCCAGGGTGCCGGCCGGACGGTTGGCGAACTCCTTGAGGTTGACCTTTTCCAGCCAGTACTCGGCGTATTCCATGGCCTCGCGTTCGCTTCTGCGGAACGCGGGGGTCTTGAACAGACCGGCCAGGAAATTGGTGTTCAGGTGACGGTGTTGCGCGATCAAGAGGTTCTCGACTGCTGTCATTTCCTTGAACAGCCGCACGTTCTGGAAGGTGCGCACCACGCCTTTGAGGGCAATCTTGTGGCCCGGCAACCCTTGGATCTGCTCGCCGTCCAGCACGATGCTGCCTGCGGTGGGCTGGTAGAAGCCGGTCAGGCAGTTGAACACGGTGGTCTTGCCGGCGCCGTTGGGGCCGATCATCGATACCACTTGTTTCTCTTTGACGGTCAAGGCCACGCTGTTGACCGCCAGCAGGCCGCCGAAGCGCATGCTCAGGTCAGTGACTTTCAGGATCTCACGGCTCATTTGCGCAGCTCCATGTGGGGGCGTTGCATCGGCAGCAGACCTTGTGGACGCCAGATCATCATCAGCACCATCAAGGCGCCGAACATCAACATGCGGTATTCACTGAACTCACGCATCATTTCCGGCAACAGGATCATCACCGTGGCGGCGAGTACGACGCCCAGTTGCGAGCCCATGCCGCCCAGCACCACGATGGCGAGGATGGTCGCCGATTCGATGAAGGTGAAGGACTCCGGTGTCACCAGGCCTTGGCGCGCGGCGAAGAAGCTACCGGCGAAACCGGCGAAGCAGGCACCGAGGGTGAAGGCCGACAGCTTGATGACCGTAGGATTGAGACCCAGTGCACGGCAGGCAATTTCGTCTTCACGCAGCGCTTCCCAGGCACGACCCAGAGGCATGCGCAGCAAGCGGTTGATGACGAACAGCGCGAACAACGACAACAACACCGCGATCAGGTAAAGGAAGATCACCTTGTTGATCGAGTTGTATTCCAGGCCGAAGTACTCGTGGAAGGTCTGCAGACCTTCTGCGGCAGTTTTATCAAAGCTCAGCCCGAAAAGCGTGGGCTTGGGAATGTTGCTGATGCCGTTCGGACCACCCGTGAGGTCGGTCAGGTTACGCAGGAACAGACGGATGATTTCACCGAAGCCCAGGGTTACGATTGCCAGGTAGTCACCGCGCAAACGCAGTACCGGGAAACCGAGCAGGAAGCCAAACGTGGCCGCCATCATCCCGGCGATCGGCAGGCAGATCCAGAAGCTCAAGCCGTAGTAGTGCGACAGCAGCGCGTAGCTGTAGGCGCCCACGGCGTAGAAGCCGACGTAACCGAGGTCGAGCAGGCCGGCAAGGCCAACCACGATGTTCAGGCCCAGGCCGAGCATCACGTAGATCAGCACCAGGGTTGCGATGTCCACCGCCCCGCGGGAGCCGAAGAACGGCCAGACCAGCGCGCCGATGATCAACGCGATGATGATCCAGCGCTGGGTAGTTGGCAGGGTCAGGAAGTTAGTGGCCTTGGCCGGGATCACCGGCAGGTTGGGCGAGGCTTTCCAGGCCGAGCTGATCTGCTGGTCGAACAGCACCCGCAGGAACATCAGCACCGAGCACACGGCGATGGTGATCAGCGTTGCAGTGCTGGTGCCATGGACTTCGAGGTTGATGCCGACAATGGTCAGTTTCAGACCGAGTACCGGGTAGGCAACAGCCCATACCAGCAAGGCGCTGAACAACGCCTGTTTAAGATTCCTAGTCATACTTTCTCAACCTCCGGACGGCCCAACAGGCCGGTTGGCCGGAACAACAACACCAGGACCAATAGACCGAACGCTACGACGTCCTTGTACTGGTCGCCGAAAATATCGGCACCAAAGGCTTCCGCCACCCCAAGCACCAGCCCGCCGAGCATCGCGCCGGGGATGCTGCCGATACCGCCCAATACTGCTGCGGTGAAGGCCTTGAGGCCGACCAGGAAACCGGCGTTCGGGTTGATCACGCCGTATTGCATGCTCAGCAGCACGGCCGCGATGGCCGCCAGTGCGGCACCGATGACGAAGGTCAGGGCGATGATGTTGTTGGTGTTGATACCCAAGAGGTTGGCCATCTTGATGTCTTCGGCACAGGCGCGGCAGGCGCGACCCAGGCGAGAGCGGGAGATGAACAGCGTCAGGCCGAGCATGGCGACCAGGGTCACCACGAACACCACGATTTGCATGTAGGAAATCAGCACTTCATGTGCGCCACCCGGCCCGATGGCGAAGTTGCCAGGGATCAGGTTGGAGATGGATTTGTCCTTGGAGTCTTGCGCCAGCAGAACCGTGTTCTGCAGGAAGATCGACATGCCGATGGCAGAGATCAGCGGGATCAGACGGTTGCTGCCGCGCAGGGGGCGGTAGGCGATCCGTTCGATGCTGTAACCGTAGGCACTGGTAACGACGATGGTCGCGATGAAAGCGGCGGTCATCAATAGCGGGACACTCTCGAGTCCCAGCATGGCCAGCCCGGCAATGGCGATGAACGCCACGTAAGAGCCGATCATGTACACCTCGCCGTGGGCGAAGTTGATCATTCCAATGATGCCGTAAACCATCGTATAGCCGATGGCGATCAGGGCATACGTGCTGCCAATGGTCAGACCATTAACCAGCTGTTGGAAGAAGTGATAGATGTCAGGCATTACAGCGCTCCTAAAAACCTGATACGCATTTCACTGGTGGAGTCATTTTCCCGCTCGAGCCCCGTGGATCTGCATCCACTTCGAATTCGAGGTTTGCCAGCGAACCGCTGATGACGGTTTTGAGATTTTCAGGTGGGGAGACTGGCGGATCACGCCAGCGCGGCCCAATACGTTCGTAAAATAAAGCCCACGGCACGCCGTGGGCTTTATTGGCAGTCAGTCAGGCCAAGGCCTTACTGAGGCGAAACTTCAGTTTTAGGTTTGCCGAAATGCCACTCGTAAACCACGAATTTGAAGTCCTTCAGGTCGCCCTTTTCGTCGAAAGACAGGTCGCCGGTCGGGGTTTTGAACGTGCCCTTGTGGATAGCTTCAGCCACTTTTGCGGTGTCTTCGCTCTTCGCGGCCTTGATGCCTTCGGCGATGACTTGCACAGCCGAGTAGGCCGGGAACACGAACGGACCGCTCGGGTCTTCTTTCTTGGCTTTGAACGCGTCAGCCAGGGCGATGTTGGCCGGATCCTGGTCGAAGGATTTCGGCAGGGTCACCAGCAGGCCTTCGGAAGCTTCCTTGGCGATTTGCGAAATGGAGTCGTTGCCCACGCCTTCCGGACCCATGAACTTGGCTTTCAGGCCTTTTTCCTGGGATTGACGCAGGAGCAGACCCAGCTCCGGGTGGTAGCCGCCGTAGTAGACGAAGTCGACGTTGGCTTGCTTGAGCTTGGAGACCATCGAAGAGAAGTCTTTGTCGCCAGCGTTGATGCCTTCGAACACCGCAACCTTGACGCCTTTGCCTTCCAGCGTTTTCTTCACGGCGCTGGCGATGCCTTCACCGTATTGCTGTTTGTCGTGCAGAACAGCAACGATTTTCGGTTTGACGTGATCGGCAATGTAGTTACCGGCGGCAGGGCCCTGGGCGCTGTCCAGACCGATGGTGCGGAAGATCATCTTGTAGCCGCGAGTGGTGATGTCCGGGCTGGTGGCAGCCGGGGTGATCATGATCACGCCTTCGTCTTCGTAGATGTCGGACGCCGGTTGGGTGGAGCTGGAGCACAGGTGACCCACCACGAACTTGACGCCGTCGTTGACGACTTTGTTCGCAACAGCAACCGCTTGTTTTGGATCGCAGGCATCGTCGTATTCAACAGCGACGAGCTTCTTGCCGTCGACGCCGCCCTTGGCGTTGATTTGTTCGATGGCCATTTTGGAGCCACTGAACTGCATGTCGCCGTATTGGGCTACAGGGCCGGTTTTAGGGCCGGCGATGCCGATCTTGATGGTGTCAGCGGCGAACGAATGGCTGGCAACCCCGGCCAGAACCATAGCGGCAAACAGTTTTGAAATCTGCTTAGTAGCCTTAGTCATAGTGCTCCACTCTTACTGTTGTAGTTTTTATAGTCCTGGCGCCGTAGCAGCAGAACCGGGTCAGATATCGTTGATATCCTCCGGAAAATGCCCCCGGCAACTGTACCGGTACAGTGTAGAGCGCCGATTGTTAGCCTGGGAAGCTGGCGCCCGGGGGCAAAACCTGAGGGTGTCGCTTTATTGAAAGAAAAAGACAGAATCACGGCGGGATGTTAGCTGGCTAATACTTGGATTCAGCAGCATTCCCTGGCTTTCCTGCATTTCTCGATCGGTAACGCAATTGCATCCGGGTTTTTCTGGCGCAATACCGACGTTATCATTCACGTCGTTTTTCATTGCGGACAGAAACCCATGACTCAAGAACCTAGCACCCTCTATGCCAAGCTGCTTGGTGAGACCGCATCTATTACCTGGAAAGAGTTGGAGCCGTTCTTTGCCAGGGGTGCCCTATTGTGGGTCGATCCAGGCCTGGATTTGATCGCTGCGGCAGAAGCGGTGGCAACCGATGAAGGTGAGAAAGTCGCTGCCTGGCTGGCCGCCGACAAGGTCGCCAAGCTGTCTGAAACGCGGGCGCTGGATCTTTTCGAGCGCGATCCCGAGCTGTGGGGCGTGGTGGTTTCGCCGTGGATTCTGATCCAGGAAAGGGCGACGAGCTGAGAGCGCGCACTTAATTGGTGCGCGGCTTTGCCGGTCAAAAGTGTGTAGCCGAGTAGCGTGATGGCATGTTGCCGTAGAGAAAGGCCACAGAAGGGTCTTGGCGAGGGTGACGTAAACGTAACGGGAACAGTTTATTGAGCAGCCGATTGGCTGCTTAATTGTTTCTGGATGTTGGGATTTGTGGTGATGCTTATGCCGCCATCGCGAGCAGGCTCGCTCCCACAATGTGATCGCATTCCTCCTGAAAGAATACGGTCCCTGTGGGAGCGAGCCTGCTCGCGATTGGGCGCGCCGCTGACTAAGCCGTCTTACCGGTATGGTTATTCAGCGAAATAACCTTGGTCTTGCCAATCCGGTGACGGTAAATCTCGCGCAGATACTTGATCGCCTTCTTCACGCAATCCCGGGACAAGCGGATGTCATTGATCGAGACAAACTTGTCCTTGTCGTTGATCAGTTCACGGTACTTCTTCTCGTACATCGGTTTGATCGCGTACCAGTTGGTATCGAGGATTTTCGCCGGGTTTTCGAATTCGTTGAGCAGTTCGTCGATCCGGTCTTCGTCGAAGTCTTCATTGATGATGAAGTCCAGGATCGAGTTGTCCAGCGTCTCGTCGAAGCGGTACGGGTTTTTCGCAAAGCAGCGCTTGATGAACGCCACGATCAGAGTCAGGAAGTCGTCCGACAGGCACGGGCTCTTGGCGATCAGGGTGGTCAGCGACAGGTTGGCCGAAGCGCCGATCACCAGTGCATAACGCTTGAGCGTGGTGTTGGGGAACAGGCTGTTGAGGTGGGTCTTCAACCGGTTCAGGTCCATGTAGGACAGCTTGTAGTCCTTTGGCAGCGAAACAATCGAGACCACCGACGAGCAGTTCTTGAAGAAGTGCAGGTCGTGCAACGCGGCCGCGTCATAGCCCGAATTCTTGTACTGCTCCAGCGAGGCGCGATAGCGCTTGGATTCGATCGGCAACAGGCTGATGCCTTCGATCGCCTGGGTCACTTTGTTGAAGTGCGGCAGGTCGATCGAGCGGAAGAACAGGTCGTCGATGTTCAGGCGCTGCGGCTCTTTCTCGAACACCTTGAACTTGTCGCTGCTCGGCGGCGGGGTTTCCGGCACCACGGACTCGGCGTAGGCAATCGCCACCGGGCCGGCCAGGCTCATGAACAGGTCGTTGGCGTCCAGGCGTATGGTTTCGCCAATGTCGATGCCTGCCCGGCGGAAATAGTTCTGGTCGTAGTCGGTGGTCACCGCCTGCGCTGTCAGAATGTTGAAGATCTGCTGTGAAATGTACTGGTTGGCGTGCTTTTCCATGGCATTGACATCAATGTTCTGGATGTTGCCGTCATCGCTTTCTTCGGCGTAACGCATGATGTCGTTGGAGATCAGCATCATCGCGTTCCATGGGCGGATACGGCCCATGACGCTGGCTTCGCTGCTGTCTTCGTTGGCGAAGTTGTAGGAGAAGTCCCATTCTTCCGACAGGTATTTGCACAGCAGGCGACCGGCGTTGATGTGCAGCGCCTCGGACATTTCGCTGCGGTGATCGGAAATGTTCGGCAGTACGCAAATACCGCTGGTGAAGATCGGCTCGAAGACGAAGGAATGACCGCTCTTGCCGTCGTGCTCGTCCATCGGCTTGGTGTCGAACGTTTTGTTCATGTACGAGTGCTGCTGAGCCAGGCCGAACTCCGAGGCCATGCCCGAACCGGTACCGCCGCCGGCACTGAAGATCGAGAAATACAGGCGCGACTGGTTGGCCTTGATCCCGCAGCTGTCGATCAGGTACGAGTGAATCATCTTCCAGTCAGGGCTGGAGAAGCGCTGGGTGTCCTTGTTCAGGATAATCTTGGCCAAGTACTGGCCGAGGATCGGCGCGTTACCGGCGCCACCGGCGTGGACTTCCGACAAGTCCATGATTTTCATTTTGCTGTAGTCGCGCAAAAAGCCGCTTTTTTCGCCCTTGCGCGAGAAGCGGATGCGACCGGCGATGTCCTTGTCCAAATCGCCGAGCATCACCAGCGGCTCGACCAGAAACACCGGTTTGCTGGCCTTGTTCGACCCCAGGCGCAGGTTGTTGCGAATCCACTGCGCCGGGCTGTAGCCTTTTTCGGCGTAGCGTTTATCCGGCGACAGACGGTCTTCGTTGTTGAATTCGTTGAGGTAGAACTTGCGGGCGTTGTACACCAGCTCCGCCACGTCCAGTGCGATGTTCGAACCACAGCGGCCGAGGCCGATCAGGCACACCGACGGGAATTCCTGATCGTTGTGCTGTTCGTTGTCGCCCTCCAAATGGGGCGGGCGCGGGAACACCAGGTCGCGCAGGCCGTCGAGGTTGTCGAGGATGCGGTCGGTATTGGTTTCTGTGAAGTACAGGTATTGCTGAGTCGCCAGCGGACGCGACGGGCTCAATGGCTTCGACGATGAGGGGCTGTTCGCCGCGGGGCTCAGGGTCAGGTCGGATACCGCGGTGGCCGGGTTATTTTTAGAAGTCATTGTGCGCCATATACCTGGACTGGTTGGCTCGGCGACAGGTGTCATCGAGTCATCACGGAATGGGATCTCGCGTCTTTTTGCTGCGCGAATATGACCCAAGCGTCAGGGCCTTGGCCTGAGCATCGCTCGGGGGAATCCTTTCCTTAATCATGATGAATCGGCCAGTATTCGATGATCTTTAATCAAAATGGGGCTAAATGATGGCAACGTTACCTGCACTGGGGTTTGCCGGAATCGGCCTGATGGGCCTGCCGATGTGCCGACGCTTGTTGGCGGCGGGTTATCCGCTGACGGTGTGGAACCGCAACCCGGGCAAGTGCGCAGCGCTGGTCGAGGCCGGCGCACGGCAAGTGGCGACACCGGCCGAACTGTGTCAGCACGCGGACCTGGTGATGCTGTGTCTGGCCGACACTGCGGTTGTACGTGAGGTGGTGTTCGGCCCGGCGGGCGTTGCCGAAGGGGCGAGAAGTGGACAGTTACTGGTGGATTTTTCCAGCCTGGAACCCACCGCGACGCGGGAAATGGCGAGCTCATTGGCCAGTAAAACCGCTATGAGTTGGCTCGATGCGCCGGTCTCCGGCGGGGTGGTCGGCGCCGAGGCCGGCAGCCTGGCGATCATGGTTGGGGGCGAAGCGGCAGACCTTGCACGCGTGCGGCCGGTGTTGTTGACCCTTGGCCAGCGCGTGACCCACATGGGCGCCGTCGGTGCGGGGCAGGTGACCAAGGCCTGCAATCAGATGATCGTCGCCTGCAATGCCCTGGTCATTGCCGAAGTGATGGCCCTGGCCGAGCGTTCCGGGGTCGACGCCCGCCTGATCGCCGAGGCGCTGGCCGGTGGTTTCGCCGATTCAAAACCGCTGCAGATTCTCGCGCCGCAAATGGCCGAAAGCCGTTTCGAACCGGTGAAATGGCACGTGCGCACGCTGCTCAAGGACCTCGACAGCGCCGTGAAATTTTCCCGCGAGCAGGGTTCGGCCACGCCGATCAGCGGATTGGCCGCACAACTGATGCGCCTGCATGGGGGGCAGGGGTTCCTGGAAAAGGATCCGTCGACGTTAGTGCAGTTGTACCGCGAGCCAGACTCAAGGGATTGAAGGTGTGCACGTGCTTGCGCTGATTGATTTCGGCCAGCACCGGACGCAACTCGGCCAGCGGCACCGGACGGCTGAGCAGGTAGCCCTGAACGAAATCGCAGCCGTGGCGTTCGAGAAAGTCGTATTGCTCGAAGGTTTCGACGCCTTCGGTGACGACTTGCAAATGCAGGGTGTGGGCCATGACGATAATCGCCTGGACGATTTCCATGTCCTGGGTGGCCTTGGGGATGTCTTGAATGAACGAGCGGTCGATCTTCAACGTGTTTAATGGCAGGCGCCTGAGGTAGGCCAGGGATGAATAGCCGGTGCCGAAGTCATCGATCGACAACGAGACCCCGAGGGCACGAATCTGCCGCAGCAACACCAGGGTGTTGGTGATATTGCCCATCAGCGCATTCTCGGTCACTTCCAGTTCCAGCCGGTGTGGTGCCACCCCGAAGGCGTGCAGGGCGTGTTCGATTTCATTGGCCAGTTCTTCTCGCGCCAGGTTCAGGGGCGAGCAATTCACCGCGATTTTGAGGTCTTCGCAATCGTACCGGGACAGCTCGCCCAAGTCCTCGCAGGCCTTGCGCAGAACCCAGTTGTCCAGTTCGGCGATCAGGCCGTTGGCTTCGGCAATGGCGATGAACCGATCCGGCGTGAGCAATCCGTGAACCGGATGTTGCCAGCGAATCAGCGCTTCAAGTTTGGTGACTTGGCCGGCTCTCAGGTCATAGATCGGTTGGTAGTACAGCATCAGCCCGGTGTTTTCGCGCAGGGCGTGACGCAGTTCCTCTTCGAGTTGCAACTCCAGGGTGGCGCGGGTTTTCAGGTTTGCACTGAAAAAATGCAGGGCGTTACGACCGCAATCCTTGGACTGGTACAGCGCCAGGTCAGCGTTTTTCAGCAGTTCGTCACAGGTTTTGCCGTCTTCCGGAAACAGGCTGATGCCGATGCTGGTGGTCATGACCATGCGCCGTCCGGACAACTCGATGGGCTCCTTCATTTTTAGCATGATGCGCTGGGCCATTTGCCGTGCTTCTTCACGGTCGTACAGGGTGATGAGGATGCAGAATTCGTCGCCTCCGAAGCGCGCCACCACATCCTCATGACTGCGCACCGAGGCCTTGATGTGGCTGGCCAGGACTTTGAGCAATTCGTCGCCGGCGTCATGGCCGAGGCTGTCATTGATCCGCTTGAAGTGGTCGATGTCCAGGAACATCACCGCCAGCATGCCGCCTTCGTTGGTTTTCTCGATGAGTTTCTCGGCGAAGATCTGGTTGAAGCCCCGGCGGTTGATCAGATTGGTCAAGGGGTCGTAGTGCGCCACCTGTTGCAGTGACATGCGCGCCTGATCCAGTTGACTGAGCAGGGCGTTGACCCGCTGCAGGTCATGTTCCTTGTGTTGCAGCTTCTTGTCCGCCAGTGCGGCACTGATGCTGCTGCCGATGATCAGCAACGTGATTACCGCCACCGTCAGCCCCAGTTGCAGGTGATTATTGTCGTCGGGCAACGGCTGGAGACTGCCTAGGGGCAGCACCAGGTTGAACGCCGCCATGCCGGTGAAATGCATGCTGACGATGCCGGCCCCGAGCACCAGGCTGGCGGTGTACTTGAGCAATTGATGAAACACGCCGGTGCCATCGCGCAGATGGCTGGAAATCAACAGGGCGGCCAGGCTGGCACTGATGGCGATCACAATGGACAGCCCGAACAGGACGGGTTGGTAGTAGGCCATCGCATTCGATCGCAGGGCGGCCATGCCCACGTAATGCATGGTTGCGATGCCCAGGCCGATCCACACTGCGGCCCGCAGGTATTGCCAGAAATTCAGCTGAGGATGGCTGAGGGTGTGCATGGCCAGCCACGAGGCGGTCAGGGCGAATAATAGCGAGAGCAGGGTAGTGGGCAGGTGGTAATGGATTTCGATCGGCGCCTGGAACGCCAGCATGCTGATGAAGTGCATGGCCCAGATACCGCCCGCCAGGCACCCGGCACCGACCCAGCGCCAGAGACGTTGGGAGGCGGATTTTTCCACATGGCCGACCCGCTCGGTCATGTCCAGCGTGGCGAAGCCGGCCGCGCAAGCCACCAGATAGGCCAGCAACACCAGAAAAGGGTTATGGGTGCAATCGAGTATGACCTGCCCGCTCTCCGGTAGCCCGGTCATGAAATGCAAACCAAGCCACTCCATAGCATGCCCCATCTCTGAATCATCCTGGCCTGCGCCATGCGCGCTGGCGAATGCTTGCAGTATAGAGGCCTTGCACGGAGCGCAAGAGGTGATGGCACGGTGACGCCAATAATTTTGGTATTAGCGTGATAGCGATTGGCGCTAAGTCTCAAGCGCTCTGTTCATAAGGCATTTCGAACTCCGGTTGCAGGGCCGGCAACCCGAACGCGGCCCGGGCCGCGTCGCAATCCACGTTCGCCTCACCATTGGCCCACGAGGCGTCGAACTCCCGGCAGGTGCTGGAGCGCTGATCGTAAATCGAGCATTGCACCGTGCTGCCCACCTCACCCACCAGCCCGACGCAGCGGGTCGGTTTGCAGTCTGTGCCGAGCATGGCCACCCGGCTGGGACTGATGGGCGCGACCAGTTCATCGGGCACCGTCCCCCCTGCCGAGGTGCATTCACCCCAGAAAAAAGACACGCGAAAATGAGAACAGCAGGCACCGCAATTCAGACACGGACTGGCTTCGGACATGGGCGATAGTCAAAGAGGGATGGGGGACACGGTGGGCAGACAAGGCCGCTATTCTAGGCTTTGCCTTGGGCTTGGGAAGGGGGGCACAGAGGTATTTTTCAACGGTCGGTCGGGCCATGGAAAACACCGCCATTCTCCTGTGGGAGCGGGCTTGCTCGCGAAAGGCGGCGTGTCAGTCGGCATCATCGCAGGCAGGCACCCCGTCTTTCGCGAGCAAGCCCGCTCCCACAGGGTATTCTGGCGTTTGGGAGGGTTCGGTTGCCATGGGCTGATATCAGGCTGGCGAATGATGACAGACACGCCGCGCGCGCCTGACTAGATTGCAGTTTCCGGGGGCAGCGACGCCTTCATAACAATAAAGAGACGGACCCATGCAGAACTCGACCCAAGCGGCGAATGCCTGGCGCATTCTGTTCCTGCTGTTCCTGGCCAACCTGTTCAACTTTTTCGACCGCACCATCCCGGCGATCATCATCGAGCCGATCCGCATGGAGTGGCACCTCAGCGACTTTCAGCTGGGGATCATCGGCACCGCATTCACCATCGTTTACGCGATTGCCGGCCTGCCCCTGGGGCGATTGGCCGATACCGGTTCGCGCAGCAAGCTGATGGGCTGGGGGCTGGCAGCCTGGAGCGGGCTGACTGCGGTCAACGGGCTGGTGGGCAGTTTCTGGAGTTTTCTGATCGTGCGCATGGGCATCGGCATCGGTGAAGCCAGTTACGCGCCGGCCGCCAACTCGCTGATCGGCGATTTGTTCCCGGCTCATCGCCGGGCTCGGGCCATGGGCATTTTCATGCTTGGCCTGCCGCTGGGGTTGCTGCTGGCGTTTTTCACCATCGGCTGGATGGTCAAGACGTTCGACAGCTGGCGCGCGCCGTTCTTTATCGCGGCAGTACCGGGGCTGATCCTGGCGGTCTTCATGTTCTTCATCAAAGAGCCAAAACGCGGCGCGGCTGAAAGCGTGCAAGTGTCTCAGGAGCGCGTAGACCGGCCGATCCGTCGTGTGCTGGCGGTGCCGACTTTCCTGTGGCTGGTGATGGCGGGGCTGTGCTTCAACTTCGCCACCTATGCCTGCAACTCGTTTCTGGTGCCGATGCTGCAGCGTTATTTCCTGATGCCGTTGCAGGACGCGGCAGTGGCTACCGGTGTGATCGTCGGGGTGACCGGGTTGTTCGGCCTGACGCTCGGCGGCTGGATCGCCGACAAAATTCACCAGCGCGTGGCCAATGGGCGGCTGCTGTTCGCGGCATTCAGCCTGATCATTTCGACTTTGTGCACGGCTTGGGCGCTGCACGCCGGACGGATCGAGATCGGGGTGTTTGTCGCGGTCTTCAGCCTGGGGTGGTTATTCGCCTACAACTTCTATACCTGCGTGTACACGGCGATCCAGGACGTGGTCGAGCCGCGTTTGCGGGCCACGGCGATGGCGCTGTTCTTTGCCGGTCTGTATTTGCTGGGCGGCGGATTGGGGCCGGTGGTGGTCGGCGGATTGTCGGATCACTTTGCGCACACGGCCATGCTGTCGGCCGGCGCCGAACAGATGACTGAAGCGTTCAAGGCTGTCGGTTTGCATGATGCGATGTATTTGATCCCGGTGGCGCTGTTTTTCACGATGGTGTTTCTGTTCCTGGCTTCGCGGTGTTTTGTGCGCGATGCCAAGCGGATGAAGGAAGGATTGGTGGCGGTGGTTGAGCCTGCGGGGTCTGCGGTGACTGCTTAATCGCCATCGCGAGCAGGCTCGCTCCCACAGGTGATTAATGGTGTTCATAAATAGTGTGGTCACATCAGATCCCCTGTGGGAGCGAGCCTGCTCGCGATGAGGCCATCAGCAACTCCACAACAATCAAGCAGAAAAAAAAAGGCCCGCATCGCTGCGGGCCTTCTTGTTTCAGCGGTGGAGCAGGGGATTAACCCGCCACCAACACCCGAATCGCTTCCAGTCGCAGCGCAGCCTTGTCGAGCATGGCCAGGCCTTGTTCGCGTTGCTTGCGCAGGGCAACCAGTTCGCTGTCGCGCACGGTCGGGTTGACCGCTTGCAACGCGGTCAGGCGCGCCAGTTCTTCTTCGGTATCCGCTGCCAGGCGACGTTGCGCCTCGGCCACGCGCTCGGCGTGACGCGGGGTGATTTTCTCTTCGCCGGCGTTGATCCGTGGTGTCAGCTGGTCGCGCTGGGCCTGGATGAACTTGTTGGCGCTGGCGCGGGGTACGCTTTCCAGTTGATCATTCAGGGTTTCGAACGACACCCGGGTCGACAGGTCGTTGCCATTGGCATCGAGCAGGCAGCGCAGGGCGGCCGGCGGCAGGTAACGGCCCAGTTGCAGCGAGCGCGGAGCAACCACTTCGCTGACGTAGAGCAGTTCCAGCAACACGGTGCCCGGTTTCAGCGCCTTGTTCTTGATCAGCGCCACGGCGGTGTTGCCCATGGAGCCGGACAAGACCAGGTCCATGCCGCCCTGAACCATCGGGTGTTCCCAGGTAATGAACTGCATGTCTTCGCGAGACAGCGCCTGGTTGCGGTCGTAAGTGATGGTCACGCCTTCGTCGTCGCCCAGCGGGAAGCTGGCGTCGAGCATTTTTTCGCTTGGCTTGAGGATCAGCGCGTTTTCCGAATGGTCTTCGCTGTCGATGCCGAAGGCGTCGAACAGGGTTTCCATGTAGATCGGCAGGGCGAACTGATCGTCTTGTTCGAGAATGTCCTCGACCAGTGCATCACCTTCGCCAGCGCCGCCGGAATTGAGCTCCAGCAAACGGTCGCGACCGGTGTGCAGCTCGGCTTCCAGACGTTCACGTTCGGCGCGGGCTTCGTCGATCAGCGCTTGCCACTCGCCGTCATCGGCGGTTTCCAGCAGCGGCAGCAGCCGAGGGCCGAACTGATGCTGCAAGGCGTTGCCGGTCGGGCAGGTATTGAGGAACGCATTCAGCGCTTCGTGGTACCACTGGAACAGCCGTTCTTGCGGGCTGGTTTCCAGGTACGGCACGTGCAGTTCGATGATGTGCTTCTGACCGATCCGGTCGAGACGACCGATACGCTGCTCCAGCAGGTCCGGATGCGACGGCAGGTCGAACAGCACCAGATGGTGCGAGAACTGGAAGTTGCGACCTTCACTGCCGATTTCCGAGCAGATCAGCACCTGAGCGCCGAATTCTTCGTCGGCGAAGTAGGCGGCGGCGCGGTCACGCTCGAGGATGTTCATGCCTTCGTGGAAAACCGTGGCCGGAATACCGGAACGCACGCGCAGGGCGTCTTCCAGGTCCATGGCGGTTTCGGCGTGGGCGCAGATCACCAACACTTTGGTGCGCTTGAGCATCTTCAGGGTGTCGATCAGCCACTCGACACGCGGGTCGAATTTCCACCAGCGCTCTTCTTCGTTGGCGTCTGGCTGGGCCTGGAAGCTGACTTCCGGGTACAGCTCGGCGTGATCGCCCAGCGGCAGTTCGAGGTATTCGGCCGGGCATGGCAGCGGGTACGGGTGCAGTTTGCGTTCCGGAAAACCTTGCACGGCGGCGCGGGTATTACGGAACAGCACGCGGCCGGTGCCATGGCGGTCCAGCAATTCGCGGACCAGACGGGCGCTGGCTTCGGTGTCGCCATCATTGACGGCGGTCAGCAGGGCTTCGCCTTCGTTGCCAAGGAAACCGTGAATGGTTTTGTGCGCTTCAGGCGACAGGCGCCCTTTGTCCAGCAGCTCCTGAACGGCTTCGGCCACCGGGCGATAGTTTTCGCTCTCGGCGCGGAAGGCGTGCAGGTCATGGAAACGGTTCGGGTCGAGCAGGCGCAGACGGGCGAAGTGGCTGTCCTGACCCAGTTGTTCAGGGGTCGCGGTCAGCAGCAATACGCCGGGAATGACTTCGGCCAGTTGCTCCACCAGTGAGTACTGAGGGCTGACCTGGTCTTCGTGCCACACCAGGTGGTGTGCTTCGTCGACCACCAGCAAATCCCAGCCGGCCGCGAACAGAGCGTCCTGGGCCTTCTCGTCGTCCACCAGCCATTCGAGGGCAACCAATGCAAGCTGGGTGTCTTCGAACGGGTTGGCGGCATCGCTTTCGATGAAGCGTTCTTCGTCGAACAGCGCGACTTGCAGGTTGAAGCGGCGGCGCATCTCTACCAGCCATTGGTGCTGGAGGTTTTCCGGCACCAGGATCAACACGCGGTTGGCCCGGCCCGAGAGCAGTTGGCGATGGATCACCAGACCGGCTTCGATGGTCTTGCCCAGGCCCACTTCGTCTGCCAGCAGAACCCGCGGCGCGATGCGGTCGGCGACTTCACGGGCGATGTGCAACTGGTGCGCGATCGGTTGCGCACGCACGCCGCCCAGGCCCCAGAGCGAGGATTGCAATTGGCGGCTAGTGTGTTCCAGAGTGTTGTATCGCAGGGAGAACCAGGCGAGCGGGTCGATCTGTCCGGCGAACAAACGGTCGCTGGCCAAACGGAACTGAATGAAGTTCGATAGCTGGGTTTCCGGCAGCGTGACCACTTCGTTCTGCGCGTTGAGGCCGTGGTAGACCAGCAGGCCATCGACGTCGTCGACTTCCTGGACGGTCAGCTTCCATCCTTCGAAGTGAGTGATGCTGTCACCCGGCGAAAAACGCACGCGGGTGAGGGGCGCATTCCGTAGCGCGTACTGGCGAGTCTCGCCAGTGGCCGGGTAGAGCACGGTCAACAAGCGGCCGTCCTGTGCCAGAACGGTGCCCAAACCCAGCTCGGCTTCGCTGTCACTGATCCAGCGTTGCCCCGGTTGATACTGCTGCGCCATGCTGCCTGACTCCCACCTTGAAAAAGCGGGCTATCTTAACGGAATGAGCCTTCAGGACCAAAGGATTACATGCGCGCGCTGATGGAGGATGCGAACTTTTCGGGAGAAGAAGATCAAAAGATCGCGGGCTGCGCCATCTCCTGCGGTGCCAGGTGGATCACAAGTTTGCGACCGATGGCTCAAGTCGCCATCCCCGCAGCCGACAGCCTGCTGACAGGAGACTAATTAATATGTTGCCACCGATGCTCCCCTTGAGCGCCGTACCAATCACTTCACAGCAGGATCCGATTCGCCAGCGCCCGGATATTCCGCCTGTGGTGCCGGTGCAGGAAAGCGCCAACGAAAGCACCATCGACCTGCAGAACCGCGACCCTGAAGAGGCGCGCCTGCAGCTGCGCGAGGAACAGCGTCGGCAACAGGAGCGCGAGCGCCGTCGTCGTGAGGCCGATGAGGACCCTGAAGAGCACCTGGCGATTCCCGGTAATGAGCTCAATGCCGACAACACCGTACCGGTGGTGCCGTTGATGGAGAATCAGCCACGTCAGGGGTTGTGGGTCGATATCGAGATATGAAGTGTCGGATCACTGGTCAGCGCCCGCGCCAGACCGCATTATTGGCGTAATCCTGTCGCCTTCAACCGGCAGTTGAATTCATTTCCAAGCGATGCACTGAACGCCATGAGCCAAGATGACAAGCTGATCGACCTCAACTCCGAACGCGCCAAGCGGGTTCATGACCTTAATGAAAAGCGCCTGAACGAAGTGCGCCAGGCGTTCGAGCAGGCGATGCCATTGGGCAAAGCGAAGAAAAAGCCCAAGAACAAACCGAAAAAGCGTTGAAACACCCTGCATCGTTTGATGCAGGTCAGTTATTTCCCTTCCTTTTACGCCCGTCTGGGGCGGCATTGATCCCGGTCAATTTTCTCTCCTGCCCGATTGGTTAACTTAGCCCCATCGCAACAGGGCAAGTGCAGGAGGCCAGTCATGTTTTTCGACAACGTGGTGATCGCCGGAGTGCTGACAGTCGGCCTCATGGTTCTGTTTTTTGCAGGGTTTGGATTTTTTATCTGGAAGGATTCGCATAAGCGGAAAAAACCGTAGGGTCTTTCTGGAGCAATGAGCACGCAAGGCATTTTGGGCGACTTCGGTCGCCCTTTTTTTTGCCTGCGAAAATCTGTCGGACGTACATGGAACTACTGTGGGAGCGGGCTTGCTCGCGAAGGCGTCAGGTCAGCCAACATCAATGTTGAATGACACACCGCTTTCGCGAGCAAGCCCGCTCCTACATTTGATTTGTGGTGTTTTTTGGGAAGATTGCAGCAATAAAAAAGGCGCGAACCTCACGGAACGCGCCTTTTTCAGTATCGGTGTATCAGCTACCCAGTGCCTTCGACGCCAGCCAGAACAGGCCGGCCGACAGGGCCACGGTGGCGGGCAGGGTCAGGACCCAGGCCAGCAGGATGGTTCTGACGGTGCCGCCTTGCAGGCCGCTTTTGTTCGCGACCATGGTACCGGCCACACCTGAGGACAGGACGTGTGTGGTGGAAACCGGCAGGCTGAAGATGTTGGCCGCGCCGATCATGCACGCGGTGGTGATCTGCGCCGACATGCCTTGGGCGTAAGTCATGCCTTGCTTGCCGATCTTCTCGCCAATGGTCAGTACCACGCGTTTCCAGCCGACCATGGTACCCAGGCCAAGGGCCAGGGCGACCGCCAGAATCACCCAGAACGGGGCGTATTCGGTGGTGGTGGTCAGGTCCTTGCGCAGCTTGTCCAGGTCAGCTTTTTCACGGGCAGCGAGGCCAGGCAACTTGCTGACTTTTTTCGCCGTGTCGTCCAGGCAGAGCAGGTAACGACGCACTTCGATGCGGCTTTCCGACGGCAGCGAGTGGTAGTCGGCTACGCCCTTGAGGGTGTCGAGCAGGGCGGCGATGGTCGGTTCGGTCTGTTGCGGGTTGCAACGGAATTTCTCCGGCAGATCACCTTGCACGCTCTTGCCCAGGGCCAGGTATTCACCCAGCGTATCGGCATTGCGCTTGTAGAACTGGCTCAGGTGCAGGGTCGCATCGCGAGTACGTTCGATCTGGTAGGTGGTGCTGTTCAGGTCGAGAACGAACTGCGCCGGCACGATACCGATCAGCACCAGCATGATCAGGCCGATACCTTTCTGACCATCGTTCGAGCCGTGCACGAAGCTGACTGCCATCGCCGAAATCACCAGCACCAGACGGTTCCAGAATGGCGGGTGTTTCTTGTCGTCGATCTTGCGGCGCTGTTCCGGTGTCTTGTGCATCTTGGACAGCGGACGCCACCATTTAAGGCCGATCAGCACCAGGGCTGCGATCAGGAAACCAGCCATCGGCGAGAACACCAGGGACGCACCGATATCGATCGCCTTCTGCCAGTTCACGCCATCGGCCAACGGAATGTCGTTGATCAGGGCGTTGGCCAGGCCGACACCGAGGATCGAACCGATCAGTGTATGAGAGCTGGAGGCGGGGATACCGAAGTACCAGGTGCCCAGGTTCCAGGTGATGGCGGCGGCGAGCAACGAGAACACCATGGCCAGTCCGTGACCGGTGTTCACATTGATCAGCAGTTCTACCGGCAGCAAATGGACGATGGCATACGCCACGCCCACACCGCCCAGCAGCACGCCGAGGAAGTTGAACACACCGGAAAAGAACACCGCCAGATGAGGCGGCATGGCTTTGGTGTAGATAACAGTGGCCACCGCGTTTGCGGTGTCATGAAAGCCGTTGATGAACTCGAAGGCGAGGACAAAGGCCAGGGCGAGCAAGAGGCTCACAAGCACCCAAGCATCCAGTCCGCTGAATAAATCGATCATGAAGGTTTTCTGACCCGGTCGTAAGGGGGCGCGATTATGCCAGAAAAGACTGCTAATCGATGCACTAGCTGCTCATCGGTAACATTCTTCAACGAATTAATTTGTGGCAATCCCCCAGGCACCGGGGTTTTTCAGGGTTTTACAAGTCATTGAATTTACTTGCAAAGGCCGCAGCCACAAGGGTTTCTCCCGACAGGGCGAGAGGCTTGAACGCTTGTGTGAAATATCTGAGAAGAGGGCCGGACAGGAGCCATTTGCCTCATTCAATGGATGAGGGGGACCGCTGCCCGCTTGTAGCGGGCGCGAAAAGCATCATCCATACAACCCGCTTTTAACGGGTGCAGACGCAGGCTCTTGAAAGGATTCAAGCCGAGGCGGTCATGGCTCTTCGGCTTTGAGTTCCTTTTCCATCTTCTGCAATTCCTGGGAGAAGGCCTGGTCCTGAACGGTGGCGCGTTTACGCCAGGGTTTGCGTTCGGGTTCGGGCTGAGCGGCGTAGGTGGTGACTTCCCCGCCGTAAACTTCCTTGTAACGTTGTTCCTGGCGCTCAAGTTCCGCGCGCAGTTCGTCTTTCGTCACAGTGCTACCTGATTGAGTTGAGATTAATTCTGGTGAAACGCGCTGCATCGATTTATTGACCGCGCTCGTTGAAGGGACAATGCCTGACACGGCATCGTTCCCTCGGAGCAATCAATACGTCCTTGTTGCAGGCGGCCACGGCACCAGAGAAAAACAGCTGACGTAGCATCAGTCTCCTGTTTCAGCGAGCGCGTTGGCGAAGCATATGAAATGAGCGTCAGGCGCTTGCTGCGGACAGCGACAATGGATATTGCGCTGCCGGTTGGCGGAATCGGCACGTAAAAAACCGGTCGCCACTGAGATGTATTATAGCGGTCGATCCGAAGAACACTATCTCTTGAGAGTTAAAAGTAGTTCCTCGTGTGTGATTGTTTTGTTACTCGCAAACTTTTACCGGTAACTACGGTGCCGTGATGCCAGTTACAGCGATGACTTTCTGGCGCCATTTAGCCGAACGAATAAGTACACCCGTGCTTCTTTAAGTCGTGACCGAAAATAACAATCGTATTGCATGGGGAGTAAAAGCGGTATGGCTCACCCTAAGCAACCATTGATTGCGATTATCGGCCCATGGTTCGATAATCGCCCAATCTTGGTGGCCGGTGGCTTGTGTGTCAGGCCGGGAGCCGCTTGTAATAGTCGTTGATTCGTGTGGGAAACAACCTGATATGAACGATCAAATGCGCAATTCCTTCGCTTCAGTGGCACCGCCGATCGTTGCCTCGCCCGCCAAGCGAATCCAGGCCCTGACCGGTGACCCGGATTTCATGACCTCCCTGGCCCGTGGTCTGGCGGTGGTGCAGGCGTTCCAGGAGCGCAAGCGGCACCTGACTATTGCGCAGATCAGCCATCGCACGGAAATTCCCCGCGCCGCTGTGCGACGTTGCCTGCATACGCTGATCAAGCTCGGCTACGCCACCACCGACGGGCGCACCTATTCGCTGTTGCCCAAAGTACTGACCCTGGGCCATGCCTATTTGTCGTCGACGCCATTGGCGGTTTCTGCCCAGCCGTATCTGGACCGCATGAGCGAGCAACTGCATGAGGCCTGCAACATGGCCACGCTGGAAGGCGATGACATTTTGTACATTGCGCGCTCGGCGACCACCCAGCGGCTGATTTCCGTCGACCTCTCGGTGGGTGGGCGATTGCCGGCTTATTGCACTTCCATGGGCAGGATTCTTCTCGCCGCGCTGGACGACACGTCACTGCGCGAATACCTCGACCATGCAGAGCTGCAAGCCAAGACCAGTCGCACCTTGCATACCCCCGAGGCATTGCTCGAATGCCTGCAAGAGGTCCGGCAACAAGGCTGGTGCATCGTCGATCAGGAACTGGAGCAAGGCCTGCGCTCGATTGCCGTCCCGGTGTACGACGCTTCCGGCCAAGTGGTGGCGGCGTTAAACGTCAGCACCCACGCCGGCCGGGTCAGTCGCAGCGAGCTGGAACAGCGTTTCTTGCCCGGTCTGCTAAGCGCCAGTCGTGATCTGAGCGCGCAACTCTTTGCCTAAGCTGTTCGATAAACGCACAGAGTCGCGTTTATCGAATTGACGCTCTTTCCCTTGGATCATTAATGTCGCGGCAGCGTCATCCGGCACTGTTGGCCTTCAGTCAGGCGCCGGATCACGCCCCAATAATAATGAGAAGAGGCATTGTCATGCGCACGTTTCCCGACTGTCGCCGTTCCCACCGGTTTAGCTGCCGAAACCGGATCGCCTGATCCCGACCTCCTTTTCTTGTGACAGCGTCAGCCCCGGCTGGCACCTGTTCGACTGCGTTTTTTGCGTGGAATAAAAATAATGAACCAGCCTCAGTCTGCTGTAGGAAACTGCCTCGACGTGCAGTCCTTCATCAACGCTCAACCCATTTCGCGCTACCAATGGCGGGTGGTGATTCTATGTTTCCTGATTGTTTTCCTTGATGGCCTCGACACCGCAGCCATGGGGTTTATTGCGCCGGCACTGTCCCAGGACTGGGGCATCGATCGCGCCAGTCTCGGCCCGGTGATGAGTGCGGCGTTGATCGGCATGGTCTTCGGCGCCTTGGGTTCCGGCCCATTGGCTGACCGCTTCGGGCGAAAAGTCGTACTGGTGGGCGCGGTGTTGTTGTTCGGCGCTTTCAGCCTGGCCTCGGCCTACAGCACTAACGTTGATCAACTGCTGGTACTGCGTTTCCTTACCGGCCTGGGTTTGGGCGCCGGTATGCCGAACGCCACCACGCTGCTGTCCGAATACACCCCGGAGCGCAAAAAATCCCTGCTGGTGACCAGCATGTTCTGCGGCTTCAACCTCGGCATGGCCGGTGGCGGGTTCATCTCGGCCAAACTGATACCGGCCTTCGGCTGGCACAGTCTGTTGCTGATCGGCGGGGTTCTGCCGCTGATCCTCGCCGTCGTCTTGCTGTTCTGGTTGCCGGAATCGGCGCGCTATCTGGTGGTGCGCAATCGCGGCACGGACAAAGTGCGCAAGGCCTTGGCGCCGATCGACCCGACGGTGGTGGCTCAGGCTTCGAGCTTCAGCGTGCCGGAACAGAAAACCGTGAAGGCGCGCAATGTGTTTGCAGTGATCTTCTCCGGCACTTACAGCACCGGCACGTTGTTGCTGTGGCTGACGTACTTCATGGGCCTGGTGATCGTTTACCTGCTGACCAGCTGGCTGCCGACGCTGATGCGTGACAGCGGCGCGAGCATGGAGCAGGCCGCATTCATTGGTGCGCTGTTCCAGTTCGGTGGGGTATTGAGCGCGGTGGGCGTGGGCTGGGCGATGGACCGGTTCAATCCGCACAAGGTCATCGGCATTTTCTACTTGTTCGCTGGGGTGTTTGCCTACGCGGTAGGGCAGAGTCTGGGCAACATCACATTGCTGGCGACCCTGGTGCTGGTGGCCGGGATGTGCGTCAACGGCGCGCAATCGGCGATGCCGTCGCTGGCCGCGCGGTTTTACCCGACTCAAGGGCGGGCGACCGGTGTGTCGTGGATGCTCGGGATTGGCCGCTTCGGCGCAATCCTCGGTGCGTGGATGGGCGCAACCTTGCTGGGCCTGGGCTGGAATTTCGAACAGGTGCTGACGGCGTTGGTGATTCCGGCTGCGTTGGCGACCACGGCGGTGGTGATCAAGGGCATGGTCAGCCATGCGGATGCGACCTGAGGGCAGGTTTCAGATTCTTCAGCGAGTCTGATGGCCTCTTCGCGGGCAAGTCTCGCTCCTACAAGGATTGCGCATCAACCTGTGGGAGCGGGCTTGCTCGCGAAGCTTTTCATAATCGATAGCCAGACAACAATCTGTTCGATAAACGAACACTCAGTCGATTATCGGATTGTTTGGGTTTTTCCAGGGGCTTAATCTTCAGTCATTCCGGCGCTGAACCTCGCGCCTTTTTCTACCACTGTCGGTTCATAACAAAACGGGAGCCTGCCCCATGGCTGAAATCCTTTCGCTGCATGACGCGGTAAAGCAGTTCGTCAACGACGGCGATACCGTCGCGCTCGAAGGCTTTACTCACCTGATTCCTACGGCGGCGGGCCACGAGATCATCCGTCAGGGCAAGAAAGATCTGACCCTGGTGCGGATGACGCCCGACTTGATCTACGACCAGTTGATCGGTGCCGGTTGTGCTCGCAAGCTGATTTTCTCCTGGGGCGGTAACCCAGGCGTGGGCTCGCTGCACCGTCTGCGGGACGCGGTCGAAAGGCAGTGGCCACATGCCCTGGAAATCGAAGAACACAGCCACGCCGACCTGGCCAATGCCTACGTCGCGGGCGCTTCGGGCTTACCGTTCGCGGTGCTGCGTGCCTACGCCGGTTCCGACCTGCCAAAGGTCAACCCGCTGATCAAGACTGTCACATGCCCGTTCACCGGCGAAGTGCTGGCGGCGGTGCCGTCGGTGCGCCCGGACATCACTGTGATTCACGCGCAGAAAGCCGACCGCAAAGGCAACGTGCTGCTCTGGGGCATTCTCGGCGTGCAGAAAGAAGCGGCGCTGGCCGCCAAGCGCTGCATTGTCACCGTCGAAGAAATCGTCGACGACCTCAATGCTCCGATGAATGCTTGCGTACTGCCGACCTGGGCCTTGAGCGCGGTCTGCCATGTACCGGGTGGTGCGCATCCGTCCTACGCCCACGGTTACACCGAACGCGATAACCGTTTCTACCAGGCTTGGGACCCGATTGCCCGCGACCGTGAAACCTTCACCGCGTGGATCAACGAGTACATCCACGGTTGCGCTGACTTCAGTGAGTTCCAGGCCAAGCTGGCCGCTGCTTCGGAGGCCAAGTAATGACTTACACCACCAATGAAATGATGACCGTCGCCGCCGCCCGCCGTCTGAAAAACGGTTCGGTATGCTTCGTCGGCATCGGCCTGCCGTCGAAAGCCGCCAACCTGGCACGTCTGACTTCCTCGCCAGACGTAGTCCTGATCTACGAATCGGGTCCGATCGGTGCCAAGCCGAGCGTATTGCCGCTGTCGATCGGTGACGGTGAACTGGCGGAAACCGCCGACACCGTCGTCCCGACCGGTGAGATTTTTCGCTACTGGTTGCAGGGCGGGCGTATTGACGTCGGTTTCCTCGGCGCCGCGCAAGTCGACCGCTTCGGCAACATCAACACCACGGTGGTGGGCGACTACCATCAGCCGAAAGTTCGCCTGCCGGGTGCCGGTGGCGCGCCGGAGATCGCCGGTTCCGCCAAGAGCGTGCTGATCATCCTCAAGCAATCGGCGCGCTCCTTTGTCGATAAACTCGACTTCATCACCTCGGTCGGCCATGGCGAGGGCGGTGACTCTCGCAAGCGTCTCGGCCTGCCGGGTGCCGGTCCTGTCGGCATCATTACCGACCTGTGCATCATGGAGCCCGAAGCGGACACCCATGAATTCGTGGTCACCGCATTGCACCCAGGCGTGACTCGCGAGCAAGTGATTGCCGCCACCGGTTGGGCGATTCGTTTTGCCGATCAGGTGGAAAACACCGCCGAGCCAACCGATGTTGAGTTGACCGCACTGCGTGATCTGGAAGCCCGCACCGCTGCGGCCCACGGCCAAGCACCCGGAGAAGCCTGATGCGTGACGTTTATATCTGTGACGCCATTCGCACCCCCATCGGCCGTTTCGGCGGCGGCCTGTCGACGGTTCGCGCCGATGACCTGGCCGCCGTGCCGATCAAGGCGCTGATGGCGCGCAACCCGTCGGTGGACTGGAGCGCGGTGGACGAAGTATTCCTCGGTTGCGCCAACCAGGCCGGCGAAGACAACCGTAACGTGGCACGCATGGCGTTGCTGCTGGCGGGGCTGCCGGAAACCATTCCCGGCGTGACCCTCAATCGACTGTGCGCTTCGGGCATGGATGCGATCGGCACCGCGTTCCGGGCCATCGCCAGTGGCGAGATGGAGCTGGCGATTGCCGGCGGCGTCGAGTCGATGTCTCGCGCACCGTTCGTGATGGGCAAGGCCGATGCGGCGTTCTCGCGCAACATGAAGCTGGAAGACACTACCATCGGCTGGCGTTTCATCAACCCGTTGATGAAAGCCCAATACGGCGTGGATGCGATGCCGCAGACCGCCGATAACGTGGCCGATGACTACCAGATTTCCCGCGCCGATCAGGATGCGTTCGCCCTGCGCAGTCAGCAGCGCACGGCGGCCGCGCAAGCCGCAGGATTTTTCGCCGAAGAAATCGTCGAAGTGCGCATTGCCCACAAGAAGGGTGAAAGCGTCGTCACACAGGACGAGCATCCTCGTGCTGATACGACACTGGAAACCCTGGCCAAACTCAAACCGGTCAACGGTCCGGACAAAACCGTCACCGCCGGCAATGCTTCCGGCGTGAACGACGGTGCGGCGGCGTTGATCCTGGCTTCGGCCGAAGCAGTGAAAAAACACGGTCTGACTGCCCGCGCGAAAGTGTTGGGCATGTCCAGCGCCGGCGTTGCACCGCGGGTGATGGGCATCGGCCCTGTGCCTGCGGTGCGTAAATTGACCGAGCGCCTGGGCCTGGCAGTCAGCGATTTCGACGTGATCGAACTCAACGAAGCCTTCGCCAGCCAGGGCTTGGCCGTGCTGCGTGAACTGGGCTTGGCGGATGACGCGGCCCAGGTCAACCCGAACGGTGGCGCCATTGCCTTGGGTCATCCGCTGGGCATGAGCGGTGCACGCTTGGTATTGACCGCGCTGCATCAGCTGGAAAAAACCGGTGGCAAGAAAGGTCTGGCAACCATGTGCGTCGGTGTCGGCCAGGGGCTGGCCTTGGCGATCGAACGGGTCTGACACGCTTGGCTGTGAATAAAGCGTCGACTAATAAGAACTGAGGAAAGCGTAATGACTGACAAGCCTGGTTACCGTCGCCCGCAGGCGGGCACTCAGCCGGAATACCTGCACCCTCCTTATCAATCCACCAACCTTCGCTCGCCGTCCAAGCCGTTGGTGTTTTTGCCTCATTCGCTGTCGGAAATCACCGGCCCGACTATCGGCGCCGAGCGCATCGAGGAGCAGGACAACGACTTGACCGCGCAGCACGAGGGCGAACCGCTGGGTGAACGGATCATCATTCATGGCCGCGTGCTGGATGAAAACGGTCTGCCGGTGCCGGGGATTCTGGTGGAGATCTGGCAGGCTAACGCCGCCGGTCGCTACAACCATGCGCGCGACCTGCACGACGCGCCGCTGGACCCGAACTTCACCGGCACCGGCCGCACCGTGACCGACGCCGATGGCTGGTATCAGTTCCAGACCATCAAGCCCGGTGCCTATCCGTGGGGTAACCATCACAACGCCTGGCGCCCGGCGCACATCCATTTCTCACTGTTCGGGCCGAGTATCCTGACGCGCCTGGTGACCCAGATGTATTTCCCGGGCGACCCGTTGCTGGCTTACGACCCGATCTATAACTGCGTGCCGGATACCAGCGCCAAAGAGCGCCTGATCGCCAGTTTCGACCTGGAAAAAACCATCCCTTCCTACGCCCTCGGTTATCGCTGGGACATCGTCTTGCGCGGCCGCGATGCCACGCCGATGGAGAAATAAGATGACGCTGAACGCGACCACGTCCCACACCGTCGGGCCGTATTACCACATCGGCCTGACTTGGCTGAACCGCGAAGACCTGACCGTTGCACAGACGCTCGGCGAGCGCGTGGCGATCACCGGGCAAGTCGTCGATGGCAATGGCGACTTCGTCAACGACGCCATGCTGGAAGTCTGGCAGGCCAACGCCGCCGGCAAGTACGACCATCCCGAAGACGACCAGGACAAACCCCTGGACCCGAACTTCGAAGGGTTTGGCCGGGTGCCGGTGGATGCGCAAGGGCGCTTCCGCTTTACCACGATCAAACCGGGCACAGTGGAAGGCTTGAAGGGCACGACCCAGGCGCCGCATTTGGTGGTGCTGGTGTTTGCTCGCGGGTTGGTGAAGCACTTGTTGACGCGGATTTACTTTGATGGAGAACCGGCGAATGTGGCGGATCCGCTGCTGGAATGCGTGCCTGCTGAACGCCGTAGTACTTTGCTGGCGAAGCAGGATGCTGCGGGTGTTTATCAGTGGAATGTGATTTTGCAGGGGACGGATGCGGAGACGGTGTTTTTTGATTATTGAGTGACGAGGGCTCCTACTGACCAAGGAGTTTTTTGTGGCGAGGGGGCTTGCCCCCGTTGGCTTGCGAAGCAAGCCCAAGACCGGTTGGCGCGGCCTGTCAGGTAGACCGCGGCAACCGGTTTACGACTGCTTCGCAGCCGAACGGGGGCAAGCCCCCTCGCCACAACTGTTGCAAAGTGTGTCTAGACTCTCACGGTCCCCAAAAGAGTGAAGAACGATGACAACCCTCACAGCTCTCTACACCAGTGAAGAACGCAACAAAAGGATCTTTGCGATTGTCGGCGCCTCGTCCGGCAACCTGGTTGAATGGTTCGACTTTTACGTCTACGCCTTCTGCGCAATCTATTTCGCCCCGGCGTTTTTCCCGTCCGACAACCCCACGGTGCAGCTGGTGAATACGGCGGGCGTATTCGCTGCCGGGTTTCTGATGCGGCCTATTGGCGGCTGGATCTTCGGTCGGGTGGCGGACAAACACGGGCGCAAGAATTCGATGTTGATCTCGATTCTGATGATGTGCTTCGGTTCGTTGCTCATCGCCTGCCTGCCGACCTACGACAGCATCGGGGTCTGGGCGCCGATCATGCTGTTGTTCGCGCGCTTGCTGCAGGGCTTGTCGGTGGGCGGCGAGTACGGCACCACCGCGACCTACATGAGTGAAGTCGCCCTCAAGGGCCAACGCGGTTTCTTTGCTTCATTCCAGTATGTGACGCTGATTGGCGGGCAGTTGCTGGCGGTGTCGTTGGTGGTGGTCCTGCAGCAGTTCCTCAGCGAGGATGAATTGCGTGCCTATGGCTGGCGAATTCCGTTCGTGGTCGGTGCGGCTGCGGCGTTGATTTCGTTGTTCCTGCGTCGTGCGCTCAAGGAAACCACCAGCAAGGAAATGCGCGAAAACAAGGACGCCGGTAGCATCCGTGCGCTGTTTCGCGATCACAAGGCGGCGTTCATCACCGTGCTGGGTTACACCGCCGGCGGTTCGCTGATTTTCTACACCTTCACCACGTACATGCAGAAGTACCTGGTGAATACCGCCGGCATGCACGCCAAGACCGCGAGCTACATCATGACCGGCGCGCTGTTCCTTTATATGTGCATGCAACCGTTCTTCGGCATGCTCGCCGACAAGATCGGCCGGCGCAATTCGATGCTGTGGTTCGGCGCCCTCGGGACGTTGTGCACCGTACCGATCCTGTTGAGCCTGAAAAGTGTCAGCAGCCCGTTCCTGGCCTTTGTCCTGATTACCCTGGCGCTGGCGATCGTGAGTTTCTACACCTCGATCAGCGGTCTGGTGAAAGCCGAAATGTTCCCGCCAGAGGTACGCGCCTTGGGCGTCGGCCTGGCGTATGCGGTGGCCAATGCAATCTTCGGCGGTTCGGCGGAGTATGTGGCGCTGAGCCTTAAAGCCGGCGGCATGGAAAACTCGTTCTACTGGTACGTGACGGTGATGATGGCGGTCGCGTTCCTGTTCAGCCTGCGTCTGCCGAAACAGGCGAAGTATTTGCAAAACGACCTTTGATCTTTACGCGGGGGCCTGACCGGCCCTCGCCTGCAGGGACTGTTTATGAATCAGCGACCGGGCAATCAATTGTTCGATGCCTACTTCACGGCACGCGACATGCGCGAGGTGTTCTGCGATCAGGGCCGGGTTCAGGCCATGCTTGATTTCGAAGCGGCGCTGGCCCGGGCCGAGGCACGGGTTGGGCTGATTCCGCAGACGGCTGTCGTGTCTATCGAAGCGGCCTGTAAAGCCGAGCATTACGACTTCGCCGCCCTCGGCGAGGCGATTGCCACGGCGGGCAATTCGGCGATTCCATTGGTCAAGGCGTTGGGCAAGCAGATCGCCAAGAACGATGCCGAAGCCGAGCGTTACGTGCATCTGGGCGCGACCAGCCAGGATGTAATGGACACCGGCCTGGTGCTGCAACTGCGCCGCGCGCTGGAATTGATCGAAGCTGATCTAATGCAGCTGGGGGAAACCCTCGCGACCCAGGCCTGGCGTTACGTCGCCACGCCAATGGCCGGGCGCACCTGGTTGCAACACGCGACGCCCGTCACCCTCGGCATGAAGATCGCCGGTTGGCTGGGGGCGGTGACGCGCAGCCGTCAGCGTCTGCTGGAGCTTAAACCGCGCCTGTTGGTGCTGCAATTCGGCGGCGCCTCCGGCACCCTTGCGGCCCTTGGCGAGCAGGCGATGCCGATTGCCGAAGCCTTGGCCGCGGAACTGCAACTGACCTTGCCGGATCAACCCTGGCACACCCAGCGTGATCGTCTGGTGGAGTTCGGCGCGGTGCTTGGATTGATCGCCGGCAGCCTCGGCAAACTCGGCCGCGACATCAGCCTGTTGATGCAGACCGAAGCTGGCGAAGTGTTTGAACCGTCGGCGCCGGGCAAGGGCGGTTCTTCGACCATGCCGCACAAGCGCAACCCGGTGGGCGCAGCGGTGCTGATTGGCGCGGCGACGCGGGTGCCGGGGTTGCTCTCGACCTTGTTCAGCGCGATGCCGCAGGAACACGAACGCAGCCTGGGCCTGTGGCATGCCGAATGGGAAACCCTGCCGGAGATCTGCTGTTTGGTGTCAGGCAGCTTGCAGCAAGCGCTGTTGGTGGCCGACGGACTGGAAGTGGATGCCGACCGAATGAGGCGCAACCTCGACCTGACCCAGGGGCTGGTGCTGGCCGAAGCCGTGAGCATCGTGCTGGCGCAACGGGTCGGTCGCGACACCGCGCACCATCTGCTGGAGCAATGCTGCAAGCGCGCAGTGGCCGAGCAACGTCATCTGCGCGCGGTACTCGGTGACGAGCCGCAGGTGACTGCCGAGCTGTCGGACGCTGAACTCGATCGTCTGCTGGACCCCGCCCATTACCTCGGTCAGGCCCATACCTGGGTCGAGCGAGCGGTGGCTGAACATTTTGCGTTGATTGCCTGAAGGAGACTGCTGTGGCATTTGTACAACTCGCCGAGGGCGAACTGCACTACCAAATTCAAGGGCCGCAACTCGATGGACCGACGGATGCGCCGGTGCTGGTGCTGTCCAACTCACTGGGCACCGACCTGCACATGTGGGACGCGCAGATCCCGGCGTTCACCGAGCATTTTCGCGTGCTGCGTTTCGACACCCGTGGTCACGGCCAGTCGTTGGTGACACCGGGGCCGTACAGCATCGAGCAACTGGGCCGCGACGTGCTGGCGCTGCTGGATGCGTTACACATCGAACGCGCGCATTTCTGTGGTTTGTCCATGGGCGGGTTGATCGGCCAGTGGCTGGGGATCAATGCCAGTCAGCGACTGAACAAACTGATTGTGTGCAACACCGCGGCGAAAATCGGCGATCCGTCGGTGTGGAATCCACGGATCGAAACTGTGCTGCGTGACGGCACGGCGGCAATGGTTGCCTTGCGCGATGCGTCGATTGCGCGGTGGTTCACCGCGGATTTTGCCGAGGCCAATCCGGCAGCGGCGAAGCAGATTACCGACATGCTCGCGGCCACGTCACCTGAAGGTTACGCGGCCAATTGCGCGGCGGTGCGCGATGCCGATTTCCGTGATCAGCTGTCTTCGATTCAGGTGCCGTTGCTGGTGATTTCCGGCAGCGAAGATGCGGTGACGCCGCCGTCCGGCGGGCATTTCATTCAGGCGCACGTGCGTGGCGCCGAGTATGCGGAGTTCTACGCCGCGCACCTGTCCAACGTCCAGGCCGGCGCTGCGTTCAGCGACCGAGTACTGGCGTTTTTGTCAGCTCATTGAGGGGATTGTTGTGGACGAGAAACAACGTTACGACGAGGGCCTGAACGTCCGTCGCGCAGTACTTGGCGACGCCCATGTCGACCGCAGCCTGAACGCGCTGACCGAGTTCAACTCGGAGTTCCAGGAGATGATCACCCGCCACGCCTGGGGCGACATCTGGACCCGCCCGGGCCTGCCGCGCCACACCCGTAGCCTGATCACCATCGCCATGCTGATCGGCATGAACCGCAACGAAGAACTCAAACTGCACCTGCGCGCCGCCGCCAACAACGGCGTGACCCGTGGCGAGATCAAGGAAGTGATCATGCAGAGCGCGATCTACTGCGGCATCCCGGCGGCCAACGCGACGTTCCACCTGGCTGAATCGGTGTGGGATGAGTTGGGGGTTGAATCGCGGGAGTAACTGTCCACCACAACTCCTGTGGGAGCGGGCTTCTGTGGCGAGGGGGCTTCTGTGGCGAGGGGGCTTGCCCCCGTTGGGGCGCGAAGCGGCCCCAAAAGCTTTGCGACTGCTTCGCAGCCGAACGGGGGCAAGCCCCCTCGCCACAGAAGCCCGCTCCCACATTTTTTGTGTTTACAGCAGGCTGATCGGATAGCTGACGATCAACCGGTTCTCGTCGAACTCGTTGTTGCTGAAGTCGCGGCGGATGGTCGAGTTGCGCCATCTGACATTGAGATCCTTGAGCGTGCCGCTCTGCACGGTGTAGCCCAGTTCGCTTTCGCGGCCCCATTCCTTGCCGTCGGTGGTGGTTGCGGTGTGTACGTTGTCGCCGCTGATGTAGCGGTTCATCAACGTCAGGCCCGGCACGCCAAGGGCGGCGAAGTTGTAGTCGTGGCGCAGTTGCCAGGATTTTTCCTTCGCGTTGTCATAGCTGGCGTTGTAGCTGTCGTTGGCCAAGGTGCCGCCGCTGGTGCCGTTGACCCGCATCCAGGCACTGTCACCGGTGAGTTTTTGCAGGCCGACGTAGAAGGTGTTGCCGCCGTATTTGGCCGAGAACAGGCCCGACCAGGTCTTGTTGTCCAGCTCGCCGGCCCGGGCACTGCCGTCATCCTTGCCGTAGAAGAACCCCAAATTGGCGCCGAATGTCCAGTCGCCCAGCGGTTGGGTGTGGATCAGGTTGACGTATTGCTGGCTGTAGATGTCCTTGAGTTCAGCGTTCCACAGGCCGATCTGGGTGCGTTTGCCGTTGAAAGCATATTCACCGCCCTGGAAGTTGAAGCGGTCTGAGGTGAACGCCGTTTTGCCGGTCATCGACATGTCATTCATGCTGCTGTCATCGCGCGGGCTGTTGGCGCGGAACTGGCCGCCGTAGAGCGTCAGGCCGTCGATTTCCTTCGAGGTGATCTGGCCGCCACGGAAGGTTTGCGGCAGCGAGCGACCGTCGTCCGAACGCAGGATCGGCAGCACCGGCATCCATTCGCCGACCTTCACTTCGGTCTGGGACAGCTTGGCCTTGAACGCCACATTGGTGCGACCGAAGTTGTCCGCCGGGCGACCATCGTGATCCAGCGGCAACAACTGCGTACCGCCGGTGCCTTTGCCGCCGTCGAGCTTTACCGAATACAAACCCAGCACGTCCATGCCGAACCCGACGGTGCCTTGGGTGAACCCGGACTTGGCGTCGAGGATGAAACTTTGCGTCCACTCTTCAGCCTTGCCCTGAGTCTTGGTCGGGTTGGTGAAGTTACGGTTGATGTAGAAGTTGCGCAGGTTCAGGTTGACCTTGGCGCCTTCGACAAAACCGGCTTCCTCGGCCATGACGGGCAGGGCCGTGCCGGTCAGTGCGATGGCGATCAGGCCGGGAAAGAAATACTGCGCGGTGGATGAGGTCATGGGCTCGGGTCTCTCTAATTATCAGGGATGAAGCAGTACGCAGCCGCAACCAGAGGTCGCAGACAAAAAATCGGAATCGGATAAACGAGCAGGGCTCAGCCGGAGCGGGTAGGGCGCGTAGTCATGGTGTCGGACCTGTTGTTATTGGTTTATGCAGGTGCGGGCAATGGTGCGAGGGATGGGCGGGGCGATTCAATTGGCTGAACGGGGTTTTGGGCGATTAACGAACACTTATCGATGCCTGCCGGGTCATGGAGGCACCAGGCATTCTTAATCAAATCCCATGGTTATCCGGGTCAATAATGGTTGTCTTGTTTTGTGTTCTATTAATGGCGTTTTGTTGATGTTAGGTGGAAGTGCTTATTGCTTTAGTTGTAAGAGGTTTCTTACAGTGTTTGCTGTAGTTAATGGGTATATCGATAATCGCCAGTTAAACTTAAAAATTGGTATTGTTGCTTATCGTGAAAAGATTTAAAGAGAGGGGTGGTGTGGCTGGCAAAGAAAAGAGGCCTTGCTATATTCAAAGCTCTCAGGGCGGGCAAGGGAAATTTTATGCATCGTCAGGAGTACATTTTTGTCATGCCGAAATAACAAGGAGAAACACCATGCCCTCAAGAGTTAATCAGGAGCGTCTCGCTACGGTCGTAGGTCGCGCCCTTATCGATAAGGACTTCGCCGCAAAACTGCATGCAGATGCCGAGGCTGCTGCAAAAGGAATTGGTGTGCACTTAAGTGCTAATGAACTTACTGCCGTCAAAAATATTGATACTGTAAAGCTGGGGACTGCCGGCGCGGGTATTCGCGACAAACTTGGAACTGCTGCGATATTTGACCAGCAGCAACAGATACAAGCACGAATGGATTAAAAGTCCTGATGCCGTTTGGCGTGCCACGCAAAGCCGGTCGATTTGCGCGGTACGCCAAATGGCTCGATTCAATACCAGGACGCAAAGTGGTCGAACAGGGAGTGAATGGCCCATGCCTGTCACCTTGGCTCCAATGGACAATGCGGACTACGTGACTTTCGCCGAAAGAGCCATTACCGAATATGGCCAAGGCATGCTCGCCTCGGGTGAATGGGACCAGGAAGAGGCATCGCAAAAGTCCAGGAACGTCTTCGAGCAGTTGTTGCCGCAAGGGCGACTGTCTGAAAACAATCAACTCTGGGTGATCAAGGACAAGGATCGGCGCGTCGGTGAATTATGGATCGCCCAACGACACGCCGGTACTCGGCCGATCGCTTTTATTCTGGATATATACATTGAGCCCGGCGAGCGCCGTCAGGGGTATGCCAGGCAATCAATGCTGGCCGTCGAGTCATGGGCGCGCCAGGCCGGGTGCGAGGAAGTGCGCTTGCATGTCTTTGGTCGCAACGATGCGGCTCGTCGTCTTTATGAACAACTCGGTTATGACATCGCCAGTCTGACGATGGCAAAGTCGTTGCCGCCTGCCTAAGGGAAGGTTGAAAAAATGGATACAGGGAACCGTGGGCAACGTGAGCTATCCGTCGAGGATTTATTCCAGGGCACGACATTTCTCCCGGATACGGAGCCTTCACGATTTGAAGTGTTGCAGCAGCGTGTCAGTCGAAATCGCTATACAACCTTTACGGTGCTGTATGCCGAACTTTTTAAACTGTTTCCCGATGCACCGCATCTGGCGGAGTTTTTTGAGCAGGCGGTGAACCTTATATTGCTCCCACCCCCGGAGCAACATTCAATTATTAATGACCCGGTGTTTCAAGTGTGGAGTGCGTTGGTCTTTAAATATGCCAACTTGGTATTGACCAAAAAAGCTGAAGAGACGGCCGAGTTGGAAAAGTTTCTGGTCGAGTTTCCCGATGTGCTGGCGCGAGTGAAAGCAAAGGACAAATCTCGCTCGGCCTATGATTGCCCGCCAGTGTATCGATTCGATGCCGACCCGCTGATCATGCTGGCGACCCCGCCCAGTTACGAGTTTCCGGAAGATGAAGTGACCCGCAAAAAGTTGGAGCGCAGTGGCTACTCCGTGCATTTCTTTGGCGATGTCGTGAATATTGCCTTGTTGCGGATAGAGCACACCTGGCCCGCCTGCCATGAACAGTTCAGAAAACTGGTCAAGTCCATCTGTTATCTGCCGGATGCTTCATTCCGAAGTTGTTCGGCGTCCCGTTACACCGGGGTCATCCTGTTATCGAGCCGGGACGATTCGATACTCGACCTTGAAGAGTCCTTGGTGCATGAGGCCACTCATCAATTGCTCTACAACATTGTCGAAGTGTGCCCGGTCGTCAACGAAGAAGCCTCGCAGGAGGCGACGTTCACCTTGCCGTGGTCGGGGCAGAAACGTGATGTGTATGGCTATTTCCATGCGTTTTACGTGTACGTCGCATTGGTCAAATACCTGGAGCGGGTCCGCTCGCGCTCGTCCCATGAATTGCAGCGGGCGCAAAAGCGGCTGGCGTTCATTCTGCAGGGCCTGGTCCGGGCCTTGCCGGATTTGGAAGCCAGTAGCGATTTCACTCCTCAGGGACGCCAGCTTCTGGAAAACCTGGCCCAGGAAGTCAGGGCGCTGGAGATCCATCATGCCGGGTTGTTGGCGAAAACGGCGACTGTGCCTGAACGTGCGCTGGGTGCGACTGCTTAAGCCCGGGAGGCGATCATGGCGATGTTCGATGCTTCGCAATTTCCCGAGGCAGGGGTAGGGCTGGAGTACCACTTGCCGCGACGCGGTTCCAGGGATGACCGTTCGCAGGAAGGGCTTGATCCGACCGTCGAACGGATTCTCGCAGAGGGCTTGCCGCATTTCGATTACGTCGAATTTCAGCCCACGCACTGCATCCTGGAGCCACGCTTGCTCGACATCGGCGCTCAAACACCGAGCTTGCTGCATTCGTCCAGCTTGTCCCTGGGCAGCGTGGGGATCGCGATGGATCGCGAGTTCCTGCACATGACGCGGCGCCTGTGCGATAAAACCCGCTCGCCGTGGCTGGCTGAGCATATTTCCTGGTCGCGTTTCCACGGTGGTGACACTCAGCACTTCATTTTGCCGAGCCTGGCCCAGGAAGTGGCTGACACGGTAGTAGCCAATGCCATTGAATTGCAGGAACTCACGGCAACGCTGTTGGTGCTTGAAAACGCGCCGCGGTTGTTTTCAT
Organism: Pseudomonas sp. GM50; assembly: GCF_000282375.1. Classification (GTDB taxonomy): domain Bacteria; phylum Pseudomonadota; class Gammaproteobacteria; order Pseudomonadales; family Pseudomonadaceae; genus Aquipseudomonas. The sequence goes on from NZ_AKJK01000012.1 coordinate 68,101, forward strand.
TGCACGACGCACAAGAGCAGCCCGAAGGCGAGTTCATTTGCAGCGTGGTGGAGCGCAGCGGTTCGGGTTTTCTGCTGGATCTCGACAGCGCGATCGCGACTGCCAGAACCCAGGGTTACGACCTGAACGACTATTTGCGCTCGTTGCCGCTGGACCGGCTTATAGAAATTCACACCGGCCATCCGCGGCGCGATTGGGACATCTTGCGTCAGTTGTTTGCGTCATCCCCGGTGAAAGCGATCACTCTGGAGTGGGATATTTCCCGCAAAACCGATGACGCGGAACTGCTGATCTTGATCAAGGCCATCAAGGCCTTGAGACCCAAGGCTTTGTTCTGGCAAGGGCGCGACCAACAAGGCGCGCAAGAGACGCCGGCGGAGGGCGCGCAGACCCTGTTGAAACTGAGGGAAAGCACTTGGCTCAGCGTCGGCCCGGCGTCGTTTTTTATCCGGGATCGGCAGCAGGACCTGAGTCTGGAGTTTGGTGTGGCGTTCTTGCCGTTACTGCGCCACTTCTTGAGCCCGCAGACGCTGGAGAGTGCCTTGTTGTTGCCGGGTGTTTTGCAGGGGCCTGCACAGGACGACAACCTGGCGTTCCTGAGGACACTGGTCAGCCACGGTATTTTGCTGCCTGTCGCGAATCAATCGCAGACTGCCCCGTCCCTCAATCTTTGGAGCCGCTGGGACGCGGCGCTGGAGTTTTACCTGAGCACCCGGACCGGCTCACACACGCCCTACATCAGCGTTGCCGAGCTGGAAACGGAGCTTGAGCAAAAGGCCTCGGCGCGACGCCAGCCCTCGGCATTCAAGGACTATTGGTCCCATCCGTTTATTGCCCTGGAAAACCCGCTACTGACTTCCTGCGCGATCGCTCAGCCGACGTTGCTGGACTCGCTGAGCAATCGCCGCACGTCACGAACCCTCAGTGACCAGCCGTTGAGTTCGGCGCAGCTGTCTCTGTTGCTCTACTACACCTGGGGCGCGACCGTCATGGAGCCGAACCACATGGGGGACTACTTTCTGAAGAAAACTTCGCCTGCCGGCGGTTCGCTGCAGAGTACTGAGGTGTATGCGGTGTTGATGAATGTGCAAGGTTTCGAGCGGGGTCTTTACCACTATTCGGTACGCCGTCACGGGCTTGAGTTGTTATCCCTGGAAGATCCGCGAGCCTGGATCAGCGAGGCCTGTGGCGGGCAACCGTGGATCAGGGATGCGGCGGCGGTGTTCGTTTCCACGGCGCGAGTCGAGCGGATGGCCTGGAAGTACGAATTCAGCCGCGCACTGCGGGTGGCGCTGATGGATGCCGGGCATCTGAGCCAGACCTTTTCACTGCTGGCCACCGCCCTGGGTTTGGGCTGTTTCACCACCGCGGCACTGCGCGACGAAATGTTCGAAAACCGGTTAGGACTCGATTATCTGGAGGAACCGGTGTTTCTGGTCAATGGTGTGGGCGGGTGAAGCGACAGGCTTGTCTTTCTATGACCAACAAAAAGCCCACCAATCGGTGGGCTTCGTGTTTTTACCGCGCTATCAGAACAACTTCATCTTCGGCGCTTCTTCTTTCAACGGCTCGTTCTTCGCCGTCTGTTCATTCCAGCCACCACCCAACGCCTTGTACAGGTTGACCGCACTGGTCAGCTGCGCCAGGCGATCGGTGATCAGCGCCTGTTGGGCACTGAACAGCTGGCGCTGGGCGTCGAGGAAGGTCAGGTTGCTGTCGACACCGATGCGGTAGCGACGCTCGGCCAGACGGTAGTAGTCCTGGTTGGCGCTGACGAAATCACGCTGAGCCTGCAACTGCTCGGTGTAGGTCTGGCGTGCGGCCAGGCCATCGGCGACTTCCTGGAAGGCCGTTTGAATGGACTTCTCGTAGTTCGCCACGCCGATGTCTTTCTGGATCTTGGAGTAATCCAGACTGGCGCGCAGGCTGCCGGCGTTGAAGATCGGCAAGTTGATCTGCGGCTGGAACAACCAGGTGCCCGAACCGCCCTTGAACAGACCGGACAGGTCCGGGCTCAGGGAGCCGGCATTGGCGGTCAGGCTGATGCTCGGGAAGAACGCAGCCCGTGCCGCGCCGATGTTGGCGTTGGCAGCTTTGAGGTTGTACTCGGCCTGAAGGATATCCGGACGACGTTGCAGCAAGTCCGACGGCAGACCGGCCGGCACTTCGCTCAGCAGGTCGTCCGACAGTGGCTTGGCCGCTTGCAGATTGGCCGGGATACCGGTGCCGAGCAGCAGCACCAGGCTGTTTTCATCCTGAGCGACCTGACGGGTGTATCTGGCCTGTTGTGCGCGGGCGTTTTCCACCGAGGTACGCGACTGGGCCAGATCCAGCGCCGAGGCTACACCCACTTCGTTGCTGCGCGAGGTGAGCTTGTAGCTCTCCTCGAACGCACCGAGGGTTTCCTGGGTCAGTTTCAACAGCTCCTTGTCAGCCTGCCAGGTCAGGTAGGCATTGGCCACACTGGCCACCAGGCTGATCTGCGTGCTGCGGCGCGCTTCTTCTGTAGCGAAGTACTTCTGCAAGGCTTCTTCGCTCAGGCTGCGAACCCGACCGAACAGGTCGAGTTCATAGGCGCTGATGCCGACGGTGGCCGAGTAGGAACTGCTGATGGCCGCTTCACCGGTTTGCGAGGCCCGTGCCGGGACTCGCTGACGGCTGCCGCTGCCCG
>NZ_AKJK01000013.1 GCF_000282375.1 Pseudomonas sp. GM50
GGCTTGCTCGCGAAGACTGACTGTCAGGCACTAAATCACTTTCAGATTCACCCCTGCTTGCCAGCCTCCAACATATCCTCCGGCCTCACCCACGCATCAAACTCTTCATCCGTCAGATACCCCAGCTGCAACGCCGCCTCACGCAAGGTCAGTCCCTCGCTGTAAGCCTTCTTGGCAATCTCCGCCGACTTGTCGTAGCCGATATGCGGGTTCAGCGCCGTCACCAGCATCAAACCTTGTTCCAGATGCTCGGCCATTTTCTCGGCATCCGGTTCCAGCCCGGCGATGCAATGCTGCTGGAAGTTACTGCAGCCATCGCCCAGCAAGCGGATAGATTGCAGCAGGTTGTGGATGATCACCGGTTTGAACACGTTCAATTGCAGGTGGCCCTGACTGGCGGCAAAACCGATGGCAACGTCATTGCCCAATACCTGACAGGCCAGCATCGACAGGGCTTCGCACTGAGTCGGGTTGACCTTGCCGGGCATGATCGAGCTACCGGGTTCATTGGCCGGCAGTTTCACTTCGGCAAACCCTGCTCGCGGCCCGGAGCCCAGCAGGCGCAAGTCATTGGCGATTTTCATCAGGGTCACGGCAAGGGTTTTCAGTGCGCCGGAGAGGGTGACCAACGGCTCGTGGCCAGCTAGAGCGGCAAATTTATTGGGGGCCGTAACGAACGGCAGGCCGGAGAGGGCGGCCAGTTCAGCCGCGATCGCTTCGCCAAAACCGTGGGGCGAGTTCAATCCGGTGCCGACCGCAGTGCCGCCCTGAGCCAGTTCACAGACGGCCGGCAGCGCGCTGCGGATCGCCCGCTCGGCGTAATCCAGTTGCGCGATGAACGCCGAGAGTTCCTGGCCGAAGGTAATCGGCGTGGCGTCCATCATATGGGTACGACCGGTCTTGACCAGTTTCATGTGCCGTGCGGACAGCTCCGCCAACCCGCCAGACAACTCACTGATCGCCGGCAGCAAATGCTGCTGCACCGCCTGAGCCGTTGCGATGTGCATGGCCGTGGGGAAGCAATCGTTGGAACTCTGGGAACGGTTGACGTGATCGTTGGGGTGTACCGGGGCCTTGCCGCCACGCGGGTTGCCGGCCAGTTCGTTGGCACGACCGGCGATCACTTCGTTGACGTTCATGTTGCTCTGGGTGCCGCTGCCGGTCTGCCAGACCACCAGCGGGAACTGATCGTCATGGTCGCCGTCGAGTACTTCGTCGGCAGCCTGTTCGATCAGCCGGGCGATGTCGGCGGGCAGGTCGCCATTGCGATCGTTGACGCGCGCTGCGGCTTTCTTGATCAGGGCCAGGGCGTGCAGCACCGCCAGCGGCATGCGCTCGTTGCCAATGGCGAAGTTGATCAGCGAGCGTTGTGTCTGAGCGCCCCAGTAAGCGTCATCCGGGACTTCCACCTGGCCCAGGCTGTCGGTTTCGATACGGCTCATCATGCGCACTCCTGTAGGTCTGATAGCGCAGTTTAGGCCGTGATCGCCGGTCGTGGTTCCATCAGTCTGGAATTTGACCGTTCAACCCCTCTAAATCAGGCGCGACATGGCTTGGGGTTGAGTGACACACTTTTTTAGGTGCAGAATGGACGCCCTTGAGGTTTTGCCTCGCCTGCTAGAAAAGGAAACTCGATGACTCGTCTTCGTGCCATCTGTACCGCGGTTGCACTGGTTTGCGCCAGCGGCCAGGTTTTTGCCGATACCGCCAGCCACAACGCCAGTGCCGAAGCTTTCCTGACCCTGGCGCACGCTGACAAATTGGGCACTCCGGTGTACATGCAAGTGCAGCAAATGTTCGCTCAGCGCTTTGAACAGACCAAAGCCCCTGAATCGAAAAAAGCCCTGCTGGAAACTTACCAGGCCAAGGCCAACGCCGCTCTGGACGCAGCCATTGGCTGGAACAAGCTGAAGCCGGACATGGTCAAGCTTTACACCACCAATTTCAGCGAATCCGAACTCAAGGATCTGGTTGCGTTCTACCAGTCGCCACTGGGCAAGAAAGTCCTGGAAAAAATGCCGCAGCTGACTCAGCAATCGGCCCAGATGACTCAAGCCAAGCTGGAAAGCGCGGTGCCTGTGGTCAACAAACTGCTGGCTGACATGACGGCCGAGCTGGAGCCTAAAGGCGCCGCCGCTCCTGCCAAGAAAAAGCCTTAAGCGGAGTTCGGGATGACCATGCAACAACGCATCGAATCGACGCTTGGGCTGCTACAGCCCGAGCATCTGCAAGTGCTGGATGAAAGCCACATGCACAGCCGTGGGTTGCAGACCCACTTCAAGGCGGTGGTGGTCAGTCAGCAGTTCGAGGGCCTCAATCGCGTCAAACGTCACCAAAAGGTGTACGGCACTTTGGGCGAACTGATGGGCGAGTTCCATGCGTTGGCGCTGCATACCTACACGCCGCAAGAATGGGCACAGATCGACGCGGCTCCGGCCTCGCCGACCTGTGCTGGCGGCAGCAAACATTAATGTCCTGTCACCTGTAGGAGCGAGGCTTGCCCGCGAAGGCGTATCCAAGATCGCTATCGCTGGCAAGCCATGCTCCTACAGGAGGGTTTATTTTTGCTAGAATCCGCAACGCGCCCTTACCCGGCGCGTTTTTTTTCGCATCCGGTTCACCCCTTACGAGGGTAGCCACCTGGAGAATCACCCATGACACAACAGATTGTCGTGGCGGCACTGTATAAGTTCGTCACCCTGGAAGATTACGTTGCCCTGCGCGAGCCGCTGCTGCAAGCAATGGTCGACAACGGCATCAAAGGCACGCTGCTGATCGCCGAAGAAGGCATCAACGGCACCGTGTCCGGCAGCCGCGAAGGCATTGACGGGCTGATGGCCTGGCTCAAGAACGACCCGCGCATGGACGACATCGATCACAAAGAGTCGTACTGCGACGAGCAGCCGTTCTATCGCACCAAAGTCAAACTCAAGAAAGAAATCGTCACCCTGGGCGTCGAAGGCGTGGATCCGAACAAAAAGGTCGGCACCTATGTGGATCCACAGAACTGGAACGCGCTGATCAGCGATCCGGAAGTACTGCTGATCGACACCCGTAACGACTATGAAGTCTCGATCGGCACCTTCGAAGGCGCCATCGATCCGAAGACCACCAGTTTTCGCGAATTCCCCGACTACATCAAAGCCAATTTCGACCCGGCCGTGCACAAGAAAGTCGCGATGTTCTGCACCGGTGGTATTCGCTGTGAAAAGGCTTCGAGCTACATGCTCAACCAGGGTTTCGATGAGGTCTATCACCTCAAGGGCGGCATCCTGAAGTACCTCGAAGAGGTGCCGCAGGAAGAAACCAAATGGCAGGGTGACTGCTTCGTGTTCGATAACCGCGTGACCGTTCGTCACGACCTCAGCGAAGGTGACTACGATCAATGTCATGCCTGTCGTACGCCCGTCAGCGTGGAAGACCGTGCATCCGAGCATTATGTGGCCGGCATCAGTTGCCCGCATTGCTGGGATAAGCTGAGCGAGAAAACCCGTCGCAGTGCCATCGACCGGCAGAAGCAGATCGAACTGGCCAAGGCGCGCAACATGCCGCACCCGATCGGCTACAACTACAAGCAAACTCCTTCCGAGGCTTGAACCATGTCTGCACGTCGCCTGCTCTATGTGATGGACCCGATGTGTTCCTGGTGCTGGGGTTTTGCGCCGGTGGCCAAAGCGCTGGTCGAGCAGGCGCAGGCAGCGGGGGTGGACGTGCATCTGGTGGTCGGCGGTTTGCGCACCGGCAGCGGCTCAGCATTGGAGCCGACCACCCGGCGCTACATCCTTGAACACTGGCAGGCGGTCCACGAGGCCACTGGCCAACCGTTCAAGTTTGAAGGCGCGCTGCCCGACGGGTTTGTCTACGACACCGAGCCGGCGTGTCGGGCGCTGGTGACGGCGCGCAGCCTGGCACCGGATTGCGCGTGGACACTGCTCGGGCTGATCCAGCATGCGTTCTACGCCGAAGGTCGCGACGTCACCCACGCCAGCGTGTTGGTGGAACTGGCAGAACAGGCTGGTTTGCCGCGCATCGAGTTCGCCGCCGCCTTCGACCGTGCCGATCAGCACGCCGCCACCGCTGCCGATTTCACCTGGGTCCAGGACCTGGGCATTGCCGGTTTCCCGACCTTGCTGGCAGAGCGTGATGGTCAATTGGCGTTGCTGACCAATGGGTATCAGCCTCTGAGTGTGTTGTCACCGTTGCTCGGCCGCTGGCTGGAGCGCGCTGCCTGTGCATGATCTGCCCGACGACGTTCCAGCCCCTGCACGTGTCGACCGTCTGAGCTGGGCGGAAATCCGTCGCTTGGCCCTTCACCATAAAAAATCCCTGTGGATCGCCAACGGCGTTGCGGTATTGGCAACGCTGTGCAGCGTGCCGATCCCCTTGCTGTTGCCGTTGCTGGTGGACGAAGTACTGCTGGGCCACGGTGACGCTGCGCTGAAAATCATGAACTACGCGCTGCCCGACGTCTGGCAGAAAGCTGCGGGTTACATTGGCCTGATGCTGCTGGTGACGCTCGTACTACGCTGTGCGGCGTTGTTGTTCAACGTGGTGCAGGCGAAATTGTTTGCGGCGTTGGCCAAGGACATCGTGTATCGGATTCGGGTGCGGCTGATCGAGCGACTCAAGCGCATCTCGCTGGGGGAATACGAAAGCCTGGGCAGCGGCACGGTGACTACGCACCTGGTCACCGACCTGGACACGCTGGACAAATTCGTCGGCGAAACCCTCAGTCGTTTCCTCGTCGCCATGCTGACGCTGGTGGGCACCGCCTCCATCCTGATGTGGATGCACTGGAAACTCGCGTTGCTGATCCTGCTGTTCAACCCGCTGGTGATCTATGCCACGGTGCAGTTGGGCAAGCGGGTCAAACACCTGAAGAAACTCGAGAACGACAGCACCTCGCGCTTCACCCAGGCCTTGACCGAAACCCTGGATGCCATCCAGGAAGTACGCGCCGGTAATCGTCAGGGCTTTTTCCTTGGACGGCTTGGCCAGCGAGCGCGTGAAGTGCGTGATTACGCAGTGAACTCGCAGTGGAAAACCGATGCATCGAACCGCGCCAGCGGCTTGCTCTTCCAGTTCGGCATCGATATTTTTCGCGCCGCGGCCATGCTCACCGTGCTGTTTTCCGACCTGTCCATCGGCCAGATGCTGGCCGTGTTCAGCTACCTGTGGTTCATGATCGGTCCGGTGGAGCAACTGCTCAACCTGCAATACGCCTTTTACGCCGCCGGCGGTGCACTGTCGCGGATCAACGAGTTGCTGGCCCGCGCTGATGAACCGCAATACACCGGCAGTGTCGACCCGTTTCAAGGGCGTGACACGGTAGGCATCGAAGTTCAGGGGCTGAGTTTTGGCTACGGCGACGAGTTGGTGCTGAATCAAATGAACCTGTCGATTGCCCCCGGTGAAAAAGTCGCGATTGTCGGCGCCAGCGGGGGAGGCAAAAGCACCCTGGTGCAGTTGCTGCTTGGCTTGTATACGCCTTTGGCCGGCACCATCCGTTTCGGTGGTTCGACTCAGGAAGAGATCGGCCTGGAAACCGTGCGTGAAAATGTCGCCGTGGTCTTGCAGCACCCGGCACTGTTCAACGACACCGTGCGCGCCAACCTGACCATGGGCCGCGAGCGCAGCGACGAAGCCTGCTGGCAGGCATTGGAAATTGCTCAACTGCACAACACGGTGCGTGAGTTGCCCAACGGCCTGGACAGTATTGTCGGGCGCTCCGGTGTGCGTTTATCCGGCGGGCAGCGTCAACGCCTGGCGATTGCGCGGATGGTGTTGGCCGAACCCAAGGTGGTCATCCTCGACGAGGCCACGTCCGCCCTGGACGCGGCCACCGAATACAACCTGCACCAGGCACTGGCGCGGTTCTTGAGCAACCGCACCACGCTGATCATTGCGCACCGGTTGTCGGCCGTGAAGCAGGCCGACAGGGTGTTGGTGTTCGACGGCGGCCAGGTTGCCGAGGATGGTGACCATCAGCAATTGATTGCCGATGGTGGGTTGTACGCCAAGCTTTATGGGCATTTGCAGCAGCATTGATCGCGGCGAGCGCTTATTTCCAGATCACGTCCAGCGCACTGGGGTTGCCGTCATAACCGAATTGCTTCATCACCACCGAGCATGAGTCGCACGGTGCCATGGTGGTGGCGATCGTGATGGAATCAAGATCTTTCGGGTCAGGGTATTTGCCTCGAATAACGCCGATGAGTTTACTCTCGGTGTCCAGCGAGGTGGGACGAGACGTGAGCTTAGGTGTGTACTTTTCAATGTTGTCGATGGTGTGGGGGATCGCCTGCAACTTGCCTTCGGGCGTTACGCTAAGTGCCGTCTCCGGGAAGCGGGGTCCACTATCGATGTTGAAGTAACGGGTGCTGCCGACTTTTACCTCGTTCGTAGTCCTGTTTTTGTCAAACAACGGCAGAAAATCGGTATCACCTTGTTGGCCGGAAACGCTGACGTATACCTCACGCACCCCTGCCTTGGTCTTGATCTCTGCGAACGCAATGTTCCTGGGGCTGTGCAGGGGGCGGCCTGTATTTGTGCTGATCAGGTGTTGCAGTTCCATCATCGTCTTATCAATTTTCAATGCTTTAGGTCCTGCCTGAGTCGACGGCCCGACGGTTATGACTGTTCTACCGAACAGGTTATTGAAAATTTCTGCGGTTGTTTCACGCACACTGTCGGGCGCGGCCTTGGACAACGACCAAGTTGCTGCACCATCAGTGGAGCTGCGCACAATCATTCTTGTGGAATGATCGAACAGCGCCGCTTCCCCCGGGCTGGTATCAACCTTGAGCAATTTGAGGGTATCGGGCGGGTTGGCATGGCTACCGATCGAAATGGCGATGTCATCCATGGCTTTCAATGCTCGTTCGACCGACGCCTGACCATGGATTCTGACCATGTTGTTGGCATTCAGAGAGCCGATGTAGACCACCATCAACTCGCTTTTCAATTCCTCGGGAAGGGTGTCGGCTTTCTTGAACGTCAGAGTGTCGAATACGTTCTGCCCCTTGGCACGCTCGGCGACGTAAAAGTTTCCGGCGTCCAGGCGCATGAAAATGTAGTGCTTCGATCCGTCCATTGCTTCGACGATCGTGGCGCCCGTGCGCACTGTATCGACCAGTTCGTGCCCCGCAGCGGGCACGCTGACCGTGACGCGCCCATAAATCCCCTTTTGAAATTCCATCGTGGCGGTCAGCGTCGAGGGCATAAGCATCGTATCAATGCGCATCGCAGCTCTGCCGGTAGCCGGGGTGTAGAGGGTATCTCCGAACCAGGGGGCCCAACCTTTGACGTCATCGACGCTCCCGATATCCGGAGCAGGGGCCGGGTCGCGAACGACATAACTTGTCTTGCACAGCTGCGGGTCGGGCGCGCGCGGTACTCGGCAGGGAATCGCCTTATAGGTGTCCTCCGTCAGTTCAGCGCGGCGCAACGAACCGTTTTTCAAACGATAAGGCTGCTCATTGATGAACAGTGTCGTGCTGCCATTGACCTCAAGTACTTCTCGGACGCGGCTGTTTTCAGCGAGCTCGACAATGACGTGTCGATTGTTGTTTTCCAGCGTGCTGTAGCGTGAACGCCCCAATGACAGTCCACCCGAGTGGGTAGTGAGCGACGGGCCATAGGGCTTGGACGATACCGGATCAATCAGACGGTAGTTGGCCTTGCCTGTGGCGGTGATATTGCGTACCGGCACGTCGTCGATCCCTCTGATCGTGGCCAACTGGTCGCCGCTCACCAATGGCCTCCACCGGCCGCCATCGCTTATCTGCGGCAAACTGCGGGCGAAGTCATAATGACCGGCTTTGCCCGCCAGCTCCTTGACCTGGGCAATGCCGAATCGGCCTGATTTCAACCCTCTTGTTCCCAACGCCTTGAGCAACTGCCCGATGCCATCAATCGGGTTCAGTGCTTGCAGAGTCAAAATCAGCAACTCTTTGGTCAGTGACGCAAACTCGGGAAGTCTGGCGCGCAAGGTCAGACGGCCTGCATTGCTGATCAACTTTGCCGAGCCCGAAGCAAACTTGCCGACGGGCAATGCAAATGACGCCAGGTCGGTAAATAGCCCGAACGCTCCATTGATCAGGCGCGTTTTGTCTCCCGACGCCAGATCTTCGATACTTTTCCAGAACGGCACGAATATCTTGATAATTTCGAGAGTTTTATCTTTATCGGCCTTTTCCTTTTCAAACGCTGTCTGCCCGTAGGCGGTTGTGTAAAGTTTTTTTGGATCTATGAATAGTAAATGGGTGGCAATGAAATCGCTGATTTCCATGCAACGGGGTGAGAACAGCGTCAGCGGAACGTTATTTGAAGTTGCCACGGTATCGGGAGGCGCGGTGAAAGCGTTACCCAGTTGTTCGATGATTGCCTGGCAAACCGCGCCCTTCTTCGGTGTGCTCCCAGTTGCATGAGCGTCCCAGTCAAACGGTAATTCCTTATGGCGTAATACCGATACGGAGACGGTCGATTTAGCGGTACGCCACTGCTCAGTCTTTTCGGCAGCGCCGAATTTTTTCGGAGCAAGGTTTTCGATGCGGCGTATCACGCCTGCTCTGGGCAGCAGTTCGTAGGTCCTCGTTTCGGTGACGCAGGTTGTTTGCAAAATCAGCCCATTGCGGGCTCGCAGCGGCAGGATCATTTCGGATGTTTCGTTCTGAGCCTCGACACGGCTGGTTTCCTTTCTCAGGCTGTAGATTTTCAGTTCGCCCGATTCGATGGCCTGGCGATCAGAGAACGCAAGCGACGCCAATTGACTGCTGATCAGCGTTTTATAAGCCGTTGTCTGTTGTTCCTGATGACTTTGGAAACTTTTATGGAACTCGGTTTTGACGTCAGGCAGGGCGCCGCGCGCTATCGGTATCCCCGACGTGGAGAATAAGTCGTCGAAGGTCGCCGTTATGTGCCGGTCGCTGTTTATGCTGAAAAAACATGTGCTGCGGGAGCCGTCACTTAGTGTGTAATACCATCGTGTCTGATTATCGAGCTCATCCGAAGCCAGGACGTCGATAAGCGAGTAATAGTCATACTCCTTGCCGCGGAGCGTCGGCACGCTATTCCACAGTATCGATTCCTGACGCTTCCTTGCCACTTTTCGACCTTGCTCTACATAGCGTTTTCCAAAGAACTTCTGCGCGACTGTTTTCGCCATCGACATTCGTTGGGGCGGTTCTTCCTTGAGCAGGGTGATCGAATCGTTGAGCGCGCCGGTGTGTTTATCCAGTGCCGTTAGCGCCAGCGCAATCTCGGACTGCGTGTAATCCTCACGATGTTTTTGCAGGATGACCCCTTGGGTCACGGCCCAGTCGAGCGTCGGCAGCAGCCGCGCCAGGCTGATCTCATTCAGTTGTTCCCTGGTCGCGGCTTCAGCCCGTTGGAGGGGCAAGTTGACCAGTTTCTGAAAAGTCATCCTGCGCAAGGCCTTGGGATCGGTCGCATTGATCAGGTTCACGCCGTTGACGAAGTTCACCCAGACGACGGAACTCCTGTACGCAAGGTCGGGCGGAATATCGTTGACGCCGAACTCAGTGGGAAACTGACCCAGAAACAACCTTGCAATAACAACCGCTTCTTTTTCCGACGATGCCCGCTTTGAGCGGAGATGGGTTTCGAATTCGTGCCAGATAGCCTGATAACTCTTTCCCCAGTGTGAACGAGACTGCCAGTCGAAACCGGCGATCCCGTCGGGATTCTCGCTGGTCGGCGTTTTCAGCCACATTTGCAGTGCATTGGCGACTACTTTGGTGCGGATCTGCGGCGAGGTCTCTTCGCCGGTTTCCCCCCCGTACCAATCCATCACCGACAGTAAGATCGTTGCAAGCTTCTTGGCTTCCGGGCCCTGCAGGATTTTTTGCAGATAAACAGTTGGCGTTGCCCGCACCTGTTCAATAGTGGCAGAGGGAAGAACGTCTTGGGCGAGGTAGGTCAGAAGGGAAGTGTTGGTCTGCGGCAGAAATTTAATGGCGGCGTCGACTATTTCCCTGGCAATAAGCTGTGCTTGCAATTTCTGCCTGTCGACCTGGGAAGGGGCCGAGGAGGCGGGCAGGACGGTTCGTATCACCGCGCGATCTTTTTCGGTGGGACGGCGCCTCAGGTCGAGAATGTTGAAGTCATCCTCCAGACCCAAACGATAGCTGGCGATCCTTTCTTCAACAGTATCGGTGGCGGCTTTATGGGCGGCAGTGTCTGCCGGATCCCACGGTGCGATACCGTAAAATGTGGCGATGCCGGGCAGACTGACAAGGCGGTCATAGCGAATTTCTCCACCCATCAATGTGGCGGACTTTTCGATCCGGGTTGTCAGCACTTGCAAGCTTGCATGCCCGCGTATCGGCAAGATGACCTTTTTTTCGCTGCCGCGATTCGATGTCTCGTAGACGTAGGCCCCGTCTCTGAGGGTGACCATCAGATAATAGGGGGAAACTTTGTGCTTTTTGCACAACACCAGGTAGTCGGTCGTTTTCAGTAACTGTTGCAAGGCCTCCTGGCCCGTTTCGTTTTCCTGGTCCAGGGGGGAGAACGTGCGGGGCTTGAGCAGGGTTTGCCTGAATTGGGAAATCGAACCGATTTCGGCACGCATGAAGGACAGCAACAGTTCATAGTCCTCCAATTGGCTTTGATACACCTGCGTTGCGGACGGGGATGCGTCTTGGATGTCTGCTGATGCAGAGCTAAAAAGCGTTGGCATGGTGTGCTTTCTCATTGTTCGTTGTTTCGGATGGTTTTCGTGCTGTTGCACGCCATCGATTACAACGATTCATACGAGAAGCCGTGCGGTACATATGTATTGCGAAATCCTTGCTCAAGGATGACAGCAGGTTCGCACTTGTCGGGATCACGATCGCACCCTAGTCTAGCGATAGCGGTTTCAACCTGATGATGATCTGGTAGTGCGTACGTAAAGGACCTCATGAAGCAGAAACGGACTCTCGGAACCCCTCGGTTGTTGGGCATCGTCTGGCCTTTTATCGCCGTCGTGTTATTTCAGGCAGTGTTGGGAAGCGTCAGTCTTTACGTTCTTTCGGCGGTACGCGGCTACGTCGGTGGTGAAAGCCTGTGGTCCAAGGGCCAGAAAGACGCCATCTATTACCTCAATCTCTACGCCGACAGTCGCGACGAAACGATTTTTCTCAAATACCAGAATGCGATTGCGGTGCCTCAGGGTGGCCATGAATTGCGTCTGGCGCTGGATCATCAGCCTCCGAATATCGAGGCGGCGCGGATCGCGATCCTCAAGGGCGGCAACCACCCGGACGACGTCTCCAGCCTGATTTGGCTGTACCTCAATTTCCGCCACTTCAGTTACCTTGAAAAAGCCATCGACCTCTGGACGGTCGGTGACGCGTACCTGGTGCGACTCGATGACGTCGCGCGGGAGATGCATCAGCGCATTGCCGATAGCCAGGTCACCGATGCCGACGTCAAACGCTGGAAAGACCAGATTTTTGCCATCAACGATGGCGTGACACCTGCCGCCAAAGCGTTCAGCGACGCTTTGGGCGAAGGCTCGCGGGTGATTCTCCGGCTGCTGTTGGTGACGAACCTCGCCACCGCGCTGGGTTTGATTGTGTTGGCCCTGCTGCGCACTCATAAACTGCTCAAGCAGCGCCATGCCTTCGCCGCTGCCTTGCAGTTGGAGAAAGACCGGGCACAGATCACTCTGCAATCGATTGGCGATGGGGTGATCACCACGGATGTCGAGGGTGCGATTGCCTATATGAATCCGGCCGCCGAGTCCTTGACTCACTGGAAAGCCGAACAGGCGGCGGGGTTGCCATTGGCGGCGCTGTTCAATCTGCTGGACGAGAACGCTCAGGCCGACGGTTTTACCTTGATCGAGCACATTTTGAGCGGTCAGCTCAGCGGTGGCAGCGAGCATTCCAAACTGATCCAGCGTCTTGATGGCAGCACGGTGTCGGTCACTCTGGTCGGTGCGCCGATCCGTAATACGGGCAAGGTCAGTGGCACCGTGCTGGTGCTGCATGACATGACCCAGGAGCGACAGTACATCGCCAATCTGTCGTGGCAGGCGACCCATGACGCCCTGACCGGGCTGGCCAACCGCCGCGAATTCGAATATCGCCTCGAACAGGCCCTGCATAACCTGACGCGCCAGGCGGGGCGTCACGCCTTGATGTTTCTCGACCTGGATCAATTCAAACTGGTCAACGACACCTGCGGTCATGCAGCGGGCGACGAGCTGTTGCGGCATATCTGTGCGTTGTTGCAATCAGGTTTGCGTGAAGGCGACACCCTGGCCCGATTGGGTGGCGACGAGTTCGGCATACTGTTGGAAAACTGCGCGCCGGAAGCGGCCGAAAAAATCGCCGAGGGCCTGCGCCAGACCGTGCAGAACCTGCATTTTGTCTGGAAGGGCCGGCCGTTCGTGACCACCGTGAGTATCGGTCTGGTGCATGTGGCCCAGAGTCCGGCCACCCTCGAAGCTTCGCTACGGGCCGCTGACATGGCTTGTTATATGGCCAAGGAAAAGGGCCGCAACCGGGTTCAGGTCTATCACGTCGACGACTCGGAGCTGTCCCTGCGTTTTGGGGAGATGGCCTGGGTGCAGCGCCTGCACGTAGCATTGGAAGAAAACCGCTTCTGTCTGTATGCCCAGGAAATCGCGCCCCTTGGCACTGACGAGCAGGGCCGCGGGCATATCGAAATCCTGCTGCGCCTGCATGACGAAGCGGGGCGCATGATTCTGCCGGACAGTTTCATTCCGGCTGCCGAGCGTTACGGTTTGATGACGTCGATTGACCGTTGGGTGGTGGAAAATGTTTTCAAGGTCATTGCCCAATGCATCGCTGAAGAGCGCGCAGGGCCGTTGGCCATGTGTGCGATAAATCTGTCAGGTATTACTATCGGAGATGAGGCGTTTCTGGACTTCCTTCGTGAACAGTTTGTTGCATATTCAATTCCACCTGAAATGATTTGTTTTGAAATTACAGAAACCAGTGCGATTGCAAATCTGGGCAGTGCGATTAGATTTATCAATGAACTCAAAGGTTTAGGTTGTTATTTCTCGCTAGATGACTTTTGCGCTGGTATGTCCTCATTCGCTTACTTGAAACATTTACCTGTAGACTTCCTGAAGATCGACGGGAGTTTCGTAAAGGATATGCTGGACGACCCGATTAACCGCGCCATGGTCGAAGTGATCAATCACATCGGTCATGTCATGGGTAAGCGCACGATTGCCGAGTTCGTTGAAACACCTCAGATCGAGCAGGCATTGCTGGAGATCGGGGTGGATTACGCTCAAGGGTATGTGATTGAACGCCCGCATCTGTTTACCTGGGATAGTTTGCAAAGTCGTCCTGCCCGGCCCCGACCTTTGTTGTTCAAGGCGCCCGGCACGTTCCGTTGAAACTTTTGTTGATCTGAAAATCACAATCAAAAGGAGCGCGACAGTGATCGACACATTCAACAGAACCGGACCACTCATGGAAGCTGCAAGTTATCCCGCCTGGGCTCAGCAACTGATCCAGGATTGCAGCGAGAGCAAGCGCCGGGTTGTCGGACACGAACTGTATCAACGCATGCGAGATAACAAACTCAGTGCAAAAACCATGCGTCAGTACCTTATTGGTGGCTGGCCGGTGGTCGAACAGTTCGCTTTGTACATGGCACAGAACCTGACCAAGACCCGTTTTGCGCGCCACCCTGGCGAAGACATGGCGCGTCGCTGGCTGATGCGCAACATTCGCGTCGAATTGAACCATGCCGATTACTGGGTGCATTGGAGCCGTGCTCACGGTATCAGCCTGGAAGATCTGCAAGCCCAACAGGTGGCCCCTGAGCTTCATGCCTTGAGCCACTGGTGCTGGCACACCAGTTCGTCGGACTCGCTGATCGTGGCCATCGCCGCCACCAACTACGCCATCGAGGGTGCGACCGGAGAGTGGTCGGCGCTGGTCTGTTCCAGTGGCGTCTACGCGGCAGCGTTCCCCGAGGAAGATCGCAAGCGGGCCATGAAGTGGTTGAAGATGCACGCCCAGTATGACGATGCCCATCCATGGGAAGCGCTGGAAATCATCTGCACCTTGGCGGGCATGAACCCGAGCAAGGCACTGCAAGTGGAACTGCGCCAGGCTGTCTGCAAAAGTTACGACTACATGTATCTGTTCCTGGAACGTTGCATGCAGTTGGAACTGGCAGTGAAACCCCCGGTAGCCCGTGAGCGGATGGCGTTGGCCGAAAGCTGATCCACTGAGCAATACAAACCAAATGTGGGAGCGAACCTGTGGCGAGGGGGCTCGCCCCCGTTTGAGTGCGTAGCACTCACAAGATCTTTGGTACATCAGAGATTTGGGGGCTGCTTTGCAGCCCAACGGGGCGGTGCGGCGTTCCGACGAGCCCCCTCGCCACGGGCCCGCTCCCACATTGGTTATGCAGCGGTGCTGAAATATCAGCCCGCCATCGCCAGCCGGTTACGCCCCTCGCGCTTGGCCACATACAACGCACTGTCGGCCCGTCGCAACAGACTCTCGGCAGATTCGCCGGGCAGCAGCGTCGAGCAACCGATGCTGACCGTCAGCTCGATCATCTTGCCCTCGGCTTCATAGTCCTGAGCCTGCGCCGCAAACCGCAGTCGCTCACCGATCATGGCTGCAGCTTCCCGACTGGTGTTGGACAGCAGAATCAGGAATTCTTCGCCACCAAACCGGAACACCATATCGACATTGCGCAACTGGTTTTTGATCGAGGCTGCGACGGCCTTCAGCACTTCATCGCCGGCGCTGTGCCCGTAGGTGTCGTTGATCTGTTTGAAGTGATCGATGTCCAGCATCAACAGCGACAGGGGTTGGGAGTGTCGCCGCGACATTTCGATTTCCCGTTCCAGCGTCTGATCCATAGCGATGCGGTTGCCGGTATCGGTCAGCGGATCACGCAATGCACTTTGAGTCGCCGCTCGGTAGAGCAGAGCGTTTCGCATGGGGAAGAGCAGGGTCGACAACAGTGACTCCAGGTTGCCCTGTTCCTGTTCACTGAAACGCTGATTGCGACGGAACACCAGCTCGCCCAATTGCTCGCCTTCATGGCTGAGGATGTAGCTGATTGAATGATGACCCCGCGCGCCGAATTGCAGGCGCAAGTCGCTGGGCTGATGTTCGTAACTCAAGGCATCCAGCGGCACAAGGCGCTGAATTTCACGGAAGAAAAGTCCGAGAATGCGTTGCGGCTCAAGACTGGTTTGCAGTTGCAGGCCCAGCGCTTGGCGCAACTGCGCAAGACTGACGGGCCGCTCCAGGAGGGGAGGCTGCTGACCAAAGCCCAGGCGTTGCAATTTGGCACTGTCGAAGTCAATTGCGTTGGTCTGGGAAGGTGATTTCATATGGCGTGAGCCCCTGAGCAGTAAGGCTGTCTTACAGGCTGGGTGAGAGCGGCTTTGGGCTGCGCGTCATACTGGTCCATCAGTCCCGTAGGACATTTGGCACGAGTTTAGTCCGCTTTACCGAAGATTAGTAACCTATCGGCTCAAGCTCCGCCTCGTCTGCTTTCACACGGCGTGTCTGAGCAAAATTAGAGCGAAAGTCGTGCCATTCGGTTCAGTCGAATAAAAAGCTTTAAAAATCAAAATACTGGAAGGTCATGCGAGAGGAATCGCGAAGGGCGGTGACATTTATTTGACTTGAAGCAGGGGTGGTTGCCACCGAGTTTGAGTGCCGCGGCGGGAAGCCGTCGCGGCAGAAAAGCGACGCACGGGCATTACTGAGCGTTAAATGCCTGACCATTGATGCCGGTACTGTCCGGACCCATCAGGTAAAGGTAGACCGGCATGATCTCCTCGGGTGTCGGGTTGTTCAGCGGGTTTTCACCGGGGTAGGCCTGAGCGCGCATGCTGGTGCGAGTAGCTCCGGGGTTGATGCTGTTGGAACGCACCGGTGCCACTGTGTCTACTTCGTCGGCCAGGGTTTGCATCAGGCCTTCGGTAGCGAACTTGGAAACGCCGTAAGCGCCCCAGTACGCACGACCCTTGCGACCAACGCTGCTGGAGGTGAACACCACCGAGGCGTCCTGAGACAGCTTGAGCAGTGGCAGCAGGGTGCTGGTAAGCATGAACATGGCGTTGACGTTGACGTGCATGACGCGCATGAAGTTCTCGCCGGACAACTGCTCGATCGGTGTCCGGGGACCGATGATCGAGGCGTTGTGCAGCAAGCCGTCGAGATGGCCGAACTCGGTCTCGATCATGGCTGCGAGTTCATCGTATTGATGAGGCAGTGCGGTTTCCAGATTGAACGGAATCACAGCGGGTTGTGGATGCCCGGCGGCTTCGATTTCGTCGTAGACCTGAGTCAGGTTGGCTTCGGTCTTGCCCAGCAACAGCACGGTGGCGCCGTGGGCGGCGTAGGTTTTTGCAGCGGCAGCGCCGATACCACGGCCAGCGCCGGTGACCAGGATGACCCGATCCTTGAGCAATTCAGGGCGGGCGGAATAATCAAACATAAAAAACCTCACAACAATTCAACAGGCAGGCATCGTATCTGTGGCGAGGGAGCTTATTGTGGCGAGGGGGCTTGCCCCCGTTCGGCTGCGAAGCAGTCGTAAAACCTGAGAACACGGTCTGACTGAAGCTACCAAATGGAGGGCCGCTTCGCGACCTAACGGGGCGATGCGGCGTTCCGACGAGCCCCCTCGCCACAAAATGCTTCCTGCCGCCCAATTAGATCAGCAACTGCACAAAGCGTTATCCAGCACCTTGAGCAACGCCAGCGGATGATCGATCACCACGTCCGCGCCCCAGTGCTTGGGGTTATCGTCCGGGTGAATATAACCGTAGGTCACCGCGCAGGTTTTGGTGCCAGCATCGCGGCCGGATTCGATGTCCCGCAGATCATCGCCCACAAACAGCACGCTGGCCGGGTCCAGGTCGAGCATCTTGCACGCCAGGATCAGCGGCTCCGGGTCCGGTTTGCTGTTCTTCACATGGTCGGGGCAAATCAGTACTTTCGAACGTTCGGCCAGGCCCAGCTGTTGCATGATCGGCTCGGCGAAACGCACCGGTTTGTTGGTGACCACGCCCCAGATCAGGTTGGCCTTTTCGATTTTCTCCAGTACCTCGGCCATGCCGTCGAACAGATGGCTGTGGACCGCGCAACCCTTGAGGTAACGGTCGAGGAATTCCTGACGCAGGTCCTCGAACCCCGGCGATTCCGGGTCCATGGAAAAGTTCGCAGCGACCATCGCCTTGGCGCCGCCGGAAATTTCATCGCGAATGTGTTGAGTGTTGATTGGCGGCAAACCACGATCAGCGCGCATCGCCTGGCAGATGGCGATGAAATCCGGCGCGGTGTCGAGCAGGGTGCCGTCCATGTCGAAAAGAACTGCTCTGATACGCATCGGCTTACTCCTCGCGCAGGGTCTGGATCATGTAGTTGACGTCGACATCGGCGGCCAGCTTGTAGTGCTTGGTCAGCGGGTTATAGGTCAAACCGATGATGTCCTTGACGGTCAGGCCGGCCATGCGGCTCCAGGCGCCAAGCTCCGACGGGCGAATGAATTTCTTGAAGTCGTGGGTGCCGCGTGGCAGCAACTTCATGATGTATTCGGCGCCGACGATGGCGAACAGATACGCCTTCGGGTTGCGGTTGATGGTGGAGAAGAACACCTGGCCGCCCGGTTTGACCATTTTGAAGCAGGCGCGGATGACCGACGACGGATCCGGCACGTGTTCAAGCATTTCCAGGCAAGTCACTACGTCGAACTGCTCGGGCATTTCTTCGGCCAGGGCTTCGGCGGTGATCTGCCGATACTCGACGCTCACGCCGGATTCCAGCTGATGCAGCTGAGCGACGGCCAGCGGCGCTTCACCCATGTCGATGCCCGTCACGGTCGCGCCGCGCTGAGCCATGGCTTCGCTGAGGATGCCGCCGCCGCAACCGACGTCGAGGACTTTCTTGCCGGCCAGATTGACGCGCTCGTCGATCCAGTTGACCCGCAGCGGGTTGATGTCGTGCAGCGGTTTGAACTCGCTTTCGCGATCCCACCAGCGATGGGCCAGGGCTTCGAATTTGGCGATTTCGGCGTAGTCGACGTTGCTCATGGTGTCAGTCCTCTAAAACTTGAAAAATCCTGTTGCCCCGGTTTCGGTCCAGGGTGCTTACAATTCGGTGCTTACGATTCGGTGTGGCCGCTGATGCGCCTGCCCCAGGCCTTGGCGGTGGCGCACAGCCGTGCTTCATCCACGCGGGTCAAGCGACGGTCGTCGAGCAGTTGCTTGCCGGCGACCCAAAGGTGTTTCACGCAGTCGCGGCCAGTGGCATAGATCAGTTGCGAAACCGGGTCGTAGACCGGTTGCTGCGCCAGGCCCGACAGGTCGAACGCGACGATGTCCGCCGCTTTGCCGACTTCCAGCGAACCCGTTTCAGCTTCGATTCCCAGCGCGCGAGCGCCATTGAGCGTGGCCATGCGCAGGGCACTATGGGCGTCCAGCGCGGTGGCGGAGCCAGCGACGGCCTTGGCCAGCAACGCAGCGGTGCGGGTTTCGCCGAGCAGGTCGAGGTCATTGTTGCTGGCCGCGCCATCGGTGCCGATCGCCACATTGACCCCGGCCTGCCACAAGCGCTCGACCGGGCAGAAACCGCTGGCCAGCTTCAGGTTCGACTCCGGGCAATGAATCACATTGGTGTTACTTTCTACCAGCAGCATCAGGTCTTCATCGCTGATCTGGGTCATGTGAACGGCCTGGAGGCGCGGTCCGAGCAGGCCCAGGCGGCCAAGGCGGGCCAACGGGCGTTCGCCGCACTGCTCGACCGACTGCTGCACTTCGAAAGCGGTTTCATGGACGTGCATATGAATCGAGGCGTCCAGTTCTTCGGCGATCACCCGGATTTTTTCCAGGGTTTCGTCGCCCACGGTGTAGGGTGCATGGGGCCCAAAAGTGATTTTGATCCGCTCGTGATGCTTGAGATCGCCAAATAATTCAACGCCCTGACGAATGGCTTCATCCGCCGTGGCGGCGCCTGGAATCGGGAAATCGAGGATCGGAATGGCGATCTGGGCGCGAATGCCGCTGTTATGTACGCGTTCGCTGGCAACCTTCGGGAAGAAATACATGTCGGAGAAACAGGTGATGCCGCCTTTGATCTGCTCGGCGATGGCCAGGTCGGTGCCGTCGCGTACGAACGCCTCGTCTACCCATTTGGCTTCAGCGGGCCAAATGTGCTTTTCCAGCCAGGTCATCAGCGGCAGATCGTCGGCCAGGCCGCGGAACAGCGTCATTGCCGCATGCCCGTGAGCATTGATCAGGCCGGGGCTGAGCAGAATGTCCGGCAATTCGCGGACTTCGGTTGCGTTAAACTTCAAGGCTGCTGCGCGCGGGCCGATAAATACGATACGACCGTCGCGGATGCCCAAGGCATGCTCTTTAAGGACCACGCCAGCCGGTTCGACGGGTACCAGCCAGGTCGGCAGCAATAACAGGTCGAGCGCAGCGGTGGGGGTCGGCATCGAAAGTCGGTTCCAGTGCTTTTGTAAAGGATGGCGAAGTATACCCGAGCGTCTTCGCGTGGGGCTCGCTATAATCGGCGGTTTTTGTTCATGAGTGCGGGGTATGGGGATGCGCGATCGACTGTTGGCTGCGGAGAAGGTGAAGGCCATCGATTGGCGTAATGACGCCCTGTATCTGCTGGATCAGCGTATTTTGCCGTTCGAGGAAACCTGGATCGCCTACACCAGCGCCGCGGGTGTGGCTGAGGCCATTCGCTCGATGGTGGTGCGCGGCGCGCCAGCGATTGGCATCAGTGCGGCGTATGCCATGGTGCTGTCGGCCCGCGTCCGAATTGCCGAGGGCGGTGACTGGCAGGCCGCGTGGGAAGAGGATTACGCGTTACTGGCCGATTCCCGCCCAACAGCGGTTAATCTGTTCTGGGCCTTGAATCGCATGCGTGACCGCCTGGACCGCCTCAAGGACGACGCAGACCCTCTGGCGGCGCTGGAGGCGGAGGCCATTGCCATCCATGAAAGTGATCGCGAAGCCAACCTGACCATGGCCCAGCTGGGGGTGGACCTGATCCGCAAGCATCAGGGCAACGCCCAGGCGATCCTCACGCACTGCAACACCGGCGCACTGGCCACAGGTGGCTTCGGCACGGCGCTGGGAGTGATTCGCGGGGCTTTCATCGAGGGCATGGTCGAGCGCGTCTATGCCGATGAAACCCGTCCGTGGCTTCAAGGTTCGCGTTTGACCGCATGGGAATTGGCCAACGAAGGCATTCCCGTGACCCTCAATGCCGATTCCGCCGCTGCGCATATCATGAAAACCAAAGGCGTGACCTGGGTGATCGTCGGTGCCGACCGCATTACCGCCAATGGTGATGTGGCGAACAAGATCGGCACCTACCAACTGGCGGTCAACGCCATGCACCACGGCGTGCGCTTCATGGTGGTGGCGCCGAGTTCGACCATCGACATGAACCTGGCCAGTGGTGACGAGATCCCTCTCGAGGAGCGCGACGGCCGCGAGTTGCTGGAAGTTGGCGGCAAGCGGGTCGGGGCGGATGTCGATGCGTTCAACCCGGTGTTCGACGTAACGCCTGCGGATTTGATCGACGCGATTGTTACCGAAAAAGGCATCGTCGAACGGCCGGACACCGCAAAAATGGCGCAGTTGATGTGCCGTAAGCGTCTGCATTGATAATTTCTGGCTCCTGAGAGATTGCCATCGCGAGCAGGCTCGCTCCCACAGGGGATTTGTGCACGATGCAGATCCAATGTGGGAGCGAGCCTGCTCGCGATGGGGCCTGATAGGCAACAAATACACTTCAATCTCCCATGAAATTTGGCTCTAAGCCCCTCTCGTCTCCCTCAAGCCTGTCACCGGTCAACTAACTATGCTCCATGCGCATCTGGGGGATAGGTGCGTGGCGGCTCTTGTGATAACATCCGGCGGTTTCCAGGGTAGCCTGATGTGGCTGCCTTTACTGCGCAGATCCATGGCATAACTCGTTGATTTGTCGTAAGTCGGTGCATGGCACTCAGTCTGCATCGGCGAGCTTCGTTCGTCCCATATGGATGTGACGAAGTTTCACCAGAAAAAGGAATCAGGCTTCTCATGGGCGAACTGGCCAAAGAAATCCTCCCGGTCAATATCGAAGACGAGCTGAAGCAGTCCTACCTCGACTACGCGATGAGCGTGATTGTCGGGCGGGCACTGCCGGATGCGCGCGATGGCTTGAAGCCCGTGCACCGGCGTGTGCTGTTCGCGATGAGCGAGCTGGGCAACGACTTCAACAAGCCGTACAAGAAATCTGCCCGTGTTGTCGGTGACGTGATCGGTAAGTATCACCCTCACGGTGATACCGCGGTGTACGACACCATCGTTCGGATGGCGCAGCCATTCTCGCTGCGTTACCTGCTGGTAGACGGCCAGGGCAACTTCGGTTCGGTGGACGGCGACAACGCCGCGGCCATGCGATACACCGAAGTGCGCATGACCAAGCTGGCGCACGAGCTGCTGGCTGACCTGCACAAAGAAACCGTGGACTGGGTGCCGAACTACGACGGCACCGAAATGATCCCGGCGGTCATGCCGACCCGTATTCCCAACCTGCTGGTCAACGGCTCCAGCGGTATCGCCGTGGGCATGGCGACCAACATCCCGCCGCACAACCTCGGTGAAGTCATCGACGGTTGCCTGGCACTCATCGACAACCCTGAGCTGACCGTCGATGAACTGATGCAATACATCCCCGGTCCGGACTTCCCGACCGCCGCGATCATTAACGGTCGCGCCGGCATCATCGAAGCCTACCGCACCGGTCGCGGGCGCATTTACATGCGTGCCCGCTCGATGATCGAAGACATCGACAAGGTCGGTGGTCGTCAGCAGATCGTCATCACCGAACTCCCTTACCAGCTGAACAAGGCGCGTCTGATCGAGAAGATCGCCGAGCTGGTAAAAGAGAAGAAGCTCGAGGGCATCACCGAGCTGCGCGACGAGTCCGACAAGGACGGTATGCGCGTCGTGATCGAACTGCGTCGCGGTGAAGTGCCTGAGGTGATCCTCAACAACCTCTACGCCCAGACCCAGCTGCAAGCGGTGTTCGGTATCAACATCGTCGCGCTGATCGACGGCCGTCCGCGGATCCTCAACCTCAAGGACCTGCTGGAAGCTTTCGTTCGTCACCGTCGCGAAGTGGTTACCCGCCGTACCGTGTTCGAACTGCGCAAAGCGCGCGAACGTGGTCACATTCTGGAAGGTCAAGCGGTTGCCCTGTCGAACATCGACCCGGTCATCGCCCTGATCAAGGCTTCGCCAACGCCGTCGGAAGCCAAGGAAGCGCTGATCAGCACTGCCTGGGAATCCTCTGCAGTGGTCGCGATGGTCGAGCGTGCCGGTGCCGATTCTTGCCGTCCAGAGACCCTGGACCCGCAATACGGTCTGCGCGAAGGCAAGTACTTCCTGTCGCCGGAACAGGCGCAAGCCATTCTGGAACTGCGTCTGCACCGCCTGACCGGTCTGGAACACGAGAAGCTGCTGGCCGAGTATCAAGAGATCCTCAACCAGATCGGCGAGTTGATCCGTATCCTCAGCAGCGCGACGCGCCTGATGGAAGTGATTCGCGAAGAGCTGGAAGTGATCCGCGCCGAGTACGGCGACGTGCGCCGCACCGAGATTCTCGATGCCCGTCTCGACCTGACCCTGGGTGACATGATCCCGGAAGAAGAGCGCGTCGTGACCATTTCCCACGGTGGCTACGCCAAGACCCAGCCATTGGCTGCGTACCAGGCTCAGCGTCGTGGCGGTAAAGGCAAATCGGCTACCGGCGTCAAGGATGAGGACTACATCGCTCACCTGCTGGTCGCCAACAGCCACACCACGCTGCTGCTGTTCTCCAGCAAAGGCAAAGTGTACTGGCTCAAAACCTACGAAATCCCGGAAGCCTCCCGCGCTGCCCGTGGTCGTCCGTTGGTCAACCTGCTGCCGCTGGACAGTGATGAATACATCACCACCATGCTGCCGGTCGAGGAATACACCGAAGGTCATTTCATCTTCATGGCCACTGCCAAAGGCACTGTGAAGAAGACCCCGCTGGAATCCTTCAGCCGTCAACGCAGCGTCGGCCTGATCGCGCTGGAGCTGGATGAAGGCGACGTACTGATCTCTGCCGCCATTACCGATGGCGAGCGCGAAGTCATGCTGTTCTCCGACGGTGGCAAGGTCACTCGCTTCAAGGAAACCGACGTCCGCGCCATGGGCCGTACCGCTCGCGGTGTCCGCGGCATGCGTCTGCCGGAAGGCCAGAAGCTGATTTCCATGCTGATCCCGGAAGAAGGCAGCCAGATCCTCACCGCTTCGGCGCGTGGTTTCGGCAAGCGCACCGCGATCACCGAGTTCCCTGAGTACAAGCGTGGCGGTCA
Source organism: Pseudomonas sp. GM50 (assembly GCF_000282375.1). Lineage (GTDB taxonomy): Bacteria > Pseudomonadota > Gammaproteobacteria > Pseudomonadales > Pseudomonadaceae > Aquipseudomonas. The sequence goes on from NZ_AKJK01000013.1 coordinate 23,383, forward strand.
GGGCGTTATCGCCATGGTCAGCAACGACCGTAACGGCCGTCTGGTCGGCGCGGTTCAGGTGCTCGACGGCGAGGAAATCATGCTGATTTCCGACCAGGGGACTTTGGTTCGTACCCGTGTCGACGAAGTGTCGAGCCTGGGTCGTAACACCCAGGGCGTGACCCTGATCAAACTGGCCAGCGATGAAACGCTGGTGGGCCTGGAGCGGGTTCAAGAGCCATCGGAAGTCGAAGGCGAAGAGCTGGAAGGCGAAGGGCTTGAAGGTGAAGAGGGTGCAGTGTTCGACGGTGAGGTCGTGATCGACGACGTTGCCGAAGACCAGCAACTCGACGCCGCCGCTGACGAAGAGCCGCAAGAGTAAGCGGGCAAGCAGGGGGCGGATGAAGATTCGCCCCCTTGTTATTTGTCCCTTGAGAATATTGACACCCACGAAGGTCCGGTGTGGGAGCTTTTGTGGCGAGGGGGCTTGCCCCCGTTGGGGTGCGAAGCGCCCCTGAAATCAGCCACCGCGATCTTGCATTAGAAAGCGGTGACCGGTTTACGATTGCTTCGCAATCGAACGGGGGCAAGCCCCCTCGCCACACAAGCCCGCTCCCACATGAGTTTCGTGGCGATTGATGTTGTGATTTATTGCGTGATACCACCAAATCAGAGCGAGATTGGATGTGAGCAAGAGAGCCTATAACTTCTGTGCCGGTCCTGCGGCGCTTCCCGAAGCTGTCCTGAAGCGCGCCCAGGGTGAACTCCTTGATTGGCATGGCAAGGGCCTGTCGGTCATGGAAATGAGCCATCGCAGCGATGAGTTCGTGTCCATTGCCACCAAGGCCGAGCAGGATCTGCGTGATCTGCTGAATATCCCCTCGAACTATAAAGTGCTGTTTCTGCAAGGTGGCGCGAGCCAGCAATTCGCTCAGATTCCTCTGAACCTGTTGCCGGAAAGCGGCACCGCCGACTATATCGATACCGGTATCTGGTCGCAGAAAGCCATCGAAGAAGCTTCGCGCTACGGAAACGTCAACGTTGCCGCTACCGCCAAGCCTTACGACTATTTCGCTATTCCCGGTCAGAACGAATGGAACCTGTCGAAAGATGCGGCCTACGTTCACTACGCACCGAACGAAACCATCGGCGGCCTGGAATTCCAATGGATTCCGGAAACCGGTGATGTACCGCTGGTGGCCGACATGTCCTCGGACATTCTCTCGCGTCCGGTGGATGTTTCGCGTTTTGGCATGATCTACGCCGGCGCCCAGAAAAACATCGGCCCGAGTGGCGTCGTCGTGAACATCGTGCGCGAAGACCTGCTGGGTCACGCCCGTTCCATTTGCCCGACCATGCTCAACTACAAGGTCGCGGCCGATAACGGCTCGATGTACAACACCCCGCCAACGCTGGCCTGGTACTTGTCCGGTCTGGTGTTCGAGTGGCTGAAAGAGCAGGGTGGCGTCGAAGCCATCGGCAAGCTCAATGAAGTGAAGCAGCGCACGCTGTATGACTTCATCGACGCCAGCGGCTTGTACAGCAACCCGATCAACAAGTCTGACCGCTCGTGGATGAACGTGCCGTTCCGTCTGGCCGACGATCGTCTCGACAAGCCGTTCCTGGCCGGTGCCGACGAACGTGGCCTGCTGAACCTCAAGGGCCACCGTTCCGTGGGCGGCATGCGTGCCTCCATCTATAACGCCGTCGACATCGTTGCGGTCAACGCACTGGTTTCGTACATGGCAGAGTTCGAGAAGGAACACGGCTAATGTCTGAGCAAGAACTCAAGGCACTGCGCCTGCGCATTGATGCCCTGGACGAAAAAGTCCTGGAGCTGATCAGTGAGCGCGCACGCTGCGCCCAGGAAGTTGCGCGAGTAAAGATGGCCTCGCTGGCCGAAGGCGAAGTGCCGGTGTTCTATCGTCCTGAGCGTGAAGCTCAGGTGCTCAAGCGTGTGATGGAGCGTAATCAGGGGCCGCTGGGCAACGAAGAGATGGCGCGGCTGTTCCGCGAAATCATGTCCTCGTGCCTGGCCCTCGAGCAGCCGCTGAAAGTGGCTTACCTCGGCCCTGAAGGTACGTTCACCCAGGCTGCAGCCATGAAGCACTTCGGTCACGCGGTGATCAGCAAGCCGATGGCGGCGATCGACGAAGTGTTCCGTGAAGTCGCGGCCGGTGCGGTGAACTTTGGCGTGGTCCCGGTGGAAAACTCCACCGAGGGCGCGGTCAACCACACCCTCGACAGCTTCCTCGAACACGACATGGTGATCTGTGGCGAAGTCGAGCTGCGTATTCACCATCACCTGTTGGTGGGTGAAAACACCAAGACCGACAGCATCAGCCGCATCTATTCCCACGCCCAGTCCCTGGCCCAGTGCCGCAAGTGGCTGGACGCCCATTACCCGAATGTCGAGCGCGTGGCGGTTTCGAGCAACGCCGAAGCGGCCAAGCGGGTCAAGGGTGAGTGGAACTCGGCGGCGATTGCCGGCGACATGGCCGCAGGCTTGTACGGGCTGACCCGTCTGGCCGAGAAAATCGAGGATCGTCCGGACAACTCCACGCGATTCCTGATGATCGGCAGCCAGGAAGTACCGCCGACCGGCGACGACAAGACCTCGATCATCGTCTCCATGAGCAACAAACCCGGCGCGCTCCACGAGCTGCTGGTGCCGTTCCACGACAACGGCATCGACCTGACGCGCATCGAGACCCGTCCGTCGCGCAGCGGTAAATGGACCTACGTGTTCTTCATCGACTTCGTCGGCCACCACCGCGACCCACTGGTCAAAGGTGTGCTGGAAAAGATCAGTCAGGAAGCAGTAGCACTCAAAGTGCTGGGTTCCTACCCGAAAGCAGTTCTCTAAGGGCGGTAGCAAATGAGTGGCAACTTCCTCGCTCTGGCACAGCCGGGCGTGCAACAACTTTCGCCTTACGTTCCGGGCAAGCCCGTGGACGAACTGGCCCGTGAGCTGAACCTCGATCCGGCCAATATCGTCAAACTGGCGAGCAACGAGAACCCGTTGGGCGCCAGTCCCAAGGCGCTGGCGGCGATTCGCGAAGCGCTGACCGAGCTGACCCGCTATCCGGACGGCAACGGTTTTGCACTCAAGACCCTGCTGGCCGATCAGTGCCGCGTCGAGCTGAACCAGGTAACGCTGGGCAACGGCTCCAACGACATTCTGGAGTTGGTGGCACGTGCCTATCTGGCGCCAGGCCTGAACGCGGTATTCAGCGCGCATGCGTTCGCGGTCTATCCGATCGTGACCCAGGCCGTCGGCGCCCAGGCAAAAGTGATCCCGGCCAAAGACTGGGGTCATGATCTGTCGGCCATGCTCGCCGCGATCGATGCCGATACCCGCGTGGTGTTCATCGCCAACCCGAACAACCCGACCGGGACCTGGTTCGACGCCCAAACGCTGGATGATTTCCTGCAGGACGTACCGGCCCATGTGCTGGTGGTGCTGGACGAGGCCTACATCGAGTACGCCGAAGGCAGCGACTTGCCCGATGGCCTGGACTATCTGGCGGCCTACCCGAACCTGCTGGTCTCGCGCACCTTCTCCAAGGCCTATGGCCTGGCGTCGCTGCGGGTCGGCTACGGCTTGTCCTCGGCTATCGTCGCCGATGTGCTGAATCGCGTGCGTCAGCCGTTCAACGTCAACAGCCTCGCACTGGCCGCCGCTTGTGCGGCGTTGCAAGACTTCGAGTACCTGGCTGAAAGCCGTCGCCTGAATGAATCCGGCATGCAGCAGCTGCAAGCGGGTTTCCGTGAGCTGGGTCTGAGCTGGATTCCATCTAAAGGCAACTTCATCTGTGTCGATCTGGGGCGCGTTGCGGCTCCAGTGTTCGAGGGGTTGCTGCGCGAAGGCGTGATCGTGCGTCCGGTGGCCAACTACGGCATGCCGAACCACCTGCGTATCACCATCGGTTTGCCGGCTGAAAACAGCCGCTTCCTCGAGGCGCTGACCAAGGTTATGGCTCGTGGTTGATGTCACTGCACTGCAATCTGCTCAACCTATGATCGGTCGCCTGGTGGTGGTCGGCCTGGGGTTGATCGGTGGTTCGTTTGCCAAAGGCTTGCGTGAAAGTGGCCTGTGCCGCGAAGTGGTGGGGGTCGATCTCGACCCGCAGTCGCGCAAGCTGGCGGTCGAGTTGGGCGTGGTGGATCGCTGTGAAGAAGAGCTGGCGGCGGCTTGCCAGGGCGCTGACGTGATTCAGTTGGCGGTGCCGATCCTGGCCATGGAGAAGTTGCTCGCGCTGTTGGCGGGCATGGATCTGGGGCAAGCGATTCTGACCGACGTTGGCAGTGCCAAGGGCAATGTGGTGCGCGCGGCGACCGAGGCGTTTGGCGGCATGCCAACGCGTTTCGTGCCGGGGCATCCGATTGCCGGTTCCGAGCAGAGCGGGGTGGAAGCCTCCAATGCCGAGCTGTTCCGTCGCCATAAAGTGATTCTGACGCCGCTGGATCAGACCGACCCGGCCGCGTTGGCAGTGGTCGACCGGTTGTGGCGTGAATTGGGCGCCGACGTCGAGCACATGCAGGTCGAGCGTCACGACGAAGTGTTGGCGGCGACCAGCCATTTGCCGCACTTGCTGGCGTTCGGTTTGGTCGATTCGTTGGCCAAACGCAATGAAAATCTTGAGATCTTCCGTTACGCTGCGGGCGGTTTCCGCGATTTCACAAGAATCGCCGGTAGCGACCCGGTCATGTGGCACGACATCTTCCTCGCCAACCGCGAAGCTGTCCTGCGCACACTCGATACATTTCGCAGCGACCTCGACGCCTTGCGCGACGCGGTCGATGCAGGGGATGGGCACCAATTGTTGGGCGTGTTCACTCGCGCCCGGGTTGCCCGCGAGCATTTCAGTAAAATCCTGGCCCGCCGGGCCTATGTGGACGCTATGAATTCCAACGATCTGATTTTCCTGGCACAACCTGGTGGCCGCCTGACTGGGCGGATTCGTGTACCGGGCGACAAATCGATTTCCCACCGCTCGATCATGCTCGGTTCCCTGGCCGAAGGCGTCACCGAAGTGGAAGGTTTCCTCGAGGGCGAAGACGCTCTGGCAACCTTGCAGGCTTTCCGCGACATGGGTGTCGTCATCGAAGGTCCGCACCACGGTCGTGTGACCATCCACGGCGTCGGCCTGCACGGCCTGAAGCCTGCGCCGGGCCCGATCTATCTGGGCAACTCCGGCACCTCGATGCGTCTGCTGTCTGGCCTTTTGGCTGCGCAGAACTTCGATAGCACCCTGACCGGCGACGCTTCTCTGTCCAAGCGTCCGATGAATCGCGTGGCCAATCCGCTGCGCGAAATGGGCGCCGTGATCGAGACCGCTGCTGAAGGTCGTCCACCGATGACCATTCGTGGCGGCAACAAGCTCAAGGGCCTGACTTACACCATGCCAATGGCCAGCGCCCAGGTTAAATCCTGCCTGTTGCTGGCGGGTCTGTATGCCGAAGGCAAGACCACCGTCACCGAGCCGGCACCGACTCGCGACCACACCGAGCGCATGCTGCGCGGCTTCGGCTACCCGGTGACCGTCAACGGCGCGACTGCCTCGGTCGAGTCCGGCCACAAGTTGACCGCGACCCACATTGAAGTGCCGGGCGATATCTCGTCGTCGGCGTTCTTCCTGGTGGCGGCGTCGATTGCCGAAGGTTCGGAGCTGGTACTTGAGCACGTCGGCATCAACCCGACCCGTACCGGCGTGATCGACATCCTGCGCCTGATGGGTGCGGACATCACCCTGGAAAACCAGCGTGAAGTCGGCGGTGAGCCGGTAGCGGATCTGCGCGTACGGGCAGCTAAACTCAAAGGTATCGAGATCCCTGAGGCGCTGGTTCCACTGGCTATCGACGAGTTCCCGGTGCTGTTCGTGGCCGCCGCGTGTGCCGAAGGGCGCACCGTGCTGCGCGGCGCCGAAGAGCTGCGCGTGAAGGAGTCGGACCGGATCCAGGTGATGGCGGACGGCCTGCTGGCGTTGGGCGTCAAGTGCGAGCCAACCCCGGACGGCCTCATCATCGACGGCGGCCAGATCGGCGGCGGCGAAGTGCACGGTCACGGCGATCACCGGATTGCCATGGCTTTCAGCGTGGCTTCGCTGCGCGCAAGTGCACCGATTCGCATCCATGATTGCGCCAACGTCGCGACCTCGTTCCCGAACTTCCTCGCGCTGTGCGCGCAGGTCGGTATCCGTGTTGCACAAGAGGCTCAGTCGTGAAAAACATCGCACCGGTCATCACCATTGATGGGCCAAGCGGCTCTGGCAAGGGCACGGTCGCCGGGATGCTGGCCAAGCGCCTGGGCTGGAACCTGCTGGATTCCGGTGCGCTGTATCGATTGCTGGCTTTCGCTGCGCATAACCATGGCGTCGACCTGACGAACGAGGAATTGCTCAAAAAGCTTGCCGCTCATCTGGATGTGCAATTCATCGCGGCGACCGACGGTCAGCTGCAGCGCATTATTCTGGAAGGCGACGAAGTCAGTGATGTCATTCGTACTGAAAGTATCGGCTCGGGTGCCTCGCAAGTCGCTGCGTTGCCCGCCGTGCGCGACGCGCTGCTTCAGCGCCAGCGGGCCTTTCAGGAATCACCGGGTCTGGTGGCCGATGGCCGCGACATGGGCACGGTGGTATTTCCCGACGCACCGTTGAAGATTTTCCTGACCGCCAGTGCCGAGGAGCGTGCGCGCCGTCGATACTTGCAGTTGAAGGGCAAAGTCGATGGTGTTAGTCTGTCGAGTCTGCTAGATGAGATACGTGCGCGCGATGAGCGTGACACCCAGCGAGCGGTAGCCCCGCTCAAACCGGCGGCTGACGCCATCCAGCTGGATTCCACGGAATTATCCATCGATCAGGTGCTGGAACGCATCATGAGCGAGATCGCCATTCGCGATATCGCCGGGTGACCAAGAGGGCCGCAGGGGACCAGTCATAGTCCTGCGGTGGCTTCTTTTAAATGAAACTAACCCATACCGTCTGGGGTGTGGAGATGGGCGTATTCTTCGCCCTCATCAACAGGAATTAAAATGAGCGAAAGCTTTGCGGAACTCTTTGAAGAAAGCCTAAAAACCCTGAACCTTCAGGCAGGCTCCATCATCACCGGTGTTATCGTTGATATCGATTACCAAGCTCGCTGGGTAACCGTTCACGCTGGCCTGAAGTCTGAAGCACTCATCCCGCTTGAGCAGTTCTACAACGATGCTGGCGAACTGACTATCAACGTCGGTGACGAAGTTCACGTTGCTCTGGACTCGGTTGAAGACGGCTTTGGTGAAACCAAGCTGTCCCGTGAAAAAGCCAAGCGCGCTGAATGCTGGATTGTTCTGGAAGCAGCCTTCGCAGCCGAAGAAGTGGTCAAGGGCGTTATCAACGGTAAGGTTAAAGGCGGCTTCACTGTCGACGTTAACGGCATCCGTGCGTTCCTGCCAGGTTCTCTGGTTGACGTCCGTCCAGTGCGCGACACCACGCACCTGGAAGGCAAAGAGCTGGAATTCAAGGTCATCAAACTCGACCAGAAACGCAACAACGTTGTCGTTTCCCGTCGCAGCGTCCTCGAAGCCGAGAACTCCGCCGAGCGTGAAGCTCTGCTGGAATCCCTGCAGGAAGGCCAGCAAGTCAAAGGTATCGTCAAGAACCTCACCGATTACGGCGCATTCGTCGATCTGGGTGGCGTCGATGGCCTGCTGCACATTACCGACATGGCTTGGAAGCGTATCAAGCATCCTTCCGAAATCGTCAACGTTGGCGACGAGATCGATGTCAAGGTTCTGAAGTACGATCGCGAACGCAATCGTGTTTCCCTGGGCCTCAAGCAGCTGGGCGAAGATCCATGGGTTGCTATCAAAGCCCGTTACCCAGAAAGCACTCGCGTTACCGCTCGTGTAACCAACCTGACCGACTACGGCTGCTTCGCTGAGCTGGAAGAAGGCGTTGAAGGCCTGGTACACGTTTCCGAAATGGACTGGACCAACAAGAACATCCACCCTTCGAAAGTCGTACAAGTCGGCGACGAAGTGGAAGTTATGGTTCTGGACATCGACGAAGAGCGTCGTCGTATCTCCCTCGGCATCAAGCAGTGCAAATCTAACCCATGGGAAGATTTCTCTGGCCAGTTCAACAAGGGCGATAAAATCTCCGGCACCATCAAGTCGATCACCGATTTCGGTATCTTCATTGGTCTGGACGGCGGCATCGACGGTCTGGTTCACCTGTCCGACATCTCCTGGAACGAAGTGGGCGAAGAAGCCGTTCGCCGCTTCAAGAAGGGCGACGAGCTGGACACCGTTATCCTGTCGGTTGACCCAGAGCGCGAGCGCATCTCCCTGGGTATCAAGCAACTGGAAAGCGATCCGTTCTCCGAGTACGTTCAAGAGAACGACAAAGGCGCCATCGTTAAAGGCATCGTGAAGGAAGTTGACGCTAAAGGCGCCATCATCACTCTGGCCGACGATATCGAAGCGACTCTGAAAGCCTCTGAAATCAGCCGTGACCGCGTTGAAGACGCGCGCAACGTTCTGAAAGAAGGCGAAGAAGTAGAAGCCAAGATCATCAGCGTTGACCGCAAGAGCCGCGTAATCCAGCTCTCGATCAAGTCGAAAGACGTTGAAGACGAGAAAGAAGCCATCCAAAGCTTGAAAGACAAGCCTTCGGATAGCATCGCTGCTGGTCCTACCACTCTGGGCGACCTGTTGCGTGCACAAATGGAAAAACAGAACTGAGTTCTGTCAGACCATAGAAAAAGGGCGACTTCGGTCGCCCTTTTTTGTGTCTGCGATTTGGTGAGTCCCAAGGGGGCTGACACCACCGCCCGCCGCCTTATTTCTTTCGTGAAACCAATGATCTACATAAGCTGTCTGTAATTTCATACAGGTCAGTCGTCTATTCAAGGCTAGGCTTGGTATGAAGTGAACGCAGTCGGGCAGTGGCCTGGTATTAAGGAAGTGAATGAACAAGCTCATTGTCGTGATAGCAGTACTGACATTGGCGGGCTGTACCACCAGCGCTAAAACTCATGCGGTACGCGGAGTCAGTGGTATAGAGATCGATTGTTCAGGATTGGGCTCCGGATGGGAGAAGTGTCACAAGAGAGCCGCCAAGGAGTGCAAGGGTGCAGGTTATAAAGTTGTCGTAAGGTCCGATGACGCGAAGGAGGAAGATGAGTTTCCTTTTGGCTTCAATCCCGCGGGTTATCTGACGCGCACCATGCTGGTTATCTGTAGATGAATGTTGGGTTTGAGCAATGTTCCGATGTTCTGAAATCGGGCACCTCATTACAAGGAAAGATATGTCAAAACTCGGGCTGTTCAAATTTCTCCGGGCATGCTAAAACCTTTGAAGCGCTTTTCCTAGCTGCTTGAAAAAGAAGGGAAAAATATGACGAAGTCGGAGTTGATCGAACGAATTGTCACCCATCAAGGGCTGCTTTCATCCAAGGATGTGGAGCTGGCCATCAAGACCATGCTTGAGCAAATGTCCCAATGTCTGGCCACCGGTGATCGAATCGAGATCCGTGGGTTTGGCAGCTTCTCCTTGCACTATCGCGCACCGCGCGTAGGCCGTAATCCGAAAACCGGTCAGTCCGTCAGCCTCGACGGCAAGTTCGTTCCGCATTTCAAGCCAGGCAAAGAACTGCGCGATCGCGTGAACGAGGAAGAGGAGGAGGGACTTTGACAGTTGCTGCACTAAAAGGAACCGCTGATGCGTAACCTCAAGCGCGTACTTCTTGCTGTATTTGTTCTATTGCTCGTTCTCGCGATCCTGGCGTTTGTACTTGAGAACCAGCAAGGCGTGTCATTGCTGTTCCTGGGCTGGGCGGGCCCGCAATTGCCAGTATCGCTGATCATGGTGATTGCGTTGTTGGCCGGTATGGTGATCGGGCCGATTCTCGGCTGGTTTCTGGGACGTACGTCCAGAGCCTCGCGCAAGCGTCTTGTCTGATTGTAACAAACCCGTTGTACGCGTCGGATTCGCGTCACAGCCTGTCCATATCCATTAGTAAAACCTTCATTAAGCTGTAAAATGCTGCGCTTGATCGATAGGGTATTCCCGCATCGTTCAGACTGACTCTGTCAGAAGCCTCGGCGGACTTGATGGCTTTTGCAATTCATGGATTAGACAGTGCGCGGTTGGCGGCCCTGTCAGTAACTTAAGGGTATGGTTTCGCGTGAAAATTCTAGTAACCGGCGGCGCCGGATTTATCGGCTCGGCAGTCATTCGTCATATCATCTCCAATACTAACGACGCTGTCGTAAACGTCGATAAACTGACTTATGCCGGTAACCTTGAGTCGCTGGCTGAAGTCAGCCAGAACTCGCGTTACGTGTTCGAACGCGTCGACATCTGCGACCGTGATCAAGTGGACCGTGTCCTGCGTGAACACCAACCGGATGCCATCATGCACCTGGCCGCAGAGTCCCACGTTGACCGCTCGATCTCCGGTCCGTCTGAATTCATCCAGACCAACATCATCGGTACTTACACCTTGCTGGAAGCTGCACGCCACTATTGGGCGGCACTGGATGATGCGCGTAAAGCCAACTTCCGCTTCCACCATATTTCCACCGACGAAGTCTACGGAGACCTCGAAGGTCCGGAAGACCTCTTCACCGAAACCACGCCGTACCAGCCAAGCTCGCCGTACTCGGCCAGCAAGGCCAGTTCCGATCACCTGGTTCGCGCCTGGGCTCGTACTTACGGTCTGCCGACGCTGGTCACCAACTGCTCGAACAACTACGGCCCTTGCCACTTCCCTGAGAAGTTGATCCCGCTGATCATTCTCAACGCACTGGAAGGCAAGCCGCTGCCGGTCTACGGCAAAGGCAACCAGGTTCGTGACTGGCTCTACGTCGAAGACCACGCCCGCGCACTGTACAAAGTCGTGACCGAAGGCGTGATTGGCGAGACCTACAACATCGGCGGCCATAACGAGAAGCAAAACATCGAAGTGGTGCATACCCTTTGCGCACTGCTCGACGAACTGCGTCCAGATTCCGCGCATCGTCCACATGCCAGCCTGATCACCTACGTTCAGGATCGCCCGGGCCACGACCAGCGCTACGCGATCGATGCGAGCAAAATCCAGCGCCAGCTGGGTTGGACACCGGAAGAAACTTTTGAAACCGGCATCCGCAAGACCGTCGAGTGGTACCTCAACAACACTGAATGGGTGGCTCACGTGAAGAGCGGCAGCTACCAGCAATGGATTGACCAGAACTACACGGATCGTTCGGACAAAGCATGAAAATTCTTCTGTTGGGAAAAAACGGTCAGGTAGGCTGGGAGCTGCAACGCTCCCTTGCACCGCTTGGCGAGTTGATCGCCCTGGACCGTCACCCGGTCGATGGCTTGAGCGGAGACCTGTCCGACCTCGATGCACTGCGTGCGACGATTCGTCAGGTCAAGCCTGATGTCATCGTCAATGCAGCGGCCTACACCGCCGTCGATAAAGCCGAATCCGAGACGGAGCTGGCCGACCGCGTGAACGGTCAGGCGAGTCAGGTCATGGCTGAAGAGGCTGCATCTCTGGATGCCTGGCTGATTCACTACTCGACTGACTACGTGTTCAGCGGGGAAGGTCTGGCGCCATGGCAAGAGACAGATGCCGTGGCCCCGGTGAATCACTATGGCGCCAGCAAACTGGCCGGCGAGCAAGCGATCATTGCCTCGGGCTGCAAGTACCTGATCTTCCGCACCAGCTGGGTCTACGGCGCTCGCGGCAATAACTTCGCCAAGACCATGCTGCGCCTGGCCAAGGACCGCGACACCCTAAGTGTCATCGCCGACCAGATCGGCGCCCCGACCGGCGCAGATTTGATCGCAGACGTAACAGCGCTCGCCATTCAGCAAGTCCAGCAGCGCCCTGAGCTGGCGGGCCTGTATCATCTGGCGGCCAGTGGCGAAGTGTCCTGGCACGGCTATGCCAGCCATGTAATCGGTTTTGCCAAGGCCAGCGGTGAAGAGCTCGCCGTCGCGGCGATCAATCCGATAGACACAACCGCCTACCCAACACCGGCGCGCCGGCCCCTGAATTCCCGGTTGAACACTCAGAAGCTGCGCGACAACTTTTCTCTGCACTTGCCGGATTGGCAAAGTGGTGTCACCCGAATGCTTATGGAAGTCCTGAATAAATGACCACGACAAATCGTAAAGGCATCATCCTCGCTGGCGGCTCGGGCACTCGACTGCACCCGTTGACCCTCGGCGTGTCCAAGCAGATGCTGCCGATCTACGACAAGCCGATGATCTTCTATCCGTTGTCGGTGCTGATGCTCGCCGGTATGCGCGAAATCCTGATTATCTCCACCCCTGAAGACCTGCCATCTTTTCAGAAATTGCTGGGTGACGGCAGCCTGTACGGTATCAAGCTGACCTATGCCGAACAGCCTAGCCCGGACGGTCTGGCGCAAGCCTTCATCATCGGCGAAGAGTTCATCGGTAAAGACCCTTGCTGCCTGATCCTGGGCGACAACATCTTCTACGGTCAACACTTTTCGGAAAACCTGCGTTCCGCCACCACTCAAGAGGTTGGTGCGACCGTATTCGGCTATCACGTGTCGGATCCGGAGCGTTTTGGTGTGGTCGAGTTCGACGCTGCCGGCCGTGCCTTGAGCATCGAAGAAAAGCCGCTGAAGCCGAAATCCAGCTACGCGGTGACTGGCCTGTACTTCTACGACAACCAGGTCGTTGAGATCGCCAAGAACATCAAGCCATCCCCACGTGGCGAGCTGGAAATCACTGACGTTAACCGTGCATACCTCGAGCAGAAGACCCTCAACGTTGAAATGCTCGGCCGTGGCTTCGCCTGGCTGGATACCGGGACCCATGATTCGCTGCTGGAAGCCAGCCACTTCGTGCACACCATCGAGCAGCGCCAAGGCCTGAAAGTGGCGTGCCTGGAAGAGATCGCCTACCACAATGGCTGGATTACTGCCGAGCAGTTGGGTACTCAGGCTGATGCTCTGAAGAAGACTGGCTATGGTCAGTACCTGCAGAAACTGCTGGACTCGCCTTCTCACTGATTCGAATGTTCAAACCTTTCGAACAGTAGCGTTTAACCGGTCCAGGCAGGAATGGTATGCCAGTAAAACATCCCAAGGTTGCGGTTTTGCTGGCTGCCTATAATGGCATGCAGTGGATCGAGGAGCAGTTGGCCTCGATCCTCGGCCAGTCAGCTGTCGACGTGACCGTTTATATCAGTATCGACCCCTCCAGCGACGGTACCGAGGCCTGGTGTGCAGCCTATGCCGTTGAGCACCCCGAAGTTTTGGTCTTGCCGACCGCCGGTAGTTTTGGCGGTGCCTCCCGTAATTTTTTCCGCCTCATCCGCGATGTCGACTTCGAAGGCTACGACTTTGTCGCTTTTGCCGACCAGGATGATGTCTGGCATTCGAATAAACTCCAGCGTGCGACCCAAGCTATTCAGGCGCGTCGCGTAGATGCCTACTCTAGTAATGTCACGGCCTTCTGGTCAGATGGCAGCACTCATATGTTGGACAAGGCGCAGCCTCAGGTCGCATGGGATTTCCTGTTCGAAGCGGCTGGTCCTGGCTGCACCTACGTGATGAGCAGAAGTCTCGTGGACTCGCTAAAGGCTTCGATGCTCGCCAATTGGCAGCAACTACAAGGTGTCAGCCTGCATGACTGGTATTGCTACGCCTTCGCCCGGAGCCATGGTTACCGCTGGTACATCGACCCTGAGCCGTCCATGGACTATCGCCAGCATGAGCGTAACCAGGTAGGCGCCAATAAGGGCTTGAGTCCGCTGATTGCCCGCTACAAAACCATTCATGACGGTTGGTGGTTCAATCAGGTCCAGTTGATAGCGCTGTTGGTAGGGCAGGATGACGACCCTTTCGTGCAAACATGGCTGAAACTACACCGCATTCAACTCATGAAGCTTTCTTTCAGCGCCTGGCGTTGCCGACGGCGAGTGCGGGATAAAGTGTTTTTCTTTTGTATTTGCTGGGCAACCGCATTGATAGGGAAAAAAGCCAAATGATTGGCCCGAAAGTATTGGTCACGGGCGCAAGCGGGTTTGTTGGAGAGGCGTTGGTTTTCAGGCTGTTAGTGGACAAGAAGTTCAGCCCGATAGCGGCGGCACGAGGTGCCACGCGGTTGCACGGATTGTGCCCAGTGGTGCCCTTCGATCTCACCCATGCCAAGATCTTGCCTGCACTCGACGATGTCCAGATAGTCGTTCATGCCGCTGCCCGAGTGCATGTCATGAATGAAACCGCAGTGGATGCATTGGCCGAGTTTCGTAAGGTCAATGTGGAAGGAACGCTCAAGCTGGCTCAGTGCGCTGCGGCATCGGGAGTAAAGCGCTTTATTTTCATCAGTTCGATCAAGGTGAACGGCGAAAGCACTCACCCAGGTCAGCCATTTAAAGCTGACGATCATCCGAATCCGCAAGATCCTTACGGTGTGTCCAAGTATGAAGCCGAAGAGGCTCTGAAGCGACTAGGCCACGACACCGGCATGGAAGTGGTGATCATCCGTCCACCACTGGTCTACGGACCTGGAGTGAAGGCTAATTTTCTGAGTATGTTGAGCTGGCTCAATAAGGGGGGGCCTTTGCCCTTTGGCTCGATTCGGAATCAACGTAGCCTGGTGGCCATCGAAAACCTGGTGAGCCTGATAGTGACTTGCATCGATCATCCCTCCGCGGCCAATCAGACCTTTCTGGCCAGCGATGGCGAAGACCTGTCCACAACTCAACTGCTGCGTCGTCTATCCAAGGCACTAGGCAAACCTGCCCGACTCTTGCCTCTACCTGAGTGGCTATTGAAACTGGCAGCCTCGACACTGGGCAAGCAAGCCGTTGCTCAACGCATATGCGGCTCGCTACAAGTCGATATCAGCAAAAATCGCGAATTATTAGGGTGGACGCCACCCATCAACATGGACAAAGCCATGCGTCAAACCGCTGGCCATTATCTGGAAAAGCAAACGAAATGACGGTTTGGTGGCTGTTACTTGCGGTACTCGCTGTTTCCTGGGTATTGACACTCGTCTTGCGTCGTTACGCCTTGGCGAAGAGTTTGATGGACATACCTAACGAGCGCAGCTCTCATTCGGTCCCGACGCCGCGTGGGGGAGGGGTGGCCATAGTTGTCGCCTTTCTACTGGCGCTTCCTGTCTTCACTGGCCTTGGTCTGCTGAGCACGGCGGCCTTGTATGGCTTGTTTGGTTCGGGATTGCTCGTTGCGATTATCGGGTTCGCTGATGACCATGGGCATATCGCTGCCAGATGGCGGTTGCTAGGGCATTTCATCGCTGCAGCTTGGGCGCTGTTTTGGTTGAACGGGCTTCCGCCCATTGAGTTGTTCGGCATCACCATTGATTTGGGGTGGTTCGGTAATATTCTGGCGTTGGTCTATCTGGTCTGGATGCTCAACCTCTATAACTTTATGGACGGCATTGATGGTTTGGCCAGTGCTGAGGCGATCAGTGTTTGCCTGGGGATGTGTCTGGTTTACTGGTTTAGCGGGAATCTTGAGCTGATCTGGGCTCCGTTGATTCTGGCGGCGGCGGTGTCGGGGTTTCTGTGGTGGAATTTTCCACCGGCTCGGATTTTTATGGGGGATGCGGGGAGTGGGTTTCTTGGTATCGTCCTTGCGTTCTTATCTGTTCAGGCCGTATGGGCGGCGCCTCAATTGCTTTGGAGTTGGTTGATCCTGCTTGGGGTGTTCATTGTTGATGCGACGTGGACATTGATTCGACGTCTGCTGCGCGGAGAAAAAGTGTATGAGGCACATCGCAGTCATGCCTATCAGTATGCATCGAGATGTTATGGGAGTCATCAGGCCGTAACTTTGAGTGTAGTGACAATCAATATTTTATGGCTGACCCCTATTTCTATTACTGTGGGATTGAGGTCATTAGATGGAGTTAGCGGGGTTCTGTTAGGAGTTGTTCCGCTTATATGGCTGGCGTATAAATTCAACGCAGGGGAGGCGGAGGCTGGAAAAAGAAGTTAGAAGCTGTAATGAAGGTGCTGCAATTATGAGTTTTATAGTGTCACCATAATATTGTCATGGTCGAGATAAGTGTATTGGCGCGGAGCAATATATCCCACTATGTAGTGAGGTGTGTTGCTCCGCGCCAAGTGTTATTTGAACGACCAATGCTTATGTCCCAAGTAACTAGTAAATACTGGAACGATTACACCTGTTGCATGTGAGATTTCTTTTACAAACGACGTCATGCCAAGCGAAGGTAGTAAGTAATATGCTAGCCCCATGCTGATCAGCCATGTTTGTAATACAGCGACTAGATTCACCAGCGTGAAAAAGAGGATGGATCGATGGACTGATTGCTGACTCTCCTTAAAAACAAAGAGTTTGGCCAGTACGAAGGCAGTAATCATCCCCGTGATATAAGCAATAATTACTGAAAGCGAAAAACTCAACCATAAATTATAGATAATCCTGGAGCAAAAGTTAACGGCGGCCGCGGTGCCGCCGGTAATCAGGAATACCATGAATTGTTTGGATAGAAATTGCTGAATCACGCAGTCGCTTCCTTGGCCATTTTTCTGCCGAAATCAATACTCTCGGATATACCTCGGTCTTCAGGGTAATAATAAGACGTATCTGCTACCCAAAGACCTTTGATAGGAAGTGCTGCCGGTGGCAGATTATCAAGGTAGCCGGGATCACAGATTGGCTGTGCGTAACGGTAGCGGCTAGCGTGTATATCGATAAAGTCTTCGTCGGTTAGCGAAGGATTGATTTTCTTTAGATAAGTACGGACCTTGTCCAGAAAGTTCTGATCTGGCTCGGAAAATTTCGGGTGTTCACCTGGGATGTAGAAAGGCACGTAAACGATGTGATGATCTAGGGGGCGCAGGTTGGTGTACTCAACCAGGCCTGGGATATCCATCTCGGGGTCGTTGGTATTCAACCAGAAGTTTTCAGTCACCGCCTTCCGAAGTTTAACGATGACACATACCACGGCAATATTCTTGACTGCCTTGAACTGTTCAAGAATGTGCAGTGGTAAGTCAGGTATTACTTTAGGCACATAAGGGAGCGGAATTGTGCTGATGACCTTATCAAATGCTTCAACTCGCCCGCCAACGTCAAGACCCCGGATCTTGCCCTCTTCAATCAGTACTCGAGTTACGGGAGACTGGAGACGGATTTCACCACCGTTTGCCTGAATGTCGACACGCATTGCCTGAAGCAGCGTTTCAGATCCTCCCAGCAGGTAGCCCAGTTTTTCACGGAATAAACTGTATCGGGATCTGCCAATTCGCCTGATTCGACTCCAGATCCATGCTGCAGACAGGTTATCTGTGTAGTTATAAAACTTGTAATCAAACAGCTTACGCCATAAGACATCGTACGCCTCCTTACCAACCCAACGTTGAATCCAGCCTGTCGCCTCGACGTGATCGAGTGGCTTCCAATCGTTGCGCTTGGTGGACAAAAATGCGTGCAAGCCATAACGGAACTTGGCCACAAAGCTCAGTCCGCGGAATTTGAGGAGTGCAATGGGATTACCCCAAGGCTGTAACTGATTTTGGTACCAGTAGCCCATCTTCGTTTCTACCCAGCGCATTTGCCCTGCCAGCCCCAACTCATCCAGAACCTTTAGAAACGCATGGTCGGAAATGCAGTGGAAATGGTAGTAGCGTTCGATGCTCAATCCCGAGAAGTCGAATGCCGCGGTCATTCCGCCTACTCGATCATCGGCTTCAAATACGATGGGTTGATAACCATCACGAGCTAATTGATAGGCTACTGCCAATCCCATCGGCCCAGCCCCTAGGACCGCAATACGTTTGTCCATGATCAAAACTCCAGAATAATCTTGCTGTAGGCAGGGTCATTGAAGGTTTCGTCAATTGCATCGCTAAACTTAGTGTAAGGCACTCCAAAAATATCCGGCCAGTCAATGACTTCAAACTCATCCTTGGTGCTTAATGCCGAAAGTTGTTGAGTCGTGAATGGTGGGTTTCTATCAAATAATGCCCAAGTCCAAATGAGCGAATAGAATAATCCGTAAGGGATTTTCAGGATCGGAGTTTTTGACGCTGTGACTCGCTTTATTTCTCGGATTATGTCGATGTAGTCTATTTTTTCATGTCCGGAAATATTGTATATGCCATTCTGTGTGCGGCGTTCGATACAGCTAATAATTACATTGCAGAAATCACCCGCGTACAAGGGCTGGCGCATATATTTACCGTCTCCCGGTATCGGAAAAACCGGTACTTTTTTCATGAATCGGGAAAGCCATCCAAGGTGCTTTCTATCAAACCAGCCAAACATAAGAGTCGGCCGTAGAATAGGGCATGCTATGCCGCTGTCGAGCACCATTTTCTCTTGGTCTTTTTTGGTTTTCGTGTAGAAGTCATTGGCTGCTGATTCTACTACAGATGAACTTATATGTACTAGATATGGGTTGCCACTACTTTTTATCGTATCAAGGATGATGCGTGTTGAATCAAGATTGTTTAGCGTAAAGTCTTCGTGGTTGTTTCCGCCAATTTGCGCTTGTAACATCACGACAACGTCGGCTTGGGAGAAATGTTGTTGCCACGACCCAGGTTTAGAAAGATCGGCAAACTCAGTCGTGATGTCTGGATGAACTTGTTCAAGTATTTTTAAGTTTGTTTGATGTTTGTCAAGCACCACAATGTTGCTATAACCTTTCGCTTTTAGTCGAGCCACCAAATTCTGGCCCACCAGACCTGCACCACCTGGGAGAATAATCTTATTTTTCATAAACTAGCTCGGTAATGATCATATAAAATAGGCGATAGAGTTGTTTCTTAAAGGCATATCGTGCGCTTTAAGAGGCAGTCAAAGCGATAGACGCTTGAAAATAAATGAAGGAATCAAGCGAATGATCAACATTATAAAGCTCCAGAATCCTGGAGTATAAATAGTATCGACATTTCTCTCGATTCCCTTGACAATTCTTATTGAAACCTGCTCAGGGCTTGCCACCAGGTGACTAGGAAGAGATAAGTTTTTGGTCATGGGGGTATCGACAAAACCTGGTTTTATTGTAATAACGTGAACACCAACTTTAAACAGTCTTGCTCTTAATCCTTCGCAAAAAGTTGATACTGCAGCTTTGGCTGTACCATATAAATAGTTGGACGGGCGACCTCTGTCGCCGGCAACAGATGAAATGATCGCAAGTGTCCCGCAACGTTGGGTTTCCAATTGATTTGCGAGTCTTGTCAGTAGTGCTATTACGGATGTGCCGTTAAGAGAAAGTTCTTCTAATGCGATATTCACATCCAGTTCGCAAGTTTTCTGGTCAGGAAGGGAGCCGTGAGCAATCATTCCAATATCGATTTGTTTTAGTGTCGCCAAACAACTCTCTATCATTTTTGAATGTGCGGTGAAGTCTGCGGCGTCCATGACATAAGTAGTAACATCGCCCGCTCCACGCGCTCTTAAATCAGCAGCAACCTGCTCCATCTTTACTTGACTACGGCCAACCAGAAACATCTCTGCCCCTTGATTTGCCCATAGTCGCGCACATGCTGAAGCGATGGCCGAGGTGGCACCGACAATAAGGATTTTTTTCATTCTGTCACTCTCTGCCAGAAGCGGGAAATTAATGATGGATCCCGCATTGATTCCAAACGCTCCCACTCAGGGTAAGCCTGTCGAAAGTCTTTGCCGCTCATATGCGCATCCTTCGCCGGGTACAATCGCCCTCCGGACTGCCTTACAATTTGGTCAAGGTGGCTGAAGAGCTCCTTCAAATTAGATCTTTGAGGGAAATCTAAAGCAAGGGAGGTACCGGAAAGTGGAAAGGACAATAAGCCGGGAGATTTGATATCACCACAACGTTTAAGTACCGCAAGAAACGAACCCTGACCGCTCTTGGCAATAGCCTTCAAGAGCTCTTTCATGGCCATCTCGGCAGATGCGTCAGGAATGACACACTGGTATTGCTGAAACCCCCGTGGTCCATATACCCGATTCCAGTTCAGGATACGATCAAGAGGATAAAAGAAAGACTCGTATCCACTACGTTGTTGCTTCAACTTGGTTGGGTGAGCACGCCAATACAGCTCATTGAGTATGCGTAAAGAGTAGTTGTTAATCAGAGACAACGGCGGTGTAAAAGGAATAGATAAAGGGGCGTTGTCATTTAGCACTAGCTCGCCATAACGTGCGTGATCACCGACTATGTAAACCCCGCGTCCGACTTGACTGCCAGACGCCAGGCAATCAATCCACGCGACACTATATTCATGTTGGTGATCAAGTTCGGAGGATAACGCAAAAAACTCTGTCAAATTCCCAAAGCGAACGACATGGGTGTCGATATGACTGGTGTTTATAGGTATAAGTTGAATTTCCGCAAAATGTATCAAGCCTGTTAGCCCCAAGCCTCCAATAGTCGCGGCGTACATCTCCGGATTAATGTTAGGGGAGCAAGTCAAAAATTCTTCATTGCTACGCTCCAATCCGAAGCTTAGCAGATGATTTCCAAAAGTACCTTTTGAGTGATGGTTTTTGCCATGGACGTCGTTAGCAATTGCGCCTCCTACCGTGGCAAATTGAGTTCCAGGAGTGACAGAAAGAAACCAGCCATTAGGGATAGCGGTAGCTAACACCTCAGAAAGAGTGATCCCTGCCTCTACAATAACGATCCCTCTAACCCAATCGACATGTATAAATCGATCTATGCTGCGCATGTTTATTACATGGTCCGACGCGGCTAAACAACTGTCTCCATAACTACGCCCATTACCATATGGAAGAGTAGTTTCATATTTAGACGAAACTGAGCCAAGCAGGGGGGGCAGTTCATCTCGCCAATAGCAAGCATGTGAATGCTGCGGGTTATAGGGGTAGCGTCCCCAAGAGAGCAATGAGGGTTTCATGCTGCTATCCAGAATACTAGACAAAACAATGAGCCAACAATCAGGCTGGCTCGATCTCGGATCGCATAGACAACCGGGTCATCATGCATTTCTCCGCGATGTGTGAGCATCCAGACACGAGTTATCCAGAAAAGTAGAAGCGGACAGGCCAACCAAATTATTTGGGGATGTGAATATAGTTCTCCCGTCGCTTGATCATGGATATACAAGGCTAATACCATTACCGCCAAGTATCCAGAAGAAGCACCGAGTGACGATATCATCTCAAGATCGCTAGGGTAGTAACCTCGTCCTCGAGTCTTCTCTAACCTCCCCTTCTTTCTTGCTTCCTGCAATTCAGCATAACGCTTGACTAAGGCCAGACTCAAAAACATGAACATCGAAAAAGCCAACATCCAAAATGTCAACGCTAAGCTAAATGCAGCTGCCCCCGCGATGATACGTATTGTATACAGCAGGGCCAAAACGATTACATCAATCGCCATTTGTCGCTTTAGAAACAGGGAATAGGCTAACGTCAATATATAGTAGGCTGCTAAAACGCCTACAAACTCCCAGGGTAATGTAAACACAGCGCCAGTAAAGGAAATAACTAGCAGAATAGGGAACGCAAAAATGCCAGTTCTTATAGATAATCGTCCAGCGGCGAATGGACGATTACGTTTGCTCTTATGGTGACGGTCATCGGCTAGGTCTAATAGATCATTTAATATATAAACGCTTGAAGCGCAGAGTCCAAATAGAAAAAATGCAATCACACCTTGCCACAATAAAAGTGGGCTAAAGAGCTTGTGCGCAGCCATCAATGGAACAAAAATTAATATGTTTTTCATCCACTGATGTAGGCGAAGCGCCTTTACCCAGTCTCTTGGTAGAAAGGGGTTTGTATTAATCAGTTTTTTAACATTTCCTGAGGCTCGCGCCTTGCGCTCAACACCTCGCTCTGGATTAACTACATAAGCATCTCGAGCCGATGCCCATACGACGACATCGTCGTGTGAATTGCCAGCATAATCAAAACCTTTCTCCCCATAGTGTTCCACCAACAAATCGCGTTTATGATGCGAAGATAAATTACATGTACTATCGCTCGCTAAAATATGATCAAACAAATTTAAATGCTGCGCAATACGTTCTGCCAACGAATGATGGCTTGCTGTCGCTAGGACAATCACACGGCCGTTGCGTTTTTCAGTCTGAATGAACTCGATTACAGTTTCGTCATATGGAAGAACACTGACATCAATGTTAGTAGCTTCCGCCAATTTTTCTTTAAGCGTCGCTTTGCTATTTACCAGCCATGTCAAGGGCTGAAATAAGCAAAGTGGATTGTGGCGAACGAAGGAGAGGCCGGTTTCCAGCAGTAAATCAGAACGCAGAAGTGTTCCGTCTAGATCAATTACGAGAGGAATGTTGAGTGCAGTCACGAAAACTTCCCTGATGGTTTGCCAGACGGGAGCTAAACTGGCGAAATGGAGAAGATCTATATGTAATGGACGCACGCTTCTGGAGCATTGCGACCCGTCGATAGAAAATAGCATAACACGCTTGAATTTTGAAGAAATCTATTGGGATATCTTAAGCTAAGTCGAGATTGTTTCAGGGGCTTCACAGAGTGGGGCGGGCCCACTCTGAATGGATTGCTTTCCATTATCTCTATCAGGCAGCTACGAGAAAGCGACGATAGAAATAGACACCTGTTATCAGAAAATTTATTCCGACCTGTGTCCAGCAAGCTACAAGAGCAATTTTTGAGAAACTAGCCCAGTAAACACCTAATACAACTATTAGCGCCGCAAAGGGTTGCCAGCCATGCAGTAGGGGGACGGCAGCATAGCTGAAAACACAAGCTAAAAGTACGCTGGAGGCTCCAAAAATTAGTGCGGCTTGTTTCAGTTCCGTATGTGCCTGACTTGAGTAAAGAGTAGCCTGCGGGTTCGGTTTTACCAACGAAAAGAATACGGCCATACTAGCTACGTATACAAGAAACAAAGTGCCTACTGCCCCAGCAAGGTTTAGTGAACTCTGTATATACATCGAGGTCAAGTGCGTCTCGAAAGGTAGTAAATGTATTGGTAGTATGGTGTTTGCTAGGTTTGCAATACGCGGCCAAACAAATTGGAAGGCAGTAATATTTGCAAGGCTAAAGTTCTGAGATATAAGGTCTGAACTCCCTCCGGCATATAATTTTGTCCAAATAAACCAAGGACTTACTACTATTGCGAATGAAAGACAGAGCCGTGCGGATCGGGCGACTCTTATGTAAATATCGGTGGATTTGTCTAAAGCGAGAAGGGCGAAAGTTGCTACGGCCAAGTAACCAATTGTATAGGGGTGAGAGAGATACGCTAGCGCAAGTAGTGATCCGGCGATTAAGGTGTTTCGATGCTTCTGATAGAAAAAATACGACGTAATAATGAAGAAGCCAGCCAATGATTTTGGCCAGGTAAATATAGTTTGAAAGATGAAATATGGACTTGTGACAAATAGCAGGAGCATCAACGCGCTGTTATGCCATTTGAGATTTATAATCTTGGTTGCAATCAGGCCAACGCCTAACAGCAGGCATGAGTTTAGAAAAACTGCAACACCTAAAAATATCGGGAAAGTTGCCTGATCTCGTAAAAGTATCCGAAAGTCCGGCCACTGCGTGTCTACGTATTCGAATGTCGGAAGGTCTCCTTGGGGTTTGACCGAGCGTAGGGCCATACGCACAGGTAGTGCCGCAAGACTGACCAGTATTGGTCTGTTCGCGACATGTTGACCCGGTAATATAGGGCTGTTATTTATAAATGATATGCTTCTTGCTATATATTCCTGTGCAACATAGGGGATGACATTGTCCGGGGGTAAATCGCCAGTGATAGATTGAATTCTTACTGAGGTAACATGCTCTTTGTTGACATAGGCGCCATCCGGCAAGGAGGGTTTTAGCGGAAACTTGATACTTGACAAGATCAATATAGAAATTGCAAAAACAAAAAAACCGCCGATAGTAAATACTTCTAGTGAGGACGGTTTTTTAAAGTGTTGCTGTTTAAGTAGCTGCGTTGTTTTGAAGGCGCCAAGTATAAGTAGCGGTGCTATGAATAGCAGAGCAATGCTATGCCGGAGTTGTAAAGGTACGATGGCGATGATGCAACCGATAATTGCCAGATAGACTGCGCAACTAATTACAGATAAGCAAACTCTCTCAATCAAACTTTCACTTGATTGTGCCGTCTTTTTCCTGGAAGTAATCCAAGGTAGAAACCCCAGAAAAACAATTAGTGATGTAACCAAAAAGGCACTAAGTGAATATTTTAATTCATAAAGCTCAATCATCTGATGATCAACCGTTTAGATTATTTAGATTTGCAAGTATAGTTTTCGCTCGTGTAGCGTAAGTATGGTCTTTCAGTGCGCGGCCTTGAGATCGCTCTGCAATATTTTTACGGCGTTGTGGCGAAGACCGTAGATCTTCAACAATGAGCCCGAGCTCCTCTGGGGAGTCGAATACTAGTATTTCCTCATTCGGAGTGAAATAATCAAAAATTTCCAAGCCTTCTATATAATAGCATTGTACTGCGCCTGCCATAGCTGCTTCAAAAGTTCTCGGTCCCGGAGTTGTTGCATCTAGCTGATACTTATTATTTGCAAGGTTGTGACGGCGCCCAATGTTTAAGGTGACTAATGAAGAGTTGTAGTACTTCGACATGTCTTCGTTGGGGATGCGTACATTTTTACTGAAGCTCAATGTTTCGGGCCATTCTGCACCCATAACCTCTACATTGAAGTGTGTTAGAGAACTTTGGCTGTCCAAAAGCAATTGTGTTCGATTTGGAAAGCCGACGCCGCAGAAGAAGATATCCCTATCCATGCTCTCTGTAACTTCTATGAAATGCGCCTCTTTATCCGCTGCTAGTGGAAGGTGCGTAACTTTAGGGTGGTTAATGTGTTCTACCGCCCAACGATCATTGGAAAAAATATAATCAGCGTATTTGTAAATTTTGAAGTTTAAATCAAATTCGTATGGATCATCATGGAGCCAAAAAGCGAGTGAAGCACCCGTGCGAACGCAGTAGTTTCGAAGGCCTGTGTAGTCACAACTCTCTGGCATACAGGACCCAAAAACGACAATAAGATCAGGTTTGAATGAGTTTGCTATCTCATTGGCATTATCTAATGAGCAGGAGGACACGCTCTCGTTAGTCAATACTTCGGAGAAGCCGCGAGCGACATAACTTCGCAATACCGCGTTGTTGTTTATACGGTCCGGAGATGCTCCACAAATTAATACTTTCACGTTACAAGCGCCTAGAAATATAACGAATACTTACACGCACCGCGGATTTTATACCGTGGCGTTTCCAGTGATCTAAAAAGTGTACGCTTAACCCTGTGACTAAATGACGAATTTTACTTACATAATTCCTACTGCCGACTATCCCCCCGGAAGCTGGTGAGATTGCCCAGATGTCTGCGATTGGTTGCCGCAGTTGGTTCAGACTGAAGAGGGTGGAGTTTTTTTGCATTCCTATGGAGTAATTCCGATTTTCGGTAAGGGTGCGATATATCGCTTTGAGTCCCGCAATATGCGTATCTGGGCGCATAATGGGTGCATTAGCCGTGCTTTTTCTTAAACTCGACAATAGTGACGGTGTGTCTAAAAACTGATGAAGAACTGTGAATAAAGCCCCCTCTGAATCTGTAGGGATCTTGATTCCATCCACACCATGAGTAACACGTTCGCCAAGCGCCCCGATATCGCTAACAATCGGAACCAGACCACAGTCCCAAGCTTCAGACAATGTTAAGCAATAGGTTTCGGGCCAGATGGAGAGGTGTAACGATACATGGCAAGAGTAAACGTCTTCAGGTATCTGGCCAGGATCAAATCCGCCATGAACGAAGACTTGAGGAAAGGCCTTGTGGTCATTAAGCCAGAAATATGCTCCATCTACACGTCCGAAGATGTGAAACTCAATAGCGCACTTCTCCAATAGAGGAATTACTCTACTGATCACGTCTCCACCTTTATGATTGGCGAAGTTTCCAAGGATGGCTACTTTCAGAGGGGATGATAATTTCTTAACTTTTTCCCTCATTGATGATGTTGGAGGGGTGGTTGGTACTGGCAAAATATGAGTATTTAGGTGGGTGGAGACGGATGGGTAGATTCTCGCAATAAGTTCCTGGCTACCTTTTGTGTTGAAAATCAGCGAATCGGATGACGCTAAAACCTGATCCCAGACGGCTCTACGTGTCGATTGTCCACCCGGTAAGATTTGATGAGAATTCCATAGGCATACATCACACTGCGCTGGTGAAATTTCATCGGGTTTACAATAATTGCCTTTGAACGAAAGTAATGTAAATCTATGACATATTGCGTAATAGTCGTGAAAGGTCATCACCGATGGTATACCCAATGTTTTGCAGAGCTCCACAAGGCTGGGAACATGACCAATCAAGTGGTGAAAGTGGACGGTGGATATATAATAACGGTTCAAAATCGATGCGAATGCCTTTTCCCTTTCCTGGCATGTCACTTGCCAAGGGGAAAGTACTGTTGAAAAAGACAGAGCCTCGACAACAATACCTGCTTCATTAAGAAGAAGGGCATCCGAAACTTTTCGTAAGCTAGGCGAGTAAAAATAGATCTCGTATGTTTCACGTAAAACTTGACTGATATTATGTAGATAAGCTTCAACGCCACCGAAGTTCCCATTGGCGACGACGTTATGAACGACGAATAGCAGTCGTGGTTTTACATGGTTCAACAAGGGGGGGGGGGAGATCTGCGTATCTGATGGTGTTGGTAGTTTCTGAAGCTCTGAAAGAATATAAGATGCTCGATTTTCGTAGCAGTGCTGCGTTAATGCTTTATTTTGAGCGCGTAGTGCAATGTCGTAGCGTAGCTGGGGGTCTGCATGTAGCATTTTTATCGAATCAATGAGTTCTTTTGAGTTTTCGAAATATATAAATTCTTTTCCTGGTTCGAAATATTTCGCTGCTTCTTCTATTTTTCTTTGAACTAATTGTACGGTACCAGCCAAAGCTGCTTCGAAAAGGCGCGGTGGTGGAGTCTCTGCAAATTCGTTTTGACCCGACGAAGAAAATACTCGAGGGAGTACCAGTGTTGTTACACTGGAGTTAGCGAATCTTGCAAAATCAACCGGAGAAGTTCTCCAGTTCAATTGGCTTGCTGGCAGGGACAGGTTTACCTTGGGCAGGTGTGGATTGGTAGGTAGTGCAATTTTTGCTTTTATTCTTTCATCAGCCCAATTTGACCCTAGCATTTCCCGGATCAACTCAACTCTATTTGGCCAAGCGGTACCTGCAAAAAAAACATCATAACGTAGGGGGGTACCTGCGTTTTGCACGGGAATAAAATGGAACGGTTTAGCTCCAGCCAACGCAAGATGCCTGCCTTTTTCTCCATATGCAGATACCGAGGCGGAGTCGTTGGTGAAAACAAGGTCAAACATATCTGAGTTGGCGACGTTCACGCTCAGCTCGTATGGATCCTCCGTGACCCAGAGAACAGAGCGATTACAAATTGCGGCCAAACGTAAACAGATAGCACGATTTAACTCTTCGCCATCAAAGGCTAAGAATAGATTGCATTTGTTTTCAATCGCCAAAGGTACGGCGTCGTTAAGTTCTGCTTTTATAACTATTTCTACATCGGGGCTCTTCATCAAAGCCCGATGAAGAGCTATACAGATATAATGATTGGGATTGCTACTTTTCGTATCAACCAAAATTATTCTATGCTTTATCACAACGCGATTTCCTTGGCGTACTCGCTATGTCAGCGTTTAATTAAAGACATCAACTTTCGAAGAGGTGCAGTTAATTTCCATGACTTAGAGTTCTTCAGCGATGCAATGTGTAACTCATCTTCGTGCCTTATGCGTGCGACTTCATTCTCAAGTACAGTCTGGTGGCTGCTTCTTAAGTTTACGATCTCATCGGTTAATCTTGCGATCTCACCGGACGTCTGATTGTTTAGGTTTTCCAGGTGCTGGATTCTTAGTGCTGCTTGCCCCAACTGATAGCGCAAGGCCGGGACCTCCCCCAGTCTGGAATATAGGCTTTTCAGAAACTGAGTATCTTCATTGGAGTCGCTGCAGAGCTCTCTCAATTGGGCGTTCTGTTCTTTGCCGACGAGAAGTACACCTAGCCCGTGATAATGGTCGAATCGAAAGTGCGGGTAGTGTTTTGTTACTTCTTCCCAAAATCGCCAAACACCAAATCCAGAGTCTCGGACATTAATATCGTGGAAGATTACAACAGCTCTTTCGGAAAGCTTGCTTTTCCAAGTTTCGAAGTCATGACTCACCGCTTCATAGGTATGAAATCCATCAATGTGAAGTAGATCTACAGAACCGTCTGAAAACTCTAGGGCTGCGTCGTCGAAGCGTTGACGTATCAGCCTCGAAAATGCACTGTAGTGTTCTTCATTGTGGGAGACAATTTCATTGAATATATTGTTGTTGTAAAACCCTGCATGTTCGTCACCTTCCCAAGTGTCTACCGCGTAGCAACGTGTATCTATATTACCTTCGACAGCCGCTTGGCAGAAGGCAAAGTAAGACATTCCTAAATGGGTGCCGAGTTCGACAAACACTCGCGGCTTTTGCGTCTGCATGAGCCAGGCTGCGAATGGGACGTGGCCAGTCCAGGCACTCAATACATTGCGTTTTGGGGCGATAAGCATCGAGTTATTTACTAAAGCTGCTTTGTTAAGACTATTCATTTTGGGATTACCAATGTTCAATTCGGTTAAGCACGTATTCACAAACCCGATTTATAGAGTTCGATCGCTCGCATTGGCAGGCCTATAAGCCCTCCAACGTCAGATACGCCCTGGGCCTTGATCACAAGGGCATCGTGAATCCATTGCAGTTGTGTGTGGTCTTGTTGAGTTCCATCGGCGATGGCAATCGAAACGGTATAATCAGCATCAGGAAGCGCAGGAAAAATAAATTCGAAAGATGCATGTAGTTTTCCGCCAGCAGCACAGCTGACAGATTGTTCATTACAGGCGGCGAAAGTATTCGATCCAAATAATGTTTGCCCAAGGCGATCTCTGACGAAGAACCCGATAATAGGAGATTTAATCTCTTTTAATGCGTCAACGTCGATCTGAAACACTACCGTTGTATGATGCTTTGCTCTGTGAATAACATTCCCTTCAGTATCTCGAAAAGTTGCTGAAACAACCTTGGCTCCGCCGGCGCCGAACCCGGTTTCAGTTGTCCGAAATGGCATGAACCAGAGTGTTTCACCATCAGCAGCGTCTCCCACGTCACCAGTATCACTCTCTACTTGCTTGAGAAGTTGCTCGCTGGATGGGACGTCTACGGTGCCTTGATTGGATTCGATTATCTCTGCCAGATAAGCGTCACAGATGTTTTTAGCGGGACCAGTAGCGACATGCTTGCCGTTTCTTAACCAGATAGCTCTTGTACATAAAGCTTTTACTGCCGCGGTGTCGTGACTTACAAATAGAACAGTACCATTGGCCATAAATTCACGCAGAAAGCGCATACATTTCTGTGTAAAAAAGGCATCACCGACGGCCAAGGCTTCATCAATTATGAGAATTTCGGCGTCGACGTGCGCGATCACGGCAAATGCGAGCCGGACAAACATCCCACTCGAGTAGGATTTGACCGGCTGCTCTATAAAGTCGCCGATATCTGCAAAGGTAGTGATAGCGTCGAATCGTTCCGATATTTGCGTAGGCGTCAACCCATAGAGCGATGCCGCCAGATACACGTTTTCCCGGCCACTGAACTCTGGGTTGAAACCCGCACCGAGTTCAAGCAATGCGGCAATTCTCGCGTTCGTCTGCACGGTTCCGGCGGACGTATTCAAAGTCCCGCAGATTATTTGCAATAACGTAGACTTACCACTTCCGTTTCGCCCTACAATTCCAACGGTTTCGCCTCTTTTTACTTCGAAGGAAATATCTCGAAGCGCCCAGAAATCCTGCGAGTATTTCTTTCGGCCGAAAGCAAACATTTGAAGAAGACGATCTCTCGGTTTTTCATATATTTGATAGCACTTATCGACGCCTTCTAGCTTTATTACTATTTCAGAGCACATCTGCAAAACCTTTCCTAGTTTTCTGAAACCACATAAATCCTAGGCAGGCAAAAACTGCTGAGATCAGTAGGTTGATGAGAAATAGCCAAGTATTTGGAACTGTTTCAGATATCAGTATTTCCCTCACCTGCTCAATGACTGATGTAAGCGGGTTCAAGTGCATGAATAGCTGAAATTTTTCCGGTAGTGCGCTTACGGGATAAAAAATAGGGGAAAGAAACATCAGCATCGTGATGAAAACACCGATGATTTGTCCTACGTCCCTAAGGTAAACGCCTAGTGATGCAAGGAACCATGAAATACCTAATGATAATAGTACTAGCGGTAAAAGAACGACGGGGAATAGCAGGAGTGTAAAGTGAGGTTCGCCTAGAAACAGGAGGTAGAAGATGAGCCATACTAAAAAGCTAACAAAGGTATGAAATAGAGCTGCCCCAATACTTACAAAAGGTAGTATTTCTAGCGGGAATATGACCTTCTTGACATAGTTTCCATTCGCAATAATGAGGTTGGGAGCTCTGCCGATACACTCCGAAAAGAAATTGAATACCAAAAGACCGGCGAAAAGAATAAGCGCAAACTCGGCTTTGGAACCTGTTCCTCCTCCCCATTTAGTTTTGAATACGACACTGAATATGAAAGTGTATACGATCAACATTAATACAGGAGTCAAAAAGGACCATAAAAGGCCTAGCGCCGAACCACGGTAGCGACCAATTACTTCGCGTTTTATCAGTGCTAATCCCAGGTTGCGATTTCGCCACAGACTAGAAATCATTTCGACGGGGGAGATACTAAACTCTTTCATTTTAAATACAATTCCGTAGTAAGGAACCAGCGCTTGGGGCTGTTGCAAGCTCAGTCGGATGGATGTCGAACAAGCCATCAAATACTTGCCCTGCCAAATCACACCTAAATCGTCCTTGAGATTTCTGATTCTGACGATAAAAAATGCCTGGTGAATACATTGCCGAAAAGGAGTGGCTGGCCCGTGTGATACAGAGTGCACTGCCCATCGGCTCTGTGAGGCATCTACGATTTGGGCTCTTGTGAAAGTCGTCGCTAGTATCCCCCAAGACTTTTCGCTTGAATGAGACCAGATTCTCAAGTCTAGGGTCGGTCGCTTTCATCTGTGACGCTTCTCCATTAAAACCTCCTGAATTTCCTCTTCCGGTTTTCAACGATCACGAAAGGTCGAGTATCACCGCGAATAGGGGCGGTTGACCAAGCGCTCAGGGCAGCACATTCACCACACCTGATCGACGTCGGCTACCTGTCGGTAATCTGAGTCGCTCCCGAAGCTCTTGACTTTCATTGTGCTTTGTGGGCTTTTCGTTGGTGTGGCTCGGGGAGGCAAAATTAAGCGGCGTATATTTTGTCGCCAAAAGACTCGGCTTACAAGCTGTCCTAGTCGATGTGTTGATCATAAATTGGCTATAGAGGGGCTGTTTGTGCCTCTTGAAGTAAATTTGAGGCTCCTGAGAGCGTAGGGCTACATTCAGGTTTTCGTGTTCGGGCGAGGCACGGACCTTTGGCGGGAATTGTTCTCATTTGTCTGCGACTGCTGAGCGTGTAGCTTTCTTCGAGAGGTTGCTGAGGATGAGTTTGTTTGAAAACATCGTGAAAGTTTTGGCGGTGGTATTGTTTTATGAGTTGCTATTATATGGGCAATTTGGCGTGAAGTCCGTCGTCGAATAAAACGCTTAGTTATTATTTTTCTGGGGGATCTATATTGTTTTAAGTAAAATGGATGCATACATTGCAATGTTGCCTTTCACGGTCTGCCTGTAAACGCCTAATTTTATAAAGCTTAATAGCCTTTTTGGTAGTTTTTCTTGTCTTGCTATTTTGAATTGTTGGAGTCTTAGTCGATTTTCGTCATTGAGGTAGTGCTGCATGTTTTCAAGTGCTGAAATATTCTGAGTGTTCCAGTTGGAGTGTAATCCGTGAAAAACTAGTGCTAAGTGTTTAAGTCTCGCTAGCCAGTCTAGTTTGCTGCCGATAAGGTTGTGTTCATGCTGGCGATAAAGAATTTTTGCGTCGCTGTCGAAGTAGATCATTCCTCCAGCTCCAGATATAAGCTGGTATGCCCACCAGTCATGAGACGCCACCGTTACGTCCTCATGAGTCTCCTGAAGAAGGTCAAGGGCTGCTTGATTAAATACCATAGTGTTGCCACCGCTAATGCTTTGCACTAATGCGTTTAAAAAGTGTGGTGGGCGCTGAAAGTTTGTCGATTTGCCGATTGGACTGCCAGATGCACTGATCAACTGCGTACGGCCGCAATATAGAGCGGGAATCTCTGAGTGGATATTTCCGATATGGTGAAGAGCGGTCTGTAGCTTATCCTTCTGCCATATGTCGTCTTGGTCGGACCAAGCATAAAAATCAGCCTTTACGAGTGTTTTTGCTTTTCGAGTTAATGAAAGAAAGTTGGCGGCATAGCCGCGTTGGGGGCCATTTGTTATATAGAGGCGATCGGCGCCCCACTGTTTGATGTAGTGTTGCAGTAGTTGCTGCGTACTATCCGTGGAGCCATCATCAGAAACTACGAGCGTCCAGTTGCTGTGCGATTGCGCAAAGAAAGAGTCGAGTTGTTGTCGGAGAAAGCGCTCGCCATTGTAGGTGCACATTAGTATTGCGATGCGTGGATTTTTTACCGCTTGAGTAGGGCGTTGGTTGTCTTTAGAATATTTAACAGTGAGCAATCAATAATCTTCCATGTGTGTCATTGTATTCTATTTGAGTCTGTTAAGCTGCAGGTCAATTAGCCTTTGAAACTTTTCGGTATTGCTTCCTTCGCTAAAAATATCACAAACCGATCTGGTAGCCATTCGAAAAGTGCTGACTGGCCTAAAGAAAACTTCAAAAGACGACGCACCGTATTTTGCTGGTGTCAAGCTGTGGAGCCTGCGGTGTGGTGCGGCGGGTATTTGATTTGTCGCTGAGCTTCTATTCGAAGTCTTGCGTCAGGGCGCAAGGTGGCCTCTCTACTGAGGTTTTCACGCTATTCTCTACTAGAATGTTTTTCATATTTGCTGTGGGCGTGACGATTGGTCGGATTTTTGCGATCTGTTCGGTTCTTACCTAGCGAACAATCTTGTGGGGGGGGCTGGAGTCGATATCTTTAATGGCTCCAGACTTTTCAGGCGCGTACAATGGCCGTGCACGCGAGTGAGTATAGATTGAGGGAGCGTAACACGGTGTCGGATGATGTCATGGATAAAATCAGATCTTCTCTGTTGGGTCTTCCGCGTCGAAAGAAGCGTCTTCTGCAGGTAGCTACCGACGTGGTGCTCGTGTGGATCGCTCTTTGGTTGGCCTTCATAGTCCGCCTTGGCATCGACGACATGTACAATCCTTTGAAGGTCCACTTCTGGCTTTTCGCCTGCGCGCCGGTTGTAGCCATTCCCTTGTTCATCCGCTTCGGCATGTACCGAGCGGTCATGCGTTATTTTGGCAACGATGCCCTGATAGCCATCATTAAGGCTGTCAGCCTCTCGTCGCTGATCCTGGCGGTGGTTGTCTATTGGTACAGCAACCATCAAACCGTCGTGCCCCGTTCCATCATCTTCAACTACTGGTGGTTGAGCATGGTAATCATTGGCGGCCTACGCCTGTGCATGCGTCAATACTTTATGGGCGACTGGTTCACCGCCGCCCAGCATGTGCCGTTCACCAGCCGCGATGACGGCCTCACCAAAGTCGCCATCTACGGCGCAGGCGTAGCTGGCAATCAGTTGGTTGCTGCATTGCGCATGGGGCGGGTGATGCGCCCAGTGGCATTCATCGACGACGACCCGAGCATCGCCGATCGCTCTATCTCAGGCCTCCAGGTCTACAAACCCAAACACATCCAGCAGATGATCGACGTCACCGGCGCCCAGGAAATCCTTCTGGCCCTACCGTCGTCTACCCGCGCACGACGCCGGGAGATTCTCAATCTGTTGGAGGGATTCCCGCTTCACGTGCGAAGCGTCCCGAACTTCACCGATCTGGCCAGCGGCAGGGTCAAGGTTGAAGACATTCAGGAAGTGGATATCGCTGACTTGCTGGGTCGTGACGCCGTGCCAGCCCAGGCCGATTTGCTCGAACGCTGTATCAAAGGCAAGACCGTGATGGTGACTGGCGCGGGCGGTTCGATCGGTGCAGAGCTTTGTCGGCAGATTTTCTCCCTTGGCCCGACCACGCTTCTGCTGTTTGAGCACAGTGAGTTCAACCTTTACAGCATTCTGTCGGAGTTGGAGCAGCGTGGCTGTCGTGAGTCAGTGTCGGTCAAGTTGCTGCCTATCCTGGGTTCCATTCGTCACCCGCACAAACTGCTTGATGTGATGAAGACCTGGCGCGTGGATACCGTCTATCACGCGGCCGCCTATAAGCATGTGCCGATGGTCGAGCACAACATTGCCGAAGGCGTGCTCAACAATGTCATGGGCACGTTGAATACCGCTCAGGCTGCCCTGCAGTCGGGTGTGGCCAACTTCGTGCTGATCTCCACCGATAAAGCCGTACGTCCAACCAACATCATGGGCAGTACCAAACGTCTGGCGGAGTTGACCCTGCAGGCGCTCAGTCGTGAAATTGCCCCGGTACTGTTTGGCGACAAGGCTAATGTATCCCGAGTCAACAAAACCCGTTTCACCATGGTGCGTTTCGGCAATGTGTTGGGATCGTCCGGTTCGGTGATTCCGTTGTTCCACAGCCAGATCAAATCTGGCGGGCCGCTGACGGTCACGCATCCGAAGATCACCCGTTACTTCATGACCATCCCCGAAGCCGCACAACTGGTGATTCAAGCCGGTTCCATGGGGCAGGGGGGCGATGTGTTTGTGCTGGACATGGGTGAACCGGTGAGGATCGTCGAACTGGCGGAGAAGATGATTCACCTGTCCGGTTTGAGTATCCGCTCGGAGAAGAACCTGCACGGTGACATTTCCATTGAGTTCACCGGCCTGCGTCCGGGTGAGAAGCTCTATGAGGAGTTGCTGATCGGGGATAATGTCGCTGCGACTCCACATCCGATGATCATGACCGCGAATGAAGACCATCTGCCTTGGGACGTGCTCAAGGGTCGTTTGACCGAGTTGCTGACAGCCGTCGAGCAGGATGATTATTCCCGTGTGCGCCAACTCCTGCGCGAAACGGTCAGCGGCTATACCCCCGACGGGGAGATTGTCGACTGGATTCATCAGCAACGCCGTCTCGAGCCCTGATTGTTTCACATCCTGTAACGGACACATTTTTGACAGTTCCAGTACATCGCCTAAGTTTGGGAGGCAGCTTCGGAAAAGCTGCTTTCTTAATCGATGTCATGGAGCTTCACTTATGCGTACTGGCTATTTCTACTCTCTGGTTTTTGCCCTGCTCACCAGCGCCTCTATTGCTGCCATCGCTGCACCGACGGTCGTGCCAGAGGCTGCCAAGGCACCCTTGATGCTGGACGTTGCCGCCAAGGCTCAAGCCGCCAAGGTCGATCTCAATGGGGCCGATGCGCCGACTCTGCAGCGCGAGTTGTCCGGGATTGGTGAAGCGAAGGCCAAGGCAATTGTTGCTTATCGTGAGAGTAATGGGCCCTTTTCGTCCATCGACGAATTGCTGGAAGTGAAGGGGATTGGCAAAGCCATTCTGGACAAGAATCGCGAGAAGCTGGAAGTGAACTAAGCTTGTAAATCCACACCAAGAGGCCGGTCATTGACCGGCCTTTTTGCATATTGCCGCAGAGGGTGATCTGACGCCTTTCATCGGAGGGTAAAAAATTACGACTATCATATGGCGCTTAAATTATGCCTATAATAAATTCGTCATTTGTTGATGCGCGCTGATTTTCAGACGCTCACCTTCCTCAAGCATCCTCCAGGAGCATTGTCATGAATTCTGTCCAGAACCAAGGTACGGCCCTTGTCACCGGCGCATCTTCCGGCATCGGTGCGGTTTATGCGGAGCGGTTGGCGGCGCGTGGGTTTGATTTGTTGCTGGTTGCCCGTGATCAGGAACGGCTGGAGGCTGCGGCGAGCAAGTTGCGCGCAGCGCATGGGGTTCAGGTGGAGGTGCTGAAGGCGGATCTGACGCAAAAGGATGATGTGTTGAAGCTTGAGCAGCGCCTGCGCAGCGATTCGAGTATCAGCCTGTTGCTGAATAACGCCGGTGTCGCGGCGGATGGTTTGTTGGCCAACGCGGATCTGGATGAGCTGGAACGTTTGATTCAGCTGAACGTCACCACGGTGACGCGGTTGGCCTCGGCAGCGGCGGCCGGTTTTTCCAAGGCCGGTCGCGGCACGATCATCAATATTGCCTCGGTGGTGGCGTTGTTTCCGGAGCGGTTCAATGCGACGTACAGCGCGAGCAAGGCTTATGTGTTGAGCCTGACCCAGTCGTTGAACGCCGAACTGCAGGGCACCGGGGTTCAGGTTCAAGCGGTGTTGCCGGGCGTCACACGTACCGAGATCCTGGAGCGGTCCGGTATCGATGCGTCCCAGATTCCGGCGGACATGATCATGGAAGCAGGGGAGATGGTCGACGCGGCATTGTCGGGTCTTGACCAGGGTGAGTTGATCACCATTCCTTCGTTACCGAATGCCTCCGAGTGGGAGGCCTTTATGGCGGCGCGTCATGCGATGGCGCCGAATCTGTCCAGAAGCACGGCCGCCACGCGTTACAAGTGAGGCGCCATGAATCGGCTTGAGGTATTTGCGTTATGAGTAATCGTCGAGTGGTCGTCACGGGCATGGGCCTGGTGTCGCCGTTGGGTAGTGGCGTCGAAGCGGTTTGGGCACGTTTGTTGGCCGGGCGCTCCGGGTTGCGGGCGTTACCGGACGAGGTGGTTGCCGATCTGTCCACCAAGGTTGGTGGCGCGGTGCAAACCTTGGCGGAAGATCCGGAGGCGGGTTTCGACCCGGACCGGGCGACGCCGCCCAAAGAACAGAAGAAGATGGACCGCTTCATTATGTTTGCCATGGAGGCGGCGCGTCAGGCATTGGAGCAGGCCGGTTGGCAACCGCAGGACGCCAACGCCCAGGAACGCACGGCCACCATTATTGGCTCGGGCGTGGGTGGTTTCGGCGCGATTGCCGATGCGGTGCGCACCACCGACAACCGTGGCCCACGCCGTTTGTCGCCGTTCACCATTCCTTCGTTTCTGGTCAACCTCGCCGCGGGCCATGTATCGATCCAGCATGGTTTCAAGGGGCCTTTGGGCGCTCCGGTAACGGCGTGCGCGGCCGGGGTTCAGGCGATTGGTGATGCGGCGCGGCTGATTCGCTGCGGTGAGGCGGATATTGCGGTGTGTGGCGGTGCGGAGGCGGCGATCGATCGTGTCAGCCTTGCCGGGTTTGCGGCGGCTCGGGCTTTGTCCAGCGGTTATAACGACACCCCGGAGCGCGCCTCGCGGCCGTTCGACTCTGGTCGTGATGGCTTTGTGATGGGCGAGGGTTCGGGCCTTTTGGTGATCGAATCCCTGGAGCATGCCCTGGCGCGCGGCGCTCAACCGTTGGCGGAGCTGGTCGGTTACGGCACCAGTGCCGATGCCTATCATCTGACCGCGGGGCCTGAAGATGGCAGTGGTGCGCGTCGGGCGATGTCGCTGGCGTTGGCCCAGGCGGGCATTTCGCCGGCGCAGGTGCAGCATCTCAACGCTCATGCGACCTCGACTCCGGTTGGGGATTTGGGGGAGTTGGCGGCCATCAAATCGTTGTTCGGCTCGGACAACAAGATAGCCGTGACGTCGACCAAATCTGCCACCGGGCATTTGCTAGGCGCCGCTGGCGGGATCGAGGCGATCTTTACGCTGCTGGCGCTCCGCGATCAGGTGGTGCCGGCGACGCTTAACTTCGATAACCCGGATCCGGCGGCGCAAGGCGTGGACATCGTTCACGGTCAGGCGCGGCCAATGACCATCGATTACGCTTTATCCAACGGCTTCGGATTTGGCGGTGTCAATGCCAGTGTGTTGTTCAAATACTGGGAGGAGTAGTTCAAGGCAGATGGCACGAATAGTGATTACTCATTCGCTAACGATTGTTGAACAATCTAGAGGCGTTGAGTATGAGCAGCGGACTGTCCCTGGCCGACCACATCACATTGGAGTTACGCGCTGACATCATCGGCGGTCGTTTGCTGCCGGGCATGGCGCTGGTGGAAAACGATCTGGTGTCGGCTTACAACGCCTCGCGAAACACAATTCGCGAGGCGTTGCATCGTCTGGGGCAGGAAGGGCTGACCCGTTATGTCCGCAACAAGGGCGTGATGGTGCGCAGGTTGGGGGTTGATGATGTGCGCGATCTGTTCAAGGTCCGTCGCACGCTGGAGTTGCAAGCCATCAGCGCCAGTCAGCCGTTGCGTGATTATCAGTCCGACCGGATGCTCGAAGCGCTGGAGGCCACCGAACTGGCCCGGGAGCGCGAGGACTGGCGTGCCGTCGGCACCCACAGCCTGGCATTTCATCAGCACATCGTCGGGTTGCTGCGCAGTCCATTGTTCGATGAGTTCTTCACCAACGTCGTCGCGCAATTGCGCCTGGTGTTTTGCACCGCTCCCGATGAATCACGTTTTCAGGCGCCTTGGCTGATGCGTGACCGACAGATACATGAGTTGCTGGCCGACGGCGACAAACGCGCGGCCGGCGACGCCATGAGCCTTTATCTCGACGACTCCGAACACCTCCTGTTGCAGATGCTTGCCCCTTCTTCCCATCACTGATCGAGGATTTTGTGCCATGTACAAAGACTATCCGGCGGCCTATCAAGTCAGCAAAGGTTCGGCCTTGCAGGTGGACACAGCTTTTTACGAACGGATCCGTGACCAGAAGGACGGCCGTACGCTGATCGAGCAGTTCGAGGTGCCGATCCGCACTGGCCGCGCCTGGAATGTGCCGGCCGGGCATGTGTTCAGGGTCACGACCCCGGTCGGCCCGCAAGTCGGGGACTTCAATGTCTGGAATGCCCATGACCCGCGCGAACGCTTGTGGGCTGCTCGGACCCGGCAGTTGCAAGGGGCGCATGTCAGCACCCATGACCGTCTCTGGTCGAACCTGCCTTTCTTACGACCGCTGGTGACCATTACCGACGATAGCCTGGCCGGGTACGGCATCGACGAACATGGCGGGCGTTTGCACGACTTGCTGGGGACGCGCTGCGATCCGTATGTGAACAAAATGCTCACGGGCGAGGATTTCCATCATCACTGCCACTCGAATTTGACTCGCGCAGTGTTACCCCATGGCCTGACCGAGTTTGACGTGCATGATGTGCTGAACATTTTTCAGTGCACCGGCCTGAACCACGACGACATGTACTTCATGAAAGCCTGCCCGGCACAGAAGGGCGATTACCTGGAGTTTTTTGCCGAGATTGATTTGCTGTGTGCACTGTCGACCTGTCCGGGTGGCGATCTGTCCTTGGCCATGTGGGGGCCGGATGCGCAGGATCCGTTGAGTGTGTGTCGTCCGCTGGGGGTGGAGATTTATCGGTTGGAGGATTCTTTGCTCGAGGGCTGGAGCCAGCCGGAACGTGCGGCTTATAAAGGGCTGCATGGCTTGCACATCGCCAAGGCCGATTGGGAAAAGTAAGCGCTAAAAGCAAGAGCAAAAAGATCGCAGCCTCGTAGGAGCTGCCGAAGGCTGCGATCTTTTGATCTTTTGATCTAGCGGTCCTGCGCATCCTTGGCATCCGCTTCCGCGTTGCGTTCGGCGACGCGTTTGCGTTGCTCTTCGGTCAATTCGACCTTGTTGGCAGTGTCGCGCAGCATCATCAAACCGCCAACGATCGAGCCGATGGCAACGATCAGAATCAACCAGGCATACCAAGGCATAACGGCTCTCCTTAAGGGCAGGCCGGTGGGCGAGGGTTCGCCGATCGATCCTGCATACCACTTTTGAGCGATGGAATTTCGCAGTGGTTCCATTCTAGGCCTGTTATGTCCCGTTCATCTGCGCCACATCTTCAAAACTACAGTCAGAGCCCGGTCAACATCGCATCCGCCGGCGCATCGGCACGCAATTGCGCGGTGAGCATGAAGTACACGAAACCCACTGCCATGAAGCCGAGGAAGATCAACCCGATCAAGGTGTTGAACCAGGCCATCGCCACCAGGCAAACCACTGCCAGTACCAGCGCAATGAACGGCACCAGCGGGTAGCAAGGCGCGCGGAAAGTGCGTTCCAGGTTCGGTTCGGTTTTGCGCAGTTTGAACAGGCTGAGCATGCTCATGATGTACATCACGATCGCGCCGAATACCGCCATGGTGATCATCGCCGCCGTCAGCGTCATGCCACCGAGGTTAATCAGACCGTCGCTGTAGATCGCTGCGATGCCGATCACGCCACCGGCGATGATCGCCCGGTGCGGGGTCTGGAAGCGCGACAGTTTGGCCAGGGATGCCGGCAGGTAACCGGCCCGGGCGAGGGCGAAGAACTGCCGCGAGTAGCCGAGGATGATCCCGTGGAAACTCGCCACCAGGCCGAACAGGCCGATCCACACCAGCATGTGCAACCAGCCGGAGCTTTCGCCGACCACGGCTTTCATGGCTTGCGGTAGCGGATCGTTGATGTTCGACAGGGTACGCCAGTCGCCGACGCCGCCGGCAAAGAACATCACGCCCATGGCCAGCAGCACCAGGGTCAGGATACCGCTGATATAGGCCTTGGGAATCGTGCGTTTCGGGTCCTTGGCTTCTTCGGCGGCCATGGCTGCACCTTCGATAGCCAGGAAGAACCAGATGGCAAACGGAATGGCCGCGAACATCCCGGCAATCGCGGGCGCACCGAACACATCAGAACCGGCCCAGCCGTTGAGGGCGAAGTTACTGAAGCTGAACGCCGGGGCGACCACGCCCATGAAAACCAACAGTTCAGCGACTGCCAATACGCAGACCACCAGTTCGAAGGTGGCGGCCAGTTTCACGCCGAGAATGTTCAGGCCCATAAACACGATGTAGGCACCGACCGCCGCGTGTTTCGGGTCGAGGGCCGGAAACTGCACGTTCAGGTAGGCGCCGATCGCCAGGGCAATCGCTGGTGGGGCGAAGACGAATTCGATCAGGGTCGCCAACCCGGCAATCAATCCGCCTTTTTCGCCAAAGGCGCGGCGGCTGTAGGCAAAGGGACCGCCGGCATGGGGAATGGCGGTGGTCAGTTCGGTGAAACTGAAGATGAAGCAGGTGTACATGGTGGCGACCATGAAAGAGGTCACCAAAAAGCCAAGTGTCCCGGCAACGCCCCAGCCGTAACTCCAGCCGAAGTACTCACCGGAAATCACCAGCCCGACCGCGATACCCCACAGGTGGAGCGTGCCCAGCGTGGGTTTGAGTTGTGTGTTCATGCGTTGCTCCCTGAACGGTTTGGATAAGCTCGGGGGAGGGCGTGTGCAGTGGGCGTGCCATTTTTCAGGTGGGCGTCGTAAAGCGCTGAAAGCTGTCGTATCGGGGATGTTCGCGGCTGGATGAGTGCTTTTTGTGCTCCAGTTAGGGGCGTCGACGCCTGTTCTGGCGCTATCGCGAGCAGGCTCGCTCCCATATTGGAATGCCGTCGTCTATACAACGCCGAACTCCTGTGGGAGCGAGCCTGCTCGCGATGAGGCCCGCCCGGACACCGCTGTAACAAAGCCATAAACCCACTCTTTACGCATTCTTTATGCCCCGCCCCACCCCTCGATCTCGCGCCTTTACAGCCTCCCTGCCGACAATCACTCCACACACGGCAATACGCCGTAATACGGAGAACTTCCATGAACGTTCTGGACGGAGTGTCACTGCTATTGGCAGTGGGGCTGTTCATTTATCTGTTGGTTGCGCTGTTGCGCGCGGACCGGAACTAGGAGCGGCTATGCACAGTTATGACTATTGGCTGATCCTCGCCTTCTTCGCCGTGGTGCTGATCCCGGCACCGTTTCTGGGGCGCTTCTACTACAAGGTGATGGAAGGGCAGCGCACCTGGCTTTCGCCGATCCTCGGGCCGGTGGAGCGGGGTTGCTATCGGGTGGCCGGCGTCGATCCGCAGGCCGAACAGAGCTGGCAGAAATACACCCTGGCCTTGCTCGCCTTCAACCTTGCGGGCTTTTTGCTGTTGTTCGCGATCCTGCTGTTTCAGGATTATTTGCCGCTGAATCCGCAAAATTTGCCGGGTCAGGAGTGGACGCAAGCGTTCAACACCGCTGTCAGCTTCATGACCAACACCAACTGGCAGTCCTACAGCGGCGAAGCGACCCTCAGCTACCTGAGCCAGATGGTCGGCCTCACCGTGCAGAACTTCGTCAGCGCCGCCACCGGCCTCGCGGTACTGGTGGCGCTGTGTCGCGGCATTGGTCGCAAGTCGACCACAACCCTGGGCAACTTCTGGGTCGACATGACCCGCGCCACTCTCTACGGCCTGCTGCCGCTGTGTCTGCTGCTGGCGCTGTATCTGGTGTGGCAGGGCGTGCCGCAAACCTTCGCTCAGTACGTAAATGCCGTGACGATGCAGGGCGTCGATCAGGTGATCCCGCTCGGCCCGGCCGCCAGCCAGATTGCGATCAA
This sequence comes from Pseudomonas sp. GM50, assembly GCF_000282375.1. Taxonomy (GTDB): domain Bacteria; phylum Pseudomonadota; class Gammaproteobacteria; order Pseudomonadales; family Pseudomonadaceae; genus Aquipseudomonas. Next base: position 65,833 of record NZ_AKJK01000013.1, read on the forward strand.
ACAACTGGGCACCAACGGCGGTGGCTTCTTCGGCGTCAACTCGGCGCACCCGTTCGAGAACCCGACGGCGTGGAGCAACCTGTTCGAAGTCGCTTCGATCATTCTGATCCCGGTGGCGTTGGTGTTCACCTTCGGCCATTACGTGAAAGACCTGCGTCAGAGCCGCGCGATCATCGCCTGCATGCTGGCGCTGTTTTTGATCGGCGGCGCGACTTCGCTGTGGGCTGAGTACCAGCCTAACCCGACCCTGAACAACGTCGCCGTCGAACAGACCGCGCCGCTGGAAGGCAAGGAAGCGCGTTTCGGTACCACCGCCACCGTGCTGTGGTCGGTGACCACCACGGCGGCGTCGAACGGTTCGGTCAATGGCATGCACGACAGCCTCAACCCGCTGAGCGGCATGGTCGCGATGGTCAACATGATGGTCGGCGAAGTGATCTTCGGCGGCGTCGGAGCCGGGCTCTACGGCATGTTGCTCAACGTGCTGATCGCGGTGTTCCTCGCCGGCCTGATGATTGGCCGTACCCCGGAATACCTCGGCAAGAAACTGCAGGCGAAGGAAGTCCAGTTGCTGGTGGTGACCTTGCTGGTGATGCCGGTCGGTGTACTGGTGCTCGGCGCAATTGCCGCGAGCCTGCCAGGCCCGGTGGCGGCGGTGAGTAACCCCGGTGCTCACGGTTTCAGTCAGTTGCTTTATGCCTACACCTCGGCCAGTGCCAACAACGGCTCGGCGTTTGCTGGATTTGGCGCCAACACCGCGTTCCACAACCTGATGCTGGGGCTGGGCATGTTGATCGGGCGCTTCGGCTACATCCTCCCGGTACTGGCCCTGGCCGGCAGCCTGGCGATGAAGAAAACCGCGCCGATCGGCCAGAACAGCTTCCCGACCCATGGCCCGCTGTTCGTGACCTTGCTGACCGTGACCATTTTGCTGGTGGGTGGTTTGACCTTCCTGCCGACATTGGCGCTGGGTCCTATTGCTGAACATTTGAGCTTGGGCTTCTAAGGAGTCAATGATGAATATGCCCGCAACTAAAGCCGCCGTCGTCAAGGTGCCGGAACAACCGAAAACCGCGATCGCCGCGCTCTGGCGCCCGGCGCTGGTGCAAGCGTTCGTCAAGCTCGATCCACGGCAATTACAGCGTGCGCCGGTGATGCTGGTGGTGGAGCTGACCGCGATCCTGACCACTGTGCTGTGCTTCATTCCCGACAGCGCCGTGCCGACTTTCGTCGCCGCGCAAATCGCGCTGTGGTTGTGGTTCACCGTGTTGTTCGCCAACTTCGCCGAAGCGCTGGCCGAAGGTCGCGGCAAGGCCCGCGCCGACAGCCTCAAGGCCGGCAGCGAAGGCTTGAGTGCCCGTCGCAAAACTGCCAATGGCAGTTTTCAAGTGGTGCCCGCCACTAGCCTGCGTAAAGACGATGTGGTGCGCGTCGAAGCGGGGGAGATGATTCCCGGTGACGGTGAGGTGATCGAAGGCATCGCGGCGGTCAACGAAGCGGCAATTACCGGTGAATCGGCGCCGGTGATTCGCGAGTCCGGCGGCGACCGTTCGGCCGTCACTGGCAACACTCGTCTGGTGTCCGACTGGCTGCTGGTGCGCATCACCGCCAACCCCGGCGAGTCGACCCTCGACCGCATGATCGCGCTGGTCGAAGGCGCCAAACGCCAGAAAACCCCGAACGAAGTGGCGCTGGATATCCTGCTGATCGGCCTGACCCTGATCTTTCTGCTGGTGGTGGTGACCCTGCAACCGTTCGCCCACTTCGCCAATGGCAGCCTGCCGCTGGTGTTCCTGGTGGCGTTATTGGTCACGCTGATTCCGACCACTATCGGCGGTTTGTTGTCGGCCATCGGTATCGCCGGGATGGACCGTCTGGTGCGTCTGAATGTGATCGCCAAGTCCGGTCGCGCCGTGGAAGCAGCGGGGGACGTTCATGTCCTGTTGCTGGACAAGACCGGCACCATCACCTTCGGCAACCGTCGCTGCTCCGCCGTCTATGCCGCGCCGGGTGTCACTGCCAAGGAACTGGCCGAGGGCGCGTTGTTTGCCTCCTTGGCCGATGACACGGCTGAAGGCAAATCCATCGTCGAGTACCTGCGCGGTCTTCACCCGCAACCCGAGCCGTCCGCCGAGGTGCTGACTGCCGTGCCGTTCAGCGCTGAAACCCGCCTGTCCGGTGTCGACTATCAAGGCCGGGTCTATCGCAAAGGCGCCGTGGATTCGCTGCTGACTTTCGTCGGCCTGAAACGCGCCGATCTGGCCGCGCCTCTGTCCCGGGAAATCGACAAGATCGCTCAGAGTGGCGGCACGCCGTTGCTGGTCTGCGCTGACGGCAAATTGCTCGGTGTCATCCACCTCAAGGACGTGGTCAAACCCGGTATCCGCGAGCGTTTCGCCGAACTGCGAAAATTGGGGATTCGCACGGTCATGGTCACTGGCGACAACCCGCTGACCGCTGCTGCGATTGCTGCCGAAGCAGGCGTGGATGACGTGCTGGCCGAAGCCACGCCGGAGAAAAAACTGGCGCGCATTCGTCACGAGCAGAACGACGGTCGCCTGGTCGCCATGTGTGGCGACGGCGCCAACGACGCCCCGGCCCTGGCTCAGGCGGACGTCGGCATGGCGATGAACGACGGTACGCAAGCGGCGCGGGAGGCGGCGAACATGGTCGACCTCGACAGCGACCCGACCAAGCTGCTGGACGTGGTGCAAATCGGCAAGGAATTACTGGTGACCCGCGGTGCGCTGACCACCTTTTCCATCGCCAACGACGTGGCCAAGTACTTCGCGATCTTGCCGGCGCTGTTCGCCTCGATCTACCCGCAACTGGGTGTGCTCAACGTCATGCACCTGAGCAGTCCGCAGAGCGCGATTCTGTCGGCGATTGTGTTCAACGCCCTGATCATTGTGGTGCTGATTCCATTGGCGTTGCGGGGTGTGCGGGTACAGGCGGCGAGTGCTGCGGCGTTGTTGCGGCGCAATCTGCTGATCTACGGGCTGGGCGGGATTCTGGTGCCGTTCGTGGGCATCAAGGCGATCGACATGTTGTTGACGGCGTTGCATTTGGTTTGAGGTTGATCTGATTGTGCGGGTTTTTTGTGGCGAGGGGGCTTGCCCCCGTTGGGTTGCGCAGCAGCCCCAAAACCTAAAACCTCATTTCTTCAGACATACCGCATGGATCGGGCTGGCGACTGCTTCGCAGCCGAACGGGGGCAAGCCCCCTCGCCACAAAAGCCCCTTTGCCACAGGGCTGAGCAGTGGCTTCCAGACCTGAGTTTTTTATCAAATAGAGGATTTTGAAATGTCCACACTGATACGTCCGGCCCTGAGCCTGCTGATACTGATGACCCTGATCACCGGCGTCGCCTACCCCTTGGTGGTCACCGGCGTCGCCCAGGTCGCTTTCCCGGACCAGGCCAACGGCAGCCTGGTGCGTGACGCCGACGGCAAGGTCCGTGGCTCGTCATTGATTGCCCAGGATTTCGTCGGCGACACCTGGTTCCACCCACGACCATCGGCAGGTGCCTTTGCCACTGTGTCGAGCAGCGCCAGCAACCTCTCGCCAAGCAATCCGGCGTTGGCCACTCGCGTTATCGACGAAGCCAATAAACTGCAGGTAGCCGGTCAGGGGCCAGTGCCGTTGGCCATGTTGACCACCTCTGGCAGTGGCCTCGATCCGCACTTGCCACCGGCCGCGATTGCCTATCAACTGGCGCGTGTCGCGGCGGCGCGCAATCTACCGGTGTCTACGCTTGAGCAACTGATGGTGGCGCATATCGAGCAGCCGTTGGTGGGGCCACCGGTGGTGAATGTGTTGGCGCTGAACATGGCACTGGAAAAATTGTAGATCGGTGGTGGCGCCATTCGCGAGCAAGCCCGCTCCCACACTCGATCTGCGTAACACTGAAGATCCCTTGTGGGAGCGGGCTTGCTCGCGAAGGCGGCTGAACAAACACAACATCAACATCTGAAAAAAAGAGATCCCCAAGCATGAGTGACTCCGGCCGCGCCGACGCGCTGTTAGCAGACCTGCCCCGCGATGGCCGTGGCCGGCTCAAGGTATTCCTGGGCGCAGCCCCGGGGGTCGGTAAGACTTACGCCATGCTGCAAGCCGCCCACACTCAGTTGCGCCAAGGTGTGAAAGTCATGGCCGGGGTGGTCGAAACCCACGGTCGCGCCGAAACCGAAGCGCTACTGGCTGGCTTGCCGCAGCAGCCGTTGGTGCGCTCGGAATACCGCGGCGTGATGCTCGAAGAAATGGACCTCGACGGTCTGATCAAAACCAAACCGAAACTGGTGCTGGTGGACGAACTGGCCCATAGCAATGCCCCCGGCAGTCGTCACACCAAACGCTGGCAAGACATCCAGGAGTTGCTCGCCGCCGGCATCGACGTGTTCACCACGGTCAACGTCCAGCATCTGGAAAGTCTCAACGATCAGGTGCGCGGCATCACCGGCGTTCAGGTGCGCGAAACCCTCCCGGACTGGGTGCTGCAAGAAGCCTACGAACTGCTGCTGATCGACCTGCCGCCGCGCGAGTTGCTGGAGCGTCTGCGCGACGGCAAGGTTTACGTGCCGGAGCAGGCGCGGGCGGCCATCGATGCGTTCTTCACCCAGACCAACCTTACCGCCCTGCGCGAACTGGCGATGCAAACCGCAGCCGCTCAGGTGGATAACGATCTGGCGCAGGGTTATCGCCAGTTGGGGCAGGCCGCACCGGCCGTGCGCGGTCGTTTGCTGGTGGGTGTCGATGGCGATGCTCAGGCCGAGCGTCTGGTGCGTCACGCCAGTCGCGTCGCCCAGCGGCGGCATCTGCCGTGGAGCCTGGTGCATGTGGACAACGGCCGTGTGCGCGACGAGCAGTCGCGACTGCGCCTGCAAAGCGCTCAACAACTGGCCGAACGCCTCGGTGGCGAAGTGGTGTTGCTGCGCGCGGGCGAGGTGGCGAAAACGTTGATCCAGCACGCCGCTGAACGACGCGCCAGCCTGGTGTTGGTGGGCCAGTCGCGCCAGCGTTTGCGTCGACGGTTGTTCGGTGGCGGGCTGGCGTCTCGTTTACTGCGCGATGCTCGCGGGCTGGAAATCAACGTGCTCGACAGTGACCACGAACAGCATCAGCCACGCCAACGCTCGGCGCAATCGCTGGTGTGGTTCGATTACGCGTTGGCGCTGGTGGCGACGGTGCTCGCCAGTGCCCTGGCCTGGGCGGTGTCGAGCGTCTTGCCGCTGCCCAACATTTCGCTGGTGTTCCTCGCCGCGGTGTTGCTGGTGGCAGTGCGCAGCAGCCTCGGCCCGGCGCTGGCCTGCGCGGCGCTGTCGTTTCTGACCTATGATTTTTTGTTCATTCCACCGAATTTCTCCTTCAGCATCCAGCGCGAAGAAGACGTGCTGACCTTGTTGTTCTTCCTCTTGATGGCGGCCTTGACCGGCAACCTTGCTGCTCGGCAACGTCGGCAATTGCAGGCCTTGCGCGACACCCAGGAAGAAACCAGCGAACTGCTCGACCTGTCACGCAAACTCACCGCCGCCACCGACCGTCAGGCCGTGGTCAGCGCTGCGGCGCAGCACCTCAATGGCTGGACCGACCTGAAACTGTGCCTGCTCAATCGCGATGGCCAGAGCGGCTGGAAAGTTGAAACCGGCGGGCCGCTGGAGTTCTCCGAAGCCGAGCGCGCCGCCGCCGATTGGGCCTGGCAACACGACCAACCGGCCGGCGCGGGCACCGGTACCTTGCCGTTCGGGCGCTGGTGGTGGTGGCCGTTGTCGGTGGACGATGGGCCGCTGGCGCTGCTCGGCGTGTGTGCCAAAGAAGGTCAGACCCTGAGCGGCCAGCGTCGACGTTTACTGACCGCGCTGAGCCAACCGCTGGCCCAGGCGTTGGCCCGGGCGCAACTGGCCGATGACCTTGAGGCGGCACGCTTGCATGGTGAAACCGAGCAACTGCGCAGTGCGCTGTTGGCCTCGGTGTCCCACGATTTACGCACGCCGCTGACCTCCATGCGGGGCAGCATCGACAGCCTGCTGGCGCTTGGCGAGGCGATTCCCCTGGAGGACCGCCGCGAACTGCTCGAAGGCACCCGCGATGAAGCCGAACGGCTCGATCGCTATATTCAAAACCTGCTGGACATGACTCGCCTGGGTCACGGCGCCCTGAAGCTGGCGCGGGACTGGGTGTCGCCCGCAGACATCGTCGGCAGTTCGCTCAATCGTCTGCGCGCGGTGCTGGCATCGTTGCAGGTGATTACCGAAGTGCCGGCCGAGTTGCCGCTGCTCTATGTGCATGCCGCGCTGATCGAACAAGCACTGGTCAACGTGCTGGAAAACGCCGCGCGTTTCTCACCATCCCACGGGCGTCTTGAATTGCGTGCCGGGGCCAATGACAGCGAGCTGTTTTTTTCGGTGAGCGATGAGGGGCCGGGGATTCCGGAGGAGGAACGGGCGAAGGTTTTCGACATGTTCTACACCGCCGCTCGCGGCGATCGCGGCGGGCAGGGCACCGGGTTGGGGCTGGCGATCTGTCAGGGCATGGTCGGTGCCCATGGCGGGCGGATCAGCGTCGCCGACGGCATCGAAGGGCGCGGTACCTGCATCACGCTGCACCTGCCGTTGCAGACTCAACCGGGATTGGACAGTGAAGCCTGATCTCGCCTGCGCTACTCTCTTGCCACTTCTTTGTGTTGATATGAATTCATGAGCCAGACCGCGACCATTTTGGTCATCGATGATGAACCGCAGATCCGCAAATTCCTGCGCATCAGCCTCGCCTCCCAAGGCTACAAAGTGCTGGAGGCCGGCACCGGCACGGAAGGCCTGGCCCAGGCCGCATTGAACAAACCCGACCTGCTGGTGCTCGACCTCGGCCTGCCGGACATGGACGGCCAGCAAGTGCTGCGCGAGTTTCGCGAGTGGTCGACGGTGCCGGTACTGGTGCTCTCGGTGCGCGCGAGCGAAGGGCAGAAAGTCCAAGCCCTGGATGGCGGCGCCAACGACTACGTGACCAAGCCGTTCGGCATCCAGGAGTTTCTGGCCCGAGTGCGCGCGTTGCTGCGTCAGGCGCCGACGGGGGAGGCCCAGGAAGCGGCGCTCAGTTTCGGCCCGCTCACCGTGGACCTGGCTTATCGCCGGGTGCTATTGGACGGCGCCGAAGTGGCGCTGACGCGCAAGGAATATGCGGTATTGGCGCAACTGGCGCGGCATCCGGGGCGGGTCATCACCCAGCAGCAATTGCTCAAGGACATCTGGGGCCCGACACACACCGAAGACAGCCACTATCTGCGGATCGTGGTCGGGCACCTGCGGCAGAAACTGGCGGATGATCCGACTCAGCCACGGTTCATCGTTACCGAAGCGGGGGTTGGGTATCGGTTGTTGAGTGAGGGTAGCCTTTAGTGCTGTATTGATAGATCTGACGCCTTCGCGGGCAAGCCTCGCTCCTACGGTTTGATGTCGCTCACAAAACGTATGATCGACTCAAACCCCGTAGGAGCGAGGCTTGCCCGCGAAGAGGCCCTCACATTCACCGAGAGCTTCAAGAGTCCCGCTCATTCTCATACCGATCCAGCGTATCGCGCGCAATCTCGCGCCCCAGCGCGATCAACTCCGGCGCCTTGTAGAACTCGAAAAACCGGCACACCCGCTTGGGCACGTTGATCAGGATATCCGGCGGATACCCGGCAATCTTGTACTGCGCCAATGAGGTCTGCATCACCTCGAAACTCTGGTTGATCAGGTCCAGCAAGGACGCCGGCCCGACGTTATCGATGATGAACGACCCGGTAGCGGACTTCGGTGCGCCGTTGCTTTCCGGGGCCGCCGCCGGTTGCTGGCCTTCGGGCGCGGCGGATTCGATCCACGGATTTATCTCGGCCGCTTCTGCCATCAACGCTTCCTTTTCCAGCAGCAGCAATTGTTCGGCCTGTTTGCGGCGGAAGGGCAATTTCGAACCCAACGAGTTGATCAGGCTGTCGAAGCGGGTCTTGAACGCGGCCGGGCGCTGGATCACTGGCAGTTGATAGTGACGCTGGTTGGTGGAGTTGAGGTTGACCGCGATGATCAGGTCGCAATGGCTCGACACCACCGGCACGATCGGCAAAGGGTTGAGGATACCGCCGTCCACCAGCATTCGATTGCCCTGCATCACCGGTGTGAACAGGCTGGGGATCGCCGCCGAGGCGCGCATGGCTTGGTGCAAACAACCTTCCTGGAACCAGATTTCCTGCTGGTTGGTCAGGTCCGTGGCCACGGCCGTGTAGGGAATGCGCAGGTCCTCAATGTTGATCTCGCCGACGATCTTGCGGATCTGTCCGAAGACTTTCTCCCCGCGAATCGCACCCAGGCGAAAGCTGACGTCCACCAGACGCAACACGTCGAGGTAATCCAGGCTTTCGATCCAGTCGCGATAATCGTTGAGTTTACCGGCGGCATAGATCCCGCCGACCACCGCGCCCATTGAGCAACCGGCGATGCAGGCGATGTCGTAGCCACGCCGTTCGATCTCTTCAATGACGCCGATATGGGCGTAGCCCCGGGCGCCACCCGAGCCCAACACCAGTGCGACACGCTTTTTCATGAATCGACCTCTCTGACAAGGTTCAACAATGCACCTATCGAGGGGCAAGCTTCAATCGCTATGGTCGTTCGGCGAGGCCGGTGCGTCGTTTTTTGACACTCCGGGAAGGCGAATGGGTATTCTCGCGGGCGCCATAGTTTCACCGCGGGCTCAAGGCACTTTTCACGTGCCAGACCGTCTTACGTGCATGCATGTTTACCTATCTTTGAGGTGTGAGTGATGAAAGTCTGGATCTGTGTGCCGTTGATTGCCCTGGCACTCGCCGGTTGTGCCGGTAAAACCGCTTACCGTGACAGCTGTGGTAGCCAGCTCGACGCTGCCTGGCATGAACTGGACCTGGCCAAGGTCGAGGGCTTTGCCGGGACCGTCAGCTACTCCAAGGCGCTGTCGTTGCTGACCGGTGCCAAGACCCAGCAGCAATTCGAAGCCTATGAGGGTTGCACCAGGAAAGCCGAGAAGGCGCGCTTCTACATTCGCGAGTCTCGCGCCGGCCGTTGAAGCATGCTATAGCCAATGGGGGATTTCGATTCAGGGAGCAAGCGATGTCTGCCTTGGTTGATCGATTGGTGGCTCATGTTCTGAGCCTGGACGTTCGCTTGCTCGCCTGTCAGGCACGCTTGAGTGCCCGCACCGACTCCGAAGCGCTGCACGATCTACGCACCACCGTGCGACGTTTGCGCAGCCTGCTGCGGCCCTTGCGCGGTTTGCCCGGGGTCGAGCAACTGGAAGCGGCGGCGTCCCGGGTCGGTGACCTGACCACGCCGTTGCGCGATCGCGAAGTGCTGGCGGCGTACCTGCTCCAGCACGATCAACCCGAGGCCGCGCACCGGCGCATGGTGCGGATGGCCGAGGCTTATCCCCTCGTGGCGGCGAGCCCGGAAGTGGCGCAGATGCTGATGATCCTCGACGCTTTTCCGCGCTTCCTGCGGGCTTCCCAGCGTCAGGGTTTGCTCAAGGGCTTGCGCAGGCGCATCGAAAAACGCCTGGGCAAACAATGGAAGAAACTCGACCAGGCCCTGCATGACCCCGCCCATGATCGCCATCGCCTGCGCCTGCTGATCAAGCGCGTGCGCTATGGCATCGAAGCCTACCCCGAACTGGATCGCTTGCCGGAAGCGGCCCTGCCCAGACTGAAATCGGCGCAGGCTGCCTTGGGTGATTGGCACGATAGCTGGCAGTGGCTGGAGCGCGCCAAGGAAGAGCCCGATTTGCAGCCGTGTGTCGCGATCTGGAAAACCACCTTGGCCAAGGCCGAAGAGCGCGCCGACCGCGTCCTCGAAAAATTCAGCGTCGCCTGCTTCAAATCCTGAACACCCACCGCTCCCTGTAGGAGCTGCCGAAGGCTGCGATCTTTTGATCTTTAGCGTCATCATCTACGCCGAAAATCAAAAGATCGCAGCCTTCGGCAGCTCCTACGGGGTTGTGGTGTCATCCGGCCTATCTGTCAGGTTCTTTGGCCGGAATAAGCGCTGTGTCGCCTTTGCGTGCTGGTTAAGATCGTTCCATCCATTTTCCTGTCTCTGAGGTTCCCATGCGCTTTTCCGATCTGCTCGACACTGTTCGCAGCCAGCCGCAGGAGCTGTCTATTCCGGCCGAATGGGGCCAGGGGCGGGCGAGTTTTGGTGGGCTGATAGCCGCTTTGCAATACGAAGCCATGCGCGCAAAAGTCCCGGCGGATCGTCCGGTGCGTTCGTTGGCAATCACCTTTGTCGGCCCGGTCGAACCCGATGTGCCGGTCAGCTTTGAAGTCGATGTGCTGCGCGAAGGCAAAGCCGTCAGCCAGGTGTTGGGCCGGGCGATGCAGAAGGGCCAGGTGGTGACGTTGGTCCAGGGCAGCTTCGGCGCCTCGCGACCTTCCGAAGTGGCGGTCACGGCCCACGCGGCGCCCGAGATGAAGCACTGGGACGACTGTCAGGAAATGCCCTATATCAAAGGGGTGACCCCGGAATTCATGCGTCATATGGCAATGCGATGGAGTGTCGGTGGCCTGCCGTTCACCGGCAACACATCGCGCGAGATGGGTGGTTGGGTGCGCTTGCGTGGGGAGGTGCAGGACGAGGTGGTCAGCGAAGCGCATATTCTGGCGCTGGTCGACGCCTGGCCGCCGTCCTTGTTGTCGTATCTGAAGAAGCCGGCGGCAGGCAGCACGCTGACCTGGACCATCGAATTCGTCCAGCCGTTGCTCGCGCTGAGCACGCTGGACTGGTGCAAGTACCTGGTTGAAATCGAGTATGCCGCTGACGGCTACGGGCACGCCGCCGCAAAACTGTGGAGCGAAGACGGTCAGTTGATCGCCATGAGCCGGCAGACAGTCACGATTTTCGCCTGATCAGTGACGACGACGGTGGCGCTCACGCCAGGCGCGCCACCAACCGCCACTGCTCGCAGGCTAAGCCC
>NZ_AKJK01000014.1 GCF_000282375.1 Pseudomonas sp. GM50
GTGGCCGGCAGTGGCTGGCCGGTGGGCGTGTACGCGTAGAGCGTCAGCGCGATCGCGTCGGAGTACAACGCCTTGCCGGCCTCACTGCCGGCATTTTTGTAATCAAACAGTCCCATCTTCTTGCTTCCTTAGCGTCAAGTCAGAACTGCCAGTCCAGGGTCAGGCCCACACCGTGGTCTTTTTCCCGGGAGCCGAGCAGCCCGTTGTAATCCAGGTTCAAACGGGTATCGCGGCCCAGCGCCAATCCGGCACGGGCACCGACCACCGCGGCATCGCGGTCCATGGACACGCTTTGCACGTTGAACGCGGTGTTGCCGTTGACGAAGGCCAAGTGGTCTTCGGAACGGGTGTTGCTCAGGTTGTGTTGCCAGCCGAGCGTGCCGGACAGTTCCAGCTGTTGCTGGTCGGACAACGCAATGGCTTTGCTCGCCCGCAGGCCAAGGGTCGAAAGCACCACGTCGCGGTTGTTTTCACCGCCCTTGAGTGCGGCGGCGTCACCTTTTTCGCTGAAGCTTTCAGTGTTCAAGTGCACGTAAGCCAAGTTAACGAATGGCTCCAGAGCGATCGGTTGCAGGTCCAGGCGATACGCCGCTTCGGTGAACAGTTGCGCGGAGGTCGCATCGCGTTTGGATTTCTGCTTGCCGCTGACGCCGTTAAATTGCAGGTCACGTTTGACGTCGATGCGATGCCAGCTGTAAGCGCCACCGACGCTCAGGCGCAGCGCGTCGATTTCATGGCCCAGGTACGCACCCAAGTGGTAGCTGTCGACCGAGGCCGACGAATGTGTGCCATCGCCCATGCTCAATGAACTGTCGCTATAACCGGTGACGAAACCCAGTCGCGTATCTTCAGTGATCAAGCCATCGACACCGGCCAGCAGCCCGCCGATGGAGCTGTTGGAACTGGCGTTGTCATGCCCGCCATCGCTCTTGCCCCAGGCGCCGAGCACTTTGAGCCAGGCGTTGCTGCGGTCATCGGTCGGTGCCCCGGCGTCGAACAGATCGTGTTCGCGCAGACGCTCGCCGACTGCATCACGCAGGTAACGGCTGTCGTTGATCAGCAGTGTGCCGATTGCCGGATGAATCTCGCCGGACAGTTGCTGGAACGCTTGTTGCGCCACGGCGGCGGTCGGCGACAGCAGCAGGGTTTCGTAGAGTGGATTGCCTGCGCCCAATTGCTCGGCGGCAGCGGCCACGGCGCGTTGGTTTGGAGTCCGCCCGGCGCTGGTGAAGGATGTCGCGTTGCGCTCCACAGCCAGTTGAATGCCGCCAGCCGAGTAGTCAAGGGTGCCGCCGAGGAACAGGTAGTCCGGCACCACCGCACCGAAGCGCCCTTCGATTCCGCCGGCTGCTTGCAGGATGTTGTACTGATTGCCGAGCAGGGTTTTCGCTTCACCGGTGGTCAGCAATGTCGGGCTGTTTTCCAGCGACAGGCTGACCGTTGCGCCCTCGATGATCGCCTTGCCGCTGGCGATGATCTGGTCGCTGCTGGTGGGCGACAATTCTACGGCGTAGGTCGAGCCAGGCTCGAAAGTCACGTCGCCCGCCACCTGCAAGGTGCCGATGGAGTTGCCAGGGGCCACGGTACCGCCGCTTTTCGCGATCAGCGCCGCGATGCTGCCGTTACCGCCGAGGATGCCGCTGTCATTGACGGTGACGGCCGACAGCAGCGAACCGTTGATGGCCAATCGGCCCTGATTGACCAGGGTCGGGCCGGCGTAGGTATTGGCGCCGGTCAGCACCAGTGTGCCGATGCCCTGCTTGGTCAAGCCGCCATGGCCGGAAATGTCGTTGCGCCAGACGTCGAGTCCGCAATGCACGTCATTGCACACGCGCTCGGTGGGTTTGCCAGCGTCGATGATCGCGCCGATACCCGGCAAGTCCGCGACAAACTGGCTGGAGCCGTAGGCGCCTTCGATGCGGAATTCCTCGGGAATGTCCTGCTCGGTGACGAACATGGCCGGGCCATCGATGCCTTTGCGCAGGTTGATCATGCCCCAGCCATATAGCGAGTCGACGCCGGGTGCGCCGAGGTCGGTAGCGGTGGTGCGCAGTACGCTGGCGACTTGCGCGCCGGTCATGTACGGGAAGCGTTCCATCAATACCGCCACCGCGCCTGCCACGTGCGGCGCCGCCATGGAGGTGCCATTGTAATTGGCGTAGCCGGTGGTCAGGTCACCGGCATTGGTGCCGCTGATGATCGAACTGTAGATGCGGCTACCCGGTGCCGACACGCAGAAGCTCGCGGTGTAGCCGCAACGCGACGAGAAGGTGCTGATGTTGTAAGGGTCGGGGCTGCTGGTGTCCGGGTTCCTCTGCAACGCGGCGACGGTCATCCAGTTCGGCGCGATCTCCGGGACGAAGTAACCGAGACCGGCGATGGCGTCCGGGTTGTTGAGGTTGTAGTCGTTGCCGGCGGCGAAGATCGTCACGATGCCGCTGCGGGCCGCCGCGATGGCGCCGTCGTAGGCTCCGCCGGGTTTGGTCCCGAGCAAGGTCTGGATCTCGTTGAACTGCAGTTGCGCGTCCTGCACGGTGAAGTGCGGATACGCCGGGTCCCGGCCACCGAGGTCGAAGCGGTCAGTGATGCCGATGCCCCAGCTGTTGTTGATGATCCGCGCGCCGCTGGCGATCAGGGCATCCCAACCGGCCTTGTACACCGCGCCGTCGTTGCCGCGAATGATCCCGTCTTCCGGGCCCGGGTCGCCGTTGTCGGCGCTGATGATCTGCGCACCAAAGGCGACGCCGTGCATCGGCCCTCCATCGCGACTGCCCGCGGCGATCCCGCCAACGTGAGTGCCGTGGGCACCGAGTTTGCCGTTGGAGCCCACCGAGGGCGAACCGTCATACAGAAAGGCATCCCCGGCTTTGACCGGAATGTACGGGTCGGTGTATTCGCGGATGCCACTGGTGACCAGCGTGATCACCTTGTTGGCCCCGGAAAACTCCGGGTGCAAGGCGTAAACCGGTTGGTCGAAGATCCCCAGCTTCACGCCTTTGCCGGTGTAACCAGCGGCATAGGCCTCCTGAGCGTTGATCGCCCCCAGACCCCAATCGGCATTGAACTCCGTGCTGCGCCAGCTATCGGGATCGCCTGTCCTGCCGTTTTCCACGTAGGGCGCCGCGTGTGCGGTGCCCAGGGTGGCCAATGCGCAGAGCAAGGCAAGGTTGTTGTACTTGTTATTCATCGAGCTACCGTCCTTAGTTGTGTTGCCAAAATCCTTGTGGCCAGGGGCCTGCCTCAATTCCTGTAGGAGCGAGGCTTGCCCGCGAAAGGGCCGTGACATTCAGCATTGACGTTGACTGACACACCGCCTTCGCGGGCAAGCCTCGCTCCTACAGGGGGGGCGGTGTTCCAGCCCTTTACCGCGTTAAAACTGCCAATTGAGACTCAGCCCGACTCCATGGCTCTTCTCGCGGCTGGCCAGTTGGCCGGTGTAATCGAGGTTCAACCGAACATCCCGGCTCAAGGCCAGGCTGGCATGGGCGCCCACCAGCGCCGCATCGCGAACCAGTGGCGAGCTTTGCACCACGAACGGCGTGCCACCGCTGGCGAACGCCAGGTGTTCCTCGGAATCGGGGTTGCTCAGGTTGTGCTGCCAACCGAGGCTGCCGCTCAGGTCCAGCTGTTGTTGGCCGGACAGCGTCAGCGTTTTCAGCGCGCGTACGCCCAGGGTACTGAGCACCGCTTCACGCCGATCGCCGCGGCTTTTGAGCGCCGCTGCGTCACCTTTTTCGGTTAAGCCCTCAGTGTCGAGGTGCACGTAAGCCAGGCTGGCGAATGGCTCCAAGGCCAGTGCTTGCAGGTTCAAGCGATAAGCCGCTTCGCCGAACACCTGGGTGGTTCCGGCGTCGACTTTGGCTTTCTGTTTGGCGCTGACGTCGCCGTATTGCAGGTCACGTTTGACGTCGCCCCGATGCCAGCTGTAGGCACCGCCGGCACTCAGGCGCCAGGCGCCCATTTCGTGGCCGGCATAGGCGCCCAGGTGATAGCTATCGACTTGGGCTGAGGAATGAGCTCCGGAGCCCATGCTGACCGAGCTGTCGCTATAACCGGCGACCAGGCCGACACGGGTTTCGTCATCCACTGCGCCATCGACACCGGCCAACAAACCGCCAATCGACGTGGTGTAGCCGGCGGTGTCGTGGCTGTCATCGGTCTTGCCCCAGGCGCCCAGTGCTTTGATCCAGCCGTTGCTTCGGGAACCGTTGGCTTCGTTGAGACGCTCACCAACCGCATCGCGCAGATAACGGCTGTCACTGATCAACACCGAGCCCAGCGCCGGGTAGATTTCCCCCGACAACTGCTGGAAGGCTTGTTGCGCTGAACTGGCGGTCGGCGACAGCAGCAGGCTTTCGTAGACTGCGTTACCCGCGCCAAGCCCTTCCACAGCGGCCGCGACATTACGCTGATTCGGCGTTTGCCCGACGCTGGCGAAGGTCGTGGCGTTACGCTCAACGCTCAGTTGAATGCCGGTCGCGGCGTAATCGAGGCTGCCGCCGATGAACACGTAGTTGGGCAGCACCTCGCCGAACTGGCCTTGAATGCCGCCCGCCGCTTGCAGGATGTTGTACTGATGGCCCAGCAGGCTTTGTACTTGTTGGGTGCTGAGCAAGGTCGGGCTGTTTTCCAGGGACAGGCTCACGGTCGCGCCGCTGATCGTGGCCGTACCGCCGGCAATAATCTGATCGCTGCTGGTGGGTGACAGTTCGACGGCATAAGTCGAACCCGGTGCAAACGTCACATCGCCGCTGACTTGCAACGTACCGATGGAATTACCGGGCGCCACGGTGCCGCCAGCATTGGCGCTCAACGCAGCGATCCGTCCGTTACCGCCGAGGGTGCCGCTGTCATTGACGGTCACCGCCGACGTCAGCGAGCCGTTCACCGCCAGTAAGCCGCCGTTGACCGTGGTCGGGCCGCGATACGTGTTGTCGCCCGTGAGCATCAACCGTCCGGCACCGGACTTGATCAGGCTGCCTTCATAGACTCGGTTGGCGGCGGCGGAATCACGAGCCATGCCCACCGCATAATCGGTTTGATCCTGCTGACTGGCGCCGGCCGCAATGCCGTTCTCCCAGCCCTTGTCCTTCAACGTCTGTTGCCAGGCGCTGCGTTCGGCGGTGTCTTCGGACTGACGCTGAATCAACGCCTTGTCGGTAATGCCGTTGCTCCAGACATCGCTTTGCCCTGCCCCCAGATTGGCGTCAAACGCCCCAAGCAATTGCCCCGGCCCGTGCATCGCCCGTTCGAGGTTGGCCACGCCCCAACCGATGCGCGTACTCGGCGCGTCGGTGATCGAGCCGTCGAGCTGGGTCGCGGTGGTCAGCAATACCTCCAGCGCCTGCTGATTGTTCATGTACGGATAGCGTTCCATCACCAGCGCCAGTGCCCCGGTGGCATGCGGCGCGGCCATGGAGGTGCCGGACTTGATCGCGTAACCACCGCCGGGAATGGTGCTGTCGATCTTCGCGCCCGGGGTGGTGATGCACCAGTACTTGGCGATCCCGCACTGGTTGTATTTCTGCTGATTGCTTTGATCCAGCCCCGACACTGCCAGCCAGTGGCCTTCCAGGTCCGGCTGAAAATACGGCAAGGCTGAACGCACGCTGGCATTCGGGTAACCACTGTTGCCGGCGCTGAACACGTTGATCACGCCGCGCCGCGAAACGTCGGCGGCGGCATCGAGCCAGGTGCCTTTGTTCCAGTGCTGGGCGTAGGCAGCGTGCAGGTCCTCGAGGGTTCGATAGTTGACGTCCGGTGGCTGGCTGCCCCAGCTGTTGTTGATCGCGCGGACACCGGCATCCGCCAGGGCGTTATAGACCGCGGTGAAGTAGCGCGGGTCGGGGGTGGGGCCGAACAGGAAACTGTCATTCTTGTTGGTATTGCCGACGTAGATTTGCGCGTTGTACGCCACGCCGTGCATGCCGTTGCCATCCCGGGAAGCGCCCATGGTGCCGGTGACGTGGGTACCGTGGGAGTCGTTGTTGGTGTTGAGCGTGCCGTCGACATTGAACGCTGAGCCGTCGACATAGCTGCCGCTGGCCGTCACCGCGTGATAACGGTCTGCGGCAAATTCGGGATGGCTGGAATCGAAGCCGGAATCCAGTGCGCCGATTTTCACGCCTTTGCCGGTGATGCCGGCGGCATAAGCTTGATCGGCCTGCATGCGCGCCAGTCCCCAATCGCGCTGGAACTCTGCCGAGCGCCAACTGGCGGGGTCGCCGAGGGTACCGGTTTCCAGATAAAGCGCCTGGGCCGAGCCTGGCGCTGATGAAATCACGAGCAATAGCGTGCCGACCGTCATCGGCTTGATCTGTACGTCCATGTGCATGACATCTCGCTTTCTTGGCGTTTTTTGAGTTGTAGTTTCCCGGTTCAGGGAGATATCGCGTTGCTAACTCAAGTCCTGTGTCCCCAGTGCTCTGTGGCGAGGGGGCTTGCCCCCGTTCGGCTGCGAAGCAGTCGCAAGTCCGGCAAATGCGACATGTCTGTTGAATCACCGATTCCGGTTTTGGGACGGCTTCGCCGTCCAACGGGGGCAAGCCCCCTCGCCACAGGGGTTACTGGGTCTTTGTTGCTCGGCCCTGGCCGAAGGCCTCATCCACCTTGGCCAGGTCCTGCTCGCTCAAGGTGCCGGCGTAGTAGTGCAATTTGGTCCAGGCCATCAAATAGTCGTAGCGCGCCTGGGCCAGATCCCGGCGGGTGGTAAACAGTTGCTGTTCGGCATTCAGCGCATCGAGGTTGACCCGTTCGCCGCCCAAAATGCTTTGTCTGGTCGAGATCACCAGCGCTTCCGCCGACGTCAACGCCTTCTGATAAGCCCGCAATTTATTGACCCCCGACAGACAGGCGCTGAACTGCCGGCGCAGCTGGATCAAGGTTTCCCGGGTCTTGCCATCCAGTTCGTATTCGGCCTGTTCCATGGTGCGGCTGGCCTGCCGGGTCGAGGCCGAGACGCCGCCGCCGGCATACAGCGGCACGTTGACTTCGATGCCGATGGTGTTGGTGTCGTAGCGCTGGTTGTAGGTGTTGCCGCTTTCCGATTCGTTCTGGCGCACCGAGGCATAGGCGCTGACTTTTGGCAGATGACCGGCGCGGTTGCGTTCGACTTCGTAGCGCGCCACTTCCACCGCCTGGCGCTGGGAGGCCAGGTTCGGGTTGTTGGCCACCGCCATCTCGTGCCAGGTGTCGTAATTGGCCGGTTGCAGGGTGAAGGTCTGGAAGTTCTGATCCAGCGGCGTCAGGTCGGCAATGTCGATGGCTGGCACGCCAATCAGTGCGCCCAGTTCGCGCAGGGCCGCATCCTGTTCGTCACGCGCCTCGATTTCCTCGGCGGTCGCCAGTTCATAACGTGACTCGGCTTCGAGGATATCGGTGCGCGTGCCTTCGCCTTGGCGGAACATCTGTTCGTTCTGCTGAAACTGCTGCTCGAAGGCTTTTTTCTTCGCTCGTGCGATGTCGATCTGGTCCTGAGCGAACAGCGCCTTGGTGTAATTCTCCAGCACGCGAACCAGCAGCTCCTGGCTCTTGCCACGAAAGTTTTCGTCAGCGAACAGCGATTGCGCCACGCCTTTGCGATACGCCGCATAAGCCTCGTAGTCGAGCAGCGGCTGTTGCAGGGTCAAGGTCGAGCCGTAACTGCTGTAGTTGCGGTCTTCACTCTGGCTGTTACCGCGATCATTCAGATTGGTGACCTTGGAGGAGTTACGCCCCTTGTTGTAGTTGTAACCGAGCCTCGGCAACAGGCCGGCGCGGCCGATGGCGCGGTTTTCAAGGCCGGCATCGCGTTCCTTGATGGCGCCGAGGAACACCGGATCATTGCGTAACGCTTGCTCATAAATGTCGAAGGGCCCCATGGCCATCGCACTGTTGCACGTCAGCAACGCCAGGGTCGCTGCGAGCAGGGAAAGCTTATTCATACAGCCGAACATCCTTATTCCTCGGTCAACGCGGAGCCTGCCCGGTCGAGCAGCGGTTTGAACAAATAGTTGAGGAGTGAACGTTCACCGGTACGCACGAACATTTCTGCCGGCATGCCCGGCTTGATCACCAGACCGTTGAGTTTTTCCATGGCCTGATCACTGACGCTGCTGCGCAGCACGTAGTACGGCACACCGGTTTTTTCGTCGACCATCTGGTCGGCGGAGATCAGGCTGACTTCGCCGGGAACTCGCGGGGTACGACTCTGGTTGAACGCGGTGAACAGAATGTCCACCGGCAAGTGCGTGCCGACTTTGTCGATCAGGTTGATCGGCAGGTGCCCTTCCACTTCCAGGCGGGTACCTTGCGGGACAATCTCCAGCAAGGTGTCGCCCTGACGTACCACGGCACCTTCGGTATGAACCCCAAGGTTGACGGCGATGCCGTCGGCGGTGGCGATGATTTCGCTGTGTTGCAAATCGAAGCCGGCAGAGGTCAATTGCTCTTCCAGGGTCACGCTTTTGAGTTGCGCGTCGGCCAGTTGGCTGCGGACTTCCTTCTGGTATTCCTCGCTGTGCTGTTGCAGTTTCAGCCGGGATTCAAGGATGCCCTGCTCCACCCGACCGCTTTCGCCGGTATTTTCTGCCAGCTGTTGCTGCACTTGCGACAACTGACGCTGGTAATCCATCAAGCGGTTGCGTGGGATGTAGCCGTTGTCCGCCAAGGGCTGAAGATTGCTCAACTGTTGTTGCAGGGAACTGGCCTGGGCCGTCAGGTCGGTGCGTGCGCGGCGCATGCCGGCCAGTTGCGCGCTGGCGCCTTCGATGTTGGCGCGCAGGGCCGCTTGCTCACGGGAAAAGGCTTCGCGACGGCTGCTGAACAATTGCCGTTGGCCTTCAAGAACCAGGGCCAGACGCGGGTCAGGATCGTTGCTCAGTTCGGCGGGGAAATTCACCTGCTTGAGGTTATCCCGCTCACTCTGCCAGCGCGCCAGGCTGGCCCACGCCATGCGGTATTGCGCTTGCAGCGATTGCACGTCGGCCGCGACCTGGGTCTGGTCGAGGCGGAACAGTGGCTGGCCCTGCTTCACCACCTGCCCTTCGCGCACCAGAATCTGGCTGACCACGCCGCTGCTCATCGATTGCACGGCTTTGCGCTTGCCCGAGACCACCACGGTCCCCTGCACCGGAATGCCTTGATCGAGCGGCGCGAGGCTCGCCCAGGTGAAGAAACTGCCGGCGCCGACAATCGCCAGAATCCAGCCCATGCGGGCGAAGAAACGCGCATCGCGCTCAGGGCGTTCCGCGATGTAGTCGTGTTCCATCGTCGCTTCGCTGTCGTTGTTCATGCGTGTGCTGCTCATACACCCGAATTCCTTGTCGTGGGCTGATACTGCCGGCTCATGCTGAGCCCGCCCGGTGCCTGCGCGGCTTTTTCACGTTGCTGCTCCTGAGCGCCGGACAGCGCCTTGAGCACCTCCTGGCTTGGACCAAAGGCCTGCAAACGACCTTCGTTGAGCACCAGCAACTTGTCGGCCTGGGCCAGGGCCGAAGAGCGATGGGTGACCAGAATCACGCTGGTGCCCCGGGCCTTCATGTGCGCGATGGCGCCGGCCAATGCCGCTTCGCCAACGGTGTCGAGGTTGGAGTTCGGCTCATCCAGCACCACCAGGCTTGGGTTGCCATACAGCGCGCGAGCCAAGGCCACGCGTTGTTTCTGGCCACCGGACAAACCGCTGCCGTCTTCGCCAAGCACGGTGTCGTAGCCCTGCGGCATGCGCAGGATCAGTTCATGAACGCCGGCCTGTTGCGCGGCTTCGACGACTTTTTGCGGATCCGCCTCACGGAATCGAGCGATGTTTTCCGCGATGCTGCCGCTGAACAGTTCGATGTCCTGGGGCAGATAGCCGATGTAAGGGCCGAGGTCGTCGCGGTTCCAGCGATGAATGTCCGCGCCATCGAGCCGCACCGTGCCGCCCAGCGTCGGCCAGACGCCGACCAGCACTCGGGCCAGGGTCGATTTACCCGAGCCGGAAGCGCCGAGTACGCCCAGCACTTCCCCGGCGCCCAGGTTGAAATTGACCATGTGCAAAGTCGCTGCCCGTTGCCCCGGCGGGCCGGCGCTGACTTGCTCGAAGGTGATCTGGCCTTTCGGCGCCGGCAGCGCCATGGCTTCATCACTCGGCGGGAAAGCTTGCAGCAAAGCGTCGAGACGGCGGTAAGCGAGTTTGGCGCCGCTCCACTGTTTCCACACAGCGATCAACTGATCGATGGGGCTCAATACCCGGCCCATCAGGATGGAACCTGCGATCATCATCCCGGCGGTCATGTCACCCTGAATCACCAGCAAGGCGCCCAGCCCAAGCACCAGGGATTGCAGGCACAGGCGCAGGGTTTTGCTCAAGGAGCTGATGACCGCGCCGGTGTCACTGGCCTGATTCTGCAAGCCGAGAAAACGCGAGTGCACCTCAAACCAGCGTTTGCGCAAGGCACCGAGCATGCCCATGGCCTGAATGGTTTCGGCGTTATGCAGGTGACTGGTGGCCAGTTGGCTGGATTTCTGGGAAAACCCCGCGGCTTCACCCAAGGGCTTTTTGGTCATCGCCTCGTTGAGGCAGGCCAGCCCGATCAACAGTACCGCGCCTGCGGTGGCCAATACGCCGAGCCATACGTTGAACAGAAAAATCACAAACAAATAGACCGGAAACCACGGTGCATCGAAGAAGGCAAACAGCGCCGGGCCGGTGACGAATTGGCGAATATGGGTCAGGTCACCCAGGGATTGCCCCGCGTTGCCCTCGCCCTTGAACAGGTTTCGCTCGAAAGCGGCTTGATACACCCGCAGGTTGAAACGGCGCTCCAGTTGGCTGCCGATACGGATAACGATAAAGCTGCGCACGATCTCCAGCAGACCGATGAAGGCAAAGAAACCGACCACCATCAACGACAACATCGCCAGGGTGGTTTCGTTTTGCGAAGACAGTACCCGGTCATAGACCTGAAGCATATAAATCGACGGGACCAACATCAGCACATTAATCAGTGCGGTAAAACACCCGACGCTGATCAGAATGCTCTTATAGTCGCCCAGTGCCTTGAATAACGGTGCAGTGGCCGGGCTCTTCGCCATCTTCATTGGTTTTTCCTGAGATATTAATCCTCGCCTTACTTGGCGAGGTTCCAATTAACTGTCCGCACATGGGTCGAGACGTTCTTTTGCCGATATCGCTTACACATTAATAACAACTCTTTGTTTTCTTCAAAGAGCTCCGGTTATTGATCTGCTGCTTATAACGGCAATAACGAGCTTTATATTCAGCGCCTGGTGCCGGCCCGGCACTTTTCACTTAGGCGCTGCGCGCTCAAGCGTAATGCTCAGACCTGACTTCAAGGTGCTTTTATAAACCCCCTCAAGCTGTCGGCTGAAAAACACAATTCTTGAGCCTTCTTTACCGGTCACGGCAATGCCATCCGGTTCCGGGAACCAGCCTATCGCGGACTCGTTCAGCCAGGCGCCGAGGCAGTCGGCCCCCTCACCCAGGGTCTGGTTCAATTTGAGCTCGATCGTGCAAACATTCGATGGTTTGTCTTGCAATGCAAGGGACTCGGGTGAGTCTTGCGCGGTGATCAAGGTGGCCTGCCATTTCCCGGCGAGTTCTGACGGGTCGGCTAATTTAAGACTGCGTGCCATGGCTACATCTCCAAGAAACATCATCAGCGTCGCCAACAGCCACGCGGTTGCTCTGCAGGTAAAAGCGTTGTGGATCATAGGGCGTTTTACTCATGGTCGTAGCCTTGTTCATAGCACCTACCGTTCAAGGGGCAGAGAGCGGCGCGTCAAGCGCCGCCCTCCTTTTTCCTTGAATCAGGCCACGATGTCCGAGAACGCCGCCTGGCCAACGGTGCTGACCAGGAAGTCAGCCACGCCGTGCCCGGAGAAGTCCACCGACAACAGGCTATTGCCGCCCGAAGTGGTCAACACCGCATCGCCTGCCGCACCGGTGAACGAGTTCACGAAATGCAGGCCCGCGCCTTTGGTGATGCCGGTCAGGTCGATCTTGTCCAGGCCACTGACAAAATCGAGGATCTGGTCGACCGCACCCGGCTTGGAGTCGCTGCTGGCCGCGAACACAAAGGTGTCCGAGCCCGAACCGCCCCACAGTTTGTCCGCACCGCCCGCGCCGAAGAGGATGTCGTTGCCGGCACCGCCCTTCAACTCGTTGGCCACGCTGTTACCGATCAGCAGGTCGCTGCCCGAACCGCCAATCGCGTTCTCGACGGTGACTCCCTTGGCGATGGACACGTTGCCCACCATGCCGCCAACGTCGGAGAACGAGGCTTCATTGAGATTGATTTTCTGGTTTTGAGTAAATCCGGAGAAATCCAGGGTGTCCTTGCCGCCCGCATCCCAGACCGAGAACACGACCTTGTCCGACGACGAAGACGCGCTCAGGAAGTCGCGGCCGGCGTTGGAGTTGAAGCCGTAGGTGGTATCACCGGTACGGGTGGTGGTGTTGGCACCGTAGAGTTTCTGAATGGCGGCGATATCATCCATCAGCGGGCCGGAGGAGTAGGCTTCCACACCGCCCTTGCTGAAGTTCTGGTCGGTATTGCTTTCACTCCAGTAGCTCATGACGCTGTAACCGCGGGTGTCTTGCCCGTAAGTCGCGTCATTGTAGGTCGGCGCGCCTTCACCAGCGTTGTAGTCGCCAGGGTGAGCCAGGCCCAGAGAGTGACCGATTTCGTGGGTCAGGGTCTGACGGCCGTAGTTGTTCAGGTCCGGCGTCTTGTTGACGTTATAGCCACTGCCCGTCAGATACCACGAAGTACCGTCATAACCTGCACCGGTGCCTGGCAAGTAGGCGAATGCTGCTGCGCCATCCTGACCACCACTGTAGTTCCCGAAAGTCATGTGACCGTCACCGCCAGAGGCTTTTTCGGTGAAGGTGACATTGGCCACGTCGGCCCAGGATTGCATGGCGAGTGCGGCCTGTGCTTTCTGTTGCGCGCTGAACTGACTGAACCCGGTGATGCCGTGCTTGTTCATGGTGCTCGACGAGGCCGAGGTCAGGAACGTGTAGGTGAGTTCGATTTTGCCACTGCCGTCCTTATCCTGGTAGGCAGCGCCGTCACGCAGTAGCTGGGTCGCTGCCTGGTCGACGGAGTAGGAGGGTTTGCCATTGACCGTGAGATTGCCACCCCGATCATACTGATGGCTGAAACTATCGATCTGATTGTAGGCGGAACTGGGTGCAGCCAGCGCTTGCAATGGCGCAAAGGCCTGTTCGGCAAGATCAATAGCGTTGTCTTTTACTTTCGACATAAACACACTTCCTTGTTTAGCAATGGAACAGTTTTTGTCCGATACGACAATCTCTGGCGAGATCGTCCTATCACTCGCCCAATGAAGGCGTATAAAAACTGACACAATTCGAAATCAAACGTCTACATTTTTTTTGACGTCAAATTGAGTGATTCCGGCGAACTCCAGTAAACAGTGCGTGCGCTGTCGAAATATAGTTTGTAGTTGAAGGTTTTAACCGGATTGTCCGACAATTTGCTATTTAAATATTAAATATGGGTAAGTTGTTTTTCTGTAGATGAGTTCGCATTTTTTCGACTTATTAATATAAGTGCCAGTGTATTGCTATCAAGCAAATTAAACACACAGTTAGTTGTAGTAGTGGCCAGGGACAGAGCTCCGTGGCCACGCGAGAAATCGACTCAGCTACCCGTACGAATCTTGTTCCACACCCGCGTCCGCACCCGGTCAATGTTCAACGGCATCGCTTCCAGCGCAAACAATTTCCCCATCATCTCCGGGCTCGGATAAACCTTGGTGTCGCTCTTGATGGCCGGGTCAATCAGGTTGTCGGCCTGTTCGTTGCCGTTGGCGTAGTGCACGTAGTTGCTGATGCCGGCCATGACGTCGGGACGCAGCAGGTAGTTCATAAAGGCGTAACCGGCTTTCTCGTCGGGAGCGTCGGCGGGCATGGCGACCATGTCGAACCAGATGGCGGCGCCTTCCCTGGGAATGGAATAGCCGATGTCGACACCATTCCTGGCTTCCTTGGCGCGGTTTTCCGCTTGGATAATGTCGCCAGAGAAGCCAACGGCCACGCAGATGTCACCGTTGGCCAGGTCGCTGGTGTATTTGGACGAGTGGAAATAGCTGACATAGGGCCGGACTTTCATCAGCAGCGCTTCTGCCTTTTTATAGTCCTCGGGGTTCTTGCTGTGGTGTGGCAACCCAAGGTAATTCAACGCCGCCGGCAACAGTTCGGGGCCGTTGTCGAGAATGGCCACGCCGCATTTTTGCAGCTTTGCCATGTTCTCGGGCTTGAAGATCAGGTCCCAGGAGTCCACCGGCGCGTTGTCACCCAACACGGCCTTGACCTTGGCAAGGTTGTAGCCGATGCCGGTGCTGCCCCACAAATACGGGAAGCCATGCTCGTTGCCCGGGTCGTTGGCCTGCAACGTCTTGAGCAGCACCGGGTTGAGGTTTTTCCAGTTGGGCAACTGACTCTTGTCGAGTTTTTTCAGGGCCCCGCCCTCAATCTGTCGGGCCATGAAGTGGTTGGACGGAAACACCACGTCATACCCGGATGTGCCGGTCATCAACTTGCCATCAAGGGTTTCGTTGCTGTCGAAGACGTCGTAACTGAAGGCGATACCGGTTTCTTTTTGAAAGTTTTTGGTGGTGTCCGGGGCGATGTAGTCCGACCAGTTGTAGATTTTCACGGTCTCGGCGGCCTGGCTGAAGGTCGCGACGAGCGCAAGTGGAGCAAGCGTCAGTGTCTTTCGGATCATGAGTCGATTCCTGTATGGATTGTTGTTGGCAGGCAATCAGAGGATCAAAAAATCAAAACGTAGGTCTTGCGCACGGTTTCCTGGATGTCCCAGATGCCGAGGCTGTTGGCTGGCAACATCAGTGCATCGCCGGCTTCTATGTAGAGGGTTTCACCGTCGTCCGGGGTGAAGGTGCAGCGGCCCTGAATGAAGTGACAGAATTCCTGGGCAACGATCTGCCGGCGCCAGCGGCCGGGCGTGCATTCCCAGACGCCGGTTTCGACACCGTCGTCGCGTTCGACGCTGGTGGTCGAGGCCACCGCCATGGGCGCGCCCAGTGGCACGGCGACAGGGTTCGACTCTTCCAGCTTCAGGGTTGCGGTGTTCTTGAAGTGAGTGATTGGCATGGGAGTACCTGTCGATTGAGAAAAATGCCGTTCAGTGCATGAAGCCTTCCATGAAACCCGCGACCCGACTGGCCAGTTTGCGTCGCCAGGGCGCAGTGGCCGGGTTGGCCAGGGTCTGGTCTTCGTGGACGAAGCTGCGGATGATCGCGTTGTAGCCCAACCAGCGGCAGGGCTCGGGTTCCCAGGCTTTGAGCGCGTCGAGACCACCCTGAGGAATGACCCACGGCTGGCGGACCAACTCAGTGTCGCGCTGAAGAATCAGGTCGGCCAGCGTCCGCCCGCCGAGGTTGCTGGCACCGACGCCCTCCCCGCCATAACCGCCGGACAAGGCGATGCCGCTGGCTTGATCGCAGAGCATGTGCGGCTTGAAGCGCCGGGACATGCCCAGGTTGCCGCCCCACGCATGGGTAATTCGGACGTTCTTGAGTTGCGGAAAAAGTTCGCTGAACAGGTAGCGCCGCAACTCTATTTCGCTGATGGTCAGGTCGAAGTCATGGCGCAACTTGCCAGCAAATTGATAGCCGCCACGGGCACCGAACACCAAGCGGTTATCCGCTGTACGCTGGCCATAGGTGACTTGCCGGCTGCTTTCACTAAAGGCCTGGCCGTGGCTGAGGCCGATCTCGTCCCAGGTCTCGGCGGACAGCTGTTCGGTCGCCACCAGCAAACTCTGGACCGGCAACTGATAACGGTCCAGCGGTGGCAATGTAGCCGCATAACCCTCTACCGCCGGCACGATCCAGCGGCTGCGAACCTGAGCCTTGGCCGTACGCAAACTGCCCGACTGCCATTGAGTGACCGGGCTGTTCTCATAAATGTTGACCCCCATGCGCTCCACCGCCCGTGCCAGGCCTCGGACCAACTTTGCCGGGTGAAGGGTCGCGACGTGCGGTGCATAGATACCGCCATAAGGTTTGGCAATTCTGATCTGTTGCGCCAATTGCTCAGGACTGAGCCAGCGGTAGTCGCTTTCGGTCAGCCCCTGGCGGTAGAGCGTGTCCAGATAATGGCGCAGGCTGGCTTCCTGCTCCGGATAGCGCGCAGCACAGTAAAGCACCCCGCCTTTGCGATAATCGCAGTCGATACCTTCTCGTTCCAGGACGATCTCAACTTCATCAGGGATGCCGTGTAGCAGGTCGAAAGAGGCGTGCCGTTGTTCGGCCGGTAAATCGGCGAGCAAACGATCTTCGCCCAGCAGGTTGCCCATCAGCCAACCGCCGTTACGGCCCGAAGCACCAAAACCGGCGGTTTGGGCTTCGACGATGGCAATGCCCAGTTCCGGTGCCAGGCGCTTGAGGTAGTAAGCGGTCCAGAGCCCGGTGTAACCGGCGCCAATGATGGCCACGTCGACGTCCAGATCCTGTTCCAGCGCCGGGCGCGCCAGCAATGGCTCGTCGAGTTGATCCATCCATAAACTGATCGTGCGCCACGCCTGCATGCAAGACTCCACCACTGAAAACTTCGATGGCGTCGATCCTAGTGCTCGGGCTCAGGGATTGTCTTGCGCGCGTGCACGCAAAGAAATTTGTTTGGCGTAAGCCTTGGGCGACAGACCGGTGTGTCGACGAAAACAGCTGTAAAACGCCGACAACGAATTGAAACCAGCCGCGAACGCCAGTTCGTCGATGCGCAGTGGCGGCGTGGCGGCGTCCAGTGCCGCAAGCAAATGCTGCAACCGCGCCTGATTGACGTAACGGTAGAAGCTTTGGCCGAGCACCTGATTCAGCAGATAGGAAATCTGATTGCGGCTGTACCCGCACTCCTTCGCCACCCGTTGCAGGTCAAGTTCAGGATCCAGGTACGGTTGCTGGCGCTGGAAATACTGTTGCAAATCCTCGGCCATGAAACTCAGCTGCCGCGGTGACAGCCCGAGCCGGCTGACCGCCGGGCGCAGGTTGCGGGCGGCTTTGCTGGACGCTTGTTCGTGCACAAGCGTGGCGTATTCATTGACCCGCCAGATCAGCCCCTCACGTACGGTAATCGCCTCGCTGGTCCGAAACGACACCAGTCCCTCGCCGCCGCGAAGGGTGATGCGGTATTGAATAAACGCCGTGTTGCCGTCCAGGCGAATACGGTCCGAATGCTCCAGGGCCTCATCCGGATCGCGCGGCATGCTGTCGCGCACATACTCGCGCAACTCATCCAGCCCCATCACGCGGTTCTGGAAAAAGTCGTTGTACTGAATGTCCGGGTGATAAAGCGCCATGACGCCGTCCAGATCCCGGTGTTTCCAGCGCAGGTGGTAACGCATGACCGTCTCGCCCGTGGCCTGGGTTTGCAACGGACCATCATCATCGGCGTGCATAAGGGACTCGACGAGAAAAAACCGAGCTTGCCGAAGTTCTCGCCGGGCTTCAATGACCCCGTGGAATGCCCCGGCAATATTGGCCTTTCGCCACAAAATCGGTGTCTCGTGATCTGCGTCAAAAAAAAATGAACCAATCGCTAAACGGACTGAAAAATTCCACATGACTTTCACATCCGGGTGCTACTTTTAAAGACAGTCAACCGGTTGAGCCATTGAAGGTTCTTCCCTCCTGACATGAGCTAAAGGAAGCGCTCGATGATTAAGGTGGGCAACACATGAATAAAGGTTCCTTCAGCAAAGTCACTTTTCCAAATGCCTGCCAGCTGATGCGCTGGCATTTTCATCCCATGGGTTTCGAAGCGACCATGGATGCGCCGGGCAGTATGGTTGCCCGGCTGTTCGACCGCGCCAGTGGTGAAACCATGATCGCCATTGCCGGCATTCCTTGCGCAACGGTCATGAATGCGGCGGATGTAGAACGAATCATCGAAGCTGTGGAAGATGAGCTGGAGGCGTTCATTCCGCCGGAGGCTCTCAAGAGTTATGCCTGATGGTCGGCACTCCACAGAACCTGTGGGAGCGGGCTGTGGCTAGAGAGCTTGCCTGTGGCGAGGGGGCTTGCCCCCGTTCGGCTGCGAAGCAGTCGCAAAATCGGTTGATGCGTTTAACCTGGAGAGTCGTGGTGTTTTTTTGGGGCCGCTGCGCGTCCCAACGGGGGCAAGCCCCCTCGCCACACAAGCCCCCTCGCCACAGGCAAGTCCCCTCGCCAAGCCCGCTCCCACATTGATTGCGTTTAACTGATCAGCAACAGCGCCTGAGCCAGATCGGCGCGCAGGTCTTCGACATCCTCGACCCCCACTGACAAACGCACCAGCGCATCGCCGATACCGAGTTGTGCCCGGGTTTCGGCGGGGATGCTGGCATGGGTCATGATCGCCGGGTGCTCGATCAGGCTTTCCACCCCGCCCAGGCTCTCGGCCAAGGCAAAGATCCGCACACTCTCGAGAAAGCGTTTAGCGCCAGCCAGGTCGCTGTTCAGGTCGAGGGAAATCATGCCGCCGAATCCTCGCATCTGCCGCCGCGCCAGTTCGTGCTGCGGATGCGATGGCAAGCCCGGATAGTAAACGCGCGCCACCTGCGGTTGACGCTCCAGCCATTGCGCCAACTCCAGCGCGTTACTGCAGTGGCGCTCCATGCGCAGCGCCAGGGTCTTCACCCCGCGCAACGTGAGAAACGCGTCGAACGGCCCGGCGATAGCCCCCACCGCGTTCTGCAGGAAACCCAGGCGCTCGGTCAGTTCAGCGTTCTGCCCGACCACCGCGATGCCGCCGATCACGTCGGAGTGACCGTTCAGGTACTTGGTCGTCGAGTGCAGCACGATATCGAAACCCAACTCCAGCGGGCGCTGTATCCATGGGCTGGCAAACGTGTTGTCGGCCACACAAATAATCCCTCGCTCGCGACAGGTGCGCGCGACGGCGGCGAGGTCAGTCAGGCTCAACAAAGGATTGCTCGGCGTCTCGACCCAGACCATCCGCGTGTCGTCCTGCAGCGCTGCTTCGAAGGCTGCCAGGTCAGTCAGATCGACGAAGCTGAAACGATGCCCGGCACTGCGTTGACGCACCTTGTCGAACAGCCGGAATGTACCGCCGTACAGGTCATTGCCGGAGACGATATGGGCGCCAGCATCGAGCAGTTCGAGCACATTGGCGATCGCCGCCAGCCCGGAAGCGAAGGCGAAGGCCCGAGTACCGCCCTCGAGGTCCGCCACGCAACGCTCCAGGGCGAAGCGTGTCGGGTTGTGCGAACGCCCGTAGTCGAAGCCCTTATGCACCCCCGGGCTCTGTTGCAGATAGGTGGAGTTGGCGTAAATCGGCGGCATCAGCGCCCCGGTGGAAGGGTCCGGCGTTTGTCCGGCATGGATCACACGGGTGGCAAATCCTCGTGGCGCGGCGGTTTCATCGTGCTGACTCATGCGAGGGATCTCCGCAAGTGATTGAGCATGTCGACGCGAGTAATCAGGCCGTGGAAGCCCGAAGTGTCGGCGATGATCGCCACCAACCCGCGATCGAGCACCGCCTCCAGCTCAGCAAGACTGGCGCCGGGAGGCAGGGTTTCGAGCTTGTCGGTCATCGCGCTGGTCACGGTCATGCGAAAGTGCGTAGCGTCTTCGTGCACGCCAAACAGAATGTCGGACTCGTCGATCACCCCGACCAGTCGCTGCCCATCCACCAGCACCGGCAGTTGCGATACATCCGCCAGGCGCATGCGCTGAAACGCCGTGAGCAAGGTGTCGTCCGGCCCCACGCTGACCACCCGGCCATCCTCGAAGCGCCGCGCGATCAGGTCACGCAAGTCACCATAGCGCTTGCGCGCAAGCAGCCCTTGATCGTTCATCCATTGGTCGTTATAGACCTTCGACAAGTAACGGGTGCCGGTGTCGCAGACGAAACTGACCACCCGCTTCGGCTCGGTTTGTTCGCGGCAGTAACGCAGCGCCGCCGCCAGTAACGTGCCGGTCGAAGAACCGCCAAGAATCCCTTCGGCGCGCAGCAATTGGCGGGCATGATCGAAGCTTTCCTCATCGCTGATCGAATAGGCCTTGCGCACGCTGGACAGGTTGGCAATCGATGGAATGAAGTCTTCGCCGATACCCTCCACCGCCCAGGAGCCAGGCGTACCGAGGGTGCCGCTGCGACTGTATTCGGCCATTACCGAGCCGACCGGATCGGCCAGCACCATTTCCAGTTTCGGTTGTACGCGCTGAAAGAAACGGGTCAGCCCGGTCAGTGTGCCGGCAGAACCGACGCCGACGACGATGGCATCCACATCATGCTGGGTCTGCGCCCAGATCTCCGGCGCGGTGCTGCACTCGTGGGCCAGCGGGTTGGCCGGGTTGTTGAACTGATCGGCGAAGAATGCGTCGGGAATGTCCTGCGCCAACCGCGCAGCGACGTCCTGGTAATAATCGGGATGGCCCTTGCCGACGTCGGAGCGGGTGATGTGCACTTCGGCGCCCATCGCCTTGAGGTGCAGCACCTTCTCGGTGGACATCTTGTCCGGCACCACCAATACCACCCGGTAACCCTTGGCCCGGCCGACCAAAGCCAGGCCAAGCCCCGTGTTGCCGGCAGTGGCCTCGACGATGGTGCCGCCGGGGCGCAGGCGACCATCGCGCTCGGCGGTGTCGATCATCGCCAGGCCGATGCGGTCCTTGATCGAACCGCCGGGGTTCTGCGATTCGAGTTTGAGAAACAGTGTGCACGGGCCGGTATCAAAGCGGCTGATACGCACTAGCGGCGTATTGCCGATCAGTTCGAGCACGGCGGGACGGGAGTCATTCGGCATGTCGTCACCTCGCTGCATGTATCCGCACTGGACAGCGACCTGCGGCGAATCATTGCGCGCCAGTCGCAAGCAAAGCCTCGCCTTGGACCATAGGCCGGGATCGCGCCCCTCGCAACTTTTCGCGGCCAGTCGGTACCTCTTCAGCCATGCCTACCTTTGTGGCGAGCGAGCTTGCTCGCGCTGGGTCGCGTAGCGGCCCCAAAAATCTGAGAACCATTGCCGATTATTTATGAGTGCCGCGCACTCAAGCGGGAGCAAGCTCCTTTTCGCCACAGGTTTTCTGCTCAAGACTCTCTTGAAAGTCAGGCCGGCACTTTCCCCTGACGATGATCAGCAAAGAACACCTTGCCCTTGCCAATCCGGTCGGACGCCTTGGGCATATTCGCAGCCGAGGTATCCTGACCATCGACATACCAGTAGCAATGGCTCACTGCCCGGGTGATGCCCACGTAGGCCAGTCGCAAGATCTCGTCTTTCTGTGCGCTGTCGTAAGGCTCGCTGTCGCCAGCCTTGCCGAGTCCGGCCATGCGATAGACCTGGTTCTTGTAGGGTGAACTGGTCAGGTGCTGGCAATCGCCCAACAGAAAAACCGCATCGGCCTGTAGGCCCTTAGCGCTGTGATAGGTCAGTTGTTTGAGCCGTCGAGCCTCGTACGGCAAACTAGAATCCACATTAACTACAGACTGAATATGCTCTTCTATCAATGACTTATCGCTGCTTTTTCGATAAAGCATCAAGATTGAATCGCCTTTTCTGTAGTGCTCGATCAGGCGCTGGGCCATGCCCTGGTCGTCCCGGTCGAGAACATTCACCGGCAGCAGCGCCTTGGGCTCACCGCTGGCCTTGGCCTTCTTGCCGGCAATCGCTGGTGCCGCGCGGACAATATGCTCCGCCGCGTCGATGATGTGCTGATGGCTGCGGTAATTGTCGCTGAGCATCACTTTGGTCGTGCTCGGCGACGGGAATTCCTTGTTGAACTCCATGAAGTAAGTCGGCGAACTGCCGCGCCAGCCATAGATGGACTGCCAGTCATCGCCGACACAGAGCAATGACGAACGCTGCGCGCCGCGCCCCACATGCATGGCCGGTCCGCGACTGCGGATCTCCGTCAGGCTGGCGCGAATCCACGAAACGATCTGCGGTGATACATCCTGAAACTCGTCAATCATCAAGTGCGACATTGGCCTGAGCAGCTCATCGCTCAGCAGCTTGAGATTCTCCGGAGAATGCTCGCTGAACAAGGCGAACATCCGGTTGTAGGTCATCACCGGTGGCGATTGATCCAGCAGATGATCTTCCAGCGCTCGCCAGAACAGGCTCAACGCCTCGAAGAAAAACCGGTCCGGGTCATCCTTGGCGAAACTCATCTGGCCCACGGCATTCGGTACATCCAGGCCGAGGTTCTCGATAAACCCGGCCGCCGCGACAAAACAGTCCAGCAACGGCGCGGAACCGAGTTCGCCCTTGACCTTGTAATCGAAGCCCGGCCCGGCGCTGGCGTCTCCGGCAAGCGATGCCAAAACACGCTTTGAAGACTCATAACTATCCAGCCATATCAAAGGCTTACGACAGAAAGCTTGAAACAGGGTGCGCTTTACAGCCCACTCTGCGCGCACTGAAAGCTTGGCATTCGGACGGCTGACCTGGGGATTTTCCCGGGGATCGAAACCCAACACCACCCAGGCATCCAGCGTCGGAATGTAGCCGTGGCAATGAAAGGTCGAGCCGTTGATGTCGAAGGTCTGACGATTCGGCTCGATGCCCTTGATCGGCCAGGCACCGGCGCGAAACCACAAGTCTTCGATTGTGTCGCACAGTTCTTCATCGCGCTTGGCGGCGAGTTCAGTCACCGCCATGCGTTTCTGCACGTCTGGGTGATCACGCTCCAGCTCCTTGAGCTGCAAGGCATGACGAGACAAAGGCTTGATCAACTCGCGGAAACGCTCATCGCGGGTGTGCAGGCTGTGATAGCAGGCGTTGAGTTGCTGGCGCTGGGCATCGTTGATGCGCAGGTCGAAGGGGTTGCTGTCGACCTCCTCATCGCCGCCTTGCACGCGGTGACTGAGGTTCTCGAAGGCTTGCAGCCGCTCGAAACCTGGCAGACTGCGGACCATCGGCAGGATGCGCGAATGGAACGTGCGCACCAGATCGCGCGCTTCTTTAAGGCTGATTCCCCGGCCCCACACTGCAAACAGTTCGATCAGTTTGTTGATGAAGTCCTTGCGCGATTCGCGGGTAAAGGTCACCACGGTCATTGAGCTGAGTTCAAACCCCAGGTAATGGCTGAGCAGCAGAATGCGCAGCACCAGAGTGGTCGATTTGCCTGCGCCCGCCCCGGCGATCACCGAGGTCGACGGTGTGTCGCTGAAAATCATCTTCCACTGGGCAGCGCTCGGCTGGGCATGCGCGGGCAACAGCCGCGCGACGTCGGCCTTCATGCGCTTCTTCAGCTCAGCACTCAACGGCAGGCGCCAATCGTCGAACAGATTGTCATCGACGTTGGGCGGTCGATGCTCCGTCGAGCGCGAGTCGCGGATCAACAGAACCTGCCGACCTTCCTCCAACCCCTCGAGTTTGCCTTCCTTATAGCCGTAATCCACACCGGCGCTGTGACCGCTGCGAAAACCGTCGGCTTGGCCGTGCAGCCAGGAAGCACGGTGTTGCGCGCGCAGACGGGTAAGGCCGTGGCCAAAGAACCGGGCGGCCAGGCGCTTGAACAAAGGCATCTCGGCCAAGGGGCGAAGTTCGGGAGGAAGATCGGGGGTGTGTTGCGGCACGCGGACGGACTCCAGGGTGTGAGGCTGTTGAGGGCTATGGTGTCTGCATTTGCCGTTGAGTTCTAGTGAAATGCTTACAGGTCATTGGCTTATGCGATGAATTGAAGGCTGGATGAGAATGTTTCGAGGTTATTTTATATCGGCTAATTCGATTGTATTTAGGCATTTTTTACGCTTTTTATCGATGATTGCCTGATAGATGATGCACGCCATCAACCACCGGTTCTCGTTTGTGGCTCAGGCGTTCTGCCCCATGACGAACCTTTTCAGGAGACGATCATGCTTGAACTCAGATCTTTCAACTCGCTGGGTGGCGCGCACCATGGCTGGTTGGATGCCCATCACCACTTTTCGTTCGCCGAGTACCACGACCCCAAACGCATGAACTGGGGCAACCTGCGGGTGTGGAACGATGATGTAATTGCCCCCGGCACCGGGTTCCCGCAACACCCGCACCGGGACATGGAAATCATCACCTACGTTCGTGAAGGCGCGATTACCCACCAGGACAACCTCGGCAACAAAGGCCGCACCGAAGCGGGCGACGTTCAGGTCATGAGCGCCGGCACCGGGATCGCTCACAGTGAGTACAACCTGGAAGCGACCGAGACCCGGATCTTTCAGATCTGGATCATCCCCAACGAAGCCGGTTCGGCCCCGTCGTGGGGTGCCAAGCCATTCCCCAAAGGCGAGCGCGAAGGTTTCGTGACCCTGGCCAGCGGCAAGGCCGGCGACGATCAAAGCCTGCACATTCGCGCCGATGCGCGTCTGGTGGCGGCGAACCTGAAGGCCGGTGAGTCCGCGGAGTATCACCTGGACAGCGGCCGTCGTGCTTATCTGGTTCCAGCTACTGGGGTCATTGAAGTCAATGGGTTACGTGCACAAGCTCGAGACGGTGTTGCGATTGTCGATGAGCAGGTGTTGCGCGTGACCGCGATTGAGGACAGTGAGATTGTGTTGGTGGATGTGGCTTGATGGGGTAAATGCGTGTCTAGTCCTGAAATAGGTTTACACCTGTTTCAGAACTAGACAATGCCCATTGTGGCGAGGGGGCTTGCCCCCGTTCGAGTGCGTAGCACTCGCAAAATCTACGGTAACTTCGAAATTCGGGGGCCGCTTCGCAACCCAACGGGGGCAAGCCC
Source organism: Pseudomonas sp. GM50 (assembly GCF_000282375.1). Classification (GTDB taxonomy): domain Bacteria; phylum Pseudomonadota; class Gammaproteobacteria; order Pseudomonadales; family Pseudomonadaceae; genus Aquipseudomonas. Next base: position 24,694 of record NZ_AKJK01000014.1, read on the forward strand.
CCTCGCCACAGGGCCTTCAATCACTTCGCGGAAATTGCGCCATCCACGAGTGTCTGGGCTTCCGCCACCAGTTGCTTGAGGTGATCGTCGCTGACAAAGCTTTCCGCGTAGATCTTGTAGATATCCTCAGTGCCCGACGGCCGCGCCGCGAACCAACCGTTCTCGGTCATGACTTTCAGACCGCCAATGGCCTGGTCGTTGCCCGGTGCATGGCTGAGGATGCTCTGGATCGCTTCGCCCGCCAGTTGAGTCGAGGTGACCTGGTCTGGCGACAATTTGCTCAGCAGCGCTTTCTGCTCGGGGTTTGCCTTGGCATCGACCCGTACCGAGAAAGGTTCACCCAGTTCATCAGTCAATGCGCGATAGGCCTGGCTAGGGTCACGCCCGGTACGGGCAGTCATTTCAGCGGCCAGCAGGGCCGGAATCAAGCCGTCCTTGTCGGTGCACCAGACACTGCCGTCCTTGCGCAGGAACGACGCGCCAGCACTTTCTTCACCGCCAAAACCGAGGGAACCGTCGAACAGGCCGTCGGCAAACCATTTGAAGCCGACCGGCACTTCATACAGACGTCGGCCCAGACGCTTGGCAACGCGATCGATCAGACCACTGCTGACCACGGTTTTGCCCACGGCTGCATCGGCGCGCCACTGTGGACGGTTCTGGAACAGGTAATCGATCGACACCGCGAGGTAGTTGTTAGGTGCCAGCAAACCACCGGATGGGGTCACGATGCCATGGCGGTCGTGATCCGGGTCACAGGCAAAGGCCACGTCGAAACGCTCCTTCAGACCGATCAGGCCTTGCATGGCGTGGCTGGACGATGGGTCCATGCGGATCTGCCCGTCCCAATCGACGGTCATGAAACGGAACGTCGCATCAACCTGTTTATTCACCACCTCCAGGTCCAGGCGATAGTGCTCGGCAATCGCCGACCAGTAGCGCACCCCTGCTCCGCCCAGCGGATCGACGCCCAGACGCAGCTTCGCATCGCGGATGGCGTCGAAGTCGATCACATTGATCAGGTCGGCGACATAGGTATTGAGGTAATCGTGACGATGGGTGGTGCTGGCCTTCAGGGCCTGCTCGTAGCTGATGCGTTTGACGCCAGCGAGCTTGGCCGCCAGCAACTCGTTGGCCTTGGCTTCGATCCACTTGGTGATGTGGGTATCGGCCGGGCCGCCGTTGGTAGGGTTGTATTTGTAGCCACCGCTTTGTGGCGGGTTGTGGGACGGGGTGATGACGATGCCGTCCGCCAGGCCCGAGGTGCGCCCACGGTTGTAGCAAAGAATCGCGTGGGAAATGGCCGGCGTCGGCGTGTACTCGTCGCCTTCGGCGATCATCACCGTCACACCGTTCGCCGCCAGGACTTCCAGGGCACTGGCACCGGCCGGCGTGGACAGCGCATGGGTGTCGATCCCGACGAACAGTGGGCCGTCGATGCCCTGGGCTTCGCGGTACAGGCAGATTGCCTGGCTGATGGCCAGAACGTGCCATTCGTTGAAACTCAGATCGAACGAGCTACCTCGGTGTCCGGACGTGCCGAAGGCGACGCGCTGGGTAGAAATGGCTGCATCGGGCTGGCCGGTGTAATAGGCCGTTACCAGTCGCGGGATGTCGACCAACAGTTCTGCCGGTGCCGGTTTGCCCGCAAAAGGACTGAGTGTCATGCAAAACCTCTGAGAGAGAGTGGTTCGGGAATAGAACGCAGTTTACTGACAGTTTGCTCCTGGCGCGACGTTATCAATTGTCAGGTACCGAGGAGGGTTTGCGCCTCGACTCAGTCGATCGACTCCAGGCGCAAGGCATCCCCCAAAAGTCCCAGTGCGTCGACGAGGTCGTGGTGACCACCGAAGGTGTGACTCAGGCGCAAATGCTGCCCGTGCAGGCCCTGCAAGCTGAACAGTTCTCCCGGAGCAATCACCACATGCTGCTTGAGCAAACGCTCGAACACTCGATGCACATTGACCTGGCGCAACGAGCGAATCCAGATCGTCGCCCCGCCCCGGGGTTCAACGAAGTGCAGCGCGTCGGGCAGGCGATCTTCAAGCAACTGTGTCATCTGCACCATGCGTTCCTTGAGCAGTCGACGCAACACCAGCAGGTGCTGGTCGATGCGTCCGTTGCTGTACAGCCGCGCAATTGCTTTCTGACGAATCAACGACAAACGGAAAGCGCGTAGCAGAAAGTGCCGCTGCAATCTGGCACGCAATTGTCGCGACAGCAGATAGCCGAAGGGCGCCTCCGACCCGATGAATTTCTCGAATGTGGAAAACACGATCAGCCGATCCGGGTCCAGCAGATCGCGAAATCGCAGGCCGTTCGGCTCGAACTCAAGCTCGCCGTAACAATCGTTTTCCAGTACCCAACTGCCATGTCGTTTCAGCAGTTGTGCGGCGGATTGCCTGTTGCTGTCAGGCGCCACACTGCCTCGTGGCATGTTCAGCCCCGATGAAAGCATCACCAGCCGCACTTGCTCGGCCTCAAGCAGTTCCTTCAACTGCTCCAGATCCAGGCCGCCATCGGCTTGCAACGGCAGCTCGATCACCCGCACGTCCGCATCCTGGAGCAGACGCAGAATACCCCAGTCGCACGGTGATTCGACCACCACCACAGCGTCTTTGAGGCCAAGAGCGGCGATCAATATTTCCAGGACTCCCCGCAGGTCGGCGCCGATATAGACATCATCGGCATGCCAGCAACGTGTCGGCGAAGTGGTGTAGCGCGCCGCCAGGGCGGTGCGCAGCTCCAGCTCGCCGCAGGGTTGCGAAGACGGTTGTGGCTGGCGCGGATACTGGCGCAGCAGTTCTCTCTCCAGCAGCAGCAACGGGCTATCCAGGGGTTGTAATAACGCCGGTTCATCGGTGCTCAGCACCAGCATGCCGGGACGTCTGGCGTTGACATAGACCGTTTCGAGCAGGTCCTTGCCGCTACCGGGTATGCCGATTGAGGACACGGGTACGGCGTAGTAGCCGGACTTGGCCACCGAATAGACGCGCCCTTCCTTCTCCAACAACGAGTAGGCGTACTGAATGGTCGAGATCGATACACTCAGGCGGTGCGCCAACTGTCGCAATGAAGGCAGGCGTACTTGCACGTGACTGCCCGGCTCATTGATCAGGTTTGTCAGGTAACGGTACACCGCCTGGTACGCAAAATCGGTATCTCGTGGTCCTTTCATGGGCAATGGCCGAACAGGCTACGAACGTCGTGACGCATCCTTGCCGGATCCGTCAAACCTGGCACTTTCACCGCCCCGTCGACCATTCGCCGGCGACGCTCGTTTCACTGTCAGGCTGCATGACTTCAGCCTGCATACCCGCGTCGCCGCTTTCCGTGCCGCCCCCCCTGCCCTCATCCCGAACCACCGGGGCCATGCGGTAAAGCGTGCCGATCAGACTCACCGACAACCCGCTGACATCGACCATCCACTGTAGAACCTGCTCGGGTGCCGGACCGCCCTGCATTGCCCGGTGCAAGTCTGGCAATGCCACGAGCATGCCGGGATGGCACTGTCGAAGAAAATGCTCAAGGGCCGCGCCGTTATCGACAAAAGGGGCGAACAGCAGACACACCAGTTGAGCCTCGCTCAAACCGAGGTTCTTTTGTGCTTCAGCCGCCGCCAATGCGCGCTGGTCGCTCATTGTCACCGGGTTGCCGAAGGTCTCCATTGCCTGTTCGCAAAAGCGCTCTGGAACGTGTTTACGACGCATCATCACCAGCGCCCGCTGCAGGTACTCGCTGACGCCCGTCTCGTAGGTGCGACCGTGTACAAAGCACGCTTGCAAGCCACGAAGGTGCGCGGATATCGACAAGCTGACGTAGTCGTTATCACTGAGCTGAGCCGACAACTCGTCAGGTTGGAACCCGAGAAAATCGGTGAGCAATGGCCAGCGCTCTTCCAGATTGCTGACCAGCATGTCGTGAATATCGATAAAGGTCGTGCGGCGACACGCTTCAAAACGATCGGCGGGACGCCACGCCGCCAGGGCAGACGCAGGATAAAACTCGCGGTAGCAATCGCTGCCCAATTCATCGAGCCGCGCGAACAGGCCCTCGTAGCCCGTTTCATGATGGTCTGGTGCATTGAGCCCGGCCTTGGCCGCCGCACGGTTCAACCCCTCGATAAACTGCTTCTGCCGACGGGGCGTATCGCTACTGACCAGTGCATCGACACCTTGGTCCCAGCGGGCGATTTGTCCGCAAAACTCGCCGGTCGCCAAGTACCCGTCATCCCACAGATCAAGCGGCCCGTTCCAGGCTCGACGGTGCCCGACCATCAGCAGGTTGAGCCGATTCGACTCGCGACCGGCTTCGGAGATCGACGCCAGATGGTTGAACGGCAGGACTTCACGATTATCGACCATCAGCACTTCGACCCGGGGATCGTCGTAGAGAAACAACGCACTGTAGCTGCGATGGATGTTTTCCATGGCCGTCGAGGCCGCACCGTTCAAGCGCAAGGTCGCCACTCGCAGCTGAAACGTCGCCGGCGCCCGGCCGGCGATACTCAGTTGCGCGGCGCGCAGTAGCGCCAGCGTGTAGCAGCTGTCGCGGGACCCTGACTGCATCGCCAGCACCTTGTAATCGCCAATACGCTCCATGCCTCCTGCGGACATCACCAGGCGCTGAATCATCAATTGCAATGCCGTGCGCTCGGCGCGAGAGAAAAAACCCAGCAAACGCTGCAGCATTTGCTGATAAACATAGTTCATTGCCTGATCATGGGTAGCGGTCATCATTATTTACCTGTAACTCATAAGTTCAATGCCACGCAAACAACGAGGTGTATTGCGCAACAGGTATCTGTCATGAATGGAGTGCCGGAACTGTTATTCAAATGCTAGCACTTAAGCATTGTGTAATTATTTGAAATGATTGGATGTCACGGGTACCCCAAGGAGATCAAGGTCGCCGCAACGCCCGGCAGAATGGGCGCCCTGTGCTCCCGCGCGCTTTCCTAGGAAATTTCCGACAGCGTCCCACAGACACTTAGTACAAGAAATAAAGAAAGAAGTTGCCAATGAATGTAAGACAACTGAGCGACGCTGCATTATTTGTTGAGCATATATTGCAGGCGCGCATTGAGGAGTTTCAGCCTGATAGTCGGCCATGACTCTTTCCTTGAGATGAAATTAATCATTCAATTATCAGGGCTTATATAATGATTAGAAGATACAGATTGAGAGCAAAAACCAGTTCAGTTGCTGAACCGGCCCACCGACAGAACGATGGAACGTCTCATTTTGGAGTGACTATCAGCAGAAGAGTCCGTGTTCTCACGGACTCTTGCAGAGGAAAGGCTTACGCAGGCTCGACCTGAAGGGCGACCCGTTCGCGGCATGGGCATTCGTCCATATAGCGGTGGGCTTCGACAAACTCGGAAAACGGGAACACCCGGGTCTTGAGTGGCAGCAGCACACGATCCGCGGTCAACTGGTTGATATCGCGCAGGGCACGTTGCAGTGCGGCCTGATCCTGGATGATGCCCAGCTCCGGCTTGCCGGTGAAGTTACCAATGCAGTGGACGAAGAACTGAATGTTCTTCTGGAATGCCGCACAGGCGGGGAATGGCGTCTGATTACCCCCCTGCAGGCCATAGAGCACCAGGCTGCCGCGAGGTGCGAGCACATCGCCGAGCAGCGACATCTGCGGCCCGCCAAGGCCATCGAACACCACATCGACGCCGCGGTTATCGGTGATCTTGTTGATCTGCATCAGCAGATCCTGTTCTTCGGTGACGATAACTTTCTCGGCGCCCAGGGACAGCAGGTACTCACGCTCATCCGCGGTTTTGGTCGCAGCAATCACTCGCACACCGAGGGCTTTGCCCAGTTGTACAAACGATGGCCCAGCGCAGTGGCTGGCGTCGGTCACCAGCGCAAATTGCCCGGGTTTGACTCGCGCCAGGTCGGCGTAGGCAAAATAAGCGATCAATAGCGGCGTGTAGTGCACGCTGGCTTCGATCGGGCTGAGCACGTCCGGGTAACGGGTCAATGCCGAGCGCGGCAGAACGATCTGTTCGCCGTAAACAGGGTAGTCGTTGGGGCTCTCGGCCGGGAAGCTGGCGACCTTGTCACCAACGGCCAAATCATCGACGCCTTCGCCGACCATAGTGACCACACCAGCCATTTCATGACCCAGGCCAGAAGGCAGACGAGCATGGGACGAGGCCAGGTTCTGGCGCCAGAGAATGTCGTACCAGCTGATGCCTATCGCTTCGACGCGCACCTGCACTTCGCCCGGCGCAGGCAGAGCGGCCGCATGCTCTTCGCATTTGAGCACCTCGGCTGGACCAAACTTGTGAAAACGGATCGTGCGGGACATCGCAAACCTCGTCAAAGTAACCTCTAATGCCCTGAACTCTATCTGGGCTTTCTACCCAAGACCATCAGTGGCTATTAATAGTCGACATGCCTGTCATTGATTCCGCAGCGACGGCGACATCATCAAATGCCGTAAAAACCGAAGCAGCCTTTCAGAAAAAACTGAATTACCCTGTGCAGAGTACCAGTCTTTCCCCGTAAGATTCATGCCGGCCATTGTTCCCATATGGCCGCTCACGTCAAGTTTGCTGACTCTGCCAGGACTCCAGATGAATCGTAATGACCTGCGTCGTGTCGACCTGAACCTGTTGATCGTTTTCGAAACACTGATGCACGAACGCAGCGTGACCCGCGCTGCGGAGAAATTGTTCCTCGGCCAGCCGGCCATCAGTGCGGCACTCTCGCGCCTGCGCGGGCTGTTCGATGACCCGTTGTTCGTGCGTACCGGCCGCAGCATGGAGCCTTCCGCCCGGGCGGTGGAAATCTTCGCCCTGCTCTCGCCAGCCCTGGATTCGATTTCCACCGCAGTCAGTCGTGCGGCGGAATTCGATCCGGCGACCAGCACTGCGGTGTTCCGCATCGGCCTGTCGGATGATGTTGAATTCGCGCTACTGCCGATGCTGCTCAAGCGTTTGCGCGCGGAATCGCCGGGGATTGTGCTGGTGGTGCGTCGGGCCAACTACATTCTGATGCCGAGCCTGCTGGCTTCGGGCGAGATTTCCATCGGCGTCAGCTACACCGCCGACCTGCCGGCCAACGCCAAGCGCAAAGTGCTGCGCCGTAGCATGCCGAAACTGTTGCGCGCCGATACGGTGCCGGGGCCGTTGAGCCTGGATGATTTCTGCGCCCGCCCCCATGCCTTGGTTTCGTTCGCGGGCGACCTGAGCGGCTTTATAGATGAAGAGCTGGAGAAGCTGGGGCGCAAACGGCATGTGGTGCTGGCGGTGCCGCAGTTTAATGGGCTCAGTACACTCATCAGTGGCACTGATATTGTCGCGACAGTGCCTGATTACACAGCTGAAGCGTTGACCGCGGCTGGTGGCGTTCGTGCGGAGGATCCGCCGTTGCCGGTGCGTAGTTTTGAATTGCACATGGCGTGGCGTGGGTCGCAGGATAATGACCCGGGTGAGCGCTGGTTGCGGTCGCGGATTCAGATGTTTTTCGGCGATCCTGAGAGTCTTTGATTCAAGCGGTCACACACTTAAACGCTGGATGACCGGGCACTCACAACGGCCCGCAAAGGAGCTGCAGGCACTGCTGCTGAGCCAGATGGGTGGCGACCAGCAAGGTACGCCAACCCTCAAGGCCATATGACAACACCTGCCACAGCCACAGGTAGCTGAGTTGGAACACCACCCAGGTCAATCCTGGCTATCCACGGCGGTCAAGCATGGCGATTATCCGTACCGTCCATGATACGACGGGCTTTGGCGACCGTGTCTGCGGCCAGGCGTCCTTGCTCCACCAGTGCCTGCGGAGCCGTCAGGCAGATCGCCTGGCTGTCCACCTCGGAGTAACGCCGCAGGGCGCGCCGGGTGTCTGAACAGCCGAAGCCATCCGTGCCCAGCACCTTGAACGGCGCACTCACATAGGGAGAGATGAGTTGGGCTCCTGCGTTGTCGCAAGTTGTGGTTACGCGAGGTGTTCCTTGAACCAGTCCAGCGCGGCAGCACTGGATTGATCGAATCTGGTGATGTACGGATCGAAGTGGCCGCCGGGGATCGTCACGAGGCGCTTCGGCTCAAGGGCGCGTTCGTAGGCGGCCAGCTCAAGATCGGTCAGCGTGATCGCGTCCTGCAGCGCGACGATCATCAGCAGCGGCGTGGGGGACACGCGCGCAATCCACGTGCCCGGTTCGTACATGCGCGCAGCGCGCGTCGAGCGCACCGTGACGCTGTTCTCCCAGGCGCCGTCGGGTACGGGCTGCAGATAGAACTCGATGGCTTCCTTGGTGCGGTACGAAGCAGGGACGGCCGGATCGGCGCTGACGATTGCCTGTCTACGCGGCGGCTCGCCGCGTGCTTGCGCGCGCTCGTCCGCCGTGAAGGCATCCTCGATGGCGGCGACAGCATCGGGCGGAATGCGGCGCAGTCCTTGCTCGAAGCCGCTGATCGTCGGCACCTGCGCGACGACCGCACGCAAGCGGCGTTCGGTTGCGCCAAGCACGAGTGCGTGACCGCCGGAATAGCTCGTGCCCCATAAGCCGATGCGCTTCGCGTCGACGGCGTCCTGGTCTTCGAGGAAGCTGATCGCGCGCCGCCAATCAGCGATCTGACACCATGGGTCGATATCCTGGCGCGGCGTGCCTTCGCTGGCGCCGAAGTTGCGGTGATCGTGCAGGAGGACGACAAAGCCGTTGGAGGCAAATTTCTCAGCGAATGGCTCCAGGCCGTGCTCCTTCACGCCGGCATAACCATGCGCCATCGTGATGGCAGGATAGGGGGCGGTGCCGCCGGTGGGAATATAGAGCCAGCCGCGCAGCGTGACACCGCCCTCGGCTTCGAACGCGATATCGGTACGTCGAAACATGGAAGTTCTCCTTGTAGAAAGAGGTCAGGCGGCGCCGTAAACCCTATGCGCAGCGGCAGTTCATGCCTTCCACCCTTTTGCCTCGGTCACTCGATGCGAGGTCAATTGCCTGGTCGCTCAAGCGTGAAGAGTTGCTCCGCGCCGATTTCGAAATAGTCGGCCGGCCCACATCCGCGCAGGATCGGGCACCTACAGTGCCTCCGGCCCGGTGCGCGTGCGCAACACCATGGTCGAAGTGATGGCTGTATTCATCCCAATACCCGTCCAGAACATGGTGTCGGATCGGAGCCACATGAGCCCCACTCCTGAGAAACGAACGAGACATTCGTTTCGAGTCAATTCTGCTGCGCCGTTTCTAAAGAACGGGGCGGCTTTCGTATTTCTTACTTGTTTACCCAAGGCATGGAGAGGTCAATGTCAGAGACCAGCTTGCCACCGCCGAAGCTCATGTTCTCCAAGGGAACGGCATACATGATCAGGCTGATATCGTCCTGGCTAACGCCCGCCTTTTCTACCGCGTAACGGGTGACCAACTCCGCGAGCTTGCGTTTCTGCTCCACTGTCCTGCTCGTGCCTATCGTCACCGTTACGACCATGCGCTTGTCAGATCTCTTCATGTCAGGAAAAGTCGGATGGATGAAAAGCTCATCGTCCTTGTGCTCACTGATGATGACGAAACGGTCATCCTTGGGCGTATCCATGGCTTCATGAAGAGCGAGATTCAAGGCATCCGCCAGCGCGCGTTTCTCTTCGCTAGAGAATTTTTGGGCCGGAATGTGGGCGTGGAATATTGGCATGAGTGTTTCCTCGGTGGTGTTGTTCAGGTCAAATGAGGCGATGAAGTGCGTTTCGATGTATGCGCTGCCTCAGCGGCCTCGGCAACCCTAGCTTTCATATCCCGGAGGAACCGAGAAAATCTCCGCCTCTGGTGGCGGCATGTCAGCAGTGCCGTTTGGGTAGAGTGCCTGTGCCGCCGCCACCGTATTGAGAGACTCGCGAAGCAACTTGATTTTGCCGCCCTCGACAACGAGGTATCCCGTGAACAAGTGATGGATGAGACGTCCGGTCGACGCCGCGCGCGCTTCCGCCAGATATTCGGCGTACACCTGATCCTTCGTGTCGATCAGCACCGTGGTATTTTCGGGTTTGAAGCTGAAGCCGGGATAAAGGTTGCCGCCGACAAAATCATAGAGCTTCGCGATGGCTTCGCGCCCCTGATGGCGGGTCGGAATACCGAGCGAATGGAGGAATGGGAGCTCCAGCACGCCGTCCTCGGCGAACAGCTCAGCACATTTCTTGCCGTCGGGGACAACGGCAAGAAGGTCTAACAGCAATGTTTTTGCATCAGTCATGGTCATTTTCCTCAGGAAAAATTGGCGGCCGCCGCCAGGGGCGGCGCAGTAGGATCAGTTCGGAAAGCTATCGCCAAACATCGGGAGCCCACTTTTCGAACCGTCGCGCGTGGCCTCGTCTTGGATAACATCCCAGTGTTCGGCGAGCTGGCCGTTTTCGATGCGAACTATGTCGACCACGATCCAGTTTGTCGGGGCGCCGAATCCTGAGAAGCGGCCATGAAGTACGACATAATCGCCCGAGGCCACGGCCAGCCCATTTTCGTAGCGAAACTCGGCGGGCGCTGCCTTGACGAGATCAAACAGGCCTTCGCGACCGGGCTCGATATAGGCACTGTGCTGGATATAGTCGGGCGACCAGAAGCGTTCGGCCGCGGCATAGTCGCGCTTGTTGAACAGCGTATCAAACGCTTCCAGCACGAAATTCCTGTTTCTCTCTTCGGTGCTCATTGGTTTGTCCTCTCTTCGTTATCTGTTGGGTTGAGGGGAGAGTAGGCGGATTAAATTTCGCCATCTCCCACGGCTGTGTGGTGGGGTATGTTGGTCCGTACAACTGTAATGATCTTCAGCGAAACGCCAGCTCATCGTGCCATGTCGCTGTTATCGTCATTTCGGCCATACGCAGCACCGAATTGCCGCTGTCACCCGTGTTGAAAAGCCCAGATGTTCGATTCTCTTGGCGCTTGCAAAGTGCAAGTGGTTGAATAATATTTGCTAGACTTGCATAATGCAAGTAGAAATTTAAGGGGAATAGCAGTGCAACAGACAAGACGATCGGGCTGCCCGATCAACCTGACGCTTGAGCAGATCGGCGACCGCTGGAGCCTGATCGTTATCCGCGATGTTATGTTTGAGAACAGACGCAGTTATGGCGCGCTGCTGGAGCAAAACCAGGAAGGCATCGCCACGAACATCCTCGCAAGTCGGCTTAAGCACTTGACCGCGTCTGGCCTGCTGACACGATGTCCGGATCCGAAACATCAGCAGAAAGGAATTTACAGCCTCACGGAAGCGGCAATACAGCTTGTACCTCTGCTCGCACATATAGCTGCCTGGGGCGTTCGGCATACGCATCCGAGCAAGGAAGCGTCTTTGCGCGCGGAGGTGCTGGAAAAGGGCGGCCCTTCACTTTGGAGTGCCTTGATGGATGAGCTACGTTATCTGCATCTCGGTGCACCTCGTCCGGTGCGCTCAGTATTGGGCGAGCTCCGGGTCGACGACGAGCAAGCAATCGCTACTTAGTACCAATCTTTGGCGTCATGACATCCACCATGTGGTGCAAAGTGTTGGCGCTGATGCGATTTTGACCCAGGTTACTGATTTAAGCTGCCCCATGTGCAGCCTCTGAAATCCCACTCAAGGTCATCGCTTGCCGAGTATTCGAATGGGTCAATGACTTCCGGCGGCTTGGGTCAAAATCGCTTCAGCGCCAACATCGAGAGCACCAAGGCGATGATTGATCGGGTTGAAGCGCAGTTCGACATCAAGCCGCAACGCCTCATCGGCGATACCGCGTACGGTACAGCGCCGATGTTGGCCTGGATGGTGGAGGAAAAGGACATCGAACCCAACGTGCCGATGCGGGACAAAACCGAGGCCAAACAATCCAACCTAATATGGAGATCCACTGAGAGCCATCCGAATCCAACTGGATCTCTGTCAGAAAATCGCCAGTCGCGATCGCTCGCACACCCGGTTCAAGTGGGGGCAACATTGGGGGCATATTTGAAATTTATCTGCCTGAAAATGTTGTTCTAGAGCGTAGTCAAAATGTTCTTCGGTGACCCTGAGAGTCTCTAGGCGTTGTAGGGCAGGCTGTGCGGCGTGATCATTTCCGCCTATTGATAGACTAAGGAGATCCATCCACTTCCAGTGGATTGACACACTTGGGGGCATATCTGAGGGATGGTTTGGATGGTTTGAAAAGGATGCCCCCAGCCCGAGCCGCAAAAATCCCTCTCGAAATCAATCTGGCCCAAGCCAAAGAGTGGCCTCCTTCCACGCTCCAACCGCCACAAGCTTTTATATTGAGGTGCGTATTACATAAATTAAAGAAAAGGCCGCCTCTCTCTTCCACTACTCAGCTCTCAACTTCGATATCGACCAAAGCGCGCCCTTTCGACCAACGTTTATAATCTGCGGGAGTCATCCCCGTCAGTTGTATGAACGAACGACGAAATGACGTGTCCTCGTTATAGCCACAATTAAGGGCTACCTGTTTAATGCTGGCCCCTGGTATCTGTAGCAGTACACAGGCAGTCTCTATTCTCACGCGTGTTATTAGTTCTTTAGGCGATTCATTTGTGAGGTTCTTGAAGCGTCTATGTAAAGTGCGCTCGCTGACATTCAAAGCCTTAGCCAGCCCTGCAGCGGTCAGACCAGGATTTCCGTGTCGAATGATTTGTTCCGTTTCCAGCAGCAGTGGATCGGCATTGTTAATGAATCCTCGGGGCGCATATACGGACTGGGGCAATGGCAAACTATCGGTCACAGAAATATCAGCCGTTAATTTCGCTACATCTGCTCCTGCCAGGATCCTGATCACATAAAGCGCCAAGTCAATCCACGACAAAGGCCCTCCGGTAGTCACAATGCGATCCTCGGACTCTACTGCGGAACCCCATGCAACCAGCGCCTTGGGAAATCGCAGTTTGAAAACATGATGGAGCCACCACGTTGTAGTACAGCGCCGACTGTTCAACAGGCCTGCCTCGCCCAGCACAAACGTGCCTGCACAAGCCGCACCAACCAGTGCTCCCTGCCGATGATTTGCTTTAATCCACTGCGCAGCTAGCGTGAGGGATTCAGAGCCGGGTGGCAGTCGATCAGCCCCCAGAGCCATCCCGGTAACAAGTACAGCGTCGCAAGGTCCCACATTTTCAAATGTTGCATCAACGGGGATCACCCGCCCTTGCGGGTCTCGCACTGCGTTGCCATCGGCACTGACTATGATCGTCTCAAACTCGCCGCAGACGTGGGCCTTTAAGGCAGATGGCAGCCCCGCCGGTGGAGACCTCAACGCCTGATTGGTCATCCAAAACAGATCAGCGAGCCCGGTAATTGCAGACATCAAGCTGCCTTCTAAAGCAACGATGGCAATGCGCATGGTAATTCCCTGTTTAAAGATCAAGATGGCGAGTTTTGCATGAAATATGGCCGATCCGAGACCTCACGGTTTTAGCAGAGTCTCCCTAGACTTGCAGCACAAACTGTAGAGACGGCCTGCATGAAAATGCTATTTCACATAAATTTTCACTCCGCAAAAGAACGTTTGTGGGCCTTTCTAAGGTGGTCAGGTCGACTCACCTTCACATTGGGAGCGTTCTTGCTGGTGTCTGGAGGCCCTGCCATGGCTGCAACAACCGCACACGCCGTGCCTAATATCGTGCTGGTACATGGTGCGTTCGCAGATGGCTCCAGTTGGTCGGCAGTGATGGAGCGATTGACTGCAATGGGCTATCACGTCACCGCAGTTCAGAATCCATTGACTTCATTGAGTGATGACGTAATCGCCACGGAGCGCGTTCTGCGCAGGCAAAAAGGCGATGTACTGCTGGTGGGACACTCATGGGCTGGAGCGGTGATAACACAGGCTGGCAACGCCAGTAATGTAAAAGGCCTAGTCTATCTATCCGCGCTCGTGCCCGACAGTGGAGAGTCCGCGGCGGATCTCTTGGAGCGGTTGAGGGCCCCAATGACGGGCCTCAGCCCAGATGCGGATGGGCTGCTTTGGCTGGATGATCCAGCGCAATTTCATCAGGTGATGGGCGCAGACCTGGCGATGTCAAACGCACAGTTTCTGTCATCAGTACAGCAGCCCATTGCCGCCGTCTGTTTCGCCGCAAAGGTCAAGCATGCGGCATGGCACGACAAGCCAAGTTGGTACTTACAAACAACCGATGACCAAGCACTTCCATACCCGGTGCAGCAAACCATTGCGCGCCAGATTGGCGCCAGGACCTTGTCTATTCGATCCAGCCACCTGTCATTGATTTCTCAGCCCGATGCTGTAGCCAAATTCATCGACCGTGCTGCCAGCGAATCGAAAAGATGAGCCTGTGCCTAAAAACAACGTTGATAACAACGATTTTCCACCACCGAGGGAATCAAGAATGAAAGTACTCCATATTGACTCCAGCATCATGGGCAAAGATTCCATTACTCGGGATCTTACCGCATCCATCGTTACGCACATTCAAGCCAGTCATCCTGATGCCCAAGTGCAACGCCGCGACCTCGCCTATAAAGAAGTGAGACACCTGAGTGGCTCAATTGCCGCAGGGTTTCGGCAAACGGGGAACAGTGATTTTTCGGCGGATATTTTATTGGAGCATCAACTCTCGGAAACGCTGGTGACCGAATTTCTCGCGAGCGAAGTGCTCGTAATCGGTGCGCCGATGTACAACTTCAGCGTTTCGACTCAGTTGAAGGCTTGGTTAGACAGAGTCGCGCAGGTGGGGCGCACGTTCAAATACACCGAACGCGGTCCTGTTGGCTTATGCGGCGGGAAGCGTGTCATCGTGGCATCGGCGCGTGGAGGTTTTTACGCTGAAGGCCCTTTTCAGAACATGGACTTTCAGGAAAGTTACCTAAAAGCGTTTTTTGGCTTTCTGGGAATTGACGATATCGAATTCGTTCGTGCCGAAGGCGCATCTAAAGGCGAGCAGATTCGCGATAAAGGCGTAACGCTAGCCAAAAACACCATTACCTCGGCCGTGACACGCTTGTCAGCAGCTAATTACTAACAATTCCAGCCAGGAGATTAACTTATGCTTTACGCCATAAAGTTGACATACACCAGTTCTGCCGAACAGATTCAAGAGCATCTGGATGCGCACAAGGGCTGGCTGATGAAATATATCGGATCGGTAAATGTGCTTTTCGCCGGCCCTCTCACGGATAAGAGTGGTGGATTCATTCTTGCTCATGCCCATCAGTTATCAGACATTCAGAAAATAATGGACGAGGACCCTTTTGTTGCTCACAGGCTAGTAAGCCTCGACATAATTGAGTCCGATCCGGCAATTCGCTCGACGGATTTCGCAGCACGCTGGGCCGAGAATGCGCAGTCCGTATAAATGACCTGTGACTTTGTGAGCAACAGGCTGTCTTAGATGCTGCCGGGGTCTCCAAATACCAATTTTTTTGACTCTTCACTGCAAACTTTGGCTTACCTGCACAACAGCGACGCGATGAGCAACCCGATTCTATACGCTATGTAGAAGAGCTCCTCATCACTCACCTCTGATTGATCTGGAGCTCCACATGGATATTTCTTTCGCTACCTTGGTTCTATTTGCTACGTCAGTGGCCATTCTAATGATCACGCCCGGGGCGGACATGATCTACATCCTATCTAATTCGATCAGTAATGGTGCCCGCGGGGGTATTGCTGCGATTCTTGGCGTAGCGAGTGGCGCGTTTTGTTATGTTCTTCTGGCGATAGCGGGTGTGGCTGCCTTGATCGCCGCGTCTCCACTGTTGTATGGCCTGTTGGTAATAGCAGGAGCGGCATACCTCTCCTGGCTGGGTGTGAGCATGCTCCGCTCCCGTCAATCGGTGACACAGGTCCAAGGCGGAATCAGGGCAAGTTTCTGGCCCGTCTACCGACGCGGGTTGATGACCAACTTGCTCAACCCCAAGGCGATGATGTTCACAATTTCATTCATGCCGCAATTCATTCCGCAGCACGCAAGTAATAAAGCACTTTCGATGCTTTATCTCGGTGTCGTCCTGGTAGTGGTCATGATTTTAGTAGAACTGCCCCTTGCGCTCTGTGGACGGCAGATTGGCCTTAAGTTAGGTAATAATCCAAGTATTGGTGTCTGGATTAACAGAGTCGCGGGAGTGTTGCTGCTGGCTATTGGTTTTTTTCTTGTATTCTCTAAAGTCTTTTAAACCGTCTTGCCTAGGGTAGTTGCTGGACAAATAACAGTAGGCCCGTTTGGAAAGCCATAGCTCTAGAACATAAAGCTATGCCCTAACTCCCCTTCCATCCAACCTAGGAATCGCCGGACTCTGGGAAAACTCGAGTGCGCCTTGGGGAAAACTAAATGGTGGGCGGCGACTGCAGAGCTCAACGCTTCGGGTGCGACTTCAACCAGCGAACCGTTGGCGAGGTATTTTTGCGCCAGCAGCGTGCTCTCGAGGGCGAAGCCCAAGCCGTGGCTCCCGGCTTCC
>NZ_AKJK01000015.1 GCF_000282375.1 Pseudomonas sp. GM50
TCGCCAACGTCAACGGCGTGCCGACCCCGCACAATGACGACCACACCGTCGACATCACGTTCGCTGTCGATCCGGGCAAGCGTGCCTACGTGAACCGCATCAACTACCGGGGCAACACCAAGACCGACGACAAAGTACTGCGCCGTGAGATGCGTCAGATGGAAGGTGGCTGGGCTTCGACCTACCTGATCGACCAGTCCAAGATCCGTCTGGAGCGTCTGGGCTTTTTCAAGGAAGTCAACGTCGAAACCCCAGCGGTAGCGGGTGTGGATGACCAGGTAGACGTTAACTACAGCGTTGAAGAGCAGGCGTCCGGCTCGATCACCGCCAGCGTCGGTTTCTCCCAGAGCTCCGGTCTTATCCTCGGTGGTTCGATCACCCAGAACAACTTTCTCGGCACCGGCAACTATGCCAGCCTGGGCCTGACTCGCTCGTCTTACCAAAGCAAGTACAACATCGGCTTCACCGACCCCTACTTCACGCCGGACGGCGTGAGCCTGGGCTACAACCTGTTCTACAACGCCACCGACTACAACGAATATTACGATGACGATTATTCGTACTATTCCATCAATAGCTATGGCGCCGGAACAACAGTCGGCTACCCGATCAATGAAACCTCACGGCTGAGCTTCGGCGTGACAGTGCAACATGACAGCATCGAACCAGGCACCTACAGCGCCGATGAGATCTATGACTTCATCGAACGTGAAGGCAAAGAATTCAACAACCTCAAGGCTAACCTCGGTTGGTCGGAGTCAACCCTCAACCGCAGCGTACTGGCCACCCGCGGCCATTCGCAAAACCTGAACCTGATGATGACAGTGCCCGGCAGCGACCTGAATTTCTACAAGCTCGACTACACCGGGCAAGCTTTCTTCCCGGTCACCGACGCCACCTCGCTGCGATTCCATACCAAGCTCGGCTACGGCAACAGCTACGGCTCGACAGACGGCCTGCCGTTCTATGAAAACTACACCGCCGGAGGCGAAGGTTCGGTGCGCGGCTTCGAAAGCGGCACCCTCGGCCCACGCAACACGCCTGCCACTGGCACCTATGCCAGCGCCGGGCAGGCGTATTATTCCGACCGGGACACCGATTCGCTGGGCGGCAACATCCTCATCACCGGCGGCGTTGAATACCTGTTTCCGATGCCCTTCATCAAAGACAACAAATCGGTGCGCACTTCGGTGTTCTGGGACGTTGGCAGCGTCTACTCCAACAAATGCCACCTTAGCACCACCCAGGGTTGCGACGGGGTCGACCTCGACCAGATGGCCAGTTCGGTAGGGGTTGGGGTTACTTGGTATAGCCCGTTGGGGCCATTGAGCGCGAACGTGGCATTCCCGGTGCGCACACCCGAAAATGCTGATACACAGGTGTTTCAGTTTTCCTTGGGACAGACGTTTTGAGCTGAGCAATGCAGGCATGGATGGATGCATCTCAACCCATGCAGTTGCGGTATGGCCGTCGGGGTTCCATGCGCAAGCGGAGTTCGCTCGCCAAACGCGGCCTCCTCCATAATTCACCGCCCCACATCCAATGCAATAAACCCGAATCCTATTTCGCCGTAATCACCGACAGCCTGGTAATCCCCGCCCGCTCGATTGAGGCCATCGCCCGCGCTACTTCGCCATAATTCACCCCGTTGTCCGCCTGCAGCTGCACGCGCACATCGGGGTTTTTCGCCTTGGCCGCCTGCAGGTTGAACTCGAGCAGATCCGCCTGGATCTCGTCTTTGTTGATGAACACCTTGCCCTTGTCATCGATGCTCACCACCAGCGGGTCTTTCTGCTCCACCGGCGCCACCGACTCGGTCTTCGGCAGGTTGATCGGGATTGCGTTGGTCAGCAGTGGCGCGGTGACGATGAACACCACCAGCAGCACCAGCATCACGTCCACCAGTGGCGTAACGTTGATCTCGCTGAGCACTTCATCGCTGTCTTGTGTGGAGAAGGCCATTTCAGGAAGCCTCCTTGACTTGCTGTCCGGCGACGGTCGCGCCTGACTTGCTCAGCACCGGGTGCAGTAGCACGCGGAACGCGTTTTTTTGCGCCAGGCTGTAGAAGTCGTGGGCGAAGTCGTCCAGATCCGCAGCGGTCAGCTTCAGGCGACGCAAAAAGTAGTTGTAGACCAGCACCGCGGGTACCGCGACGGCAATGCCGACACCGGTGGCGACGAGTGCGGCACCGATGGGCCCGGCCACGGTTTCCAGACTCGCCGAGCCCGCTGCACTGATGCCTTTCAACGCCGACATGATCCCCCACACAGTGCCGAAAAGACCGATAAAGGGCGAGGTGCTGCCGATACTGGCGAGGATCGCCAGGCCGCTTTCCAGCGAGCGACGTTCCCGCACGATCTGCTGGCGCAGCGCGCGTTCGAGACGGTCTTGATGGTTGATCGATTGACTGAGATCGGTGTTCTGGTTATCGCTGACTTGAATCGCCGCATAACCGGCCAGCGCGACGCGGGCTGCCGCGCCGGGTTGGTTGTGGGCAAGTTCGGCTGCCGAGTCGAGGCTGGAGGCCGCCCAAAAGTGTTTATGGAATTTTCGATCCTGCGTCTTGAGCCGGGTGAACTGCACGCCCTTGAGCAAGGCCAGGCCCCAGGTGGCCACGGAAAAGAGGATCAACAGCCAGATGACGGTATGTTCGATGGATTCGAAGGGGGATGCGATCAGGTTCATGCTCAGGCTCTCCAACAAGGCTATGGATCGGTTGTAGCGATGCGCCTTTTGTCAGGTGGCCCGCGGTTCTATCGATGGGGTTGAGTTACTTGATTTTGAAGTCGATGGGCACGCTGACCCAGCCGTCCTGGGCAATATCGCCCTGCTTGGCCGGCACGAAACTCCAGCGCTTGACCGCAGCCAGTGCGGCGTCATCGAGTTGATCTCGGCCACTGCTTTTCTGGATCTGGATTTCACCGGGTTTGCCGCTGGCCAGGACATGCACCCGCAGCAGCACGGTGCCTTCCCAGCCGCGACGCATCGCCAGCGAGGGATATTCCGGCGCCGGGTTCTTCAGGTAACCGGCGCTGGCCGACGCCGGGGTCACCGGTTTCGGTGCCGGTGGTGCTGGTGCTGGTGGTGCTGGAGGTGCAGGCGTGGCGACCGGTTGTGGCGGCGCGGGCGGCGCCGGTGCTTGCTCTACCGGCTTGGCCACGGGTTTAGGCAGCGGTTTAACCACGGGTTTTGGTTTGGGAATGGGCTTGGGTGGCGGCGGTTTCACAGCCAGCTCATCTTCAACCGGCGACGGTGGTTCGACCTTGGGCTGGGGAATTGGCTCGGGCGGTGGCGGCACCACCACCGGTGGTGCCGGCTGCGAGAACTCGATAGTCATCGGCGGAATTTCCGGTGGCACCACTGGCAATGTCGGCGGCGGTGTCTGGTTGACCCAGACAATCACCGCGCCATGCAGCACCAGCGCGAACACGCCCAGCAAGACCCCTTCACGACGACTCAACACACGCTTGGGCGTGCTGTGCAGCCGCGACAGTGCCAGGGGTTCGCGGAAAACCCGGCCAAGGTCGAGCAGCTCGCCACCGGCTGCCGGGTGCCGAAACACCTCTAGGGCACTTGCGGCGCTCTGGACATTGCCCATTCATTGACTCCTGTAAACATTCAAATTGAACACGCGCCTGGCCCCGGACTAACGTGCCGGCTCCGATTGCGTCAATGTCAAAGGCACCAGGGAAAACACTTGATCATCCGTCAGCTTTTGCACATCGACACGATGGGGAAAAATGTTCTTTTCCACGAACAAGTCATCGACTTGCTGTAGCGCCTGAACATCCCGTGGCTCGAGCGGCAACAACGCTTCGTCACCCCAGCTGCGTAATCGCTGCGAGACTTCCAGGGGAATATCGTTGACCTTGGCGAACACCCGCGCATATTCGTCGGGGTGTTGCCGGGCCCATTCGAAAGCCTTGGCGAAACGCTGCAACACGTCGCTAAGTGCTTTGCGCTTGAGTGGGTCGGTGAGCACTTCATCGGAAGCCGTGATGAAGGTCAGCCCGGTGTTGATCCCCTCGCCGCTGATCAGCACCCGTGCGCCCTGCTGCTCGGCAAATGCCTGATAGATACCGAAGGTGGCCCAGGCTTCGATCTTGCCGGCGTTGAATGCGGACAAGGCATCGGTCGGCAGGACGAACCCGACCTTGACGTCCTTCTCATCGACACCGGCATTGGCCAGCGCGCGAATCAACAGGTATTGGGAAATGCTGCCGCGGGCCGAAGACACCACGACATTGCGGCCTTTCAAGTCGGCAACGGTGCGGATATCCGAATTAGCCGGAACCAGAATCGCAATGCCCCTTGATTGACTGCGCCGTACCGCGACGATGCGCAGTGGCGTGCCCCCGGTCGCGGCGGCAAGCACCGGCGTATCACCGGCCGGCCCCAGATCGACGGCACCGGCACGCAAGGCTTCGAACAAGGGAGCGGCCCCCTGGAAGTTCGCCCATTCAACTTTGTAGTCGATGCCCTCCAACGCATTCGCCGCCTCCACCACGGTGCGCAAGCCCTTGGCTTGATCGCCCAGAATCAGCTTCACGCCGGACAAGTCTGACTTGGCAGCGGATGAAGATTGAGGCGCAACCGTGTCACCGCAACCGCCGAGCAACAACGCGACGCTGGACAACAACACCAACGCGGATTTCCGAACGAGGATCGGCATAACAGAACATTCCCGTATCAATGAATTGGAAGCTGCGTCAGCCATGGGCAAAACGCCGGACAGTGCTGTTCGTGAGCTGACGTTCAGCCACGGCAACGGTTTCCACTTCAACCCCCAACAAACTCAGCAAGCGCGCGCGGATTTCCTGAAACCCCTCCTGACCGGTGTCTCGAGCTCGCGGCAGATCGATCGACAATTGTTCGGCGATCTTGCCGTTGGCCAGCACGATCACCCGGTCGGCCAGCAGGATGGCTTCGTCCACGTCATGGGTGACCAGCAGCACCGCCGGGTTGTGTTTGCGCCACAACTCGATGATCAGCCGATGCATGCGAATCCGCGTCAGTGCGTCGAGCGCGGCGAAGGGTTCGTCGAGCAGCAACAGCTTGGGTTCGCGCACCAACCCACGGGCCAGTGCCACGCGTTGCGCTTCGCCACCGGAGAGCGTGGCCGGGTAAGCTTCAAGCCTATGGGCCAGGCCCACTTCCGTCAGCGCCTGCAGCGCACGAGCCTTGGCGTCCGGGGTGTGCAGACCGAGAATCACATTCTTCCAGGCGCGCTTCCACGGCATCAATCGGGGCTCCTGAAATACCGCGGCCCGTGCCTTGGGCACCAGCAGCTGACCGCTGTCGATACTGTCCAGGCCGGCCAGGCTGCGCAGCAAGGTGGTCTTGCCCGAACCACTGGCCCCGAGCAGCGCGACGAATTCGCCCGGTGCGATGTCCAGGTCCAGGCCATCGATGACCCGCTGCTGGCCGAATTGGCGCACCACATTGCGCAGTTGTACCGGTGCTTCTGACTGCAGGTTTTTTGCGGCGATAGTCGACATGTCAGTTCCTCACAAAAGATGGGCGCCAGGCCAGGGCAAAACGCTCCAGCGTGCGGATCAGTCCGTCGATCAATAAGCCGAGGACGCTGTAAATGAGCAGGCAGATAACGATCACGTCGGTGCGCATGAAGTCCCGCGCATCACTGGCCAGAAAACCGATGCCGGCGGTGGTGTTGATCTGTTCGACGAACACCAGGGCCAGCCAGGAAATCCCCAGCGAGTAACGCAGGCCGACAAAGAATGAGGGCAATGACCCTGGCAGGATCACATGCCAGATCAACTCGCGACGATTCAGGCCCAGGGTGTTGGCGGCCTCGATCAATTTGGGGTCGATGTTGCGAATCCCGGCGAACAGGTTCAGGTACACCGGGAAGGTCGTACCGGTGACGATCAGCGCGATCTTGGTGAACTCGCCGATGCCGAACCAGAGGATGAACAACGGCACCAGCGCCAGGGAAGGAATGGTGCGCAGCATCTGCATCGGCGAATCGAGGATTACCTCACCGCGCTTGGACAAACCAGTGATCAGTGCCGCGACGACGCCGACGCTGACGCCGATACTCAGGCCCAGCAGCGCACGCTGCAGCGACACCAGCAAATGCTTGCCCAGCTCCCCGGAGACGATCATCGCCCAGAGCGTGCCGCCGATTTGCGAGGGCGCGGCGATGATCCGTTGTGGGATCAGGCCGAGCTGCGACGCCAGTTCCCACAAGAGCAGCAACGCAATCGGACTGAGCAAGCGCAGAAAGACTTCGGGGGTTCGCCAGTTGTGTAGCCAGCTGGGGATCAGCTTCGACGCACCCTGGTTTTCAACAGCCTTGCTGACGGAAAACGAGCTACTAGTGCTCTGCGTATCGAAGGTCTTTTCGGTCATCAGGCTTCCTTCCTCATCAAGAATATGGCTTCGGATTCATGCTATTCGCATAAAAAACGCCAGTGAAATTCTTTTTGGGAATAACCTAATATGATTAAAAATCAGATATAAAATAATCCAGATAAATTATTTGCATAATTAAACCCTGCAACGCACGTCCTGTGGCGGATGCATTCCTGACGCCGATTAAAATGCGCATTGCTGATATCTGCAATTTTGTATGATTCATTTAATTAATAATTAACTTAGAACAAAACGGCATTTCACAGCCCTGCCCCGCGGCGCCTACTTTCGACGTCACAGACCGACCCCCTGCCCGGTGGAGGCTTGAATCACGCCTATCCAAAGACAAGGAACCCAGCATGAGCATCGAATTTATCGGTTACATCGGTGGCCACCAATCCTCGGAAACCCAGCCGCGCAGCGGCCCGGTGTTGCAGCCCGAATATGTGGAGACCGTCGCCCGCGCCCATGAGGAAGCCGGTTTCGACCGCGCCCTGGTGGCGTTCCACTCCAACAGTCCGGACAGCACGCTGATTGCCTCCCATGCCGCCAGTGTGACGAAAAAACTGAAGTTCCTGATTGCCCATCGACCGGGATTCGCCGCCCCTACCCTGGCCGCACGACAGTTCACCACCCTCGACGTGTTCAATGGTGGGCGCACTGCCGTGCACATCATCACCGGCGGCGATGATCGCGAATTGCGCGCCGATGGAAGCTACATCGGCAAAGACGAGCGCTACGCCCGCACCGATGAATACCTCGACGTGCTACGTCAGGAATGGACCCGCGAAAAACCCTTCGACTATCAGGGCAAGTATTACCAGGTCGAGGGTGCGCACTCGCAAGTGAAGTCGCCACAACAACCACACATTCCGCTGTATTTTGGTGGCTCATCGGCGGCGGCCATCGCGGTGGCGGGCAAGCACGCGGACGTTTACGCGCTGTGGGGCGAAACCTACGAACAGGTGCGCGAAGTGGTGAATCAGGTGCGCGCCGAGGCGGCCAAACATGGGCGCAGCATTCGTTTCAGCCTGTCGTTGCGACCGATTCTGGCCGACACCGAAGCGCAAGCCTGGGAACGTGCCGAGCGCATCCTGCAACAAGCCACAGCATTGGCCGAACAGAACGGTTTTGTTCGTCGCGAACCACCGAACGAAGGCTCCCGACGCTTGCTGGCGGCCGCAGCCCAAGGCTCGCGTCTGGATAAGCGCCTGTGGACCGGAATCGCCGGCCTGCTCGGCGCACAAGGCAATTCGACCTCGCTGGTCGGCACCCCGGAACAAGTCGCCGAAGCCCTGCTCGACTACTACGACCTGGGCATCACCACGTTCCTGATCCGCGGCTTTGACCCACTCAACGATGCCATCGATTATGGCAAGCGCCTGATCCCGCTGACCCGCCAATTGGTGGCCGAGCGTGAACGGCAAGCGGCGGAAAAAGTCGCGTAAAGCACTGAGCATGTAGGGTGTTCGCAAGGATTGTGTTCACCACCAATCCCTGTAGGAGCAAAGCTTGCTCGCGAAGACGGCGGCACATTCAACAGAGATGTTGACTGACAGACCGTTTTCGCGAGCAAGCTTCGCTCCTACATTTTGATCGGCAGTGATCGCAAGTTTGGTGTCTGACACATCACCTCTGTGTTCACCTGGGATATCTGGCTCAGTTCTTGTAATCGGTATCACTGCGCTCCAACTGCCGAATCAGCGCATCCCAGTGCCGCGCAACACCCGGCCCGTCACCACTTTTGAACACCTCGGCCTGCTTCTCGACCTTGGCCACCACCTCGGCCGGCGGGAAGACCAGCTCGGCATTGCCACCGGCCTGCGCCGCGATCTGAATGTTGCAGGCACGCTCCAGGCCGTGCAGTTGCTGGAAGGCGTGTTCAACGCTGACACCAGCGGTCAGCAGCCCGTGGTTGCGCAGGATCAGCACACTTTTGTCCCCCAGGTCCGCTACCAGTCGTTCACGCTCGTCCAGGTCCAGGGCGATGCCTTCGTAACCGTGATAGGCCACCCGCCCGGAAAAACCGATGGAATGCTGCGATATCGGCAACAGCCCATCGCGCTGCGCCGATACCGCGATGCCGTCGCGGGTGTGGGTATGCAGGACCGCTTGCAGGTCGGGACGCGCGCCGTGAATGGCGCTGTGGATCACATACCCGGCGTAGTTGATGCCCAGGCCGGTCGGGTCATCGACGATGGTGCCGTCGATGTCGACCTTGACCAGGTTGGACGCAGTAATTTCATCGAACAACAACCCGAAGGCATTGATCAGGAAATGTTCCTCAGGTCCCGGCACTCGCGCGGAAAAGTGCGTGTAGATGTGGTCAGTCCACTTGAACAACGCCGCCAACCGATAGGCTGCGGCCAGTTTGACCCGCACTTCCCATTCTTCGGGAGTGACGCGCTGGCGAACATTTTTCGAGACGCTGGATAACGGGCTGACGCTGCTCATGGCTAAACTTCCTGGATGGCCTTAAGGATTTCCAGCCAGCCTAGGGGATGCCAAAAAATAATAAAAAGCACATTTTAATCTAAGCTAATTATCATTTTTTTTTATGTCTTCAGTTGCTGGTCATGCCGCATTCTTGATCTTCTGCAACGATCCAGCGACCAGTTTGCCAAAGGCATCGACCGGCCCTTGCAGGTTGCCGAGAAAGTGCGGGTAGATCAGCCACAGGTCCATCAGCGGTTTGAAATCCTTGAGCGGCATCACCGCCAACTGATCGAAATGCGCACTGCGCTCCAGCAACGGACGCGGTACCAGGCCGAGCCCCATCCCGTCGGCGACCAGGCCCAACTGCAACTCGGTACCGAAGGTTTCCAGATTGACCCGCAGAGCCAGTCCTTGATCTGACAGAGTGCGTTGCAACCCGGCGCGAAAACCGCAGCCGTCAGGGTTGAGAATCCAGCCACTCTGGTAAACGTCGGCGAGTTTGCACGCACGCTTGGACACTTGCGCCTTGGCGCAGACCACCACCAGTTCCATCTTGCCGATGGACTCACCGACGATGTTGTCCGGAAAAATCTTGCCCGCCGGGAACAGCGCCGCCGCAGCATCCAGTTCACCGCGCTCGATCTTGCCGACCAGTTGACTGCCCCACCCTGTTGCCACCTGCGCGCGCAATTCGGGGTATTCGACGCGCAGATGCTTGAGGGCATCGAGCAGCACCACATCGCCGATGGTTTGCGGAACGCCCAGGCGCAACAGCCCGGTGGGCGGCGCATCGGTGGCCACCAGTTCGCGCAACGCGTCCATTTCCCGCAGGATCAAACGGCACTGTTCATACACCCGCGTGCCGATCAACGTGGGCTTGAGCGGCTTGGTGTTGCGGTCGAAAAGCTCCACGCCCAACGCCTGCTCGAAGTTCTGCACACGCCGGGTAATGGCCGGCTGGGTCAACTGCAACGACTCGGCCGCATGGCTGATGGACTGGCAACGAATCACTTCGACGAAGGCATCGATATCATCAATTTTCATTTGGCCCGCACATAGAGAACAGTCAATAAAATGTCTGAAAAGCATAGTTCTATTGCCGGAATCTGGATAGCCCGGAGCGCTCCCCTGCCCCTATCGATAACGTCTAACGCTATTCAATCGAGTTCTTAATTCCTTTCAGCTATAACCTAATCATTAAAAAATAGCATATTAAGAACAATCATTATGCTTAGATAATCACAACAACCTTCGAAACGAACGATGGAATCGCCATGACCCAGGCCCGACACCCAGAGAGACTCAGAGCATTCATAGGCGCCCTGGCTGAACTGATCGACAGCCACCCGCGCGAGGGTGACCTGTTGCATCGCGGTGGCAAGTTGCTCAGCCAATTGGTCAGCCACGACGACTGGCTGCCGGAAGACTTTGCCCGCCCTGATCCGCGGCATTATCAACAATACCTGTTGCATGCCGATTCACGGCAGCGCTTCAGCGTCGTCAGTTTTGTCTGGGGGCCGGGGCAACGCACACCGATCCACGATCATCGGGTCTGGGGCCTGATCGGCATGTTGCGCGGTGCCGAATATTCCCAAGGTTTCGCCCGCCACACCGACGGCACGCTGGTGGCCGAGGGCAACCGGATTCAGCTGGAACCCGGTCAGGTCGAAGCGGTGTCGCCCAAGATTGGCGACATTCATCAAGTCAGCAATGCCTTTGATGATCAGGTGTCCATCAGCATCCATGTCTATGGCGCCAACATCGGCGCCGTGCGCCGCGCGGTGTATCAGCCCGACGGCAGCGAAAAACTGTTTATCTCCGGTTATTCCAACGCCTTTCTCCCCAACATCTGGGATCTGTCCAAAGAGAGCCAAGCCTTATGAGTACAAGCCCTGTAAAAAAAGAGCTGATCCGCTCCTTCGCCGAGATTCGAAAGGCACTGTTGAACAAAGAAGAACTGGCCCTCGTCGATGTGCGTGAAGAGGCGCCTTTCGCTGAGGCGCACCCGTTGTTCGCCGCCAACATTCCACTGTCCAGGCTTGAGCTGGAGGTGTACTCGCGGATCCCGCGGCTGGATACCCCGGTGACCGTCTACGACAACGGCGAAGGCCTCGCACAGATCGCCGCTCAGCGCTTGCAAGAGCTCGGCTACATCAATGTCGGCTTGCTGGAGGGTGGCCTGGACGGTTGGCGCCGTGCCGGTGGCGAGCTGTTTATCGACGTCAACGTGCCGAGCAAAGCCTTTGGCGAACTGGTGGAGAGCCAGCGTCACACGCCATCCCTGGCGGCGGAAGAAGTGCAGGCACTGCTCGACAGCGAAGCCGATGTGGTGGTGCTCGACGCCCGGCGTTTTGATGAATACCAGACCATGAGCATTCCCACCGGGATCAGCGTACCCGGGGCCGAATTGGTCTTACGCGCTCGGGAACTGGCGCCGGACCCGGCAACGCGGATAATCGTCAACTGCGCCGGTCGCACCCGCAGCATCATCGGCACTCAGTCGTTGATCAATTCCGGTATCGCCAACCCGGTTTCAGCCTTGCGCAACGGCACCATCGGCTGGACCCTGGCCGGTCAAAAACTGCAACACGGCCAGTCACGCCGGTTCGCGCCGACCAGCGAAGAACACCGACACATCGCCGCCCAGGATGCCCGTCGCGTCGCCGACAAAGCGCTGGTCGGCCGCGCAACCCTGGCCGACTTGCAAGGCTGGCAACAGGAAGCAACCCGCAGCACTTACCTGTTCGACGTCCGCACCCCGGAAGAATTCGAGACCGGCCACCTGCCCGCCGCCCGCTCGACACCGGGCGGCCAACTGGTGCAGGAAACCGATCACTTTGCCAGCGTGCGCGGCGCGCGCCTGGTGCTGGTCGATGACGATGGCGTGAGGGCCAACATGTCGGCGTCCTGGCTTTCGCAATTGGGGTGGGAGGTGCATGTGCTGGATGACGTTCAGCCTGCGCATTTCAGCGAGAAAGGTGCCTGGCAGGCGCCGGTCCCCACGCCGCGGCAAGCCGAGGAAATCAGCCCCGAAACCCTGGCCGAATGGCTGACCCATGGCGACAGTGTGGTGCTGGATTTCACCAGCAGCGCCAACTACGTCAAACGCCATATCCCCGGTGCATGGTGGGCACTGCGCGGGCAATTGCGCGAAGCCCTGGCCAACGTACCGGCCGCACAACGCTACGTGCTGACCTGTGGCAGCAGCCAATTGGCACGGCTGGCTGTCGCTGATGTCGAGGCCCTGACCGGCAAACCCGTGTTCCTGCTCAAGGGCGGCACGGCCAGCTGGATCGCTGCGCAACTGCCACTGCAAGACGGTGAAACTCATCTGGCTTCACCGCGCATTGATCGCTATCGCCGCCCCTATGAAGGCACCGACAGTCCTCGCGAAGCAATGCAAGCCTATCTGGACTGGGAATATGGATTGGTAGCGCAACTGGCCCGCGACGCCACCCACGGCTTTTTTGTGATCTGAGCCCTTAAGGCTTCTGCGCCGTATACCGGGCAGCGCCGTTTGATACGCCCAACGTTGAATTCAGCCCGACCCCTTTCTCCAGGCGGAGGTGACAAGAAGCATCAAGACCCGCCTGGAGCATGCAATTATGAGTTTCACCCAGCCGTTCAAATATCTGCTGATCGCCACCGCCCTCACCTTTGGCGCCGTCACTTACGCCGCCGACCTGCAACCGCTGTTGGTGGCCAATCAAAAGTCCACGATCAAGGTACTGCTGGAGGTCTCCGGTGAACTGAAAAACGTGCCCTACCAGATCCAGTTCTCCGAGTTCCCCGCCGCCGCGCCGTTAGGTGAAGCGTTGAACGCTGGAGCGGTGGACATCGGCGCCCTGGGCGATGCGCCTTATGTGTTCGCCCTCGGCGCCGGTGCGCCGCTCAAAGTGGTCAGCATCATTCATGCCGAGGGGCGCAATACCACTGCCATTCTTGTGCCCAAGGATTCACCGATCAAGGATGTCTCAGGCCTCAAGGGCAAGCGCATCGTCACCACGCGCGGCTCGATCGGGCACTACCTGGCCATCAAGGCCCTGCGCGACGCCGGCCTGAGCACCCAGGATGTGCAGTTCGTGTTCCTGCTGCCCAGCGAGTCAAGACTGGTGCTGGATAACGGCACCGCGGATGCCTGGTCCACGTGGGATCCCTACACCACCGTCGTCACCTCTCAGAGTCAGGCCAGGATCCTGGTCAGCGGCAGCAACCTGCTGAGCAATCACCTTTATCTCGCAGCCACCGACAAGGCCATCGTCGATAAGCGCCAGCAACTGGACGACTTCGTCGCCCGGGTCGACCGGGCCTACCGCTGGAGCAACGAGCACCCCAATGAGTACGCCGCCGCCCAGGCCAAAATCACCGG
Source organism: Pseudomonas sp. GM50 (assembly GCF_000282375.1). Taxonomy (GTDB): domain Bacteria; phylum Pseudomonadota; class Gammaproteobacteria; order Pseudomonadales; family Pseudomonadaceae; genus Aquipseudomonas. Next base: position 13,182 of record NZ_AKJK01000015.1, read on the forward strand.
CCTGCCCCTGGCGGTGCATGTGGCCGTGGCCAAGGCGACCCACATGCAACCGGTGGTGATTGACGACGCGGTCGTCAGCGGCTTGCAGGCCACCGCCGACATCTATCAGGAAGAAGGCTTGCTGACCCGACACATCGACGTCTCCCAAGGCTTCGACAAGAGCTTCAACACCAAACGTCCCCCACTTACCCAGGCTTCGCGCTAAAGGAGTAGAACCATGAGCAAGCAACGCCAACTCAAACTCGGGGCGATGGTCCATGGCGTCGGCCATGGTTGGGGCGAATGGCGCCACCCGCAAGCCCTGCCCAATGCCAGCGTGAATTTCGGTTTCTATCAGCAGCAAACGCAACTGGCTGAAGCGGCGAAGTTCGACTTCGTGTTTATCGCCGACAGCCTGCACATCCATGAGAAGTCGAGCCCGCACTACCTCAATCGCTTCGAGCCGCTGACCATCCTCTCGGCGCTGGCCGCGACCACTCGCCACATCGGCCTGGTGGCAACCGTCACCGTCAGCTACACCGAACCGTTCCAGGTGGCGCGCCAGTTTGCGTCCCTGGACCACATCAGCGGCGGTCGTGCCGGCTGGAACGTGGTGACCTCCTGGCTCAGCGGCACCGCCGATAATTTCGGCAAGGCCGAGCACCCGCCCCATGCGGTGCGCTACCGCATCGCCAAGGAGCATGTGAATGTGGTCAAGGGGTTGTGGGACTCCTGGGAAGACGACGCCTTCGCCTACAACAAGCAAAGCGGCGAGTTTTTCACCCCCGGCAAACTGCATGCGCTGGAGCACAAAGGTGAATTTTTCTCGGTAAAAGGCCCGCTCAACATCGCCCGCTCCCGGCAAGGTCAGCCGGTGATTTTCCAGGCCGGCACCTCTGAGGACGGACGTAATTTCGCCGCGGAGAATTCCGATGCGATTTTCGTCAGCCCCGAGGGGTTCGACGAAGCACGCGCCTATTATCAGGACCTGAAAAAACGCGCCAGCGGCTTCGGCCGGGATGCACAAAAGCTGTCGATCCTGCCGGGCATCCGTCCGATCGTTGGCCGCGATGAAGCAGAAGTTGAAAGCCGCTATCAGCAAGCGGTGGAACTGGTGAGTATTGAGGATGCGATTGTCGCCCTCGGCAGGCCGTTCAATGACCATGATTTCAGCCAGTACCCATTGGATGCGCCATTCCCCGAGCTGGGTGACTTAGGCTCCAATAGCCAGAAAGGCGGTTCGGACCGGATCAAACAACTGGCCAAAGACGAAGGCCTGACCTTGCGCGAAGTGGCCCTGCGTTTCTCCCGGCCACGGCGCGACTTCGTCGGCACGCCTGAGCAGGTTGCGGACGCCCTTCAGACCTGGTTCGAAGAAGGCGCATCTGACGGTTTCATCATTAATTCGGTGCTGCCGGACGGTCTGCAATATTTCACCGAGCTCGTCGTGCCGGTGCTGCAACAGCGCGGTCTGTTTCGCGATGAATACAGCGGCACGACCCTGCGCGACAACCTCGGGCTTGAGGCACCCGCCAACCGTTACACAACCGCCCAGGTTCACCAGAAGAGCGAGGCACTGGCATGAGCGAATCCTTTAATCACCTGCCAGGGCAGTTCAATCGTCGCGGCTTCCTGACGGCCAGTTCGATCGCCCTCGGGGCGCTGGGGCTGTCCTCGATGGGATTGGCTTCGCGTGCGTTCGCGCAAAACACCTCGCTTTCGGACCTGACCCTGGGCGTCGCCACTTATCGCGGCCAGGAGTCGTATTTCACCGAAGACGCCGGCACCGCTAACCGCCCTTACAAAGTCGATTACGCGGAGTTTGCCGGCGGCAACCTGATCGTCGAAGCGCTGGCCTCGGGCAGCCTGGACATCGGCTCCATGAGCGAGATCCCACCGATTTTCTCGATTCAGAGCCATCGCCAACCGCGACTCATCGCAGTGATACAAGGCGACGTGAACAACCAGGTGTTCCTGATTCCCAAGGACTCGAAACTCGAATCGGTCGGGCAGTTGCGCGGCAAACGGGTCGGGTACGTGCGCTCGACCACCTCGCATTACTTTCTGATCAAGGCACTGAAAGAACAGGGCCTGACGATGAACGACATCACCGCCGTGGCGCTCACGCCGCAGGATGGTTTCAGTGCTTTCCAGAGCGGTCAGCTCGATGCCTGGGTGATTTATGGGGTGTTTATCCAGTTGGCGAAATTCCGCAGTGGCGCCCGGGTGTTGAAAACCGCCGAGGGTTATTTGTCCGGCAACTACTTGATGGCGGCGCGCCCCGCGGCCCTCGAAGACCCGCTGCGCAAACAAGCGATTCAGGACTACTTGCAGCGCACGGCGCGCACGCTGGAATGGATCAATAACAACCCCGAACCCTGGGCCGCCAAATCCGCGCAGCTACTGGGCGTCGACAAAGCGGTGTTTCTCGACATGTACAACAGCCGCAGCCAGCCGTGGAAAGTCATCGAAGTGGACGACCAGGCGATTGCCTCGCAACAGGAGGTCGCGGATTTGTTCTTCGCTGCGGGTGTGTTGAGCGAACGGCTGGATGTCAGTCCGTTGTGGGACCGGCAGTTCAAGTTGTTGCCGATATGAGCCCTAAAGTCGAGCACCCCACCCTGTGGCAAGACGGCTTGTCCGTGGCGAGGGGGCTTGTCGGAACGCCGCATCGCCCCGTTGGGTCGCGAAGCGGCCCCGGCATTCGTTCAGCTACACCGTGCCAGCAGGTTATGCGACTGCTTCGCAGCCGAGCGGGGGCGAGCCCCCTCGCCACAATGAATCTTCAAAGCCTGGATCTACTTACACTTCATGATCGAGTGAATCCACTATGAGCATTTCCTCTCAACACGCTCCGCCACTGCGATCCATCGAGGCGGCGAATTTCGAAGCCTTGCTGGAAACCATCGGCGCACAACTCGGCGCCACGGCGCACCTTTATGACGAAAGCGGCGCCTTCCCCCAGGACAATTTCAAGCTGCTGCAGGAGCACGGCCTGGTCGCGCTGACCGTGCCCAAAGCCCTCGGCGGTGGTGGCGCGAATCTGGCCCAGGCGCGCAAGGCGATCAGCGCAATCGCCAAGGGTGAACCCTCGACGGCGTTGATCCTGGTGATGCAGTACATCCAGCACGCGCGCCTGCAAGACAGTAAAACCTGGCCCGAAGCATTGCGCCTGCAAGTGGCGCAAGACGCCGTCCAGCAAGGCGCGTTGATCAACGCCCTGCGGGTCGAGCCCGACCTCGGCACCCCGGCTCGCGGTGGTTTGCCAGCGACCGTTGCCCGGCGCACCTCCGCCGGTTGGCGCATCAGTGGCCGAAAAATCTACTCCACCGGCAGTCATGGCCTGACATGGTTCAGCGTCTGGGCACGCAGCACCGATGAAGATCCACTGGTCGGTGCCTGGCTGGTGCACAAGGACACACCCGGCATCAGCATCATCGAGGATTGGGACCATCTGGGCATGCGCGCGACGTGCAGCCACGAAGTGGTGTTCGACAATGTGCTGGTGCCGCTGGATCATGCCGTCAGCGTCAGCCCCTGGAGCGCGCCGCAACCCGAACTCGATGGCGACGGCTTCCTGTGGATGTCGGTGTTGCTCTCGTCGGTTTACGACGGCGTCGCCCAAGCCGCTCGCGACTGGTTGGTGGGTTGGCTGGAACAACGCAAGCCATCCAACCTCGGCGCGTCGCTCTCCACCCTTCCGCGCTTTCAGGAAACCGTCGGGCACATCGACACGCTGTTGTTCGCCAACCGCAGCCTGCTGGATTGCGCCGCCGAAGGACGCACGCCGGCCATTAACGCCGCGCAACTGAAGTACCTGGTGACCGGCAACGCCATCCGCGCCGTCGAGTTGGCCATCGAGGCGTCTGGCAACCCCGGCCTGTCCCGCACAAATCCGCTGCAACGGCATTACCGCGATGTGCTGTGCAGCCGTGTTCACACGCCGCAGAACGATGCCGTGCTGCAAGGCGTCGGCAAAGCGGTCTTCGCCCAGCGCCAGCAAAAGGAACGCCCATGAGCCAGCTCATTATCGCCAGCCAACTGGATGAAGACTTCAACGATGTGATTCGTCAGCGCCTCGCACACACGCATCCTGACGCCCGATTAATCGATGTGCCAAGCGGCGTACCCAGCGACCTGCCGACTGAAGTCAGTATTTTGCTGGCGCGGCCGATCAATGTGCGCGGCTATCTGGCGCCGGACACACCGCCGCCGGGTTGGCCCTACGGTTTGAAGTGGATTCAGGTGGTGTCTTCCGGCATCGACTTCTACCCCCAATGGCTGTTCAACGGCCCGCCGGTGAGCACTTCCCGGGGCAGCGCCGCCGAGAACATCGCCGAGTTCGCCCTGGCCGCGATCTTCGCTGCCGCCAAGCGTCTGCCGGACATTTGGGTGCATGACTCGCAATGGAATTTCACCGCACTGACGCCGCTCAAGGGCACCACGTTGGGGATTCTCGGCTTCGGTGCGATTGGCCGCAGCCTGGCGAGCAAGGCCCACGCCTTGGGCATCAATGTGCTGGCGTTGCGTCAGAGTCAGACGCCGTTCGAGGTGGAAGGCGTCGAAGCCGCGCGCGATATCCATGACCTGTTTGCCCGTTCCGACCATCTGGTGCTGGCCGCGCCGTTGACCGGCGCGACCCGGCATATCGTCAACAGCGCGGTGCTCGCCAGCGCCAAACCCGGCCTGCATCTGATCAATATCGCCCGCGGCGGTCTGCTGGATCACGGGGCGTTGCTTGAAGCACTGGACAGCGCAACGATCGGCCTGGCTTCGCTGGACGTCACCGATCCCGAGCCACTGCCCGAAGGACATCCGTTCTACACCCATCCACGGGTGCGCTTGTCACCCCATACCTCGGCGATTTCCACCAACAGTGGCCATGAGATAGCTGACAGTTTCCTGGCCAACCTTGAGCGTTATCTCAACGGTTTGGCGTTGCAGAATCAGGCGAACGTACAACGCGGGTATTGAACCCCGACACCCGTCACTCAAACGCAATCCAATGTGGGAGCGGGCTTGCTCGCGAAGAGGGAGTGTCAGGCGACATCAATGTTGCCTGATCCACCGCCTTCGCGAGCAAGCCCGCTCCCACATTGGTTCTGCGCATCCGGAAGAAAATAACATCAGCTTTGCGCATTTATAGAAGATTTTTAATGTCTATTTTTTATAATTAACTTATAACCAATCGGACTTTTACAGCGCCGTATTATACAAATACTGTTACAACCATCACCGACCCCTGACCAGGTGGAGGCCCTCGGAACTGCACGTTTTTCCGGCCGACACCACTCCACGGTCAACTGCCACACCCACAACCTGAAAACGGCTCAAGCCCCCCGCCGCCATGGCTTTCGAAACATGGCCCCGGCAACGCTTTGCCCAAAAAAACATAACGACGCCAACGCTGCGCTTACACACTTGGGGTTCACCATGCACAACACCTTCACTGCAAACCGTTTGACGCTGGCCGTGTCGCTGGCGATGTTCGGGTTGTCGGCCCACGCCGAAGAAAACACCATGGATGGTGCCCTCCCCGTTGTCACAGTCACCGCCGAACACCACAGCGAAGACCTGCAAAAAACCCCGCTGGCGATTTCCGCGTTCGACGAAAAAGCCCTGGAAGACAAGCAGATCAAAAGCATCCGCGACCTCTCCGGGCAAGTGCCGAACCTGACCCTCAGCCGCCAGTCGATCTCCTACAGCGCCCAGACCTACGGGATTCGTGGCATCGGCGAAACCGACCCGATCCAGGAATCCGCCGTCGCGGTGTACGCCGATGACCTGTACATCCCACGGGCGATTTCCTCGATGCTCGACTTCAACGACGTCGAGCGCGTCGAAGTGTTGCGCGGCCCGCAAGGCACGCTGTATGGACGCAACAGCAGCGCCGGCGCGATCCGCGTGATCACCCGCGATCCGAACCAGGAAACCCGGGGTTTCTTCGAGCTCGGCGCCGGCAATTACAACGCCCGGAACGGCCGATTGCTGATCAGTGGCCCGCTGGTGGACAACGCGCTGTTCGGCAGTTTTTCGGCGATTCGCCTGACCCGTGACGGCACCGTCTCCAACCCGACCCGTGGCGAGGATGTGAACAACGTCGACATCCAGTCCTACCGCGGCAAGTTGCGCTTCAACCCGATCGATTCGCCGTGGGATGTGCAACTGACCCTGGCCGGCACCTTCGACCGTGGCGACACCACCAGCTATACACCGTTTGATGCCGACGGCCACTTCGACAAATTCAAGAGCTACAGCAGCCTCGATCCGAAGAACCGACTCGACCAAGGCAGCTCGGTACTGCGCGCAATCTACGCCATCGACGACCACTTGAACTTCAAATCGGTGACCGCTTATTCGGCGTTCAACCAGCCGGTGGACTATGACAACTCGGGCCAGGCGGCACTGATCCAGCAAAACCTGATCACCTACAAGCAGGACTACGCTACCCAGGAATTCCAGCTCAACGGCGACTACGACAAATTCAGCTTCAGCACCGGCCTGTACCTGTACCGCGAAAAATTCGAAGCCGACCGCGACAACCTCACCTATTCCGTGGCGCGCAATCGGGTGATTGGCCAGGGTCAATACAGCACGACCAACACTGAAAGCTACGCGTTGTACGGCCAGGGCAGTTACAAGATCACCCCGCAGTTGTCGCTGATCGCCGGGCTGCGCTTCACCCGCGAACACAAGAACTTCGACTACACCAACTACGCGATCAACACCAACCGGCAGATCACCGGGACCAACTTCAGCGCCAATTCGAGCAAATCGTGGCAGTCCACCAGCCCCAAACTCGGCTTCGAATACGCCTGGACGCCGCACCTCAATCAGTACGCCTACGTCGCCAAAGGCTTCAAGGCCGGCGGCTACGACAACCGTGCGCCGACCCAGGCTGCCGCCGAACAGGCGTTTTCGCCCGAGGACGTGACGACCTGGGAAACCGGCTTCAAGGGTGACTTCTTCGACCAGCGACTGCGGGCCAACGTCGCGCTGTTCTACAACGACTACAAAGACCTGCAAACCAACGCCTACGACCCGGCGCTGGGTGTCAGCTTACGGACCAACGTCGGCCAGGCACACACCTATGGCGTAGAACTGGAAACCCTGACTGCGCTGACCCGCGATCTGCAACTGACCGCCAACGTCGGCTACCTGGAAAGCCAGTACGACGACTTCGAAAATGCCAGCGGTGCCGGTGTCGATGCCAACGGCAAGCAGTTGGTGTTCTCGCCGCGCTGGAACGCCAGCGTCGGTCTCAACTACACCATCCCGGCCGGATTGCCCGGCACCTGGCTGGCGGGCACCGATGCGCAGTTCCAGACCAAGTCCTACGCCAACGCACTCAACGACGACGTCCAGGAAATCCCCCAGCAGACCTTCTGGAACGCCAACACCCGTTACCTCTCCGGCGACGGTCACTGGACCACCACGCTGGCCGTGAAAAACCTGCTCGATCGCGCCTACCCGCAATCGGTCGGCTACGTGCCCTCCAGCGGTGCCCGCTTCTACTCCATCAACGACCCGCGAACCCTCTTGTTGTCCGTGCGCTACGACCTCTGATCCCTGACGCGCCCCTACACCGGATTCCTTACCGCTGAACGCAAGGAGCACCACGATGGCTGTTACCCGTAGAGAACTGATTTCCCGCATTGCCGCCGTCGGTGGCTATTCCGCCGCTGTCAGCGCCCTCGGTGCATTGGGGCTCACGCCTCAGGCCGTGGCGGCAACATTCAATCCGCTGCAACTGGGCAGCAGTGGCAAAGGCAAGCACGTGGTGGTGGTCGGTGCCGGTATATCCGGGCTGGTCAGCGCCTACGAGCTGCGCAAGGCTGGCTTCACCGTGACCATTCTCGAAGCGCGCGAGCGAGTGGGTGGACGCAACTGGACGCTGCGACGCGGCACCAAGGTCGATTTCGACGATGGCATCAGCCAGACCGTCGACTTCGATGACGGGCAGTTTTTCAACGCCGGTCCCGCGCGGATTCCCAGCCATCACCAGACGATTCTCGGCTACTGCCGCGAACTGGGTGTCGAGCTGCAAGTGCTGGTCAACAGCAGCCGCAATGCGCTGGCCTTGCCCGATCCGAGCAAACCGGCATTCCAGTTACGCCAGGCGGTCAACGACACCCGCGGCCAACTGTCTGAACTGCTGGCGCGCACCGTCAGCCGCAAGGCCCTGGACCAGGACTTGAGCGTCGATGATCGCAAGGCGCTGCTCAATTTCCTCAAGGTCTATGGCGATCTCAACGCCGACTTCAAATACAAGGGCTCGGTGCGCTCGGGATACACCCGCATTCCAGGTGCCGGCGATCAAACCGGCATCACCCGTGCACCGCTGGAGCTACAGACCCTGCTCAATCCCAAGCTCTGGGGCGCGTTGGTGTTCGATGAAATCCCGGAGTTTTCCTCGACCATGTTCCAACCGGTTGGCGGTATGGACCGAATTCCCTACGCGTTCTACGACAAGCTCAAGGATACGGTGCGTTTCAACGCCGAGGTCAGCGACATTCAGACCTCCGAAAACGGCAGCCGCATCACCTACCGGGACCGCAAGACCGGCACCACCCAGACGCTGAGCGCCGATTACGCCATCGTCACGGTCCCCCTGCCGTTACTGGCCAAGTTGCCGAGTAACTTCAGTGCGCCCTTCAAGCAAGCGATTCTCAGCGCGCAAAGCGATCAGGCCAACAAAGTCGCCTGGCAGTCGCCGCGTTTCTGGGAAACCGACTTCAACATCTACGGCGGATTGTCGTACCTGGACCATGAAGTCAAAGGTTTGTGGTACCCCAGCGACCGGTTGAACAGCGCCCAGGGGATTCTGGTCGCGGCCTACAACACCAGTGAGTCGGCCCAGGCTTTCAGCAAGAAATCCCTCGCCGAACAGTTCGCCTCCTCGCGGCAAGCGGTCGAACTGCTGCACCCCGGCCACAGCACCAAGCTGCAAAAACCGGTGGCCATCAACTGGGCCAAGGTGCCCTTCAGCAAAGGCCCGTGGATCGTCAACGACGAGGTCGGCGAGAGCGCTTACCAGATCCTCAACGAGCCTCAGGGCCGCACGTACCTGGCCAGCGACGCCCTCGCCCATGGCGGCGTCGGCATCTGGCAGAACAGCGCCGCCGACTCGGCTCGACGCATCGTTTCCCTGATCGGCCGCCATGCCGAACGCCAGCAACCGGGCGTTGCCGCCTGACTTTTTTCAATAAAGGACTGACCGATGAAAACCATGACTTTGCTCACAGGACTCCTCATGACCGCCACCGCCCTCAGCAGCCACGCCGACGAGATCAAACGCATCGCCCTGCCCAACTCCAGTTTCCCGATTTCGCTGGCGGTGTCGGTGCCGGCACAGACCGACCTGCTGTTTGTCAGCGGCCTGCTCGCCGACCTGCACGACCCGAAAGCACCGAAGGATTCCTTCGCTGCCTATGGCGACACCGCGACGCAGACCACCTCGATTCTCAACAAGCTCAAAGGCGTACTGCAAAGCCAAGGCCTGGACCTGGGTGATGTGGTGCAACTTCGGGTGTTTCTGGTGGGCGATCCGGCCAAGGGCGGCAAGCTCGATTTCGCCGGACTGCAGGAAGGCTATACGCCGTTCTTCGGCAGCGCCGCGCAACCGAACAAACCGGCACGCACCGCCGTGCAGGTAGTCGCCCTGCCGCTACCGGGCGGGTTGGTCGAAATCGAAGCCGTCGCCGCTCGCAAGAAGTGACACGGACCTTAGCCGACATTCAGGAGCTTCACTCTCATGCTCAACTGCCAAACACGCGCCGCGCCTGCCTACCGCCCGTTATTGCTGCCGCTGTCGATTGCCTGTGGCCTGGCCTCGTTCAACATCGAGGCCGCCGAAAGCAGCTCACCGACTCTCGACACGGTAGTCGTCACGGGTAACCGTGGCACCGTCCAACGCACCGTTACCACCAGCCCGACTCCGATCGACGTGGTGACCGGCGAACAATTGCGTTCGGTGGGCAAACCGAGCCTGTTGGAGGCGCTGAGCAAGTTCATCCCATCCTTCAACCTGCCCGACCGCGCCGGTTGGGATGCCAGCGGCGTAGTGCGCTCGGCCACCCTGCGGGGGCTGACAGCGTCCCATGTGTTGGTGCTGGTCAACGGCAAGCGCCGGCATACCAGCGCCACGTTGAACATCAATGGCATCAACAGCGGCGCGGCACCCAGCGACCTCGACCTGATCCCGGTGGCGTCCATCGATCACATCGAGGTGCTGCGCGATGGCGCGGCGGCACAGTACGGCTCGGATGCCATTTCCGGGGTGATCAACATCATCCTCAAGCAGACCACCGGTGGCAGTTCCGACACCACCCTCGGCCAGGGCTATGACGGCAAACGCGGGACCGCGCAGGAGGCGCTCAATTATGGTTTTCAGGTCGGCGAAGCCGGTGTACTCAATGTCTCGCTCGACACCCGCTATCAGGAACGCGACAACAAGGCCGGCAGCAACGGCTACAGTGCGCATTACTATCCGCAGGCCGACGGTTCGCCCGACCCGCGTGAGGCCGATGCCAGCCACCACACTTACAAGGGTTACGGGCTGCCCCGCAGCCAACTGGCCGATGTCGCCTACAACCTCGACCTGCCGTTGAACGATGCCGTCACGCTCTACTCGTTCTCGACCCTGGCCACACGGGAGAACAACGACGGCCAGAACTTCCGCCTGCCCAGCGGCCGCAACACCATCACCACCGGCCCCAATGGCTATCCCGACGGTTACAGTCCTTACTGGCTGATCAATGAAACCGACTTCCAGTCCGCCTTCGGCGCCAAGGGCGAGGATTTCGGCGGCTGGGCCTGGGACCTGAGCAGCACCTACGGGCGTAACTACGCCAAGCAACGCACCTACAACAACCAGAACCCGTCGCTGGGCGAAAACACCCCGAACAAATTCACCTCCGGCATTTACATCGCGGACCAGCTGACCAGTAATCTGGATCTTAAAAACAGCTACGAAATCGGCCTGGCCAAGCCGCTGGATGTCGCCTTCGGCTTCGAGCACCGACGTGAAAGCTACGAGACCCGCGCCGGCTCCGAAGCCTCGTATATCGATGGCGGCTACGTGTTCCCCGCCGGCCATCCGCGCGCCGGGCAGCGTCCCGATCCGGGCGCCCAGGTCACCAACGGCATTACGCCTGAAGACGCACAGAAAGTCAGCCGCAACAGCGTCGCCAGCTACATCGACCTGGGCTTCTACCCCGTCGAGCAGTGGTACCTCGGCGTCGCCGCACGGTACGAGCATTACAACGAAGGCGTCGGTGGCACCCGCAGCGGCAAACTCAGCACCCGCTACGAATTCAACCCGGTGTTTTCGGTGCGCGGCACCATCAGTAATGGTTTTCGCGCGCCGTCGCTGGCCAATCAGATTTTCACCGCGCGCTCGACCGGGTTCGACACCATCAATGGTGTCTACCAGTCTTACAACTACGTGATTCTGCCGGTGGATTCAGCCGGCGCCCAAGCCCTTGGGGCCGAGTCGTTGAAACCCGAACGCTCGACCAACTTCAGTCTCGGTTTCGCCCTGACTCCCAGTGAAGACCTGAGCCTGACCGTGGACGGCTACGTCATCAACCTGCGCGACCGTCTGGTGCTCAGCGAACGTTTCCAGGGCCCGGGCGTCGCCGCCCTGCTCGACAGCATTGGTGTGCCGGCCACCGCTGGCGCGCAGTACTTCACCAACGGCGCCAATACCCGGACGTCCGGGGTCGATGTGGTCGGCAATTACCGGCAGAACCTGAACCAGTTCGGCTCGGTGAGATGGACTGCGGCACTGAACTACAACCACACGAAAATCCTCAGCGTCAACGACACACCGTCACAACTGACCGCCCTGGGCGACTTCCAGCTGCTCGGACGCCAATCGCGTGCACTGATTACCAAAACCTCCCCCAGCAGCAAGATGATCTTCTCCGCCGACTGGGCGATCAGCGACTTCGACGTCAACCTGCGGCTGACCCGTTATGGCACCTACACCGAGGTCAACAGCTCGAGCGATCCAAGCCTGGATCGCGAGTATTCGGCCAAATGGATCACCGACCTGGACGTGGCCTATGCGCTCAACAAACAACTGACCGTCGCCGTCGGCGCGCAGAACCTGTTCGACAAGTACCCGGACCATATCGGTGTAAGCAACTCTTCGTTCGGCGATAACTGGGGCAGTTTTTCACCCTTCGGCTTCACCGGCGGTTACTACTACACCCGCGTGCAATACGCGTTCTGATGTCTGCAAAGTCGCCTAAGCTAATACTCAAAAAATATTTATAAATCGGTTTTTAGAACAATAGGATTCATAGGTGGTTACCCCTCCCTTACTAATTGTCGAGCATGCCATGTCGAAACTCATCAAGAACCCCGGGGCGATATTCCGTCGTCCTGTCCTGGCCGGCCTGGTCGTTGCGCTGGCCTTGTCGTCCCTGACACTCCCGGCACAGGCCCGGGAAACGCTGCGCATCGGTTACCAGAAGTCATCGACCCTGATCACTCTGCTGAAATCCCAAGGCAAGCTGGACAAAGCACTCGCCCAGGCGAATATCGACGTGAGCTGGCATGAGTTCCCCAGTGGCTTGCCACTGCTGGAGGCGTTGAATGTCGGCAATATTGATGTCAGCGCCGACGTGGCGGATACCGTGCCGGTATTTGCTCAGGCTGCACAGGCCAGGCTGACTTACTTTGCGCAAGAGGCACCCTCGCCTTCAGCCCAGGCAATCGTCGTGCGCAAGGATTCGCCGTTGCAGCAACTGGCAGATTTAAAAGGCAAAAAAGTCGCGGTAACCAAGGCGGCCGGAGCCCACTATTTACTGATCGCTGCCCTGAATAAGGCGGGTCTGAAGTTTTCTGACATACAACCTGCGTACCTGTCACCCGCCGATGGCCGGGCGGCTTTCGAAAATCAGAAGGTCGACGCCTGGGTCACATGGGAACCCTTCCTCAGCGGCGTGCAGCGTCAACTACCGACGCGCACCCTGGCCGACGGCAGTGGCTTGGCCAGCTACAAGCGTTATTACCTGACCAGCACGAGCTACGCCAAGGCGCACCCTGAAGTCCTCAAGCTGGTTTACGAGCAGCTGCATGAAGCCGGTAATTGGGTTAAAAACCATCCCCGTGATGCGGCTCAAGTCCTGGGGCCGTTGTGGGGCAACCTCGATGTGGAAACAGTCGAAGCAGCCAACGCCCATCGCAGTTACCAGATACAACCGGTGAAAGCCGATCAGTTGGGCGAACAGCAGAAAATTGCCGATGCCTTTTTTGCCGCGGGCTTACTGCCCAAGGCGGTAGATGCCCACGATGTAGAGATCTGGAAACCCGTTAGCCAATAGTACGGCCGAGCGCTTCCGAGAAGGTCCGGGCCAGAGCCCGGCCCTGATCAGGATTTCAGCATGACTTCAACAATCCCCTCCCCCGACCATCAATGACTGAGCATCTCCAACGGGCAACTACGGGTGATCGATTCGACTCGCTCGGCACTCACCTCAAACTCCTTGAACCATTGCCTGCTCATCTCCAACCATGGACGGACGTCTGGCTGGCTGGTCTGACCCAGGTCCGAACTGTAGATCACACGGGGAACGTCGCGCAGCACTTTAGAAAAGTCTTCCTTGCTCTGATAGCCGAGCAGGTAGGTCAGCGCGGTCTGCTCGATGTACAGCGCAGGTAGGCTGCCCAGGTCCAGAAGGTCTTGCGCGTTCAGGCCAGTCAGTGGATTTGCTGGCTGATTGAGCATCAGGCGTGGCACTTGCAGCCGATCGGCCGCTTCCACCAGGCGCAGAACTTCTTCGCGGTTGGCGTGCCCGGTGGAGATCACCACCGGGTAGTCACGGCTCATGCGCAGCAGGTCCAGCGTGGCGAGGTTCAGCTGACCGCTGCTATCGCTGACGGTCAGCGGCTTGATCGGTCGCTCAGTCAGGATCGAGTGACTGAGCGACCGGGCCAGGCGACTGGTATGCGAACGGCCGGTCACGGTGGGCAGGTGCACGACAAAACGCAGGTCGACGGCACCGTGCTGGCACAGTGAACGTTCGACCACCCGCCAATCAAGACCGCCGGCGATTTCATTGAGCACGATTGAACCGGACACCGGCAATCCTTGTTCGCGGGCCTCCCAGGCTTGGGCGGCGGTGCAACCGAGGTGATTTTTGAGCACCACCCAACCGTCCAGTGCCTGGTAATGGTGCCCGGCCTGCAGCGCGCCATGGCGACGTAAATAAGCATCAGGGCCGGCGTGGTAATGAACATCAATAAAGCGTGCGCGGGAGGCCGGGGCGGCGGTCGAAGCACTCATGCATGAGCCTCCAGATCGATTCCCAGGTGGGCTCGCACACCGGCGCGCACTCGCGCGAGATCATCGAGCAGCGGTCGCATCCCGGCTCCGGGAATGCTGATGGCCAGATGTTGCGCGGAGGTATTGAAGCTGACATTGGTGGCCCTGACCAATTGCGAGTCCGCGCCGAAGATGCTCAACAGGCGCCCCGGCCAGGCCGCCACTTGAGACTCCACGTTGAGCTCGCTCAACAAACGAAAACCTTGATCCAGACGTCGCCCGGCCTGTTCGTCGGCGCTCGCCGGCGCATCGGGCCGGCCCACCGGTGGCTTCACATGAGCCGGTAGCACCCATTGATCGAGCAGCATCAGCGCGGTGTCGACATCACCGGCGCTGGCCAGCTCGGCCATCGTCCCCAGTCGCCGATCCAGGACTTTGTCGGCCTTGGTCGGTGAAGAAATCAGCAGCGCCCGCGCCACTTGCTGGCCCACTGTGGTGGCGAGCAACCCCTGCACCACTGCCCCGCCCAGCGCCGAACCGGCGATCAGGGCAATGGGCCCAAGCGGCTCGAGCACCGCGGCCCAGCGTTGGGTGAAGCTGACAAAATCCTCGTGGTCTTCGGCCAGTAGCGAGAGCGTGTCAAAGATGATGACCCGATAGCCTTTATCGACCAGCGACTGGGTCAATGGGGCGAAAAACTGTCCCTGGTCCCAGGCGGGCATGACCGGCGACATCACCACGACCAGTTCCGGGCCCAGACCAAACTGCACATGTACGGGGGTTTTGCTGTTCATATCGATTCCTTTCCAGAAGAACACGCGCAGATCGCGTCAATCAAACAGTGTGCGGGCGCCACGCAGCGCCTGTTCCGCGCCACGCAAGGTCTGCTCGACGATTGTGGCGGCGGGCAAGACATCGTTGACCAGGTCGGCGACTTCACCCGCCCAGATCGCGCGGACTTGCGTGTTGTCTTCGCGCAGCGCCTGGGCGTAGTCCTCACCGACACTGGCCGGAGCCTTCACCAGTTCGTGCTCGAAACCCAGCCAGCGAGCAGTGAAATCATTGGCCAGCGCACGACCGCTGTACTGCTCCGGCCACTCGATACCCCGCACCAGGTCAAACGCGCGAGTGCGCACGGTATCGCCAGCGGTGGCCCGAACCAGACGTTGCTTGAGTTTGTTGGACGGCAGCGCCTCTTCACTGGCCAGAAATCGCGTGCCCATCATCACTCCATCGGCGCCCAGCAACAGGGCAGCGGCCAGACCCCGGCCATCGGCAATACCGCCGGCGGCGATCAGTACCACCTCGTCGCCCACCGCATCGCGCACGGCCGGGATCAATGGCAACGATGCCCGCCGCAGGCTGTGCCCGCCGGCTTCGGCGCCTTGCACGATCAGCGCATCGGCACCGGCCTCCAGAGCTGCCAGCGCCTGATCGACGTCGTGCACCTGAACGATGGCCAGCGCCCCGCTCTGCTTGATCGGAGCGATAAAAGGCCGGGCATCGCCAAACGACAAGGCAACCACGCTGGGCCGATAAGACAGGGCCAGCTCCAGCAGTTCGAAGCGCTTGGCCACGGTGAACATCACCAACCCAACGCCCCAAGGTTGCTTGACGTCCTTCATCAGCTCCAGCTCGGTTTTCATCCAGTCCGGATCGCCATAGCTGGCGCCCACCAGACCAAGCCCGCCGGCCCGTGAAACCGCAGCGGCCAATCGTCCGCCGGAAGCACCGCCCATGGGCGCCAGGACCACCGGGTTGGTGGTTTTAAGCAGTCGAGTCAGCGCAGAGTCAAAATTGCTCACGGTTTATCTCCTTGATGTACCGATAAAAGAATTCGCCGAGCGGCAAGCCCGCGACATGCACGGGCCTGCACCTCGCTTAAACGTGCGCCGCGGCCACCGGGGCGTAGGCTGCCGGGATGTAGTCGTTGACCTTGTACAAGTGGAACTCCCAGGTACCGGTCTCTTTCAATCGGTTGTAGCGACTCAGGAACTGCTCGTCGGAAAACAGCGAATCGAACTCTTCTTTGCTGCTCCATTGCGCCTGGTTGATCACCGTCTTGCCGTCGATACTTTTGAACAGGCGGCTCCACTGGAACGACGGATAAGCCTGCGCCACATAGCTCACTGCCGAGCGCAGTACATCGAGGGCGGCGTCTTGCTGGCCTTCGAAGACATGCACGACGTTGACCAGGAAAATCGCGTCGCTCTCATCAGGGGTCGGTGCTTCGAATTCAGTCAGGTTGTTCATGGTTGCCTCCTGGCAAACGTAGGTTGAAAAGATGTCGTGGCTCAGTGAATCAGCGCGCAAGACTGTGCCGGTTTACCGTCCTGCCAGAGCAGCGGTGAAATGCGTTCAGTGACCAGCGAACGCTCGACCCGACCGACAATCACCTCGTGGGTGGCGTAGGTCAGTCGGGCATCCACGCTGCAAAACAGCGTGGCCTGGGCGTCAGGCAGATACGGCAAGTCGTCGAACGCCGCCCAGTCACCATGTTCGAAACGCGCATGCCCCTTAAGCTGGCCGGCAAATACGCCGACCAGTTGGCTTTGCGCCGCATCGAGCAGGTTCACGCTGAACCGTTGATTGGTCAGCAACGGCTCACACAGACTGGCCGAGCGGTTGATGCAGATCAGCAGCGAAGGCGGATCGGTACACAATGAGCTGACCGCCGTGGCGACCATGCCGCTGCGTGCGTCGCCAACGCCGGTGGCGATGATCGAAACCGTGCTGGTCAGGCGCCGCATGGCCCGCTTGAAGTCCTCGGCCGGCTCCGTGCTCAACGGCTCGACGGCCAGCGCCAAAGCGCTTCGGGCGCTCATGCCACCGCTCCAATGATCCGCCGGGCGCTGTTGTGGGGCTGGCGCAGACCGGCGTCTTCCATGCGTGGCAAGACGTCTTCGAGAAACTCGTCGAGGCCACTTTTGTAGTCGAGCCAGGTCAGGCAGATACCGTCGATGCCCAGGTCGCTGTAACGCTGGAATTGTTCGGCGATCATTTCAGCGGTACCTACCAATGGCACCCCGGCGAAACCGGCCTTGAAGTGGAAGCGGAAGCGTTCGGCGTCTTCGGTGCTGGCGAACATCCCGCTCTGAATGCCGATCTCCGAGGTGACGTTATCCAGTGCGACTTCATCGCCATGCTGATTGACGTAGTAGTCGAGGTACTTCTCGGCTTCCTCCAGCGTGTCTTTCTGCACGACATAGGAGTAGACCCAGATCTGGATCTCGCGGCCATACTCCAGGCGTGCCAGGTCGCGGTAGGCCTTGATCTGTGCGCGAATGGTGTCGTCGTCATCTTCGTGCTTGAGGATCAGGAACGCCGCGTCGCAATGCTCGGCACAAAACCGGCGACCGCGCTCGGAACCACCGGCATTCATCAGGAACGGCTGGTTGAGTGGTTTGGGTTGGGCGAAACCTTGGGCAATGTTGAAGAAGTCGCCCTTGAAGTCGAAATTGGCCGGCTCGTTCCAGGCCAGCCGGGCGACTTTCAGCCACTCATCGGCATGGTCATAGCGCCGGTCATGCTCCAGCTGCACACCGCCATTGAACATGCCCATTTCTTTACCGTACCAGCCGCAGATCATGTTCAGACCGAAGCGGCCACCGCTGATATGGTCGATGGTCGCGGCCTGCTTGGCCGCGAACAACGGGTGCACGGTCGACAGGTGCGAGGTGGTAAACAGGGCGATCTGTTCGGTCACCGACGCCAGCCCCGCGGCCCAGGTGTAGGTTTCGAAAGACACGCCCATCGGGTCGCTCGCGCCACCCCAGCCGCGCCAACGCCCTACCGGCAGCAATAACTCAAGGCCGGCCTTGTCGGCTTTTTGGGCGATTTCCAGGTTGCCGCTCCAGTCGCTGGCGTTCAAGCGCTCCGGGACGGTGGTCAGGGTGCAACCTCCTTCGATATTGAGCGCGAACACCCCAAGCTTGATTTTGTTGGTGCTGCTGCGCATCGGATTGGTTTTTACCAAATGGTTCGAAGTCATCTCTCTTCTCCTTAAGTGGGCGTCATGTGCCGTCTCGCACGACGCCTGTTCATCGCACGCAGATAGGCCGCTCAGGCGGCGCTCGGGCTCTTGGCCTCAGCCGCAAGCCACGGCTGGTCATAGCGGTGCAGGCGTCGCGCCTCGGCCAGCGACAGGCCTTGCGCCACCGACTCGATGATGTCGCGCTCGGTCTTTTCCACCGATTGGGCGCGCTTGATGACTTCCTCGGCCTTGTCGATGGGGATCACCAGGCAGCCGCTGGCATCGCCGACGATCAAATCCCCCGGGTTGACCGTCACCGCACCGATTTGCACCGGCACCTGGGTGGCCTTGAGTTGCACGCGGTTCTTTCCCGATTGCATAAACCGCCCACGGCTGAACAACGGGTAACCGAGTCGGGTCACGGTGTCGATGTCGCGGGCAGCACCGTCGATCACCGTGCCGCGGATGTTCCGGCTCAAGGCCACATGGGTGAGGATGTCGCCCCAAACGGTAGCGTCCAGGCGCCCGGCATTGCTGGACACCACCACGGAGTCCGGGGGGACGTCGTCAATGTAGTTGGCGGCGTTCTTGAACCCGTCGCTCTGGTTGACCGGCTCGTAGAGCACGGTGAAGGCAAAGCCTGAGCAACGGGTACCCGGGACTTGTTGGACGATACCTTGCAACCCGGCATCAATACCGAGACTATCGAGGGCATCACTGAGTGACGCCGTATCCAGAGCAGCGCATTGCTCCAGCAGGGAGGCGCGTTGTTGCACCGAGAGTGAAAGGTGGCTCATGCATGACTCCTTGCGGGCAAAGCCCGGCCGTTGTCGGTTTGCGGGTTGAGTGGACGAAGGTTGAGCACGCTTCTTTCGATGATGGCCGCGGCGCATTGCCGGGTGGTTGCGTGACCACCGCTGTCGTAGGTCTGGCAGTCGTGCTTGACCACTTGCGCCACCGCCTGCTCGATGGCCAGGGCCTGGGCGTGGTAGCCCAGGTGTTCGAGCAGCAATGCCAGAGACAGAAACATCGCGCTGGGGTTGGCCTTGTTCTGGCCGACATGCGCCGGGGCGCTGCCGTGTACCGGTTCGAAGTAGGCCCCGGCATCACCGATGTTCGCGCTGGGCGCGAAACCGAGGCCACCCATGACCCCGGCACCGAGATCGGAAAGGATGTCGCCGAACATGTTCTCCGCGACGATCACGCCAAAGCGCTCCGGACGACGGATCATCCACAGGGCGACGGCGTCCACGTTGTCGATGTTGTAGGCGATGTCCGGGTAGTCCGTGGCAACGCTTTCGAGGATGCCCTTGGCAAACGCGCCGCTGTAACGCAATACATTGGGCTTGTCCGCCAGGGTCACACGCGGGTAGCCGTGCTTGCGGGCGTAGTCGAAGGCGTAGCGAAACAGTCGGGTCAAACCGGCCCGGGTCTGCAATCGCACCGTCATCGTCGCATCCTCGGGCGAGTCGCGGTGCCAGGGCGCCCCGGCCAGTTCCCGCGCCTTGAGCACCGGTTCGAACTCGGCGGGTATCGCGGCAAAGTCCAGCCCCGCGTAGAGCCCTTCGGTGTTTTCCCGGATTACCGTGAAGCGAAACCGGCCTTCACCCAGGACATCGGTGACTGGCCGCACATTGGCGTACAGACTCAGACGCTGACGCAGCTGAATCACCGGCGAGACGTAAACCCGCGAGGTGTTGCGCAAGTGCTCCGGCAGCTCGGCCTCGGCTTCCTGCAAAGCCTTGCTGGTGATGGCGCCGAGCAACGTGGCATCGGCTGCGGCGATTTTTTCCCAGGTCTCGGCCGGTACCGGGTCACCGCCGGTTCGCCAGCACTCCCAACCGATCTGGCCGAAATCCAGATCGATGGGCAACGCCAGCGCCTCGAAGATCGGCAGGATAGCCTCGACCACTTCCACGCCGACGCCATCGCCGGGCAGCACACAGACTCGATGACGCGACGGCTGCCCCGGCAACGCCGATGAATGAAGTACCGTCATCACATTTTTCCTTCAGCGGAAAGACGAGCAGGGAAACTGGCTCGGGAAATCACCGTCGGCCGTGCAGCGTGCCGCGCAAACAGGTCCTGCTCGTGCATCGCTCTGAGCGCCTGGAAGATCGAGTTGATCTGCAACCGGGACATAGTGTCCTCCAGCCGTTGCGACACATCGAACGGCAGGTTGTAAGCGCCCAGCATCACATCCATGAGCGGGGCTGGCAGACTGCTCAGTGGCACGCTTTCAGCGGTGTACTCGGACAATTGCAGGGCCTTGACCAAGTCATAGCCATTGGCACTGCCGATGCGTTCCAGATAGGCGATGAACATGCCCAGGTGCAAGTTGCCCGCCCCTTTGCCCATGCCGCAAATCGAGGTATCGATGTATTCCGCACCGGCATCGACCGCCGCGATGGAGTTGGAAAGTGCCAGGGAAAGATTGTTGTGCGCATGAAAGCCCAATGGCGCATGCACTCTTCTGGAGATCCGGCTGATCAGCAGTTCGACATCATCGGGAATCATGTTGCCGTTGGAGTCGGCAAAATAAATGATATCGGCCCCGGCCCCTTCCGCACGCAATGCAATGTCGGTAACAGCACCCGGTGTTTGTGTGGTGATATGGGTAATGTTGGCACTGGCCAGGAAGTTGAACGACTTGGCCAACTTGATGGTGTCCAGCCCCTGTTCAAGTTGGTCGGCACGCAGGCATACCCGAATCATTCCGACGCCATGTTCGGCCAGCATTTCAAAGTCTTCGCTGGCTACATTACGCGGGTGAACCATGACACACAGCCCTAATTGGCCGTGTGCGGCGCGGCGTAATGAATCCAGATATTCAGGGTTGACCGAACTGCTCAGGCCATGTTCTTTTTTGCGAATGAAAGAGCCATTGCAATAGCCCACTTCGGCGTGAACTACACCTACATCAGTCAAGTGCCCGATTGCATTAGCGGCATAGTCGGCAGTGAATTCAAAATTATTACGATAACCACCATCACGGAGCGTTACATCAATAATTTTTACTTTGCTCATGATCCAATTCCTTCTGTGGGTTCTCTTAAAACTCTGGACACGCACGCAAGTACGCTCCGGTTTTATCCAGTAGTAACGAGGCCGTAATGCAGGATTATTCCTGAACAGGTTTTTACGAGGCATGAGTCGAGGGCCGCGAAGGCCGAAAACAGAAAGTCAAACATGGTTTTTTCAGCGTCAGATGCTCCAGCTGCCATCGAACACGTTCAATGGGCAAATGGAATCATGGCTGTTTTTTTATTATGCAATGTCCGCAATCGGAGAGGCGTGTGCCGTGTCCGGTGGGAGGACTATTGAAAACCCTGGCAAAGGTTTTCAATCGTCGAAGGAAGCGTGTTTCTTATTCTTGGACTGATACTGGAAGCTGCCCGCTTGTTTGTAAACTCCCCGTATTCACCCCAGGGGGTTAAAAAATTCACCTTGTGTTAATTCAATAGTGAACTACACCCCCCCCTCTCAAAAAGATGTCTCAGAAATAATGCTCAGTCGGAAAACAACTAACCAGGAAGTCCATTAGCGAACGAATAGGGGCTTCCTTGCGTAAATCTTCATGCACCACCAGCCAGATATCGATCATCAGGTCCGAATTATGGAACTGGGCCTTTTCCAGCACCGGGTCTTTAAGACCATAAAAATTGGGCAACAATGCGATACCGACACCGGCACGGGCCGCCGAGGCCTGGACTTCAAGGCTTCTGGCGCGCAACACCACGGGACGCTCCGCAGCCACCTCGCGCAGCCATACCTGTTGTCGGGAGTGTTCCATGCTGTCGTCATAGACGATGTACTCGTACTGATCGCTGGTGTGCTCTGCCAGGTACTGCGCGCTGCCGTACAGCCCAAACGACACGGTGCCGATCTTGCGCGCCACCAGGTCCATCTGGGTCGGGCGGCACAAACGAATCATCAGGTCCGGTTCGGGGCTGCACAGGGTGCCGATATCGTCCTGCATCAGCAGGCTCACATTGATCGAGGGGTGTTCACGACGCAAGCGCCCCAGGTGTGGGGCAATGAACTCGGAGGTCAGCAGGGGTGGCGCACTGACCGAGAGGTCGGCGACCATTTCCGTTTGCACCGAAAGCGCCACCTTGGAAATCGCCTTGGCATCTTTCTGCATTCGCCCGGCGATTTCGGCGATGCGGTGACCAAACGGCGTCATTTCATAGTTGCGTTTGCGTCGGTCAACGAGTTTGAGGTTCAGTGATGACTCCAGCGCCGCGATCCGCCGCGCGACGGTGGCATGTTCCACGCCCAGCTCCCTCGCCGCGCTGCTAAGCGACTGCGTGCGGGCGAAGGTAACGTAATGGCGCAGATTCTCCCAGTCGAACATGCTGATGTCGCGCGATTCCAGGCCCACGGGCCAGTTGCAGGAAGCATTGTGCAAAGGTAACGAATTCATGTGGCCTCGATCGATTCTCGATGGAATGACAATCCAGGGTGTCGACCCAAAGGCTTCCTTCCTGGATATCCTTGTTTGGGCGATGGCGGCCACGCACTGACGAAAATACACCCCCATCCGTGCGGGCTGCGATGCATCGTTCAACTCAGTCTGCGGCGATCTGCGCTCCTCCCTTGCGCGGCTCGGCACTGAAAAACAGAACTTTGATCACGATGACAAATACGGCCAGCGCCGCAAATAGCAAACCACTGTACAGGGTGCCCTGCAAACCCATGCGCGCCAGGAACCACCCACCCGTCGTTGACCCGATCGTCACCCCCAGGTTGATGAACGAGATATAAATGCCGGTGGCGAATTCCGGCGCTTCCGGCGCTTCGGAGGTCAGCCATATCTGCGTGACGATCAGCCCGCTGGTATGAGTCGCGCCCCAGATCACCACAATAATCAACATTGTCATCAGGGACGGACCGGCGAACAGGTACAACAGCCCATAGGCACCGGCCAGCAGGATCGGGTGCAGGAGCGTTGTCCGGACCATGTTCTGCCCGATCAGCTTGCCGGCATACAGATTGCCCGCGACGCCGCCAATACCGAAGATCACCAACAGGATGCTGATCATCTGCGCACTCATGCCCGCTTCCTTGGCCAGGTACTCGGCCGAGTAGCTGTACACGGAAAACATCGCGGCGAAAATCAGCGTCGAGGCGGTGATGTTCAGCCAGAGTGGAAATTTACGCAAAATAGCCAACTGCTCTTTGTAGGAAATGCGGGTTTTGTCAGGCGCGTCCGGCAGCCGGGCAATGATCCCCAGGCCGGCAATGCAGTTGACCACCGCGCAGAACAGAAACGAGGCCTCATAGGAAAACTGCGCCGCGATCAGCGTCGTCAACGGCACCCCCAACACCATGCCCATACTGGTACCGACAAAGGCCTTGGCGGCTGCACGGGTTGATTCCTGGGGTGGGTACAGCGAAACGGCTGCGACAAAGGCCAGGGAAAAGTACACAGGGTGAAACAGCGCCGGGATGATGCGCAACACCATCAGCGACTCAAAGTTGGGCGCATAGGCCGACAACACACTGGTGCCGGCAAAAATGAACAACGCAATGGTGAGGATTTTTTTACGGTTGAAGCGTGACAGGAGCAGCACCATGATCGGGCCGAATACCGCAATGATCAGCGCGAACAACCCCACCAACAGGCCGGCCTGGGATGCACTGATCGAGAAGCGCTCGATAATCACCGGAAGAATCCCGACGACGCCGAACTCGATGGTGTAAACCCCAAACAGGCCCAGTGCGAGAAAGTAGATCGGATGGAGCATTTTCATGATTCGGACTCCAGCGTGACCACGACTTTGCCAAACTGCTCGCCCGCTTCCAGGTACTGATGGGCGGCAACGATCTGTTCAAAGTCGAAGGTTTTGGCAATGACCGGACGCAACGTCCCCTCCTCCAGACCGGCAATGACATACGCCTTGGCGGCCTCGAGCAATGCTGGCTGGGAGGTGATTTCGTGCAGCAGATAGCCGCGCAATGCCAGGCTCTTGCCCAGCACCTTGAACAGTGGGAACGGCGCGGGCTCGGAGCTCAGAGCGCCATACACGAGAACGATCCCGGCAGTGGCGGCAACGTCGACCAGATGTTCCAGAAACGGCCCGCCCACCGGATCGAAGATCACCCGGGCGCCCTTGCCTGCTGTAATCCGCTCAACCTGTTGATTGAAATCCGCCGACTCGCTGGCCACCACGTGCGCGGCTCCGGCAGACAACAACTGCTCGCGCTTGGCCAGGGTGCGGCTGACGGCGATCGGGATGGCGCCAACCTGATTGGCGATCTGAATCGCCGCCAGGCCGACACTGCTTGAGGCCGCCGTGATCAGAACGAATTCGCCGGGCTGCAATACCGCGACATGAATCAACGCGCCCCACGCCGTGATGTATTGCATCCACACCGCCGAGGCCTGAGCGAATGACAGGCTGGCAGGATGCTTGACCAGCATCGCCGCCGGCACCACGGCCAGTTCGGCATAAGTGCCCCACTGCGCGATCGAGGCCGGAGGAATCAGGCTGACGATGTCTCCGACGGCAAACTGCCCGGCGCGTGCGCCGACGGCCTCGACAATACCTGCCGCCTCGTAGCCCAGACGTGAAGGAAACTGTGCCTCTTCCAGATACTGACCGGAGCGGAACATGGATTCTGCCCGGTTCAGACCAATCGCCTTGACGGTGATCCGTACTTCATCAGGCCCTGGTTCAGGTACCTTGATGTCATCAATCCTGAGTACTTCCGGGCCACCATATTGGCTAAACCGCACGACGCGCGTCATTGACTGTCCCTTTATTTCGTTGATTGACGGTAACTGTAAAGTGAGTGCGAATACTGAAAAACAAGCCGCTGTTCCATTCTTAACGGACAGTTATGTCCGCAACCGACGGCGCAAAGTCGTCCGTCAGCGAGCGTGATCGCCGTGTCGCGAGCAGCCGCAGCGCGACATAGAACACCGGGGTGAACAACAGGCCGAACAGGGTTACCCCGAGCATGCCGAAGAACACCGCGACGCCCATGGCGTGACGCATTTCGGCACCAGCGCCGGTAGAGAGCACCAGGGGCACGACCCCCATGATGAAAGCGATCGAGGTCATCAGAATCGGGCGCAAACGCAACTGACTGGCTTCGATGGCGGCGCGCACGATGCTATGGCCCTGCTGCTCGAGCTCACGGGCGAACTCGACAATCAGAATCGCGTTCTTGCTGGCCAGCCCCACCAGCACCATCAGGCCGATCTGGGTAAAGATGTTGTTATCGCCCTGGGTCAGCCACACCCCGAGCAGCGCCGACATGATGCTCATGGGCACGATGAGCAAGATGACCACCGGCAGCAGCAAACTTTCATAGAGGGCGGCCAGCACCAGATACACCAGCAGCATGCAGATCAGCAGGATCCACAACGTGGAGTCGCCGGAAATGATTTGCTGGTAGGTCAACTCGGTCCATTCGAACTTGATGCCCTTGGGCAGCGTCTCGGCCGCGATTCGCTCCACCGCGGCCTGAGCTTGACCGGATGAATAACCCGGCGCGGGGCCGCCGTTCAGATCCGCAGCGGTGTAGCCGTTGTAGCGCACGACCATTTCCGGCCCATAGGTGGGGTGAACCTCCACCAGGCTGGCCAGCGGGACCATGTTGCCGTCGGCATTGCGGGTCTTCAGTTGCCCGATGTCATCGGCGTGGGCGCGGAACGGCGCATCGGCCTGCACCCGGACCTGATAGACCCGGCCCAGCAAGTTGAAATCGTTGACATACAACGAGCCCAGATAGATCTGCAACGTATCGAAGACGTCGGTCATGGCAACCTGCGACTGCTTGGCCTTGACCCGGTCAAGATCGACCTTCAATTGCGGCACATCGATCTGATAGCTGGAAAAGCTCGGC
Source organism: Pseudomonas sp. GM50 (assembly GCF_000282375.1). Classification (GTDB taxonomy): domain Bacteria; phylum Pseudomonadota; class Gammaproteobacteria; order Pseudomonadales; family Pseudomonadaceae; genus Aquipseudomonas. The sequence continues at coordinate 39,266 of NZ_AKJK01000015.1, forward strand.
CCCAGTTCAGGCGCCAGCGCGGCTTGCTTGAGGAACGCGCGAACCGCTTCATCGAGTTTTTCAAACCCCAGCGCGCCACGGTCTTCGAACTGCAACTTGAATCCGCCCAAGGTGCCCAGCCCCAACACCGGAGGCGGCGGGAACACGCCGGTAAAAGCTTCCTTGATCGCGGAAAACTGCTGGTTCAACGCCGAGGCGATGGCTGCGGCACTCATGTCCGAACCCTGCCGGTTGGCGAACGGCTCGAGGATCACGAAGATGATGCCGGCGCTTGACGAGTTCATCAGGCCGTTGACCGACATGCCGGGAAATTCCAGGGTGTGGGCCACGCCAGGTTGCTTGAGGGCGATGTCGTTCATTCGCTGGATGACTTGCTCGGTACGCTCCAGTGAAGCGCCGTTGGGCAGTTGGGCCAGGCCGACCAGAAACTCTTTGTCCTGGGCTGGCACGAAACCACCGGGCAACGAATGACCAAGCCAGGCCGTGAGCCCGAGCAATACTGCGTAAAAACCCAGGGTCATGCCTTTGCGCTGAATCACCCGGCCCAGATTGCTGCCGTAGGATTGCTCGCCCCCCGCCGAGAGTCGATTGAAGCGGCTGAACAATGGCCCCAGGAGCCGATCGATAGCACGACTGAGGCGATCTCGCGGTGCGTCGTGGGACTTGAGCAACAGCGCGCACAGCGCCGGTGACAAGGTCAGGGAGTTGAACGCCGAAATGATGGTCGAGATAGCGATGGTCAACGCGAACTGCTGATAAAACTGTCCGGTCAGCCCGGGCATGAACGCCAGAGGTACAAACACACTCGCCAGCGTCAGGGTGATGGCGATGATCGGCTTGCTGACTTCCTCCATGGCCTTATAGGAGGCCTCTTTGGGGCTCAGCCCCCGGGCAATGTTGCGCTCGACGTTTTCCACCACCACGATCGCATCGTCGACGACGATACCGATGGCCAGAACCATGCCGAACAACGACAGGGCATTGATCGAAAAACCACACGCGAGCATCAGTGAGAGTGTGCCGATGATCGACACCGGCATCGCCAGCAGCGGAATGATCGAGGCCCGCCAGGTTTGCAGGAACAGGATGACCACCAGCACGACCAGCAGCGTGGATTCGAGCAGGGTCTGGATCACCGCCAAAATGCTCGAACGGACAAACTGGGTCGGGTCGAAAACAATCGTATAGTCGACCCCGGCCGGCATGTCTTGCTTGGCCTGGCGCATGATGTCGCGCGCCTGATCGGAAATCGCCAGGGCGTTGCCACCGGCCATCTGGAACACGCCGAAACCCACAGCGGGCTTACCGTCGACCAGTGAGCGCAAACCGTAATCCGACGCCGCCAGCTCGACACGGGCAACGTCGCGCAAAAAAGTCACCGCCCCGCCTGGCGAACTCTTGAGGATGATGTCGCCGAATTCCTTTTCCGTTTTCAACCGGCCCTGAGTGTTGACCGACAACTGTTGGGCCACATCTGTACGCATGGGTTGACCGCCGATGACACCGGCCGCGACCTGCACGTTTTGCTCGCGGATTGCCGCCACCACATCGTTGGCGCTCAATCCGCGCTGGGCCACTTTTTGCGGGTCAAGCCAGATGCGCATCGCATAGTCGCCGCCGCCCCAGATCCGGACTTCACCGACGCCCGGGATGCGTTCCAACTGGTTCTTGATGTTGAGAATGCCGTAGTTGCGCAGGTAGGTGGCGTTGTACTGGTCATCCGGCGAGATCAGGTGAATTGCCAGGGTCTGGGTCGACGATGACTTCATCGTTACCACCCCCAGCCGACGCACGTCTTCCGGCAGGCGTGGCAAGGCTTGCGAGACACGGTTCTGCACCAGTTGCTGCGCCTTGTCCGGATCGGTACCGACCTTGAACGTGACACTGAGCGTGAGGTTGCCGTCGCTGTTGGCCTGGGACTGCATGTACAGCATGTCCTCGACGCCGTTGATCTGCTCCTCGAGCGGCGCCGCCACAGTCTGCGCCACCACTGCCGGGTTGGCGCCGGGGTACTGGGCATTGACCACGATCAGCGGCGGGACCACGTCGGGGTATTCCGAGACAGGCAAGCGAAACAGCGAGATGATCCCGGCCAGCAAAATCAGAGTCGAAAGGGCTCCGGCAAAAATGGGTCGGTCAATGAAGAAGCGCGAAAAGTTCATTGCCCTTCCCTCGCATCGACGCGTTGGGCGAGCAGTGGTCTGACGGTGTCACCCGGCCGCGCCCGATGCAGGCCGTTGATCATGACTCGCTCGCCGGCTTGCAGGCCGGAATCGATGATTCGCAGGTCACCCACCAGGTTGCCGGGGCTGACGCGCCGGTATTCGACCTGATCATTGGCGGTGACCACCAACACAAACTTCTTGTCCTGGTCCGTACCGATTGCGCTGTCGTCGATCAGCACTGCCTGACGCGGCGGGCCGCCTCCGAGTTTGATTCTGGCCAGCATGCCGGGCCTGAGCAGGCCGTCGGTATTGTCGAAGCTGGCGCGCACCCGCAACGTAGCCGACTGCACGTCGAGCTGATTGTCCATCGACGCCAGTTTGCCCTCGCGGGAATAGTCCGTTTCATTGGACAGCCCGAGCATGACCGGCACTTCATTGCCCTTCGCACTGCCGTGATTGAGGTAGCGCAGGAACGTTTGCTCGTCGACGTCGAAAGCGGCATAGATCGGCGAAAGCGATACCAGGGTACTCAACGGCGCGGCATTTTCACCGGCGCTGACGATATTGCCCGCCGTCACCAGGGCACGGGACATGCGTCCGCTGACCGGCGCAGTGATGCGAGTGTGGGCCAGATCCAACCGGGAGCTGTCGAGTATCGCCTGGGCCTGCCGGACATTGGCTTGCGCTTCGCTGGCAGCGTTTTGTTTCTCGTCCAGATCGCGCATGGCGATGGCATTGGAGTTGATCAGCCGTTGTGCCCGCCCCAGATCGGTGGCGGTGTACAGGCTTCGTGACTTCGCCGCCGCCAGACTGGCCTGGGCCTGTTCGACCTGAGCGGTATACGGTCTGGCGTCGATTTCGAAGAGCAAGTCGCCTTCCTTGACGATCGCGCCGTCCTTGAAATGCACGGCAACGATCGTCCCGGACACCAGCGGCCGGATGACCACTTTTTCGACCGCCTCCAGGCGCCCGGAATAATTCTGCCAGTCGGTCACCGGCCTGGACAGCGCCATGGCCACATCGACTTCGGCGGCCGCTGGCGCCACGCTGGCCTTGGCGATAGTGGACGGCTCCCCGCGTAGCACGACCACCAGGGCGGCGACGATAGCGCAAGCAAGACTGGCACGGAGCATGAGCGCACTGCCCGAGCGTTTGGGTCGGTTCGAGTCCATAAAACAACTTCCCTGTTATTAAGCGACGTGGGGTGCAACGGTCTGTCGAAGGTGCATCAAGGCGCGGTTTCGGGGCTGCCCAAACGGCTGCCCGGCACCTTGGCTTTCCCGGTCCGGCCCCAGCGCTGCATGACCGGTCGCTCGACAAAGTTAAACAACACCCAGCCACCGAAGATGGAGAGCGCGAAGGTGACCGCGACGATCAACGTGGCCGTCGCGCTATCGAACAGTCGGCCGCCGAGCAGCTGCGTCGCGTAAGTCATGATCAGCAAATGGATCATGTAGAAACCGAAGGAGATTTCCCCCAGCCAGATCATCCAGCGACTGTTGAGCAGCCCCTTGCGGTCATTCAGGTCACTGGCCGCAATCGCCGTGATCAGTGCGGCGATCGGCACCAGCGTCACCAGATTCAGGCTGTACTGGAACGGCACCCACATGGCCGCCAGGTAACCGCCGACCATCAACGCGAAAGCCCAGGGCACACTCAGTTCGATCCAGCGCCCGGCCATGAGAATGCGCGCCATGAGCATGCCCAGCACGAACTCGAACATCCGCGCAGGCGGGAAGAAGTAGGACCACCACCATTGGCTCAGGGAAATCGGGTACTCATTGATCAGTGGTGTCGCAGGCGCCAGCATGCGTATCGCCACTTGCGTCAGGGCCAGGCCGGCGACCATCGCCCAGGCCCAGTGCCACAGGCGCTCCTCGGAAATGTTCCAGATCAGCTTGAGCACCAGCGGGAACAGCAAATAGAAGAACAATTCGCAGCACAGCGACCAGGACGGACCGTTGACGCTGAGGAAGGTGTCCATCCGTGGAATCCAGGAATGCACCAGCAGCAGGTTGGGCAACCAGATCGCCACGCTGGCGGCAGGCACGGCAAACAACGCCATCGCCAACACCCAGGTGGCGATATGGTTTGGGTAGATTTTCAACAAACGGCGTTTCCAGAAGCCCGTCACGCTGTCGCCTTTGCGGGCCGACCAAGTGATCACGAAACCACTGAGTACAAAAAAGAATGACACCCCGAGCCAGCCACCGCCGCTGAAGATCCGCTGGAAGGCATTGATCACATCGGTGTCCGCATAGGGGTTGAAACCGATGATCCGGGTCAGTGAGGCGTGAAACATGAACACCATCGCCGCCGCGAAGAAACGGATCCCGGTGAGCGAGTCGAGTTTGCTGTGGATATGCGAATGGTAGAACTCTGCTTTTTTCATTTCCCGATCCCCAAATAGTCATGGCGCGCCCAAGACACCTGCGTGTCCGGGGCGTGCTCCCTGTAAAAAAACACACGACAGTCTCAGCGGCGTTGCGAGCATTGCAGGCAATGTTGCGAGGGTCCGTTGACCCCAGGGGTACGGCTGAATGCAGACATTTTTCTAGTGGCGGAACGCTGGGAGAACCGCTTTTCTTGTGCTTGCGGCCGGTCCCCGGGCAGGGACCGGCGCGAAGGTCATTCCCCGTAAACGGCGTTGCAAAGGTCAACGGTGAACTGCCCGAACATGCCTTCGAAAGCAGTATTGGTGAAGGCGACGACCGTCAATTGTTCGACCGGGTCGACAAACCAGGAGTGTCCGTAGGCACCGCCCAACCGCCAGCTGCCGACCGATTCGGCTGTCTGTGCGGCGGCCGGGTCCTTGAGCACGGTAAAGCCCAGACCGAAGCCGCGACCGGGCCAGTTTTCCAGTTCAAGCTCGCCGGTCTGGTTGCTGGTCATTTCCTCGACCAGCGCTTTAGGCAACAACGGCGCGCCACCTTTGCGCAGGGTTTCGAGCAACTGGAGGAATTCTCCGGCGCTGCCGATCAAGCCTGAACCACCAGAGTTGAAAGCCTGTGGATCGAGGGCTCGGCCCGGCTCCAGCTTGATGCCGGCAGTGCCTTCAAAAACCGGAACCACTTCCAGTTCTTTCATGCGCCGCGGTTGTGGCTGATCATTCAGGTATGCCGGGCTCAGGCGGCTGGCGTCAGACACGCCGAAACCGACATCGCCCAAGCCCAGTGGCTTGGCAATCAGTGTGTCGATAGCGGCGGCCAGCGAAGTACCGGTGACCGCTGCGATCACGCCGCCCAGCACATCGGTCGCAATCGAGTAGCCCCACGAGCTGCCCGGTTTGTACAGCAAGGGCGCGTGGCTCAGGCGGCGCAGGTTTTCTTCCAGCGTCAGGTTGCTGCGCTCCATGCCATCGGACACACCGGCATCGCGATAAGGGCCACCTTGATCGCTTTCCAGAAAACCATATGTGAAGCCGGCGGTATGGCTCAGCAACTGGCGCACCGTGATCGTCGCCGGCTGGCCGTCGCTCAGCGTTGGCTTGAAGTAAGGCAACCAGCGGGTGATATCGTCATCCAGGTTGAGTTTGCCCTGGCCGATCAGTGCCAGTGCCGCCACCGAAACGATCGGCTTGGATACCGAAGACAGCCGAAACAAGGCATCCTCGCGCATCGGTAACTGCGCCTCACGGTCGGCCAACCCGGCCGCGCGCTGGTAAATGAGCTTGCCGCGGTGAGCCACCAGCACCACCGCGCCCACCAGGCGCTGATCGTGCAGGGTCTGCTCCAGCACCGTGTCGATGCGCGAAGCGAGCTGGACGGGTGCAAACGAGCGTAGAGACTGTAATGGGCGAAGCGGTTCGTTGACTGACATTGGCGGACCTGAATAGTTGAATGAATGACTCGATGTCTCGATGGTAGAGCCGGCCGTTGTCGGGAAACAGAGGTTACAATTCCGAGGTCCACGGACCTTTTTGTCCGCAATCAAAGGAGTGAGTGTTGGATAAGCTCAATGGCATCACGGTGTTCGTGCAGGTCGCCGAAAGCCTCAGTTTTGTTGGGGCCGGCCGCTTGTTGGGGATCTCCGCCTCGGCGGTGGGCAAGAGCATCGCGCGCATGGAAGAGAAACTCGGCGCACGCCTGTTCCATCGCAATACCCGCAGCATCAACCTGACCAGCGAAGGCTCGTTGTTTCTGGAGCGCTGCCGCCGGGTGCTCAACGAACTGGAAGCCGCCGAGCAGGAACTCTCCAGCTCCAGCGAGACACCACGAGGAAAACTGCGCATCAGCCTGCCGCTGCTGGGCGACGTCCTGTTCATGCAGCTCTCGCGATTCATGCAGCACTATCCGCAAATCCAGCTGGAACTGGACTTCACCGATCGGCTGGTGGATGTGGTCGAGGAAGGTTTCGACGCCGTGGTGCGCACCGGCCAGTTGCACGACTCGCGGTTAATGGCCAGGAAACTCGACAGCTTCGGCTTCTACCTCGTTGGCGCCCCCAGTTACTTTGCGAACCACGGCTACCCGCAGAATGTCGAGCAACTGCAGGAACACCACTGCCTGCATTACAAACTGCCCTCCACGGGCAAACTGGAAAAATGGCCACTGTCGGGGCTTGCCGAAGGCAGCGAGTTGAAAGTACCGGCCACGATGGTCTGCAATAACCTTGAAATGCTGATCCACATGGCCCGCCAAGGACTGGGCCTTGCCTGCGTCCCGGAGTTTGCGGTGCGCCAGGCACTGGCGGCCGGAGAGCTGGTGTCGATACTGCCCGATCAAGTGCTGCGCACGCTGGACATCCAGGTGGTATGGCCGTCAAGCCGCTACCTGACGCCGAAGTTGCGAGCGTTTATTGATTTTGTTTGTGATGGGGGTATTTGAGACCAGGCTGATTTGCATTGGCAAATCCAAACCGTGCTACCGAGTGCTTTCTACATCCAGCCGCAGAAGCAACCATCAGGCTGCCGGCATCAACTCCCGCGTAAGCCACGTCGCCAGCCGCGAAATCATCAGCGTCCAGTCAGATCATGTTCATTGAGCAACGGCCGGAAAAATGCCATGGCCGCCTCGCGGGCCTGCAACAAGGTGAGCATAAGGGACGGTCTGGGGGTCAGGATGGTTCACGCGGAAAAATAGGTCGAACGCTACGCCGGCCCGGATACAAACACCAGGAGATGGGCCAGCCCAACCTCAGCACTGAGCGTCGCGATCTGGTGGTGCGCTGGATCAGCACCGTCGGCAACTACGACTACATGGCCGAAGCCTATTCGTTGGGCTGGAATGGCGGATGCAGGTCCTTCTACTTGGCAAAAAATAGATAGTCAGAGGATGTCGCGCAACTCAAGGGGTAAGCGTTCTTCTCTCGATAGGGACTGACAAAACAATGCTTGTACGTGTTTCACCGTACGCGTTGATCCTCGCAATGACATTCTCGATATCGGCCATTGACTTGGCATAGATCCTGATCAGGTAGGAGTCGTTACCAGTGATGTGTAGACACTCAACGACTTCGGGTATGTCGTTGAGCGTCGCTATCAATTTGGATTTCGCCGGCTTGAGGGTGGTGATGCCGACGACAGCAGATATGCCAAACCCTAGCTTGGTTGGATCTAACTGAGCGCTATAGCCCTTGATGACCCCGGAGTCTTCGAGTTTTCGCAGCCGATCAGTGGTGGCGGGAATAGAAAGACCCGCGTGCCTGGACAGCTCTGTGATGGAAATGCGACCACAGTCCTGCACCTTTCCCAGGATTTTTGTGTCTATACGATCCATGTACGTTTCCCCAGTAAAAAGTATAAATTTTAATGAAAAGCATGTGTTTTTCATTAAAAAATAATGCACCAAAATAAAGCGCAGTGCTAGTCTATTTACAGCCCGACAAAGCCTAAAAAGAATCAGGGAAATCAATAGCCCTAATCTTTAGCGTTACGCACCGCATAATAAAAAATTTCCTTCAGGGATGGTGTTCGCATGGAAGATGAAAAAATAAAGTGTGCAAAAAAGTCCTGTCCATCATTCACCAAGTATATTGGAACGGAAGTCCTAGGTTTTCGCAACTTCAAGATGGATCAGGTGTTCATGTATCTGGCTGGCGTCACCCTGTTCTCGGTCGGTGCCAAGTTTTTCATAGTCAGTCGACTGGGAACTGATCCTTTAGATGTCCTGATCATTTCAATCAATAAAATACTCATGCTCGGAATGGGTGTTTGTTCGGGCATCGTTGCTATATTCTTTCTGCTGTGGTGGATGCTGTGGAACAAGAAATACCCTCCGATAAGTCCCTTTATTACAACTACGCTTACCGGCCTGCTAATAGACCTCTGGTCTGTGCTGGGGCTTGGAGAGTATTTGATTGTCAGAGTGGATGAGTACACGATATTAGCGATGGGACTGATCGTGTGTGCTTATTCATCCGCACTGATCATCATGAGCGGTATTGGTATCAGAATCATGGACCTTGTGGTGCTTACCATGGTTTCCAAATGGGCGTGGTCATTCACCAAGGCTAAAATGATCATTGAAGTTGGAATCTTTTCGACCGGGTGGCTTTTAGGTGGGCCGTTCGGTGTGGGAACGATTGCATTTTTGTTGGTCATAGGCCCTCTCATACAACCATTCATGAATATAAATGCCAGGCGCTTTTCACTTAAGAATTATGGATTAACCAACGCTTCTTCTGCCTACCCATAACGACGAGAGGGATTGCGGCCACCGTGGCTGTGGGATTATTTTGCCTCGACTATTTTAACCGGTGATGTTGACAGTAACTTCCGAGATGAGGAGTGAGTAATGGAAAATACAAAAAATAAAAACTGGACCTTGGAAAGCATGCCCGCAAAGCTGGAAGAAATACTTCCTGACGGTAGTGTAAAGTGTCATCTTTCCCCTCGAAACTGTGTCATCCAGGAAGGCAAGGTAGGTTTTTGCAAGGTGCGCGGAAACAGAGGGGGTCGGTTAGTTACATTGAATTATGGTAAAGGCGTTCACAGTACCGAAGAGACAATCGAAACCGAGGCGGTATTCCACTTTGCTCCCGGAGAGCGAATCCTTTCCTTAGGCAATATCGGCTGCATGCTTAACTGCGGCTACTGTCACAACTGGAAGACCTCCCAGGCCAAATATGTGACAGACAAAGACGTGTACTACTATACCCCTGAACAGGTGGTGGAAACTGCACTAAAGCATGGTATACGCGTCATCTCCTGGACTTATAACGACCCTGTTGTCTGGCATGAGTTCATCCTCGACACGGCAAAGCTGGCAAAGGAAGCGGGGTTGATCAACTTATATAAATCTGCATTTTTTATCAGTGAAGAAGCCATTGATGAACTATTGCCGGTCATTGATATATTCTCCATTTCGCTAAAATCCATTTCCCCTGAATACTACCGAAAAGTCACAACAGGCTGGGTAGAGCCCGTTCTGGCCGGCATCAAGAAAGTATACGATGCGGGTAAATATGTTGAAGTCAGCACTTTGATGGTGACCGACATCAGTGACGATGAGGATACCGCCAGGAAGATTAGCCAGTGGGTATTGGATGAACTGGGCCCGAATGTACCGCTCCACTTTGTAAGGTTTCACCCCGATTATAAAATGAGTAATAGCATCCGGACCCCCGTGGACAGACTCCTGAAGGCTCGAGACATCGCTCGGAGCATGGGGGTTGAGCATGTTTATCTGGGAAACGTGAATGATGTCGAGGGCACCAATACCAGTTGCAATAACTGTAACGCTCTACTCGTTACCCGCTACGGTTTGAATGCTGACATCATCGGACTGGATAGCAATGGTTGCTGTACTCAGTGTGGGCACGATGCACATTTCAAGTTACTTGGCGAACACAAAGTGAACATTCCTGTTGAACTGCAAGAGGATGCGTTGACCGCTTACGAGAAGCGAAAGTTCGAGTGGCATGGGGATATCGTATCGCTGCATGCCCAAGTACTGAATACTGAAGGCTTTGAACAGACCGTCTACCTGCGGCGCAATTATACCGATGGGCTTAACAGTGATTGGAAATCACTGACATTGCGGCCGTACGAAAGCTATCGATTCATTGTCGCCAAGGCGCGAATTGATGAATCAGGCCCTGAGGTCTGGCTTCCCAAGGGAGTTAACTCAAATCTTCATGAAGTATTCGACAGGGCTCACTTCCCAACCGAGTCGATTGAAGAGATTGGTATTTCGCAAAATGACATCACGCCGACAATTGGTTATGAAGGCAAACAGAACATGTATGAGCAGATTATCAAACTGGTCAACAAGTCATGAATGTGTCTACTGAAATACTCCATATCAAGGTCGATGACCGAGAGGCCCATCCATCTGTGACGCCTATTTATCAGTGCAGCGCTTTTAGCGCTGACTCGGCGTTCTTCTACTCGAGAAAAGCCAATCCCAACGTGACTGAGCTGGAACAGGTTGTCGCTTCCTTGGAAGGCAGCGAATACGCCTTGGCCTACAGCACCGGAATGAGTGCCATCTACATGGTTTTGGAGCTGCTGAAACCGGGTGGGTCGCTGGTGATCAACAAATACATCTATGGCTGTTCTTATAAACTGTTTCAGCGATATGCTGCACGTATCGGTGCGCAACTTACGATTCTGGATCTCACCACAGAAAGTGGGTTGGAAGCGTTGCCATCGAACGTGGATATGGTCATTTTCGAAACGCCGACCAATCCCTTCCTGAAAGATATTGATATTCATGCGGTCAGCAGGGCGGTTAAGCAAAACAACCCACAGGCCCTGGTAGTCGTTGATAACACTTGGGCCACTCCGATCTTTCAAAAACCTCTAAACTTTGGCGCCGACATTTCTCTGTACAGTGCAACGAAGTATTTCTCCGGGCACAGCGATGTCATGGGCGGCCTGGTGCTTATCAACAGTGAAATGATTTATAAGCGCCTGCTCGAAGGTCGTTTTTATTCAGGCTCAATATTAGCCCCTTATAGCGCATGGTTGCTTCGCAGAAGCATGCAGACGTTTAACCTACGCATGGAGAAACACAGTAACACTACCTCCAGCATGCTCAACTACCTGCAGGAACTGCCCTTTATTGAGCATGTTTATTATCCGCGAGTCGATGGCAAACAACTGACCGGATATGGTGGCATTGTGTTTGTTGATATTCGGCCCGATCTGGTTCCCTTTTACAAAATCTTCACCAGCGCCCTCAAATGGTTTGGAACGGGCACGGGAATGGCATGTGTCACGTCGATGGTTGCTCAACCCTTTAGTGGGAGCCATGCCTCAATGACTGAGCAGGAAAAAGCGGACATGGGGATTGAAAAGGGTTTGGTTCGATTGTGTTTTGGTTTAGAAGCCCTTGAGGATCTTAAAGAGGATCTGCTTCAAGCATTCGAAACCATGGAAAACATGGAAAACATGGCGAATCGAGAACGTGCACTTAAACCTGCGTAGTTGATGTTAATCATGAGCAACGAGCTTTCAACGGCTCGTTGCTTTTTTTATGGAGAAGCGAAATTGTCCATTGCATTCGAAAAAACGATATTCGAAGACCCTACTCTGAACGTTATCCATCTTCTAAACTCCATTTCCAATGAAAATCCAGAGGCTATTTCTCTGGCTTCCGGTCGACCTGATGATGAGCAATGCGACCACGCCCTCATCGATAAGGGGCTGGCCAGCTATGCACGATACATCGCCGATACGGAACATTCACTTGCGACACTCCTTTGCCAATATGGAAAAACCGCCGGGATTATCAATGAGATAATCGCCAAATATTTGCAGGTGGATGAAGGGATAAAAATTTTCACCCCTGAAAGTATTGTCGTGTGTATGGGGTTTCAAGAAGCTGCCACCTTGACACTGTTAGCCATTTTTGAAGGGGGCGGTGTTTTATTAGTGCCTGACCCTGTGTTTTCCGGGATAACCGGTATTGCGAAATTATTAAGAATAAAAATTGTACCCGTCCCCATGGACACCTTCCTCGATCCCTCTGCCCTGCGTAAGGTCGCCAAGGAGCTGGAGTCCAGGGGGGAAAAGATAAAAGCGCTGTACGCGATTTCAGATTTTAGTAACCCTACTGCTGACAGCCTTTCCTATGAAGACAGGAAGGCTATGCTCTCCTTGGCCAATGAAATTGACTTTTTAATCCTGGAGGACAATGCCTACAGCTACTTCAGGTACGAGGGAGATAAAATCCCTTCGATGAAGTCGATCGACAGTAGTCGAGTGTTCCTTCTTGGCTCTTTTGCAAAGTCGATTTTTCCGGGATTGCGTATGGGCTATCTAGTCGCTCCGGAGGGCGCCGGGGTGATGTCCTTTAGCAGTAGATTATGCAAAGCCAAAAGCTTGATCACGGTCAATACACCTGCCCTGTGTCAAGCGGTTGTCGGAGGTTTGTTGATAGAGAACAATTACTCTTTAAAAAACCTGAACCAACCAAGAGTGTTGTCTTACACGAAAAAAAGAAACTGCATGATTGAATGCCTTGAACGTGAATTCCCGTTCAAGGATAATTCTCGAAGAACTGTCACCTGGAACCATCCGACAGGTGGTTTTTTCATCAATGTACAGTTGCCTTTCACCTTTGAATATTCTGAAATGTGCGAGTGCGCCAGGAATTTCAAGGTTATTGTATTTCCCACTTCCTTGTTTTCACTGACGAATGAGGCTGTTACTCAGGTCAGATTGTCGTTTAGTAATGCGACAGAATCAGAAATCCAACAAGCGATAGGCCGCCTCAGGGCGTACATTGAATTTAGAATGCAGTAAAGCATCCTCCCGTGGGCCTTGGGGATTGATGCCAAGGCGTGTTGATCAGTCAATGAGAAACAAGCCTTGTATGACTTTCCGCTCAGGTACCTGTGGCAAGCATAACGCCAGTGGCTACCTGATAGGCACCCAGGATGCTTATGGTTGACCCGGAAAAATAGTTGATCAACCTAAGCTTTGATTGGGAGATCCGGGTCTTGAATATGGAGGAGAATCCGCTCAACCCCAGCCACCAGACAGCCGAGCCTAGAAATATACCGATCACCATAGGCAACACTGAGTGCTGACTGCTTTGATCATTGACCATGCCGTCACTCATGGCGGCAAATATCGCAATAAACGACAAGATGGTCATTGGGTTTGACAGTGTCAAAAACAGTGTAGTCGAGTAGGCTTTGAACATGTTGGCTCGCTCACCCGCCAGGGCTGTTGTGCTCCCTTTCGATCTTATTGTTTGATAACCAATGTACGCGAGGAACACTCCCCCGAAAATACACAACCATGGTTTGAAGCTAATGAGCGTCGCTATGATAGCTGTAATCCCCAGCGCACCGACAAATCCATAGATCGAATCAGCTGTAGCCGCCCCCAATCCTGTCGCGAAACCTGCTCTCCATCCCAGCATAAGGCTCCTCTGTATGCACAACAGCCCAATGGGCCCCACAGGGGCTGCAATACAAAGCCCAATGACCATTGACTTAACGAAAATCAACATAGATGCACCTCCGTAATTGATACTGAAAGGTTAGGGGAAGTGCACTTTTTTATGAATTAATTATTAATCTTCACACAGGCTTTTCCGACAATTTTGCACGAAGTATTCTTGTTTTTCCTTCATTACTAAGGTGCAGCGGTGTCCTGGGCACCGGATACTCTCGATACCTATCCGGCACTGGAAGTCCGTCCGATGGACACTTGAAGTGGCTGGCGGATGCTGATCCGAAGACCAGCACCAGCCAATGCTTCAGAGACGAAACCGATCTATCGATTGCGAGAGTTTGCCCGTCAGCTGGCCTTAGAGGCAGCCCTGATGGAGTTGACCTTGAGGGTTGAGAGCCAAGACGGATACTGACTATCGAATCGTACTTTTCCATGTCCGAATCACCGAGTGAATGATTTGCTGGTCCTGCTAACGAAGCCATTCAGGATGATGACGTGATCTGCATCCAGCGTTCTATAAATTCAACCAGGGTCTGCTTAATCGTTGGTGTCATCGTGTCTTATCATTTGGTTTAGGTAATGATGCTCTGAAGCGCCGCCATCAGAGTGGTACCCGATGTATCTTGCACAGGAAAAAGCTGGTCCACGGCATAGCTAACGCTAGGAAACTCTCCGTAACTGACGGCCGTCTCGCCGGTCATATCGCTAAATAACACGTTACCACTGGGGTAAGTCGTCGGCTCTACCATGTAGAGTCCCCAATTGGCACTCAGAGTCACCTCGTCGCTGAACTCATAGAGACAGAAGCCCATCAGGTAGCTACCGGTATTGGTGGCAAGATAACTCACAATGGTCTGTACGATGTCCAGGGTGACCGTGGTGAACTGTGCTTGCTGCCCGCTTGCTCCATTGTCCGACCGCGTTACCCCTATTTCACTGAGCAGCAGGGGAACGCTGAATTGCTGACCGGGTCAGTTCAGGCTGTTCGTCGTCGCGTTACTGGACCAGCTGTCGTATTGCCCCAACGTCGTGGTCAAGCCCTCCCCGACTTGATAGATATTGACGCTGTTGAAGTACCAGAGGTTGTTATAACCGATGATATCGCCGATGCCGGCCCAGGTGCCCGAGAAAGTCGCGCCATCGCCGCCAGTGGTGCCCTCCGGCAGATTAGTGTTAGTCGTCACACCCTTGAGGAAAGCCTGAAACCAGTAGCTCAACGGCGGATTACCCGACGATGGGTCGCCCTGGTCTGCGTTCGAGATGGGGCTGGTCAGTAACACGTAGCGATATTTGGCGGCACTGATCTGCAGCTGCAGGTTAACGATCCACCATATCACCCTGGCCAGGCGTGATCCCGGACCAACCGCCCCACTGCTTCCCTGACCGACAAACGTATTGATATCGATCTCGTTGCCAACGGAGAAACTATGGACGGCCGGATGGATATCGCCGCTGACCACCACGCTACTGACAAATTGCTTCAGTGCGCTCTGTATGTCGGACGGCGCGCTGTCGAAGCTGTACGAGGCGTCAGGGTCATTACCGTTCCACGCATAAGTGTCGTCAGACAGGAAATAATTGGATATGGGCACCACAACCTTTACGCCACTTTGATGCGCATAGTCCAGAAAGTTGATATGCGCGGTGCCATACGTTCCGTTCCAGCCGCGTGTTGCGCCCCAGTCATAGAGGCGAACCAAGTTAAAGCCGAAGCTGCCGATCACTCCGATATCGTTTCGGTAGGCGTTGCCGCTTGTGTCCTGCCCGGTATTCCAAAGCGCCTGGAAACTGTCGTTAAAGAAGTCGGAATCAGAGAACTGCGCTTGTGCCCCGGAGTTGGAATATGGTGGAGACCATGTCGTCCATGTCGGGCTGTATACCACTCCAAATACAGTGTCCGAAGTTTCCATTTTCGATCCTTCCTTTCATGGGTGATCCGCATGTTGCGTAATCTGATCATCAAGTAGTCGAGGGCCCTGAAAGGCCCTTTATTTACTACCTAACGGCTCTCCAGCAAGTGAAACAAAGCTGCTGCACCTGAACTGCGCGCTACTCAGGCAGGGTAGATCTGATTTTGAATATCCAGAATCCCGGTGAGCTTGTCGGCACCATCAACGTAGCTGTAAACCAGCACATCGAGTACCCACTGCCCTGGCGCCGCGGCGGTAATGCCCATTTGCGCGGCGCTGTTTGTCATCGCCGAAGCCAGTGCCCCAACAAGACCAGAGGCCTGCCAGTCGGTGTCGACGTTGAACTGGACGGTCGGTACCAACACCAAAGGATTACGGAAGGAAAGGCTGCCTGGCGTTGTCGGATCGGTCTTGCCATCTACCGACTGCCAGTAAGCAGCGCCGATGCGCATTTGGCGTATCGTCCCCGGCAGAGCCTGGGCCTGTGATGCCACGAGCGTCTCGAAAAAATTGCTGAGTGCGGAAGTCAAGTCTGGCCCCGTCATCGGCACCGTTTCGATATGACTGAGCAGCGGGGTGATCCGTGTCGGAAACTTCGCCACCGGTGTCTTGTAGATGAACAGCGGGTTTATCTGGGCACCGGCAATCAAGTTGGCGTTGCGCGATATCGACGTTCCGCCGCTGGCGTTTTGCAGCAACAGCAGGTTGAGCCGGTAGAAGTCGTAATCGAGTTCCAACTGATCCGAGACCAGCGCCTGCTCTTTTTCCAGCGAAAATGCCAAGCGGGTTCCAGCCTGAGAGGCATTCAGCCAGGCCCCCTCCCCATTGCCGGCAGGCACATACTTCAGGCCCGGCCACAGTATCTGGCGGTATACCTTGATCACCGCTGATGCCCCTGTACCCGACAACGTCAGCCTGTAGGTCTGCGGTGCGGTAAAGACTTGAGGCTTCTGTTGCCCGTCTATTATTGTTTGCGTGCCCTGCGGATCGACAATCAACCAGTCGGTGTTACCGCTCCCGGCGACCGCAGGCTTGATCGTCTGCTTGCCACTAAGCTTGAAGCCATACCCCTCGAACTCGGTCGCCAGCACAGCTGGAACAACCCCATTGTTCAGATCGAACTGATAGCTTGCATCGGTCACAAACAGGAAGTCGTCAGGGTCTACCGAAAAATCTGTCATCTGCCCCGTGCGATCCAGTGTGACGCCGCTGATGTGGGCAGGCACCCCGCGGGTCAACGTCGACATCAGATAAGTGAAAGTCTTTTCGGGCAGGCCCGCGAACAGTTTCATGGCCGGCACGCCGCTCCAGGCATTCTGGAGCCTGACCGCCAGGTCTGCGAGCGCGGCAACCGCGTTCGCAGCGGCCGGGCTGGCAGTCCCGACCGACGTATCCGGCAGTTGCGCAAGGTCAGCCGATATAGCCGGCCAGACCGCCGAGAAAGCCGCCAACACTTCAATAACGCTCTCGTATTTAGGCGCGTTCGCATAGCTCAGGGCGTCGGCGCTGTCATCGCTGGTCTGGTTGAAACGAACCTCCAGCGTCATCTGATCCTGAGCCGCGTACTGCCGCTTCGTAGTGAAGCCGTAATCCCACTGGGCCAGCACTTTGGTCGGTTCCGGGGTCGTCGTCGCGTTGCTCGCAGACTGATCCGAGATGATCGCCGGCCCTGGATAACCACGTAAGGGGACCGGTACCTGGATCTGGCCGACCTCTCCATCAGTGTCCGCACCGTTGACAATGGGAACGATGAAGTTGAGCCAGGACGAGCTCTTGTATCCCTGGATACCGTCCACCGAATGAAGATCGAACTCCATCTGGCTGACCTGATAGTCGAGATTGAGCACGACCGACTTCTGAATGGCCGGGTCTTTGACCCCGAACAGCGTGGTAATTCTTGATCCGCTGGTTGAAAGCGCACCCTTGGCAGTGGCAATGCTCATTTGCGGTACGTTCTGAATGCCACGCGGGGGCGCCAAGCTGTTCAGCGTGTAGCTGCCAGGCAGTGTTCCCGCATCAATATCGGCCAGGTTGTCCGAGAACTGTTCCTGACCACCGAAATGGTTGGCGATCACTTCCAGTGTATCGGTAGCGCTCGGCGTGAACGCGGTGCTGTCGATGGTGACCGTACTGCCTGCGGCGAAGAAACCCGTGCGCTCTGCGTTGGCGTCGACCACATCCGCAATCTCTACGTTCATCCATGCAGCCACGTCCGTGATCGTGGCGAGCGAGGCAGGCACCCCATAAGACGTCACGTTGATCGCGGTAGAACCCAGGAACAGCGACTCATCGGTGGCGGCCAGCGTCATCCCGGCAGGTAGATCCCCGGGCAGCTTGACTTTGAAGAACCCGGCAATCGTATTGAGCGTATCGGAGCCCGTGGTCGTGTAGGTATCAGGGGCACCGGTATAACTGACTGTCAGCCCCGGACGAATGATGTTTGGGACATAAAAGATGGTCTGCGCGAGGAAACTCTGGGAAACCTGGGCCCGGGCAGCCAGCGGTGCGAACGGTTGGTTCGGATTGGCGACCGAAGCCGCATCATCCGGCGTACGGATGACCCCGGCTACCAGGTTGCCGGAGAGCTGTGGCGCCGTGGTTGGATCATCGCCAGCCCCCCTGCCCTGAACATCGAGATCGATTTGGACCAACGTCTGCACTGAGTATGCAGAGCTCAAGGTCGTCAGCAACTGTTGCTTGAGCGTGGCCTGAGCCTCATCAAGCCCCGTGCCGTCGGTCCCGAGAATCGGCGCGACGATCCCGGACATGCCGGTCGCGATCCCACCTTTAGCGGCAATCACGTCGGCAATATTGGCGGCGACCTTACTGTCCGAGGATCCCGACACGGCATATGACGGCGACAAGAGCAGATCGATGGCGGCCAGGAACTGCTGGTTCCATTGGTCTGGATCCGCAGCGCGGAAAGCCTGCTGTTTACCCGTCCAGACCAAGCCCTTGTCGCTGGAATAGGTCGGGACTTCGACGGTGTTGTTCCAGGCGACGGTCGAGAGAGGCGTTACACCGAAGTAGCGGACCCCGGACGTGTTGACCTTGTAGGTCATGCCTACGCCGGACTCTGAGAAGTTGACCACCCACAGCGTCTTTCCACCTGTCGACGACGCAGGGTTGGCAGTGGCTGCCAGCTTCAACGATGGTTTCTTGATCTGCGTGGTGCCCTGGGTCTGTGTCGATGCGGGACCGGTTGCGATTTTCAGCCCCGGGAAAGTCTTCTCGAAATCAATCGCGAACTGTTGGAGCGATCCTTGGTCGACTGCCGTCAAGCCGGCAAATGGCTGGGCCGGTATATCGGTCCGCGCTGAAACGACATGTGGCGCCCCTGCGAAGGCCGGAGCCAGCAGGGCCGGATCGCGGCTCATCGTCAGGGTCACGCCGAGACTGAGGATTGCCTTGGTTTTGGCCGGAGTAACCGACGCCATCACAGAACCGGTCAGCGGCGGCGCCAGCAGCGTACGGGCATTCACCGAAACACCGGACGCCGCAGCGGCAACATCGGCCACACTGATTTGTGTCAGGTTTTGCGCCAATCGGTCGGCGTTGATACGCGCTGTCAGCAGGCCAAAGGTGTCGTTGGCATACGTCTGGTATTGGGTGCCATCAATGGCAATAGTCATGTTGGCGGGCAGGAAACCTGGCAACGAAGCACAAGCCGAAGCAAGGCTGCCGTCATCCAGGTTGTAGCGGGACGCCACGTCATGGAGGGTGTCACCGCTGAGCGAGGTCATTGCCGGAGCGACAATGGCGGCCCCGGCCGCGATGATCCCGGCGAGCCCGGTTATCTGGGCCATGAAGTCGCTGACGCTGAGACCGAATGCCAGCGCCAGCTCGTTGATCGTCGATGTCACGGTCGGCGTTATCGTCCGGCCATTGAGGTTAATCGCCACCGAAGCGAACAGGCCGGGTACGTCACCATTGTATTGAGCGACCCCGTTCAGGCTCCAACCCGGATACTTGGCGATAATGTCGGAAAGTGTCTCAGTACCCGTTGCGCCGTAGAGGCTGGCATTGATGCCGATGTTGTTCGCCAGGTACGGGATGGCAAGCAGGGCCGAGTCCAGGAATGGCACCGAGCGGTTCTGATCAAGTACCGAGCCCACATCGCTGGCATGCGCCCCGGCGATATCCGCCAACGTCTCGCCCTCCGCAATAGAAACCGGCAGCGTCTCGATGAACAGAGCGGTGTTAACCCCCCAAATGCCGGGTACCTCAGCGTTGCCCATAAGGAACTGGGCTTCAGGTGTGCCCGTTGCACCGGATGGCGCGCCAAAATCGTTGACCAGCGACGTCAAGGTGTCGTTCGAGTTGGACAGCACGCTTGAGATCGTGAGCACCGTGCCCACCGGCCAGATGTCGTCCAGGAACTCATTGGCCCCGGCGACTTCAAGCACGGTGACGACTGCCTCCTGATCACCGCTGTTGCTGCGCACCTGCTCAGTGAAGCTGGTTGCTGCGTCTTCCAGCGTCACGCTGGCCGTTGTCTGGTAGCTGTACTGGCCCGTTGTGTCGGAATAGGTCAGCGTCAGGTCTGCGCTGAGCGGCACCGTCGAGTTCGGCGTCACCAGCCCCGGAACACTGCCCGGGCCGTCGACCACCAGGGTGCCGACCTGAAGCCCGATCGCACTGAGGGACAGCCCGGCCGAGCCGACAGTGGCAGACCGTACGGCTGTGTGCACCATTACATCCTGGGCCACGTTTACTGCGGCATTGTTGTCCGCCAGCGTGGCCAGGTCGATGGCGCCGTCCAGGCGAGTGACGATGGCTTGAGGTGTATCGCCGGACAGCACCAGATAATTGTTCGGAACAGCAAGTTGGGTCCCCTGCCCCCACAGCAGATCGGCCCGGGCAGCCGCGTTGTATTGCCCCAGATTGGAGACTGACACCGCATAGCCGGTGGAGCTCTGCGACAGCGTCAGGTTCAGCAACGCCCCAATGTCCTTGTAGCCATTGGCCCCCAGCGTTACCGGATCAACGACCAGGCCCTGCGCGCCGGTCAAGAAGACATAGGCGGAGTTCGCCAGGCCGAGGAGACGAACGCGAGCCGTTTCGCCAACGTTTTGCGCATCAGCGACAGTGCCTAGCGTCGTGCTCAGCCAACCGGTCACATCGGGCTGTTGCAGCTGGTAAGAAACGGTTTGATAGGTTGCCAGGGCACCGCTGGCGCGAACGGCCGGTGCGGTTGACAGCTCGGCACTTGGCGCGCCTCCCACCATCTGCAGCGGAGAGTTGTCCGGCAGGAACTGCGTCGGCGAAATCGAAACGGTGACCGCCAGATTGTTGTCCCCCGATACCGGAGAAGAGAAGCGATAAGCCGCCGTCGCTGAGGGCCATGCCCCGACTGAAACCATCTGGTCGGTGTAGCCCAGCGCCTGATCGGTGGCGCTCAGAACCGAGCCGTTGGTGCGATTGCCGAGTACATCCTGGAACGCAAGCGCGACCTCGGACATCGCATTGGCGCTGATGCCCGCATAGGGGTTCAACGCCGGTGGCGGCAACGGAGCACTATCGATGGAATGGTTGACCTTCGCAAAGGCAAGCACCGACATGACCTGCTGGTAGTCCCAGGGGGCATCATCGTTCTCAGTTGTGGGGCCGGCGGGCAGCCCCTCATTGCTGGCCTTGAGGGCAGTCGTTTCTGTGATCTGGAAGCCGAGCAGGTTGAAGAGCGTGTTCAGCGCCTGCTGATCGGTTTCATCTGCTGGATCGACGGGCTGTGGGTTCGCCCGGGTGACGTCGAAACCGATGTGCCCTTGCGGCAAGGTCGCGGTGAGGTTGAGTGTGCCGCCCCCTACAATGATGGATTGGCCGACCGCCAGGATCTGCGCGTCCTGGTTTGTATCCGCAATCAGTGACAGATCGATCGCCTGGGCAGAAGCGATGCTGCCAAAGGTGTCACCGGCCTGAATGATGTAGTCAGCCTTGGTTGGGATCGTGAGTGTCGCCCCGACCAAGAGCAGATCAACAGTGTTGAGATTGAGAGCGGCCAGCGCCTCTGGATCGAGGAAGTCATATTCCTGCGAGATGGATGCCAGCGTATCGCCGGGCGCGACGATCTGGACCGGGTTACCGGAGAACTGAAGATCATTGCCGGGCTGGAGCCAGCCAGTCACCTGAGCTTTTTCCGTTGCAATCGCGGCAACCGTCACACCAGCGCGCTGCGCCAGGCTGAGGAAACTGTCAGTGGCCAGCGCTGCGACCTGGCCGGACGCTCCCGTAACGGTGGTTCCCGGCACCATGCTTCCAACAACGGTCTGGTTCAGCTCAGCCAGCGAGACGGCATCAAGACTGACATAAGAGGCATAGAGCTGCGCCACACTGGCAAGCGTGTCTGAGCTCGTGACCTCGTGGGTCAGCGCCTCGAAGAAGATGTTGTGAGTACCGGCATCTACGTTGTCACCGATCAGCGCCACGTTGTTGAAGGCGTACGCTACCGGGCTACCCGCCACCTGATTGTCGGCGACCACAATGATCTGAATGGTCGCCTGGGTTGCGCCAGTGAAAAGGGTTTGAGGCAACCCAGCCGTTCCGTCAGTCGTCACATAGCGCAAATAGTAGCCACCGGATTTGACCACACTGCATTCCCACAGCAATTGCAGGAAGTTAAGCGAATTGGTGGGTTCAAGATCGGCCAGCGGCGTTTCCAGCAGGCCGGTATTGAGCATGCGAATCGGTGTTTTGCGCAGAGTGAGTTGCGGCGCGCCATGGCTTTCTGTACTGAGGTTCGTCTTCAGGATGAAGCTGTCGGTGCGGCTCAGCATGTCGGAAACCAGAACGCCAGTCGTGGTGGAGGAGCTCTGATCCGGATAGGCAATATAGAGAGTCGCGGTCTCGCTGTTGGTGGTAAGGAATTCCCACAGTGCCAACAACCGCTGCATCCCCGCTTGATCCGCTCCGGCGACCATATAGATGCCGTCGGGCGCGTCAGGGATCGTCTGAATGTCGATACTGATCGAGGTCGCGTAGCAGGCGTTTTCGAGGACAACGCTCTCGATGCTGCCATCGGACACCGTGGTGCCAGATTTTGGCTGGTACAGCAGCGTGCCGGTCGGACTGGCGGCAAGGGCCGATATCATGGCATCGGGCAGCGTCCACAACGACGGCTGCACCACTTTCTGGCCAGTCGGGATGATGTCCGCCGGAACTTGCGGGGTCACCCAGAGATTGATCGCGCCCACTGATTGGCAATCGGCCGTGTAGGCAAACTGCGGCAATGCAATGACTTGGGAGACGTCGGGTTGGAAAGTAAGCGTTTTGAAGCTATTGATCTGGTCGACTTCTGGCTGGACCAGCGGCATGACGGCAGCGCTGGGGTCGACGGACACCCACGACGCACCTGAACTGCCGATTTCGATGTCGTATCCAATGGCAACCGCGCCCAGCGGATACTCCTGACCGACAAGGGCATAGAGCGGGTATGCCGCCGTTGCCGATGGGGCTGGCTGCCCAGAGAACTGCGGCGCCGGGGCTCTCAGGCCACTCATCATGAAACGGCTGGTCATGTTCAATGCATCGGTGAACATCCCCATCACCGCCAGGTTATGGGTGAGCACCGACAAGCGCATGCCGGGGATAGCAACGACAGACAGGGTCAACATCTTCGACGTGGCATCGACCATAAAGAGGCCGGTGACCAAGGCAATGCAATCGGTCAGTTGTTCGAGGGAAAGATCATAGGCCGCAGATATGCTGCTCAGCGTGTCAGTGGCCGCTATCGAATGGCTTACATTCGGTGCTGTCAGTGATGCCCGGGTTGCCAGAAGCGATGCCGACCCTGAAGCAGTGCCGTCTGCGATCAACTTCGCAGAGACTTTATACTGGCGCTGGATGTTGCCGAAGCTGCTGGCATACGGAATGTTGATGATCTGGCCGACCGTCAGCGGGGCCGTGGCGACCAGGGTGCCATTCCACTGCTGCAAGCTCTGGATCGCCGCCGCCTGGGTTCGCTCATCGGCCGCGAAGAACGCTGCGGCGATAGAGGTCAGTGTATCGCCCGTTGTGGCCGCATAAGGCAGGATGAAACTGCTGCTGGTTGGGGCAGTGACGGCCGGCAAGCTGACGGTCTGGCCGATATCAAGGCTGATTGCAGCGTTGTTGCTGAGCAGTTGGGAGAGCGTGAGGCCTGGATACGACGCGGCCACCTTGGCGAAGGTGTCTCCACTCTGAACCGTATAAATCGTGTTATTCGTGGTGGTCTGCGGGATCGAGAGCGTCTGACCACCCGTAAAGGTCAGGTTCGGATTGGCCGTGGTCAGTGTCGTCGGATCGAAGTCAGCGACACGGTCGTACCAGTAACCGATGATTGAGTTGTAGGTGTCCCCTGCTCGGGTCACCGTGGTCAGATCGCCGAGCAAAATGGACTGGCCCGGGTTTATCACGGTCAGGCTCTCGGCGTTTGTCGTCACCAATTGCTCGGCGGTGACGCCAAACTGGGCCGCCAACGAGGTGATGCTGTCGGTTGATTTGGCCGTAAAGGTAATGTCACCGAGGGCAAGCGTAACCGCGGTATTGAGGACGTTCTGTGCGGACTGATTACTGGCGGCGACCATATAAGGTGTCACCTGCAGGGGCACCAACAACTCCGTCCCGGCCGCCAGGGGATTAAAATCGACGTCTGGGTTGGCGGCTTTCAGCGTGCCTGAGTCGATGCCAAAATCTGCGGCGACCGATGCCCCACTTTCACCGGCAATGACAGTGTGCAGGATGCGCATCGCCGGAATCGTGAGCGCGGTCCCGGCCGCTAGATTGCCGAAGTCCACGCTGGGGTTGGCGGCCTGAAGATCGGCCTGAGAGACGCCGAAACATGCACTGAGCCCGGCCAGAGTATCGCCGGTCTGGCTGGTGTACGTGAGCGTAGTCGTGGGGATGAAAATCGTCTGGCCGACAGTCGGGTCAGCGCTCTGGTAGTCCGGGTTGATAGCCCTGAGATCCGCTTCGCTCACACCGAATAAGTTGGCAATCGAGGCAAGCGTATCGCCGGTACGTACCGTGTAGTTGTTGGTAAAGCCGTTGGCGATCGACGTCAGCGAAGCCGCTGCGCTCTGGGCTTCGTCAAGTTGCAGGTCGAGATCAGCCAGCAGACTCTTGGCCTGCTGCATCAGCCCCTTGGTCAGCATCTGAAAATAGTAGCGGAATATGATGGTTGCCATTGAATCCGGCGTTTCCATCAATTCCTCGGCCCGCAGGGCTGAGCCCGTATTACGGGCGGCGAACTGCGCGGCCAGGTCGGCAAAATACTGTTGGATCGTCTGTTCGTAATCGCCTTCCGGCACGCGATCAGACAAGAAATTTATGGAGAAATCAGGGGTAGACATCGTCAGTTCGGGGATCATGGCCATCAAGGCCATGGGGATCTCTGTGCCGGGATCCGTTGCCGGCCGAGCCGCGACCGCAAACTGGATGTTGTTGCTGGTAAACAGCGCCTCCAATGCGCTGTAGGTGAAGATCGTGGACGCCACATCGTTCAAGGACAACGCGTCAAGAATTTCATCGATCAACGCAGCCGAAAGAGTTTCCCGAACGTGACCGATAGCATCCGTGATCCAGTCGGTGACAAATGTCAGGAACTGGTTGGTACCTGAGGCGGGATCCGTCGACGTCTCCATACCCAGCAGCAGGGCAAGTACCGGGTTCATGCCGGGACCAGGAAAGGTCGGCGCGCCCGGGAAACTGAAGTCGCTGGGTAACGCCTGGGAGATCAATGGAATCGCCGTCAGGTTGACCGTAGTCGTCGCTGTCAGGTTGAGTCCGGACCGGCGCAGCAGCACGCCGCGCTTTTGGAGGCTGCGAGCGGGTCGGCTGCGCAGCTTCGCGTAGGGCCGCTGGCGCAGCACCGGGGGCTGTGTCCGGTAAGAGCCCCGCAGGATGCTCTGAGGGTTTGAATTCGAGGCAATAAGCCAAGGGGTGGTGGAGTCTGAGCCTATGGTGAAGCTCTCGGTGATGGTCGCCGAGAAGGAGAAACGAATGCGGATGAAGACGATCTTGATCGAGACACTGACACGCACGCCTGCACTGATCTCAAGCAAGATGGCTTTGTAGCTCTCCAGGTTTAGAGAAACAGAGGCATAGACGGTCAAATTGACGCTGGCCTGGATGATTCCGAAGTCGACGGTCGCATAGACAATACCGACAACCGCCACGGTTCCGCGCAGATGCAGGTAACGCTCTGGCGACAGGCTGGCCGAGGTCGGATTGAACCAGGCAAGTACCCCCTGAACCTGTCCGCCGACGGTAATGCTGATGCCACCGGACAGGATGCCCAGTGAGATGGTTTTTCCGACGCCGACCTGGAGTGCCAGACCGAATTCGAGAACCGGCGAGAAATTGCCGTTCGAGATGACGGGCACATTGGTCGAGGTCGTCCCGTTGAGAACCGCAAAATAAAAGCCGCCGTAGCCGATGAACGGGAAAACCTGGACCGAGCCGGATCTGGAAAAATCAGTAAGACTGGGCGGAAAACCAACATCCACGCGGAAGTTTCCGTTGGTATAGATGTCCAGAGTGACGATTGGCAATGTGATCGAGACTTCGCCCATCTCGATGTGTCGCATGGCATCGGGCAGCGTCAACTCGATGTGGTAGACGCCAATGGTGTCGCTGATCTTGCGGTACAGGATTTCGAAACGAAGGCCCGCCAAAGAACCTGCCCGGCTGCCGGAGAGCTGGATCAGCAGGCCGTAGAGATTGGGGTCGTTGAAGACGACACTGAGCTGTACCGTCGACATCGCGGTAAACCGGGTTCCAATCAGCCAGTTAGAGCCCGCGTCATAGGAAAGCCCCGGTAATTGCGTGGCCGGATTTTGCTGTGGGTTGCCCGTTGGAACCAACGCCTTTTCAAGGGCCTTGATGACGCCATCCATGGTTGCCGGTGGTGTCTCTCGCAGCGCCATGCGCTGACCAAGGCCAAGGTATTCGAGATCGAAGCTTTGGGTGCCGGCGCCGGGCACAACGGGCGGTGCCTGGTTCAGTGGGTCCCAACTGAGTGGCGCGGCACCGTTCTGGCCGTAATCCTGACCCAGGAAGCTTCCGCTGAGCTGGAGGTCGAACTTCGACTTGCCGTACTGTTTGCTGTACTTCAGGACAAAATTAGTGAGTTTCATGAAGCCCAGATCGACGCTGAGATCCATGTCGACTTCAATGTTCTTGGTCTGGAGATAGACCTTGACCGTCAGGTTCGGCAAGCCGATTTTTTCCAGCACGTCCCACGGTGAGGAAAGCGAGATGTTCCGGCCGGGGTCGGCGAATTCCAGCAAAAAGCTGAACAGGTCGCCGACGGTGCTGTTGTTCAGACTAACGGCAACGTAGGTGTTGGCGGCTACCTGGTTGTCTTTGTGATAGGTGACCGACAGGCTCTTGTAGCTGAAGATAATATCAGTGGTGGTCGGATCAAAGAGGTAGGCCACGCCCAGGATCATGCCGTTGATGTCGACGGTGCCCCGAACATAACCGGAATACTGTGCCGGATCAGTGGAGGTCACGCGGCTGGATCGCAGCATGAACTCAGCCACGATCGACACCGGTAAAATGTCCAGTTTCCACATCACCTGGACGTTGACCATGTAGGTGTTGTTGCTGGTGTCGAGTTGGCACTGAAGGTAGTTGATGGTGATGTCTGGTACGGCATCGGCGATCCAGGGCAGGAGCTGACGCGCGACATCGGCGATCTTCATCGGTGTGTCCGGCGACATCGTACCGGTTAATACCCACCCCGCTGAACCGGAGCTGTTGTAAGCCGTTGCGTAAAACTCAGAACTTAGAAATACAAATGAAGTCGAGAGTTGAGCCGTTGTTTTCGCTGCCGATTTGTTGATCGTAAGGCCAAGACTGTCAATCTCGATAAGCGTAATTCCGCTACCCAGATTGATCGACCAATCATCCGTGGTAAAGAGCGCTTGGCCAGTGAACGAATAGTATCCGTTGTTGACATCCACGGTGGCGCTCAGCGTGTCGAACACACAACCGCTTTGCGGGATGCCCGTTATACCGACAACGGAAAGCAGGTCAGAAACGTCGATAGCGTTGTTGTTGTAGAACCGGCCGATCAATGAGGGAACGGAGACACCTGCGTAGAAGCTAAGGGTCTCGTTACCGAAGAAATGGAAGTTGCCTCCGACGCTGATGCTCAAACTCAACACATTGGTGAGCACCATAGAGAACGAGAACTCGATGCTGTCCAGGTTCGCCGCATTAAGGGGGAGTAGCGAGACAGACGTGTCCTCGACCACTTTCGTCGTCATCACGGACGATGTGGCGCCGCCATAGGCCAGCGATAACGATATGCGGGTAACGTTGAGTGCACTGCCGAGGGGAAAGCGCGGCGGGACATAAGCGGCGAGCTGAGTGCCGACGAACAGCGCCGCGAGGCTCGAAAGATCCGGGATATTGAGCTTCCAGCCGTCCGCGGTGCCGAACACCGGACCGGTCCCATCGTTGACAGGCAAGACGCTCGCCATCGAGACGGCACTGACTGCCAATTGCCCGGCCGGGATCTCGCCGACCAATTGGCCCGCGCCACCGGAAGACGAACTCGTCAGCGAGATTTGGGCCTTAAAGGTGAGCAGCCCGGCCTGTGCGGCGGTGATGGCTAGCTTGTTTGAGAGCGAGAAAACAGGGCATGTCGTGCTGGGCGCGGCCCAGCTTGTGATTGCACCGGTCACCGCTGAAATGGAACCGCTCCAGAGTTTGGCATAGGTCTTGGGAGGAACCGGCACGCCTGAAAAGGTCAGAGTACTGCCCGATGCTGCCGACGCCGCAGTCAGGCTGGCCCCCGTGAAATCATATTGACCCGGAACATCGTTGGCGATCTTGGCGAACGCGACACCCAGCACCTGACCGTCACCCAAAGTGACCGCGAGGGATAGTTCCGCCACGCCACTGCTATCGACACTGAACACGGCGGTGGCAGCCGGCTTCGTGAAGCCCATGAAGGTCCCGGTCAAGGTGCCAACAAGTGTGATGACCGTGCCCGGCGGGGTAGCGCTGATGAGTGCCATTTCGAGACTGGCGCTTGGAAACAGCGTGGTATCACTGAGCAGCGCTGTAAGAGGTGCTGATCCCAGTTGATTGTTGGCTGGAAGGGCCAGGCTCGTGTTCGAAGCGTTCAGGTAGCCATAGGTGTGGAGGCTGGTCCAAAGATCCTGGATGTTCATTTCTTGGCTCCCTGCCTTCTGATCTCGTGTTGCGGCGCAATCAGCACCGTATTTCCGTGTGCGGTGGCCTTGAGGCGGCTGTCAGCATTTTTGCCTGTACCCGTGTTACCGCCCGCGCCGTTTTTCAGATACGAGGCGTACCAGCCCAGGGCGCCGCTGGTTTGGGCGTCCGGATTGCCGAACATCAGCATGTTGATCTGCCCATTCGGCGGGAAACTGAGGCTCAAGAACTTCAACGCGATGTCTTTGAGCTGAAGAATGTAGGTCGGTGGCTGAACCAGGAACGAAACATCACCGAACGCCAGCTTGAGCACGCCTTGCAGCGAGATTGCGCGATCACCTGCGCTGACGCCTGGCATGCTGAGGCCTACATAGTTGGTAACGCCGTTCATATTGGGCGCCCATCCCAGCATCAGCGACGCGGTAAAGCCCGCCTGCGCGGCGAGAGCACCCAGGGAACCGAGATCGAGCTCGAATTCCAGGCCGAACCATGGGGCTGTGAGGACGCTTCCCTGAATCGGAGAATCAACCGGCATGAAGCCCATCGAGTCCGGCGTTGTCTGCCCTGTGCCCTGCACCAAACCCGTTAGCTTCATCGGGAAGTGGGCGGCCAGACTGAGTACCCGAACCTGACTGGCGCCCTGGTCGAGCAAAATTTTCGTGGCATCAAACACAAACGTTCGGTAAGTGGGCGACGCTTGATCGAAGGCCATGTCGATCGACAACGCCGAATAGACGAGGCCGTTCCCTATTCCGCCGACATCGATGACAGCCTGCTCGGGACCATAGGAGAAAAGATCGAACCCAGTCTGTGGCAAGAACGAAACCGACCCGCTCAGTTGGAAAAGGGAATTAACCGTGGTGTCGCCCGGATCGTCGTCACCACTGGTAACCGTGATGAAGGACGCGGTCTGAATGTTGACCATGTAGAGCGTACTGCCCGACATGCTGTAGGACGTGGGGCCATTGCTGGTAAAGGAGTAAGCCCCTACCCCTCCGCTCTTCTGATAAGTGCCGTAGAGCACCAGATTGTTGTCGGACGCGTTCTCCTGCGTTGATTTTTCGCCGAACAGTTCATTAATCATCAGTTCGATCGAACTGGAAAACGAAATGATTTCTGAATTGGCGATCCCGACCTTCAGTGACAGCACCTTGTAGTCATATGCCTGAGTGCTGGTCAAAGGTTCAAGCGAGTTATAGTCGATAAGGCCGAACGCCGAGCTCGCTGTTGTCACGTACTCAGCGGCACCGGTGACGACCGGGGTGACGGTGATGCCTAAATGGTGGGCCTGGAACTTCGACGCGTCGATGCCGGCGGCAAGTCCCTCCAACTGCGGCGGCAGTCCGGAAAGGGGGACTTCTCCATTCAACACAAGTATGCCGTTCCAGTTGGAGCTCAGCATCACCGTGTTGACGAAGTAACTGAGGTCGGTATCGCCTGCTTTCAGCCGGCTTGTCGCGTCATCGAAAATGTCGGAGATGATTTTTTGAGTCGCAGCCGTCGAAGTATTGAAGGCGTCGCCCTCAGTCCATTGAGCGGTGTCTGCAACGATCTGTACCAACTGCTTGTTGCAGAATTTAAAAATCACGATTGAGTTGTGATCCGCCCAGCGCCATGGGGACAAGTCAAACTCCCAATCAGCGACGAAGAGACTGAAGTCGCCGGTATAAGAACGGATGGTCTGGGCCCAGGTATCGTACTGAGTTGTCGTCAGGACACTCTGCAGCGAAATGTTCAGCGCGGCTTCATCTGGCCACATACCAGAACCGGGGCTGACTCCAACAACCAAGGGGGCGATCGCCGTCGTTACACTCGCATCCGTGATGACATTTTTCAGGGTCAGATAACGCTCCTGCGTCAGTACATATGGGAAGCTGCCACAAGCCGCAAAGCGATCTCCAGAGGACATGATGAGCGCCAACTGGTTTGTTTGCAGCGCGTCCTTCAATGGGCCATCGACAGCGCTGAGAACGACTGTGTCGCTGCGATACATCGGCACGACTGAAGGAGAGTTACCCAGAGTCAGGTGAGCCCAGCCCAATTCGTTTGCGGCCTGGTTGAACTCAAGCAGTAGACCTTGGGGGGTTGTGCCGAACGGCGGTGAGGGCAGTGTTGCGATGGATGCAGTGAGCCTGCTCGCGCTGAGTTTGATCGCCTGCTGGATCAGGGCCTTGCGCTTGGGCGCCCAGGCCTGCATTTCAAACTGCGAGATGTCATCGGTGGTCAGGCCGATACCGAGCGTCACCCCGGCATAAGGCAAGAGCGGATAGTCAACCAGCCCATCTCCAAGCGCATTGGCGTGCAGCACTGAAGGTAGCAACGTTCCAAGTTCCACTGGCAGGTAGTTCAAGAACGGCGAGGACGCATCCCCCGGCCCATTGTGCAAGACCGAGCTGTCGGGCTGCGCGAAGTAGGTCGAGCCGTCGTTTACGGAAAGGTACGCCCATGAAGTCTGGCCGGCACCCGTGAGCGGCCCGAACACGCGCTTAGTATCACTGGCTCCGGTGCCGGTGGCTGCTTTAAGCGTCGCTGCGAACGCCGGTTGATCCGGAACGAAATTCAGCGTCGCTGCTGCGTTGACATCCAGATACTCCACCGCAGACAAGCCACACATCAGTGTTGCGCTGAGGTTTGGTGCGGAACCCGGCAGCGACACCTGCTTGGTCACAGGCAGCGATACCGTGAAATCCCCGCTTGGTGTCATGGCAACGACCTTGTTGCCTGACAAGACGACAGGGTTGCCGTTGCTGTCAACCGCAAGAAGGCGATCAGTAAATACCAGCGAGGCACTGGCTGCCGGCGCAAGACTGACAGTTTCGCCAACGGCCGTGCGGTAGGTTGAGGCGAGCGGCGACTGATTGGCGCTGAACCCCGCGAAACTGCGCAGATGGTCGAGCGGGGTCAATGGGTCAAGCGTCATGTCTAGCGAGATGCCAGTGGTGCCGAAATCCAGAAACCTGTGGCTAGCGCTCTGGGCGTAACCGCCGCCGACCGGTGCTGTGTAAGAGCGCAGGCCTACATCCAACTGTTCGCCTGCGGCATCGCTGACGGACACTGAAAACTGGAAACAACCCGAGGTGGCACTGGGGCCGAGCACGTTGATGGCGCCGCCGCTCAGCCAAGGCAGTTGATAGGGCTGGCGTGAGCCGAACGGCGTGACCGACCAGCTATTGCCGTTTCCGGAGATGGACAAGCTCAATCCATCTTCGGAAACGGCAATAATGGAACCACTGTCCATATTGATGGATAGATTTGCACCCTGGATCATAGCCGAGCGGCTTATTACAGCCTGCGCGCCGGAGCGAGTCGCATAGACAACCATGGCGCTTAGTCCGACCGCGGGATTTTCAATGTTTTGAAACCATGCGGCGAACGCGCCCACTCTGGCACTGTTGGCAAAATAGACCTGAGCGGCTGAAACAAAGCTGTCGATTTGAGCCGGCTTCAACCCAGGGACCACGATGAACCAGCCCTGCGAGGAAAGTGCATCGGACAGGCTCAGCGTTTGGGGCCCCGTCACACTCGCTGGCAGCAGGTACGCCATCCACACGCTATCACCAGGCGATAAGGCATCAGGCACATATAAACTAGTCTGCGACGGATATTGGCGAAGGGCTGACATTTTCCGGCCTCGTAAGAGTGTTATTGTTCCGATTGGTCCCAACGGATAGTGCCGTCGCTTTGTATTTTGCCAGTGCCATAAAACTCATGATCTTTATCGTAAACCGTGACGGCCTGACCGCCGGAAACCTCTTGATAGCAATAAACCGTTATATCGCCGCTGTCATTCACCTGCATGGTAAATGGATCGTCGGCGACAATGTCTGGCACAAACTCGATAAATGCGCCGCCTAACGCATTCCCAAGTTTTATATTGTAATACTCCCCGATACGGCTCTTTGCAGTGGCTACAGGCACAGCAAGGGCGACCTTGCCAGACGGACCTTGGTAGTAATAAGCCGACTGATAAGTGGTCAAAAACGGGGTGTAAGATGCCTTGATGGCGTAGGAGTCATACTGTGGAGCATCGAATTCCACGTACCAATTTTTACTGCCGTCGGTGTATATATTGGTGACGGTCGCGTACTTGTCCGGGGTTGAGGTGTTTGATCTGTAAACCTCTACGATCGGCGGATCCCCTCCTGTTGCCAGGTCGCTGGAAGCTGCCCCAGTTGCACCCTGAGTGCATTGCTCGGGAATAATAAAATCTGTATCCGCGTACAATCGAGATGACAGAAACAGAACAGTAACGGCTAAAAACGTCAGGTAGCGCTTCATTTGAATGTCACCCCCCAATATATCGCCATATGATCTGATACGTTTTGCCGCCAACCGAGCTTGGACAGGCTGTTGGTGGTGAAGTAACAGGTAGGATCACCCGTCAGGGAAACACCGGTTATTACAAAGTGATCATAAGGACTGGAAGGTGCCCCCTTAGCGGTCAGGCTGGTCGGATCATTTTTCGGACAGGCCGACGGGGCGGTTGTTGGATTCGTTGCTGGGTCAGCCCATTTAAAACCGTTCTGATAGGCGTTCTTTTTGTTGGTAACGGCAATATTCCAGTCGCCGCCAATCACCACTGGAAAGCCGGCGGTGGGAATTTTTATTGTGCCGTAGGTCGTTGTGGTGAGGCTCTTGAAAAATGCGCCCGCCGCCGTGGCCTCGTCTTGACGTGGTTTTACCGTCTTACCAAAAACAGAATGGATATTGGCGAACCATGCATATTTGTCGGCCTTTCCGGTCACCTTTATTTGCGTGAGTATCGCGTAGGGAGGGCGACTGAACGAAGTGCTTGGCGCATCGATATAGGCAATGACTGTTATCTTGCTGGATTGATAAACAAAACAATAAGCCTCTTTATAGGAACTTGCCCCTTTCATCGCCGAGCAATCTTGCTTGATGCCGGTACCCAGCCCCGTGCACGGTACGGATGTTTGCATGGTTTCTTGCAAAAACAATATATCCACTGTGCCCATGAGCGCTTTAATTTGATCACATTTGTTCTTTGTGGTCGTCGTCGTACCCCATCCAAGATGAAGCGTATTTAAGGCGCCGACAGTCAGGTCAGCTGCATTGGCGCTGGCGATCAGAAAAAGCGCAACAACCCACGTCGAGAGGAGAACGCTCAACTTCCGAAGCATAATTCCACCCCTTCAGGTGATATTTATAGAGTCGCCTTTCAGGAGCGGCGAATCATACTGATCCCCAGCTTTACCCGAATAAATCGGAGGCTGTGCCGAATTGCTCGGAAGAAAAATAAAGTTGGCTTGGTAGTACTTGGTGGTCGCCGCTGCGCTCGGCGCTCCAGTGTTCTGAAGTCGTCGGTTCATTCCAAGGTTCAAGTCGGAATTGATATTGTTGCTGTTCCTGTACTGGGCCGATGTCGGGTCCGCATATTCTGCGACCAGGTTTTTGATCGTGGTCCCCAATGGTACGGACATCGGATTGCCGTTCAGAAGCACTGTAATTTCGGGGACCAGCATTACTCTGCTGGTAAAGCTGATGCTGACAATCGGATTTCCGCTCACCTGTTTGCCGCAGCCGGTCCCCCCATTGAGAATGTCGGTAGTGGCGGCTTCGAGATCGGCAAATGTGTCGGCTCCGATTAACCACGAACTGAGCTGTTGCTGCGGGCCGCTATTATCCAGTGAGGCCGAACCGGTGATTGTCGTCGGGAGGATCACTCTCAGATGGCGCCGGGCATTACCCCCAAGGCACAGATCGAGCGGCCCCGCGGCCAGTATCGGGCAGGTCGATGCTGGATTGGTCCCGTATCCCGGAGCGAAGGCGCCAGCAAAAGCATCCAGCGAGAGAGAAATATCAGGTCTTTGGACCACGCGAAGCCGGCTGGTACCGGTGTTGGCGAAGGCATTGAACCCATAGCCAGGCCCGCCAGGTGGATCGCAGTATTGATAACCTGCCCATTCAACTCGCAAGCTCATTCCTGGGGCAAGGTCGACGAGTTGATTGACCGGATCGAAACTATAGAGGTATGGGAGGACCTCATCGATCCGAAGAGGCATGGACAATGCCACACGATTGAGTAACGTCACCGCTGCGCCCGGCAGCAGTCCGCCACTTGTCGATGCAGCAGCAACTTCAAGCGCCTCAACCTGCTGGCGAAACTGTTTGAAGGCTGCAAGCATCTGGGTCCGAGCTATTGGATCCTGGCTATATACCAACGCAGCGGTCACGCTGACCAGTGCAAGAAACGTCGTACTCGAGTAGCTCGATTGCACAAACGAGAGCGTGAACACCGAGTTCTGAGAACTGGTAATACCCAGTGTTGCCGCTGTTGTGTTGAGTGCACACACCGAGATGATGTAGATCAATAGCGGCTTGGTATAATCTGGCGTACCCACCGTTATAGGTGGAATCAGAAACGGCCCCTCGGTTCCACTGGATACAGTCGGAGGCAGCGCGTTCGAAAAACTGTAAGAGCTGGTAGCCATTCGCGTACCTTTCCCTGCTCAACTGCTGATATTAGTGATGAGATATTGAGCTGTTGGGCTCAGTGTCCCGACATTAATGCTGTTACATTGCCCCGTGAGGGTCTCGCTGCTGATCGATATATTTACGGTCAACGCAGCCCCTTGTTTTCGTTCCCAGGAGACAACAAGCGATCCACCATTGGCGGGCAAGAAGGAAATACTTCCGCCAACAGAGGAGAATGCATTCACCGCCGCATTGAAGTAAGTAAGTACCCCTGCTGGAGCGAGGATCGTGTTCGGTAGAGGTATGCCATCCCCCTCCTGAAGAACCCAGCTTCCATACGTCAGCACTCCAACCGTCAGCGTTAGAGCGGTGTCACTTGAATTCTGAATCGCAACTTGAACGACATAGACATCGTCCGCTTGTTCAGCCCGCATGAGACTGACCCTCCCCGTAGCGCAGAAAGGGCTGACACTTCGGTGCCAGCCCTTTCTTGTTCAGAAACGATCAGTAGTTGCCGTTCTTGACTGATGCTACGAACTTAGCGCTCGTACTCGCATTGGTGATGATTACTTGTTGAGTGGGATTGTTGGTTTGGGCGTTGATAATCTGGCAAGTGACAGCCAGGTCGGTAGCAGTGTTGTTCACACTGCCGGAGACCGGGGAGCCCGACGGCCAACTCCAGACCGGATTGATGCTGCCCCCAGCGGCTGGTGTCAGTAAGATCTGACCTCCGAGAGCCGTCAGGGTGTTAGATACACCGTTAACATAGGACTGCTGGGTCGTTGCTTCAATCACCGTGCCGGGAACCGGTGCCGACGCCCACTCTCCGCCCGTCAGGAGGCCATAGTTGACGGTAATATCAGCGCCGCTTGCATTGAAAATTTCGATGGTAAGGGAACGTACGAATGTGCTCATCCTTGGCCTTCCATTTGGTTGTTAGCTGCATGTCATATGCGAATCTGAGGCTAGTAAACAGGGACATATTCCGCAAGTTAATCCAAATAAATTTTTAGGGTTGCTCTGATCAACGCGTCACCATTGAGCGCAGAGTTAAGAAAACTGTCGGTTCTACGTTACTTTCCAAAAAACGTCCCGTACGTAACGTCTGGCTTGATGAACCTTATCGACCAGCCTTTCGTGTTAAGCGCACGTCTCGGCACCTGTGCCCGCCGAGCCACCGGCCGCTTTTGCTGATTACCTTGCAACGGCCCGTTTCGCTTGAACGGAAAGTTCTGCATGTGAAGCAATAATCCGCTCCATCAGGTAGCCGCAGACGCCATAAGTACAAGTCGCCCGGCGTGGAGGCTTTGGTGGCGCCACATGTACTCAAGCGTAAGTTTGATGTCACGGCGATCAATCAGGTGCGGTGATGTGACGTACATCAAGGTCGGCACCCGATGGATGTATTTCGCGGCGGTTCTGGATCTGTTTGCTCGTCGGATCGTGGGCTGGTCGTTTTCGATGATTTCCAAGCCCTACGAATGGCGGTTGAACTGCGAGGGCGTCCCAAAGACGTGCTGTTTCATTCTGATCAAGGCTGCCAGTACACCAGCCACAAATTCAGGAATGAGGTGCTCAGGCATGGACTGCTGCAAAGCATGAGTCGTAAAGGCGAATGCTGGGATAACGCTCCGATGGAGCGTTTCTTTGGAAGTATGAAGTCAGAATGGGTGCCTGAAACAGGCTACAAGTCGGAACATGAGGCCCGAGCGGATGTGCAGCGTTATGTGATGCGCTACATCAATGTCAGGCTCCATAGCTACAACGACTACCGGTCGCCGGTAGCTATGGAGAAACTGGCGGCGTGAAACCGTAACTGGTGTCCAGAATTACTTGACCAGTTCAATTCAGTGCGCGTCCGAATTCAAGACTCTCATTCGGGACTCAATTCAGGACTTAAAAGCACTGGATGGGGCTGGATTTCAGTGGTTCCCGCCGGAACGAAAAAAGGACCCTAAGGTCCTGATTTCAATCGCTTGCAGAATTCAGTAGAACTCTGCAGCGCAATATTTGGAGCGGGAAACGAGACTCGAACTCGCGACCCCGACCTTGGCAAGGTCGTGCTCTACCAACTGAGCTATTCCCGCGTCTTGGTGAGGCGCATTCTATAGAATCCAGATGCCCCGTCAACCCCTTGATTCAAAATAGTTTATTTCTTTTCCACGTCGGTCTTCAGATGCGGCCAGGCTGCCCGCAAATATTGGACCATGGACCACAACGTCAGGCCAGCAGACACCAGCAGCAAGGCGTACCCCATCAGGACCCAGAAGCTGAAGCTCGACGGATTGGCCAGCAGGATCACCAGCGCCAGCATTTGCGCGGCGGTTTTCCATTTGCCCAGGTTCGACACCGCTACATGAGCGCGGGCACCGAGTTCGGCCATCCACTCGCGCAGTGCCGAGACGACAATTTCGCGACCGATGATAACGGCGGCCGGCAGCGTGAGCCACAGGTTGCCATGCTCTTGCACCAGCAGAACCAGGGCAACGGCGACCATCAGCTTGTCTGCAACAGGATCGAGGAAGGCCCCGAACGGTGTGCTTTGTTCCAGACGACGGGCCAGATACCCGTCGAGCCAGTCGGTCGCGGCGGCAAAGGCAAAGACCGAGGCAGACGCCAGATAGCTCCAGTGGTAAGGCAAGTAAAACAGCAAAATGAAGATCGGGATGAGCAGGACGCGTAGAACGGTAATCAGATTAGGGATATTCATCGGCACAACTGGCTACGAGGTGAGTTGGGCATTCTACTCGCTGTGCAGATTTGCATAAATCAACTCTGCGAGCTTTTTACTGATCCCGGGTGCTTTGGCGATCTCTTCGATGCTGGCACGAGACAGCTCCTGCAATCCACCAAAATGTTTCAACAAATCGCGCCGACGTGTCGGTCCGACACCGGCAACGCCCTCAAGTGTGGACGTGCGACGAGTTTTCCCGCGACGTGCGCGGTGCCCGGTAATCGCGAAACGGTGAGCTTCGTCGCGGATCTGCTGGATCAAATGCAACGCGGGGGAATCGCCGCGCAAGGTGAATTCATGGGCCGCGTCGTTGAGGTACAGGGTTTCGAAACCCGCCTTGCGCGTCGCGCCCTTGGCAACGCCCAGCAGAATCAGGTCTGGCACGGCCAATTCGTTAAGCACGTCACGGGCCATGGACAGCTGACCTTTACCGCCGTCGACCAGCAGGATGTCCGGCAACTTGCCCTCGCCGTCCTTCAATTTGCTGAAGCGTCGGGTCAGGGCCTGGTGCATCGCGGCATAGTCGTCGCCCGGCGTAACGCCTTCAATGTTGTAGCGGCGGTAGTCGGACTTGATCGGGCCTTCCGGTCCGAACACTACACAGGAGGCCACAGTGGCCTCACCGCTGGAATGGCTGATGTCGTAGCACTCAAGACGTTGCGGTGGCTCGTCCAGTTTCAGCACTTCGGCCAAGGCATCGAAACGTGCCGAAACGTGTTGCCGGTTAGCCAGACGCGCGCCCAACGCCTGCTCGGCATTGGTGACCGCCAATTGCTGCCAGCGCGCTCGGGTACCGCGCACTCGATGGCTGATGGTCAATTCACGACCGCGCAACTCTTCGATGGCTGCGATCAGGGTCGGAAAGTCTTCGTGAACCACGTTGACGATCAGCTCGCTCGGCAAGTCGCGTTCTGGACTGCTGATGAAGTATTGGCCGAGAAACGCTGCCATGACTTCGGAAACGTCTTCCTCGATACCCACCTGCGGAAAGAAGTTCTTGCTCCCCAACACCCGGCCACCGCGCACGCTGATCAAGTGCACGCAGGCGCCACCTGGATTGACGAACGCCGCAATCACATCGACATCGCCCGTCCCGCCTTCCATGCTTTGCTGGTCCTGGACCCGACGCAGCAATGAGATCTGGTCACGCAGCTCGGCGGCGCGCTCGAACTCGAGATTGACCGCCGCCTCCTCCATGGCCGCAGACAACTCGTCCGCCAGGGCGTTGCTGCGCCCTTCAAGAAACATCACCGAGTGGCGTACATCTTCGGCATACACCTCGGGCTCCACCAGACCCACACACGGCGCCTTGCAGCGCTTGATCTGGTATTGCAGGCAAGGTCGAGCGCGGTTCTTGTAAAAACTGTCTTCACACTGACGAACAAAAAAAGCCTTTTGCAGCAGACTCAGGCTTTCGCGAATCGCACCGGCGCTGGGATAAGGGCCGAAATATTTGCCCTTGGCCTTCTTCGCTCCCCGATGGATGCTCAAGCGTGGGAACTGACCATCCGAGAGAAAGACGTAAGGGTAGGATTTGTCGTCGCGCAGCAGGATGTTGTACGGCGGACGCCATTCCTTGATCAGCGTCTGTTCAAGCAGCAAGGCTTCGGTTTCGTTGGCCGTGATGGTGGTTTCGACCTGGGCGATACGGCCCACCAGCGCAGCAGTCTTGGGGGCAAGACCGGCTTTGCGGAAGTAGCTCGCCAAACGCTTCTTGAGATTTTTGGCTTTGCCGACATAAAGCAGCCGCGCATCGCTGTCGAACATGCGATAGACGCCCGGCCGCCCACTGACCGTCGACAGAAAAGCACTTGGATCGAAGGTTTCAGTCATTTTCAGAGGCTGGCATCAACCATGCCGTGACGAACCGCCAACAGCGTCAACTCGACATCGCTGCTGATCGAAAGCTTCTCGAAAATACGGTAACGGTAGGTATTCACTGTTTTTGGCGACAGGCACAGTTTGTCGGAAATGATCTGCACTTTCTGACAACCGACAATCATCAACGCAATCTGGATTTCCCGCTCCGACAAGGCGTCGAAGGGCGAATCATTGGTTGGCTGGAACGACTTGATCGCCAGTTGCTGGGCAATCTGCGGGCTGATGTAGCGTTGCCCGGCAAACACCAGGCGAATGGCCTGGACCATTTCCGGCAATCCGGCGCCCTTGGTCAGGTAACCCGCGGCACCTGCCTGTAACAGCCGGGTAGGAAACGGATCTTCTTCGCACACGGTGACCGCGACGACTTTGATGTCCGGATGACTGCGCAATAATTTGCGCGTGGCTTCAAGACCGCCGATCCCGGGCATCTTGACGTCCATCAGCACCACATCAGGTTTCAACTCACGCGCTTTAAGCAGGGATTCCTCCCCTGACTCAGCCTGGCCGACTACTTGCAGGCCATCGATGTCAGCCAGCATTCGTGTAATGCCTGTACGAACGAGATCATGGTCATCGACTACTAGCACCCTAATCAAGCAGACACCTCGCGATTTGGTCTTATTGGGTTGCCGGACACCTTAGCAAAAAGCAACTGGCAGACCTAGCGGCAAGCCGCATATAAAAAGTGTCAATTCATCTGGCAAGGCTTGCCAGCTGTGTGTTTCAGCGATGCAGTTCATTGATATCACGCTGCATTCTCAGGAAACACTGGTCCTTGCCGACCACCTTCAAGCCCTTTCTCTCGTAAAGTATTTTTGCCGGATTATTTTCAAAAACGGTCAGACGCAATGCCGGGCGTCGTTCCTTGCATGCCATGGCGAATACCTGATCGATCGCCCAGGAACCGGCGCCCTGCCCCTGGAACGCTTCAAGCATATGCAATTCGCGGATATACAAGGCTCTGGCGTCACGGCTCAGGCTGATATACCCCATCAACGTGTCATCACGCACAATCAGCCAGTTTTCGCGCCCCTCCCAAGCGACATCGAAGGCCTCGTCCAGCCACAACAGCTCATGTTGAATGTAGTAGCGAAGCATATTTCGACAAGTCAGATCACGAGCAAAGTCCAGATCCAGAGACGTTGCCGGACGCAATTCGAAGCCCATTCAAGCCTCCGCCACAGCCACGATTTGCCCTTGCCAGCCGTCAGCATTGCGGCGAGCAACGACCATAAGGTTCCCCGTACCCGGCGCCGCCACGATCAACGTCCCGTCCGCCGCCCAGATTGCACTGCGCCCTGCCGACTCCCAGCCACCCGTTGCGCCACCATGGTTGGCCATCAGAACCGCCATCGAGTGGGTACAAGCATAGCCTTGCAATAGCGCGGTATCTGGAGCGTAGCCGTTTTCTGTGATCAACACGCCCGCAGCGTAAACATCAGCGCTCTGCCGTGCCGCGGCTGCCGCGTGACTGGCGTGAGAAAAATCGGCGCAGACCGCCAACGCGACGGTGTCGGTACCGATCTTCAATGTCGAACCGCCCGTTCCCGGAGCAAACGCCACCTCCTCGCCCGGGTGCAGATGCTGCTTGCTGTAAACCCCAAGCGAACCATCGGCGCCCAATACCAGAGCTCCGATCAATACCGGCGAAGCGTCCGACAGACGAATCGGCATCCCGACGACAGTGGTCACACCGACTTCCCGCGCGAAATCGCGCAACGGTTGCAACTCCCTGGCGTCTGGCGCGATGGCCAACTCCGCTGCCAGACCACGCTCATAGCCGGTCAGCGACAACTCAGGAAACACCAGCAATTGCACGCCCTGCTCTGCAGCAACCTGCATGAAGCGCTGATGCCAGGCCATATTGGCGGCAAGATCACCGGCGATGGAGATCGATTGAGCGGCGGCAATGGTCAGTGTCGTCATGGTTTCGTCCTTGTGACGTTGTGGTTATTGGGCGCAGCGCAAAGTGTGTCACAACACCCGAGGTACTCAAGCGATAGAAAAGCCCATGATCATCGATAGCATTTTCTGATTGAATCCGCGTACCGGCCTCTAGTAAGCTCGGCGCATTCATCGGAGACAGACCATGCTCAACGCCCTCTCACAGCTTCGTACCGCCAGCGCCCCGCGCTCGGTTGCGGCTGCCCGGGCGAGTGACGTTTGTGCTTCGGTCAGCTTTTATTTTGGGTATTGGTTTAGCCACTGGCGCGCCTGATACCCACACGGCGCCCACTTTAAACGGGTCGCCACCAGAGAATTCTCAACCCCCGGTCGGCCTCCCGACCGGGGGTT
This sequence comes from Pseudomonas sp. GM50, assembly GCF_000282375.1. Lineage (GTDB taxonomy): Bacteria > Pseudomonadota > Gammaproteobacteria > Pseudomonadales > Pseudomonadaceae > Aquipseudomonas. Next base: position 81,197 of record NZ_AKJK01000015.1, read on the forward strand.
TTGTTTTTTCAGCCCTGAACATTTTTAGCGTCACACCAGACAATTTGAGGATTCACGACATGAACTACGCCACTTATTACCGTTACGACAGTTTTACCGCCTGGCGATTTACCAGCCTCCGCTCGGGACAGCCTGCCGCCTCCGATCGGTCACCCACAGGTGGCAAGCACACACACGCAGCCAATCCGGCCAATTGTCGAACACCCCAGTAGGGCCGAGCGCGCGGGAACGAACCCGCCGCCAGCCCAGGAAGCCCGAATATGAACTCGTCCATCTCTGCTCTGCCGCTATCCACCTTGAACCCTGCCAATGAAGCGCTGACCTTGCGTCTGCCCAGCTCATTGCAGCTCAAACAACAATTACCCCTCAGCAATGCCCTGACCCGGCAAGTCGCCGACCACCGTCAGGCGGTTCGCGCGATCCTCAACGGTGAAGACTCCCGTCTGCTGGTCATCGTCGGTCCCTGCTCGATTCACGACCCACGTTCAGCCCTCGAATACGCCGCCAACCTGGCCCGGCTGGCTGCTGAAGTCAGCGATGAGATGTTGCTGGTAATGCGCGCTTATGTCGAAAAGCCCCGCACCACGGTCGGCTGGAAAGGCCTGGCCTACGACCCGCATCTGGATGGCAGCGACGACATGGCGGGCGGTTTGACGCTGTCCCGCGAATTGATGCGCGAAATGCTCCAGCTGGGCTTACCCGTTGCCACCGAGCTGCTGCAACCGATGGCCGCCGGCTACTTCGACGACCTGCTGAGCTGGGTCGCGATTGGCGCCCGTACCACCGAATCACAGATTCACCGGGAAATGGCCAGCGGCCTGGGCATGCCGGTCGGGTTCAAGAACGGCACCGATGGCAGTGTGGCTGTCGCCAGCGATGCCATGCGCTCGGCCGCTCATCCGCATCGTCATTTCGGCGTCGATAGCCAAGGGCACCCTGCAATTATTCAGACGCCGGGCAACCCCGACACCCACCTGGTTCTGCGTGGAGGCCATCGCGGGCCGAACTACGACCGCGACAGCATCGCTCAAGTGCACAGCGATTTGACCAGACTCAAAATCCCGGCGCGGATCATGGTCGACTGCAGCCACGCTAACAGCGGTAAAGACCCATTGCGCCAGCCAGCCGTGTTCAACGACGTGCTTGAACAACGCCTGCAAGGTGATCGTTCGCTGGTCGGCATGATGATTGAGAGTCATCTGTTCGAAGGCTGCCAACCGTTGAGCCCGTCGTTGCGTTACGGGGTGTCGGTAACGGACGGCTGCCTTGGCTGGACCGGGACAGAACAGTTGTTGCTGCAGGCAGCCGAGCGACTTCGTTCGCAGCGCCATACTCAACAGCCAAAGTGACCCGTGCCCGCCTTCCGGTTTTCAATCGAATACCGGAAGGCGGTTGACGTTAAAACAGGTTTACGAGTGCACTTGCACCAACGTGGCTTCGGACTGCTGGCTCACATCGTCGAGACGCTCGACCGAATAGGCTACCCGGACCGTCAAGTCCCGATGCTCGCGCCAAAACCGGTAGGGGACGATAAATACCAGCGGTTGACCGGCCATTTCCCTGGAAATTTCACGATCATCGCGATGATTGAAATGCTCCCCGTCACATTTCAGATAGACCAGTTCCCCCTCTTCGGCCTGAGCATTGTCGATCACGACGGTGACACCATCGATCGCATCCTGCAGATCCAGCCAACCCTCATCGGCTTCCAGCACGGCAGGTGGCAAAAGCGGTCCTCGTTCCAGCGGGCCGATCAACAGCCGTGCAGGCTCCGAGAAGCGTGACGCGTGCCCATTCTGCTCGACGCGGTAACTGATCGTAACGGCTGCCCCGAGATTGGGGGCAATACAGTCGGGACTTACCCAAAAGGACAGTTCGCCGCCAACTGCAAAGGATTCGATTTTCAATGTGTCATTGAAACTCGCTTGTGGTGTCACACCTGCCCAGGACAGCAAGACCCGATCTCCGACCGCCATCCGGGCGTACGGCCTGATGGTTACGCGCGCGCCCTCCCCGACTCTGTCCGGATCGAGCGTGCCGCCCACCTCATCGTTCACAATCACAGGCAGCAAATCTGGCCGGGCATCACCGACGTTCAGGTATAAACGCCCGGACGCCACAGGTTCCTGAAGGCGCGCAGTGTAGAGGGTGTAATAGACCTCGAGTGACCCGCCGTCCAGTGCGGCGATGTGTACGGCCGACACACAAAAGACAATCGCACTGCCCACTTGAGCTTCGCTGACAAAACGCGATACCTCATGCCGATACGCAACACCCTCTGAATCGATACCTGACCAGAACATGACCAGTTTGTCTCCGCAGGCCATGCCCGGGTAAGGAGAGACGGTAATAATGGCCTTATGGTCGGATGGATCGAGCATGGCGTTATCCGCCTGATCCAACTGTGGTGCCGCCATGCAGTGCTCTACAACATTCAAGTTCTCTGCTTCATAAGTAGTCATTCAACGCTCCAGTCCTTGGAATAAATGCCGCCTTGCGGTCGGCATCGAACGAAGCCTATTGAAACCCGCGGGGCTGATTCGCGCTGCCGGACAATCGCGTCGGCTTGTACGGTAAAAGGACGTTTCAGAAGTAGGTCGTTGCGAGGAAACGTGCAGTCATCGCTAAAAAGATGTCCGGATATTCCGACCAAGACCTCATGCTCATTCGAGCTTTCGTACAACTTCTATTCCGTTTTCATCAGGTTACAGCGGCTTTTTCATACATCGCCGAGCAGGCGGTGTGCTTTAGAGTGCGCCCTTGAGCACACACCCGACCTACTGCGAAAAAGGAATGAACATGCTACGGAATGCAACCACTCAGTATCCGATCCTGCTGGTCCATGGGCTCTTCGGCTTCGATCGCATCGGCAATCTGGAACTGTTCCATGACGTCAAACTGGCCCTGAGAAGTGCCGGCGCGAGGGTTTTCATCCCACACCTGTCGGCCACCCACAGTAATGAAACCCGTGGCGAACAACTGTTGGCGCAGATCGACCGGGTATTGCAAGGAACCGGTGCAAGCAAAGTCAACCTGATCGGTCACAGTCAGGGCGCACTGGCTGCACGGTATGCGGGGGCGCTGGCGCCAGAGGTAGTCGCTTCGGTGACATCGGTCAGCGGGCCGAACCATGGCTCGGAACTGGCCGACTTCCTGCGCAAGGCGCTGACGCCCGGGCGCCTGCCGGAACAGGTCGCCGGAGCGGTGGCCACCCTGTTCGCCGACTTCCTGTCGTTGCTCAGTGGCAGCCGGCACCTGCCA
>NZ_AKJK01000016.1 GCF_000282375.1 Pseudomonas sp. GM50
CAGGCAGCTATCGGCCTGCCTCTACGACTTGAAGCGCCCCACCAGCCCGTTCAGTTCATTCGAGAGGTGCGAAAGCCGGCCCGAGTCTTCTTGCGCAGAGTTGGCCAGGCTTTCGACCAATCGCGCCTCGTCGTAGATCTGCTGGATATGCCGATTGATCTCTTCGGCCACGCTGTGCTGCTCTTCCGCCGCCGCCGATATCTGCAGGTTCTGATCCCTGATTTCATTGACCGACAACTGGATGCCTTCAAAGCTGTCACGTGCGCTCTCGATCGAGGACACACTGGCACGCGACAGGTCCAGGCAACTTTCCATCTTCTGCGAAACTTCCTGGGTCTTGTTGCCGAGCGTGTTGAGCAACTGGTCGATTTCCCCGGTGGAGTCGGACGTGCGCTTGGCCAAGGCCCTGACCTCATCCGCGACCACGGCAAAACCCCGGCCCTGGTCACCCGCCCTGGCAGCTTCGATCGCTGCGTTCAGCGCCAGCAGATTGGTCTGCTCGGCGATGGCGCGGATGGTGCCCAGAATCTGGTTGATGCTGCGGCTGCCTTCTTCCAGTTCCACCATGGCCTGGGAAGACTCGGTCAAGCGACGACCCAGGCGGTTGACGTTCTGGGTGGTCAACTCGATCTGCTGTTTGCCTTCGGCCACACGGTGGTGTCCGTTCTCGGCGGAGTCGGCTGCGGTGCTACACGAACGGGCCACTTCGTTGGCGGTAGCGACCATTTCGTTGAATGCAGTGGACACCAACTCCACCGCTTCACGCTGACGACCGGCCGCCTGGTTCATGTTGTTGGCCACCTCGCTGTTGACGCGTGAGGCATCCTGCAGGTTGGTCGATGCGGCGCCGATGCGTTGTATCAACTGGCGGATCGCGGCGAGAAACTTGTTGAACCAGCCTGCCAGCTCTGCGGTTTCGTCCTTGCCCTGCACTTCGAGATCGCGGCGCAGATCGCCCTCGCCCTCGGCAATCGATTGCAACCCCGTGCTGACCTGGCCGATAGGCTTGACGATCACCTTGGCGAACGCGGCGGCGAGCAGCGCAAAGAGCAGCACCAGCACAGCCACGATCACCGTCGTCAGGTAGGTCATGCGAGTGGCCGCGCCCATGACTTCGCCATACTCGATCAAACCGACGTAGCGCCAGCCAAGGCCGGGCGATGTCCAGATATTGGCCATGTACCTGACCCCGTTGATTTGCACCTCGGTGGAACCCTGCGTGGTGGCAGCCAATTTGGCATATGGCTCGCCCAGGTCCTTGAGCTGCTTGAAGCTGTGCCCGGCTTCACGCGGGTCGACCAGCACGGTGCCGTCCTCGATCAGCATCACGTAGCCGCTTTCACCGAGCTTGATGCTCTTGACCAGTTCGGTGAGGTTTTTCAGCGAAACGCTCACGACCAATACACCCTTGGCATTACCAGCGTCGTCGAGCAATGCCCTGGCGCTACCGACCAGCGCCACAGCGTCCTTGTCATAGTAGTAAGCGGGGGTTCGCACCGTTTTGCCGGGGCTGGCCATGGCGGCTTTGTACCAGGGGCGCAAACGCGGGTCGTAGTTCGCCAGCTGCGGGTCGTCCGGCCATTTGGCGTAGCTGCCATCTTCCAGGCCGATGGAAAGGATTGCGGCGGCCGGATGCATCGCGCCATAACGCGCGAACGCATCGATGACATGCCGGGCGGCCGGTGGCAGAGGCTGGCTGGCAGCATCGGCGGCCTGATAGTGCTTGAGACTTGAAACAGATGTGTATACAGGATCAGTGGCCATTTGATCGACGTTTTGCTGCGTGCCGTCGAAAAACTGCCGCATATTGCCGTCGATCTGACGTATTTCACGGGTGCTGCCATCGAGAAACTGATCGACCGCTTGAGCCCGTATATTCAGCACCGATATCACAGCCACCAGGCTCACCGGAATGAAGGCGACCAATACGAAGGCAAGGACGAGCTTGTTTTTTATTTTCATTATGATGATCACCATCCGAGGAAGTGAGGGACAAATAGCCGAATCACACGGATTAATGGCGATTTGTTGTTTAGTCTGTCTCGGCCGATTTGGTTAAATCTTTACCGCCACTTCGTGCACAATAAAAGTAAAAATTGCTCCCAATGCCATCGCTAATCAAAAGGCGTCTATCTTCATGCCGCAGCTTTTGTTTCGGCCATCCCAGCCTCTGACGACGAACCCGGCCAATACACAGAGGTCAAAGCAAGTGATGACATCGCCAATGATCAAAGGCCTCTGGCCTGCTTCATTCAAGGGCGAAGCCAGTAGCTCACACACTTTAGGGTGCGCTGGATAATTTCAGCAGGCTCGGATTTCTGCCGAGGGCAGGTGCTGACTGCCTCACATCCAATGCTCCCGTATCGGAGTACTAAAATGACTCAGTCAATGCGGTTCTTCCTATCGATTGTCCTTGCGACAGCTTCGCTGGCATCGGCCAGCTTCCTGAACACTGCAGGTGCGGCAACCGCCGAGGATCTGAATGTCGACTCTCGGCAAGCGTTACAAACTCTCTACAAGTCCACGCCATCTGCCGAAAGCATTTCGCACAACGCCAAAGCGATTCTTGTCTTCCCGAAAATCATCAAGGCGGGCCTTGTGTTTGGCGGCAGCTATGGTGAAGGCGTGTTGTTTAAGGGCAAGACAGTAGAGAATTATTACAACTCCGTAACCGGGTCCTGGGGGCTGCAAGCAGGCGCCCAGTCGTATGGCTATGCGGTTTTCCTGATGACCGACAAAGCCGTGGACTATGTGCGTAAAACCAAGGGTTGGGAAATCGGCGTAGGCCCTACCGTTGTAATGGTTGATGAAGGGGTGGCGAAGAATCTGTCCAGCACGACAGTGAAGCACGATGCCTACGCGTTCATTTTCGACCAGCAGGGGTTAATGGCCGGGATCAGCATCGAAGGAACCAAGATTTCCCTGATCAAGCGCTAAAACAGGTCGTTTGGCGCACGGATGCGCCCCCTTGCCAACCAGGTACCGTGCAGATACTGTCAGCTCTATGAATCAGCCACGCATTGCCTCGACCACCACTACCACGACCGCCCGAGGCGGGTCGTGAGAGGTGCCGTGAGCCAATAACGCACGAACTTCAAAAGGCCCGCCAGTGATGGATAGGGCCTTTTCTTTTGCCCTTGCGTCGCTGGTCCAAACGCAAGGAAAAGCACCATGTATGCACTGTTGATTCTCGATATGCAGGTTGGATTGTTTCATGGCCCGGATAAGCCATGGGCTGGCGACGCGTTGCTAGACACCTTGAATAGCCTGTTGAGCAAAGCCCGGAAAGCAGGCGCGCCAGTTTTTCTTGCTCGCCACGTAGGTCCCCCGGGCTCGCCTATCGAACCTGCAAGCCCGTTGACGCAACTGGTGCAGGAACTGCGGCTACAAGGAGACGAAGTGATCTTCGAAAAAATCCGACCCAGCGCTTTCGCCATGACTGACCTGGCCGATCGGCTAAAAGCGTGTGGATCTCAAGGCGTGGTTATTGCCGGAATGAAGACCCAGTATTGTGTCGACAGCACCTGCCGCGCCGCACGAGATCTTGGGTTCGATGCAGTGTTGATCGCCGATGGTCATACCTGCACCGACACCCCTGCCTTGAAGGCCGAAAATATCGTCGCTCATCACAATGCAACCCTGGCGGGCCCATTCTGTCGTGTCGTTCACGCTGAACATTGGCACTTCTAACCGACATTGATAGATCGGCTCAAGACTGAGTCGATCCGTCCTTCCGTCGGCGTCGTTTCCGGCTGAGCCACGTGTCAGGCCCGATCATGTTTGATATCGGGTCTGAGCCTACTCATGCCTGACAATATCAACCGAGATCTCCACCGCCGGAACCGTTCCTCTGTTCTCAAGCCAGTGTGTGGTGTTCCTGTCCTCGGGCCAGCCCACTCCAGGCCCATAGTCCGTGGCGACTCCATTTCGATGGTCAGTGATCGTTCCTTGCAGTATGTAGACGGTGCCTGGCCTGTCTTTATGGTTGTGAGTCGGCCCGAAGACGCCTCCAGGCTCGATGGTCACCATACGCATTCTAAGTTGGCGCCCTGCCATGCCCTCGATCTCAGGTCCAAGGTCAACCGTTGCAAGTAACTTCACCGCAACACCTTTCGTGTCAGGTGCCACCTGTTCGTTGCTCATGGTGCTTTCCTCTCTGTGCATACAGGGCCTGACTAGAAGTAAACACCCTAAATGGCGGGATAGCTCGTTGGCGCGGTGTATCGCAGTGTGTCTGGATGACATCCCGGTACATAAGTTTTCATCTGGCATCCGATTCGACACAAACCAGATACGTCGCCGCGCTCAAATGCAGCCAGGTTTGAAGGGGATCAGCCAGCCCCCCTGGCCAACGGCTTGCAACGGAGACATCACCATGAAGATGGCACTGCAGAACAAAACCGGCACAACTCGCCGCCGTCTGGTCGGCTCGTCGATCCTCGCGTTCACCCTGTTCAGCGCTCTCGGTGCGGCCCACGCACAAACGAGCGCAGCTGTGCCGCCAGACGCGATCAGTGCCGGCGCCACTCATGCGGCACCCTCCCCGTTCGGCCCGCTGAAGCATGTCAGTGCCGGGCTGTTGAACGTGGCCTACGCCGAAACAGGCCCGGCCGATGGGCCGGTAGTCATTCTTCTGCACGGCTGGCCGTACGACATTCACAGCTATGACGAGGTCGCGCCATTGCTTGCAGCACAGGGCTATCGAGTGCTGATGCCGTATGCGCGTGGCTACGGTGATACGCATTTTCTGTCCGGGAAAACTGTTCGCAATGGTCAACCAGCCGCGCTGGCTAGTGACGTCATCGATTTTATGGATGCGCTGAAGATCAAACAGGCCGTGCTCGGTGGCTATGACTGGGGCGCGCGTTCGGCCGACATCGTCTCGGCGTTGTGGCCAGAACGGGTCAAGGCGCTGGTCTCGGTCAGCGGCTATCTGATCGGCAACCAGGCGGCCGGCAAGAACCCGCTGCCACCCAAGGCCGAGTTGCAATGGTGGTATCAGTTTTACTTCGCCACCGACCGCGGTCGCTCCGGGTACGAGAAAAATACCCACGACTTTGCCAAGCTGATATGGCAACTGGCGTCGCCGAAATGGGCGTTCGATGACGCCACTTTCGACCGCAGCGCCAAGGCTCTGGAGAACCCCGACCACGTCGACATCACCGTATTCAACTACCGCTGGCGCCTGGGGCTGGTTCAAGGTGAAAGCCAATACGAAGCGCTAGAGCAGAAACTGGCTACGGCGCCTTCCATTAGCGTGCCGACCATCACCCTTGAAGGCGACGCCAACGGCGCGCCGCACCCTGCCCCCGAGGATTACGCCAAGCGCTTCACCGGCAAATATGAGTTCCGGCTGATCAGCGGCGGCATTGGCCACAACCTGCCGCAGGAAGATCCGCAGGCATTCGCCAAGGCTGTGATTGATGCGGACCATCTTTGAATCCGGTCTGACGTCCGTGCACGTCCCCCGATAAGCACCATCACAACAACGGCTCGTTCCATTTAACGAGCCGTTTTCTAATTTTTGCACTCCGCCATCACCACTTCACAGGTACTCGGCGTGCCACCGGAGCGGCCGGCATAGCGTATGCAGTTAGCCATGGATTTTTCGCGAGCCATGTTCAAGGTGGAGCCCCAAGCCAGGCCACCCTCGCCGGAAGTGGGTAGCGCTTTTGCATAGCAGTTTGAGCCTGTGTTTGAGGCCGAATAGTGAGCCGTGGCAGCTTTGCCTGCACATCCCGCCGTCAGCACCAGGTTGATGACCAGCAGGGAGAGTAGGCCCCATGACGAGCATTGGCACGCTGTTGTTCCGGTCATCCCGTTTCCCCTGTAGCAAGAGGCGTGAGGCATGTTTGTGCTCGCGTATTACTCAGATTAGACGGTGTTGCGCCTGCCCTTGGCTCCGTTCAGCGGACTGATTTGCGCTGGCCCTGACAATAGCGATTGTTCTCGATGCCTGGCAGATACCGAGCCCAAGGTACTCATGGCGTTCAAGCACAACGAGGCTTTCTCGTTCCAGGCCGCTTTTGCCGGGGAACGGATGATCAGTCAGTTGCTTTCATTCGCGGCTTCAAAGGACAAAGTGCCTGGAGGACTAATCCAAATCCTGTTTCGCTCGACATTTGGGGTAGGCGCTGCAGCCCCAGAATCGCTCTCCTGCTCTATCGCCGGTCTTACGGATACGAATTTCGAAAGCACTTCCACAACGCGGGCAACTGCGTTTCGCGAAAGGATCGTTTCGCTGTTTCAGGCGTTGTACATGCTCGTAGTGGGTAGCAGCCATATCAGAATGTCGAACAACGGCTGGAGCATCACAAAAATATTCATCGCTTCCTTTGCGTGGCGAAGGTGAGTACGCCGGATGAGGCTACGCCTTCACCCTTTTGTGCCTTTCCAGCTTAGGCGAGGTAACGGGTGTCTGCTTTCGGCTCTGGCTGTGTAATCGTGCTCCTACACAATTTGGAAGAATCGCATTGGCCAACCCAAAACGTGCCTTGAGCAAATGCGGCTAGGCGCGTTCACGCCGCTATAGTCGACTCTATTGCCGACCGTACTTCCAGGAGCCTTCTCCCAGTGTCTGACATGCCGACCCACCTCGCTTACACAAAACGCTTCAACGCCGTACTCGCCTACATTGATGCCCATCTCGAAGGTGACCTGTCGGTGAAGACGTTGAGCCATGTGGCGAACTTTTCGGCGTTTCACTTCCATCGACAATTCACCGCGTTCGTAGGAGTGCCCGTCTCACGTTATGTGCAACTGATGCGGCTACGACGCGCGGCACATCGCCTGGCCGCCCCCGCTGATCACTCGGTACTGGACGCCGCACTCGGTGCCGGCTTTGAAAGTCCCGAGGCATTTTGCAGGGCGTTCAGGCGGGCGTTCGGTATGACGCCGAGTGCGTTCAGGAAGGAACCGAACTGGCAGGTCTGGAATACGGTATTCGCAATCCCTCACTTTTCCAGGACTATCATCATGCAAGTACGAATCGTGGAATTCCCTGAAGTCAGGGTAGCAACGCTTGAGCACTGCGGGCCAGCCGGGCTCGTCAATGAGAGCGTGCGCAAGTTCATCGAGTGGCGTATGCAGAGCGGACAGTCGCCGGTGGCATCGAGTCGCAGCTTTGGCATTCCCTATGGCAACCCCGATACGACATCTCCACAAGCATTTCGCTTCGCCATTTGCGGCGAGATTCACGAGGCCGTGGCGCCGAATGAATTCGGCGTGCACGAGATCGTCATTCCTGGCGGTCGCTGCGTCGTGGTGCGACACACGGGGTCACCGGATCACATCGGCGAAACGATCTATCCGATTTACCGCGATTGGCTTCCCGCCAGTGGAGAAGAACTTCGTGACCAGCCGCTGTTCTTTCATTACCTGAGCGTCTATCCCGAGACACCGCAGGATCAATGGCAAACTGATGTGTATGTTCCGCTGCAATAGCAGAGCAAGCAGCTTTCAACCCTGAGCTGACGCGCTCAGGGTTGGCTGCACACCCAAAACTCAACCGTGCACCAGGTAGGCCCCTGACGGAACCCGATGTCGCAGCTTCTTGCATTTGCCCGGTGCAGGCTGATGCCCTGGCGGACGATCAGGAAACCAAATTCGGCATTTGCCCGGAGGTGGCATGTGGCCGCGAGGAATCTCAACCTCACCGTACGCAGGCTCTGGCTCGACATTAACCCTTTGCAATTGTCCTTCGGGCCCGATTCTGCCAGCCGTCGGTGCATCCCGATTTGCCTCTGCGCGAGTGAAGTTGTCAACGTCGCGCCCAGTGTTCTGAGTGGATTGCTCAACAACCGCCATTTCCGCTTCGCGGCGCCTTTGGGTCTCCTCTGCCAACCCCGTCTGCACTGCGACCAGGTCCTCTTTGGCTTTGGGTGGGGTACCCGAAGACTGGGCCTGCTGCGCCGCCTGGATCAATTGGAAGTTGCGGTTGCGCAACTCGACGTTGCGACCCACCCGCATGTTCGAGCGCACCGCCAAGGTTTCAGCCTGCTGGTACTGCCCCTGCTGAAGACGCAACACACCGAGGTAATGCAGCGTCGCGGGATTGTTCGGCTGGATATGCAGGGCACGCTCCAGCGTGGCGGCGGCCTGATCCAGTTGGCCATTTTCATACTGCCGCGAGGCGGTTTCGATCAGGGTCGTTGATGCGCTGTTGCTTTGCGCGGGCGCTCTTCGATCGGCAGCAAACGAACAAAGCGACGCGACGGCGCAGAACACCAGGATGAGACCCGGCAGAAAACTCTTGGTTGGCATCAGGGGGCGGACTCGACTGAATTCGGATGGCACGGCCGTAAAACAAGACCACAGCGCTGCTCGGCAATTCCGATGCCGGGCCGCTATGGACCTGGCCAGTACCCTGAAGTTCCTGCGGCAACGGCCGTCGCAACCAGCATCATTTTTCACCGTCCCAACGTCTGAGCATGAGCTATTGCTGCACTTCGCGCAGAGCAGAAAACGGCCAGTAGCGGTCACCGGGATGCGTCTGGAAAACGAGTTGATTCAATGGGCATCAGAAATGACTGTGTATGCCGACACGATGGCTGATATCTTTCCCGCGCAAAAAATCGCACCCAGTCGACGCAGATCCCATCAAGGAAGATAAAAGCAATGAAAACATTATTCATCGTTTCGCTAGGAATTTTATCGCTAGTTCAAACATCACTATCCTTCGCGGATAATGTTAATGGAAAAAATCTCTATTTACAGCGATGCGCCATGTGCCACGGAATAGATCTCAAAGCAACAGGACCATTGGCCAATAAAAGCAATCCTCCTACACCTGACCTAACAACATCCGCTTTCAAAAAACGATTAAATGATTATCCGGGCGTAATTGTCTCATCGATAATACTTCGTCCAAATGGAGACTTGATTCCAAAAACTTTGCGAGAGAATGGTGTAAAGCTATCGCCGTACTCATGGAGGATTAAAGATCTGCGCGATTTAAATCAGTACATGGGTGGTGTGATTTCAAAAAGTCGATGATTTTTGAGATGAGAGGTAGGCACAGAAATCTAAAAGCCATTTCAGGTTTGAGGGCTTGTAGGGGCAATGCCGGTGAGCCAGTCGACCTCTCGCGGGCACAGGGCAAGTAACGGCCCAGAGTGTGTAAAAACGTACGTCGAGGTGCATCACATCCAACTAGTAAACTGGGCCAACCGGCGGAACGCTCTGACGAACATAATAATTGTCGAATTCACTGCTTTCGACGAATTGGAAGCCATGGCGGGTATAAAAGCGATTCGAAGCGCTTTCTTTGAGAGCGCCAACTTTAATAGGGAGCGCAGCTGCATCCGCCTCTTTGAAAATCTGAGTGAGAACAGCAGAGCCTATTCCTGATCCTTGCGCGCCCGGTCTCACATACAAGTGGTCGAGCAAGAGTTCATTGTGGTGATGCTTGACCACTACAAAACCAACCCTCTCTCCAGATACCTCGATGTAGCGTGTGTTGTGGGCTTCAAAACCACCAAGAAACCGCTCGCGCGCGCGCACTGGATCAAATCGCCCAACACGCTCCAGACTTTCGCGCATAGCCTCAATTCGAATGGCTACAAGATTGTCCAAGTCGCTTTGTTGAGCCAGGACCAAAATGACTGGGGAGTTTTGATTGGGTATGACGGGCATATTTTGCGCTCTAACTACCATCCTGGGATGGCCAGTATAGAGAGCCTGATATGTGGTTCCCAGCATGGCTTCGCCATCGGTGACGCGGCAAAAAAACCAATACATTTGCCCGGCCGGAGAGGCGCTGATCTGGCGCTATTCCAACGTTGAAAAAATGCCTGAGGCTGCATCATTTCTGCATCATTTCTGCATCATTTCTGCATCCCTGCACAACCTGTGAGGATGACGGAGCAGGCGATCAGTGCGGGCCAGCGAGTATTCATGATAAGCATCCTTGTCAGTCGAGCAGATGAGCGTTGAGGTCAGGGCGATAGACCTGCAACAGCGGCGCGGTCACGATGCCTTGTAGCGAGCAGAACACGGTGGTGTGTCTCGCGAGTGGCGGTGTCGTATCGCCCGTGTCGACGATCAGCACTCGGTCTATGAAACCAAACGGCGTGGCGACGCCGGGGCCGGTCAGTTCTTCGGTGCGCCATTGACCAATCGGGTCACCGACGCGGCGAATTTCGGCGCGGGTAATGGCTTTGCCCTGACTGACAAAGCGTGCGTTGTCAACGATCAGCGGCTTGAGCTTTGCGGCCACCTCTTGCGGCAAGCCATCGGCTACGAAACCCCAGAACAGAAAATTGCCGACGTTCTTGATGGTTTGGGCCTGGTTGTAATAGCCGACCATAAGCACGCCGTTAACGATCAGGGGCGTTTCGAAGTGTTGGTAAGTACCACCTTCCTGCAGCGGACTCATGATGGTCGGTGCCTTGACCGAGCCGTAGTCACTCAGGCGCAAGGTACCTGCTGGCAGGCGGGCATCGCGCAGGCTCTCGAAGAAATGCGCATCGCAACGAGAGAATTCAGTCAGCAGTGTTCGGGCGTGGTGACGGTCTGGGCTTGGGCAGTGCTTTAAGCCCCTCCAAGAAATGTCACTCCAGCAGCGAGACCAGGCGCGGCTCAATCGAGCACGTAAGCACCTCGAGTAGAGCCAGCGTCACCGGTAGTTTGAAGCGCCGCCGGCCAGCGCTGCCCGGGTTGAGGTATAGCCGTTCGCCGCGCCATTCCATGCGTGGCTTATGCGAATGGCCGGTGATCACCAGCCTGATGCCTGCATCAAGCTCGGCTGGGACATCGGCAATGTCATGTACCAGCAAGGTCTGCCATCCATTCAGGTCGAAACATAGTCGGTCGGCGAGATTTTCTGCCCAAGGGGCGTCCAGATCATTGTTCCCGCGTACTACATGCAACGGGGCAATTGACGCCAGTTGATCAAGGATTTCGAGCTTGCCGATGTCGCCGGCGTGAATGATCCATTCACAACCCTCCAGGGCAGCAAGGGCTTCGGCGCGCAGCAAGCCATGGGTATCTGAGATCACGCCAACTTTCATGCAAAGCTCCAGACCGGGCTCATAGCAGCCTCAGGCAGAATCGACCGCAGACTATTTTTGCGAGCAATGGTGTTGAGTACGGCCAGATTGCTCTGGCCTGCTCTTCCTATTTCTGGCCACCGGACAATGGTGGGGTTCGAGGCGGAATCAATCGCTTCATCCCCGTCGACTCAAACGCCGAAGCCAGGCGCAGCAGCGTCGAATCGTCATAGGCACGACCGGCGAATGTCAGCCCGACGGGCATGCCGATGTCCGCCATGACGCCCATCGGCACCGTGACTGTGGGAACACCCAGATGGCGGATGGCGAGGTTGCCGTTGGCGACCCAGACACCGTTACTCCATGCGATGTCTGCAGACTTCGGATCGACATCGGCATTCGCCGGCCCAACGTCGGCCACCGTCGGGAAGATCACTGCGTCGAGCCCCAACCGATCCATCCAGTCCTCAAGATCGATTCGGCGCGTCTGCTCAAGGCCGCGTAATCCGTCAGGCACCGTGGTGATCTGGTCCCAAGGGGTGATGCCGCGCTCGGCCATCCGCACATATTCATCCATGCCAGCGGCAAGGTCGCCCTCACGGTTGGGCAGCGTCCCCGGGTCGTGCGGAAAAATCAGTGGCCCGTTCACATCGACCAGGCGATTGAGTTTTGGATCGCCGTTGGCCTGCAGAAAATCGTCGAACGCCCAGGCCGTCAGATCCCACAACTCATGGTGAAGGAACTCTTTGGAAACCAGGCCGCGGTTATACACCGTCGGTGCCCCGGGACGATCGCCCTCGCAATTGGAGACCAGCGGGAAATCGACCTCGATCACTTCGGCACCAAAGGTTTCGAGTGCTTTGCGAGCCTCTTCCCAGAGCCCGATAACCGAGGGACGGGTGTTGATTCGCTGGCCCGTCGGACCGCCGATGCCAGGCGCATCGCTCGTGCCCGCCTCGGGATCCGCGTTGATGTACATACGAGGAACGCCGAAGCGTTTTCCGGCGAGAGCATCAGTATTCGCGGCAAGCGACCCATAGGAAGCGGGACGCACCGAGGCGACACTCGGGATGGGTACCCAAGGTTGCATCCGCCACAGATCGCCTCGTGTGTCGGGATCGTCCGCCACCACCACGTCGAGCACTTCGAGCAGGTCGGCCATGGTTCTGGCAAACGGCACGACAACGTCCATGGTCGGCGTCAACGGCCAGTTCCCGCGCACCGAGATCACGCCGCGCGAAGGCGTATAGGCACACAAACCATTGTTCGACGCCGGGCCACGTCCGCTCGACCAGGTTTCTTCGGCGAGGCCGAATGCCGCGAAGCTGGCGGCGGTTGCAGTACCGGCGCCGTTCGATGAGCCCGAGGCGAAGGGTGCGGTGAGATAGTCAGCGTTGTACGGGCTCTCGGCCCGGCCATACACCCCGCGCTGCATACCGCCGTTGGCCATGGGCGGCATATTGGTCTTGCCCAGGCAAATTGCGCCGGCGGCACGAAGCCGTTCGATGGTGAACGCATCGCGATAAGCGATCAGGTTCGCAAACGCGGGACTTCCAGAAGCGGCGGTAAGCCCCTTCACCAGATAACTGTCCTTGGCCGTATAGGGAATGCCATCGAGCGGCCCCAGCGATTCGCCCTTGGCCCGACGGGCATCGGACGCCTGAGCTTCCTTGAGCGCATCGGGGTTGCGAACCACCACCGCGTTGAGGGCGGTGGGCGTGTCGGGGCCGTCGTAGGCATCGATCCTGGCAAGATAGGCCTGGACCAGTTCAACCGCCGTCGTCTGGCCCGATTCGAGCGCAGCACGCAGTTGGCCAATGGAAACCTCGGTGACCTCAATCATGCTGTTACCGCCGGCTGCTGATGGGTGGCTGGAACTTGGGCTCAAAGACATCACTTATCTCAAAATGGGTTTTCATATGGGTTCTCGTTGCACTGCATTAGCGCGGTCGATTACTCACAATACGTGCTTAACATGCGATCAATAGGCGGTGAGTACGTTGTACCCGTGATTTTGCACAAGATTAGAGAAAGAGCCCACTCCATGAACAGCCCGGAACGCTACGCATCCTGAAGCCGCTCACGCAGAAACTCGATAAACCGCTGGGTTTTCGCCGGCAACAGCCGCGTTTCGGTGAGGGCGTAAACCGAGACGGGTGAAGCCTGCCACTGCGGCAAGACTCTGCGCAGTGTGCCATCGGCGAGGTCTTGCGCAACGATACCTTCCCCCAATAACGCGATACCCAGATCCAGCGTCGCCAGACGTCGGATCATTCCAACACTGTTGAGTTCGAATCGACCGCCAACCTCAACCTCCATTTCCCCTTCCCCTTCACTGCTGGAGAGTATCCAGCGGTCGGCGCGCGTGCCGCGCATACGCAGGCATTCGTGGTGGGTCAGGTCCGAGGGATGAGTCGGATCACCGTGCAGTTCGAGATAACGGGGTGAGGCGTATAGGCCGCGGCGCAAACTGGCGAGCTTACGGGCAATCAGATTCGAACTCGCGGGCTCGCCCATGCGAATGACCACATCAACCGGCTCACTCACCAGATCGACCTGACGCGGAGTCAGATCAAGCTCGAAGCTGATACCGGGATACAACCGGGAAAACTCCGCAATCAGCGGCGCCAGGTAGATATTGGCGAAATCCACCGGGAGTGAAGCCCGCAGTACACCGCTGGGTCGGGCAAGCATTTCGCCGAGCTGCTCGTGCGCGAGCCGTGCTTCGTCGACGATGCGTTTGCAGCGATCGAAGTACAACTGCCCCGCCTCGGTCAGCTCGATTTTGCGCGTGGTGCGATGCAAAAGCCTTAGCCCGATTTCCTTTTCAAGGCCACTTATCCGGCGCGACAGCGTCGAGTTCGGCATCCCCATCGCCTCCGCCGCCCGGCGGAAACTGCGCGCCTTCACGACTTCGACGAACAACGCCATGTCGTTGAGAAACTCCAATGTCATTGCTCCATCAGTGGATCAGTTATTTCAGTTTTACCCGGTTTATCCCGGATTCGGATTGATCAATGATAGCCACATCGTTTACCGAGGAGTACCGCAATGCATTCGCTTTTTTCTCAAGTCCGGATCGGTCGCCTTACACTGTCCAACCGCATGGTCATGGCCCCGATGACTCGCTCGCGTTCTGATGATTTCGGGGTGCCTACCGAGCTGGTCCCGACCTACTACGCGCAGCGCGCCGGTGCCGGCTTGATCATCTCTGAAGGGGTGTTCCCTGTGGCACTTGGCAAGGGTTACGTGCGCACTCCCGGTATCGAAACCGCCGAGCAAGTGGCCGCCTGGAAGCAGGTTTCCGAAGCCGTACATGCTCGCGGCGGACGGATCTTCATGCAGCTGATGCACTGCGGACGCATTTCGCACCCTTCGCTGTTGCCTGGCGGCGCCCTGCCACAGGCCCCCTCCGCGATCAAACCCGCCGGCCAGACCTGGACAGCCACAGGCCTTCAGGACTTCGTCACCCCACATGCGCTGAGCGTGGTCGAGATTGCCGCGGTCATCGAGGGCTACCGTCAGGCCGCACGCCTGGCCATCGAGGCCGGTTTCGACGGTGTCGAGCTGCATGCCGCTTCGGGGTATCTGCCTGAACAGTTTCTCTCGACGAGCAGCAATCAGCGCACGGATGAGTACGGTGGATCGGTTGAAAACCGTGCTCGCTTTGTACTGGAGGTGTTGAACGCCATGGCGACGGAAATTGGCAGTGATCGCGTCGGCATCAAGCTCTCCCCAGAAATGAACTTCAACGACATCGTCGATGCCAACCCGCAAGAGACCTACACCTGGCTGGTCGAGCAATTGCGCGGGCTGAATCTCGCTTATCTGCACGTAGCCCTGTTCGGCGCCAGCGTCGACTACCACGCCTTGCTGCGCCCACTGTTCGATGGCAGCTACCTGATCGGTGGCGGACTCGACCAAAACGCCGCCGAGTCCCTGATCGCTGAGGGTCAGGCTAACGCGGTGGTGTTTGGCAACGCATTCCTCGCCAACCCCGACCTGCCCGAGCGTTTTCGCACAGGCGCCGAGCTGAATGTGCCGGACAAAGACACGTTCTACGCACCGGGCGCTCAGGGGTATATCGATTACCCGACCATGAGCCCGGCTCAAAGCGCCTGAGGAAACTGCCACTCCCATGCATGCCCCAACCTTACTGCCAGGAGAATCATCATGACGTACGAAAAATTCAGTGCCGACAATGCCGCCCTGCTGTTGATCGATCACCAGGTGGGGACGATGGGGTGGGTGAAATCCATTCCATTCGAAGAGCTGAAACGCAATGCGCTGATGCTCGCAAAAGCGGCCAGCATTCTGAAGCTTCCGGTGGTCTTGACCTCGAGCATGGAGGAATACGCTCAGGGGCCGCTGCTCAGTGAACTGGAGCAGATCCTGCCCGCCGAATTCGCTTCCCGCGTCAAACGCCTGGGTATCGTCAACGCGATGGACGATGAAAATTTCGCCGCCGCCGTCAAAGCCACGGGCCGTAAAAAGCTCATCATTGCCGGTGTCACCAACGACGTCTGCACGGTGTATCCGGCGCTGAGCCTGGTGCGTGAGGGGTATGACGTTCAGGTGGTGGCCGATGGTGGCGGCTCACCGAGTGTCATGGCCGATGACATCGCGCTGCGGCGGATGGATAAAGGCGGCGTGACGCTGACGAC
This sequence comes from Pseudomonas sp. GM50, assembly GCF_000282375.1. GTDB lineage: Bacteria > Pseudomonadota > Gammaproteobacteria > Pseudomonadales > Pseudomonadaceae > Aquipseudomonas. The sequence goes on from NZ_AKJK01000016.1 coordinate 15,653, forward strand.
CACCAACCAGCTGATTGCAGAGCTCGCCGGAAGCTGGGCTACGCCGCAAGGTGGGCAGTTGGTGCAAGTGCTGATGGAAGCGCTTCAAGGCTGAAGGGTTGGCGCAAAACCTGTGGGAGCGGCGGTGCGACGATTCGACTTGCTCGCGAAAGCGGTGTGCCAGGCAACATTAATGTCGGCTGACACTCCCTCTTCGCGAGCAAGCCCGCTCCCACAGGGATGTGCGTTGAATGACTGTTGCGTCTACATCTCAACCTGTGTGCCTAGCTCGATCACGCGATTGAGCGGCAACTTGAAGTATTTGAGGTTGCTGTTGGCGTTCTTCAGCAAGAACGCGAACAGGCTTTCGCGCCAACGGGCCATGCCGATACGTTTGGTCGGGATCACAGTCTCACGGCTGAGGAAATACGTGGTGCGCATCGGGCTGAAATCCAGCTCTTTCAAATGGCACAGGCTCAACGCCAGAGGCACGTCGGGCTCCTCGATAAAGCCAAAGTGCAGACTCACTCGAAAGAACCCTTCACCATAAGCCTCGACCTCGAATCGCCGGTCCGCCGCCACGCGCGGGCTGTCTTCAGACACCACGGTAAGCAACACCACCTGCTCGTGCAGTACCTGGTTATGCAACAGGTTATGCAACAGGGCATGAGGGACCGCATCAGCCCTGGCCGTCAGAAATACCGCGGTACCCTGCACACGATGAGGTGGTTGCGAGCCGATGCTGCTGATGAACAACGGCAGCGGCAGCGAGGTTTCGTCCAGTCGCTCGACAATGATCTTTCGGCCCCGTTTCCAGGTGGTCATCAAAATAAACAGGGCAATACCGGCGATCACCGGGAACGCACCGCCCTGGAAGATCTTCGGCGCATTGGCGGCGAAGTACAGGCTGTCCACCATGAGAAAACCCAACAGCATCGGAATAGCCAGCCAACGAGGTGTTTTCCAAAGCAGCAATACAACGGCCGAGGACAGAATGGTGGTAATCAGCATGGTCCCCGTCACCGCCACACCATAAGCCGCTGCCAGCGCACTGGACGATTCAAAGCCGATGACCAGCAACACGACGCCGACCATCAGCGCCCAGTTCACCATGCCGATGTAAATCTGCCCCTGCTCCTGACTGGAGGTGTGCTGGATAAACATACGCGGTACGTAGCCCAACTGAATGGCCTGGCGAGTCAGTGAGAACGCACCGGAAATCACCGCCTGGGAGGCGATGATGGTGGCCAGTGTCGAGAGCGCGACCATCGGCAGCAACGCCCAGTCAGGTGCCAATAGATAGAACGGATTACGTACCGCTTCAGGGTTCCCGAGGATCAGCGCGCCCTGGCCAAAATAGTTGAGTACCAGACCTGGGAGCACCAGGATGAACCAGGCTCGAGCAATGGGTTTGCGACCAAAATGGCCCATATCGGCATACAGTGCTTCGGCACCGGTCAATGCCAACACGACGGCGCCCAGAATGGCGACGCCAATGCCCGGATGAACCACGAAAAATTGCACCGCCCACGCAGGATTCAGCGCTTGCAGAACTTCCGGCCGTTGCAAGATGCCGTAAATGCCAAGTGCACCCAACACCACAAACCACAGCACCATGACCGGGCCGAACAGGATGCCGATACGAGCGGTGCCATGTTTCTGTATCAGGAACAGTGCTACCAGGACGACCACGGACAGCGGAACCACCCAATGCTCAATGCCATCGAACGCAAGCTGCAGCCCTTCAACCGCAGAGAGCACCGAGATGGCCGGGGTGATCATGCTGTCGCCGTAAAAAAGTGCCGCGCCAAACAGGCCAAGCAATACCAGGACCCTGCTCATTTTTGGATACGGCGCCGCGGCCCGACGTGCCAGTGCCGTCAAAGCCATGATGCCCCCTTCGCCCTGGTTGTCGGCACGAAGGATAAACAGCACGTACTTGATCGAGACGACCCAGATCAGTGACCAGAAGATCAGCGACAGAACGCCCAGTACACCGTCGTGATTAGCCTGGACTCCGTAGTGACCGGCGAACACTTCCTTGAGGGTGTAAAGAGGGCTGGTGCCGATATCCCCATAAACCACGCCAACCGCGGCGACGAGCAAACCCACTCCCGAGGTTCTGGAATGGGATTCTTCATGGGCCGGGGTCGCTGTTTCGCTCACGGGTTGCTTCTCGATAAGGAGGAAGGATTGCGATGCCAGTCAGCTAAGCGAAATCCATGTGGGAGCGGGCTTGCTCTCGAAAGCGGTGTGTCAGGCGACATCAATGTTGACTGGGCTACCGTCTTCGCGAGCAAGCCCGCTCCCACAGGTTTCGCAGAAGCATTACAGGCATATTCATGATCAAAAAAACGCGGCAAGTATCGTCGCGAGGGAGAATAACCACCGTAAAGAATCCGTAAAATTGTACGGGTAGCACCCTCCGTCAATGATCACTCCTACTTCGCCGTCCCGCCACGAGGTTTATAGAACAGGAACTTCCGGGTCTCCGCCGTCTTGGCGTATTTCTTCGCCCAGGCGGGTTTCACCGTTCTGTCGTGGAAATACAAGGCACCATGGGTTCGGTCCTTGAGTTGCTTGTTGAGCGCCTTGCGCGCGATCTCCTTGGCGATGACATACTCGTCGTCTTCCTTTACCTGATCCGCACGTCCGTCGCACCACCACGAAAACTGGCAGGCGCCCGTTTCAGAACCTTGCTTGACCACGGCGCACACCGTATCGGGAAAACCCTCATGGCCGAGCCGGTTCATGACCACGCTGGCGACGGCTTCCATGTCCGCACCGGCCACACCTTTGGATTCCCAATAGATGCTGCGTGCAAGGCAGGTGATTGCATCGTCCAGAGGGGCTGCGCCCGCCGGATCGACCGCCTGCACTTCGGACGGGGTAATGACCTCGGACTTGGGCACCGGAAGTTCGCTGTCCTTCTCGGCGGCTTTCTCTTCCAGGACCTGCGCCTTGTCTTCAGCCACTTCCTGTTTTTGCTCCTGCTCAGTCGCCAACACCTGGCCGCCTAGGAGGATGATTGCGAAGCAGGTGAGTACCCATTTTAATCGCATGATCGATCCTTCCGATGACACTGGCTTGAGCAATGAAACGGCGATGTTGTAGTGCTGACCTGCTGTGATTGTAGTCGTCGCAAGTCATTCCAGCCGCCGGACAATAATCTGCATCTCGATGCGAAAAGGCATTGCATTCGCAGGGGGGAAATCGCGCATCATGAGTGCAGTCCGTCCAAGGGAGATTTTCATGCGCAGCCTGTCATCCATTTTGCATCTTGCCGTGTTGTCATTCGGGCTGGTGTTCAGCGTCGCCGCGTCAGCGGCCGATGAAACGCAGCTGGTCGAGTCGATCAACATTTACCGCAGCCAGGCGCAGCGCTGCGGCGGCCAGGCGTCTTCGGAGTTGCCACCACTGGCGAGCGACCCGCGTCTGGTCCTGTCCGCCAACAGCATCGGCGACTTGCAGCAGGCACTGGCCCGCGCGGCGTATCCGATGGTCAATGTGCAGGCGATCAGCCTGTCCGGCCCGCGTGATGCGCCGTCCGCCATGAAGGCGATTCAGGAGAGCTTCTGCCAAGTGGTGCTGGACCCGCAATTCGTCGACATCGGCGTCAGCCGCGATGGCCGTGAGTGGCGCATTGTGCTGGCGCGTCCGCTGTTGACCGGGCGGTTGGGTGATTGGCAGGCAGAGGGGCAGAAACTGCTTGAAGCGATGAACAGCGCCCGCGCCCAGACGCGCCAGTGCGGCACCCAAGCCTTTACCGCCACGACGCCGCTGGCCTGGAACGCCACACTGGGCTCCGCGGCCGAGACCCACAGCCGGGCCATGGCCAACAATAACTATTTCGATCACAAGGACCGCGACGGCCGCACACCGGGTGATCGGGCTGAACTGGCCGGTTATGCGGGTCAGCAGGTCGGCGAGAACATCGCCGCCGGGCAAGACACCGTGCGCAAGGTGGTCGATGGCTGGCTGGCCAGCCCGGGCCATTGTGCCAACCTGATGAACCCACAATTTCGCGAGCTGGGTGCGGCTTACGCGGTGGACCCGAAGAGTGACGCAGGCATTTACTGGACGGCGATGTTTGGTACGCCGTGAAGGCTTGAATCGACAGTTGAAAAAGGAATCGTGATTTGAATAAAGCCCCCTCCTCGACCGTCGAACAGGAGCTGTCGAAGCCTGAGGCGATCAGCCTGCGAGAAGCCTTCCTGTTCTGGCTGAAGCTCGGCTTCATCAGTTTCGGCGGGCCGGCCGGACAGATTTCGATCATGCACCAGGAGTTGGTGGAGCGCCGACGCTGGATCTCGGAACGGCGTTTTCTGCATGCACTCAACTACTGCATGTTGCTGCCCGGCCCTGAGGCTCAGCAACTGGCAACCTACATCGGTTGGCTGATGCATCGGACGTGGGGCGGCGTGATTGCCGGCGCGCTGTTTGTGCTGCCTTCGCTGTTCATCCTGATCGGGTTGTCGTGGGTGTACATCGCCTTTGGCGAAGTGCCGGTGGTGGCCGGGCTTTTCTATGGGATCAAGCCTGCCGTGACCGCCATTGTGGTGCAGGCGGCCCACCGGATCGGCTCGCGGGCATTGAAGAACAACTGGCTATGGGGAATCGCCGCGGCTTCATTCACGGCCATCTTCGTGTTCAATGTGCCCTTCCCGTTGATTGTGCTGGGCGCCGCGATCATCGGTTATGTCGGTGGACGTCTGGCACCTGAAAGGTTTCGCACCGGGGGCCACAGCGCCGCGAAAAAATCCTTCGGCCCGGCCTTGATCGACGACGACACCCCGCCTCCCGAACACGCTCGTTTCAGCAGTTTTAAATTGCTGCGCCTGTTGCTGGTGGGCGCGGCTTTGTGGGTGTTGCCAATGGGCATTCTCACCGCACTGTTCGGCTGGGAAGGCACCCTCACCCAGATGGCCTGGTTCTTTACCAAGGCCGCGTTGCTGACGTTCGGCGGCGCGTATGCCGTGCTGCCCTATGTGTATCAGGGCGCGGTCGGCCACTATGGCTGGCTGACACCCACGCAGATGATCGATGGCCTGGCGCTCGGCGAAACCACCCCCGGGCCGCTGATCATGGTGGTGGCCTTCGTCGGTTTTGTCGGCGCCTATGTTCAGCAGGTGTTCGGCCCTGATCATGTGTTCCTGGCCGGCGCCCTCGCCGCCACGCTGGTGACCTGGTTCACCTTCCTGCCTTCGTTCCTGTTCATCCTCGCCGGCGGTCCGCTGGTGGAGTCGACGCACAACGAACTCCGGCTCACCGCGCCGCTGACCGCGATTACTGCGGCGGTGGTCGGCGTGATCCTTAATCTGGCGTGTTTCTTCGGCTACCACGTGCTGTGGCCCAACGGTTTTGGCGGCCGACTCGACTGGCCTTCGGCGCTGATCGCCATTGCAGCGGCCATTGCCTTGTTCCGCTTCAAGCGGGGTGTAATCGAGGTGTTGATGGGGTGCGGGCTGATCGGGCTGGCGGTGCATCTACTGCGCTAGCCCATCAAGACGCAATCAATGACGTTGCCGTTGCCTCTGTAGCTCAGTCTTCAGCCAGAGGCTGGCCGGTTGTACCCCCGCCGGACAACGCACTTCATAGGCGCGGCCACTCATACTGCTTTGGGTGGCCGCCAGCTCAATGAAGTCTTCTGCGCTGTTCACCTTGTCCCTCTCTTCGAGATACTCCAGCTTCTTCTCCAGATGCGCCCGGGCCTGAGCACCTGGGTATTCACTCCCGTTGCGCACAAACCGGCACTCGCTGTGCTCGACAAAGTCCAGCAAGCTGTTTATTTCCTGAGTGGCTTGAGGTGGGGTTTGCGCCTGTGCATTGGGCATTATGGCGGTCAGGCCGATACCCGCCGCGATCAGCCATTGGCTGAAATGCCGAGTGAAACGTCCAGGCAGAATTCCCATGGTGATACCTCGCATGACTGACGGCAGATCAGAGCGGTGGTGCCCGCTCTGAAGGCTGGCGGCCAAGTATCAATCGTCGTCGCGGTCGTCGCGATCCCGATCGCGGTAACGACGGCGATCATCACGTCGATCGTAATCCCGGTCATACCCTCGATCATCACGTTGGTCATAGCCTCGGTCATGATCGCGACGGTATTCACGGCGGTGATCCCGATCATACCTGTCGTCATCTTCCCAGTGAGGAAAGCAGCCTCCCAACAGGAGGGTACTTGCAATGGCCAGGGTCATTATCGCGGTGCGCTTCATTTGAACGTCCTAAAAGGTCAGAGCTGCGGGGATGAGGTGACGCTTCCCGCGAAATAAATCGCAGTGCGTTCAAACCCATAACTACGACCTTCCAGCCAATCAATGATTCCGTTATCGCCGGGCCTTACAGCGTTCTTTGGCTATTGCCGATGGTTTTGGCTTTTTCGATGGCCCACTCCATCGCCGCTTCCATGTCCAGCAGATGCGGCGACGGATGGTTGTCCTCAACGATGGCCGAACCGTCCGGCCAATAGACACCCATGAACATCTTCAACGAGCCGTCTCTCAATATCTCGGCTTTAACCTCGATGCTGCATCCGTTCGATAGCGTTTCCGAGTGGATCATATGGCGCTCAGTCATGGCTGCATTCCTCCCGTCGTTGCTATCAGCGTAACCCATGCTGCACTGAGCGCGATGATGCTCAAGCGTCTATCTGCACCACCTCGATCCCCAGCTTTTGATAATCCTCGACATTGCCCGAGGGCACGTGACGTTCGGTGATCAGGGTATGCACACGGTTGCAAGGCGCAACAACGAAGGGCTCCACCGCCCCCAGTTTGTCTGCGGTGGTAACCGCAATCACGTGGGAAGCGCTGGCGAGCATTGCCTGCTTCACCGGTACCTCATCGAAATGCAGCGAGCTGATGCCGACTTCCGGATGAATGGCGCAGACCCCGGTGAACACCAGATCGGCCTTGATGCCTTCGATCAGTCGTAGGGTTTCATGGCCGCCGGAAGACATCGTCGCGGGATTGAGCTGACCACCGGCAACAATCACCGTGATGCCTTTGTATTCGGCCAGGGTGATCGCGATCATCGGCGACGCGGTGATGGCCGTGATGGAGATGTCAGCGGGCAGCGAGCGCGCGATCTGTAGCGTGGTGCTGCCGGAATCGAAAATCACAATCTGGCCGTTTTTGACGCGGCGTGCGGCGAGTTGCGCCAGGCGGGTTTTCACTTCATCGGTTTCGCCAACCCGGGTGAAGTAATCCTTGCCCGTGTCCTTGGGACGCGGCAACGCCCCGCCGTGCACCCGCTGCACCAGCCCGGCGCTGGCCAACTCTGATAGATCCCGGCGGATGGTGTCTTCGGACACGGTGAAATGCTGGCTCAGTTCAGAGGCCATGACCTTGCCGTCGCGTTCGAGGATCAGCAGGATTTTCTGACGGCGCAGCTGCGGGAGTTCGGCGCTGGAATGCTCGGCTTGCATGGTTATGCCTGTTTTTGCGTGTTTGTGCGAGATTAGCCAAACACTGGAATGAACACAACCGGCAGCAGAAGAATGCAGGCTCATGCCAGGCGCAGAACCTGTGGGAGCGGGCTTGCTCGCGAAGGCGACGGCACAATCAACATTAATGTCGCCTGACACACCGCTTTCGCGAGCAAGCCCGCTCCCACATGGATTTGCGTTTAACTGACGTCAATCACAACGCACTCACAATGAACTCGCGCAACCATTGATGCGCAGGGTCGCGATGAACACGCTCGGGCCAGAGCATCGACATCTCGTAACCCGGGACATCAAGCGGTGGCTCGACCACTTCCAACGCCCCCGCATCGCGAACCAGCCGCGACGGCAGCATCGCCACCATGTCGGTGCTCTCCACCACCGACCGGACAAACAGGAAATGCGGGACCGAAAGCACCACCCGACGCGTCATGCCCGCCGCCGAAAGCGCCTGGTCGGTGACACCCTGAAAACTCCCACCATCCCGTGACACGATCACGTGGTCGAGCTCGCAGAATTGCACCAGTGTCGGCCGCTTTTTCAACTGCGGATGGCCGGCACGCCCTACCAAAACATACCGCTCGGTAAACAACGCTCGACGCCGCAAGCCGAGGGGAGCGTCCTCGCTGGTGTGAAAAGCCAAATCAATTGCCCCCTGCTCCGCTTGTCTGGCGATCTGTGACGGAACCAGGTCAAACACCGCCAGACGCGTGCCGGGTGCCGCCGAACGCAGCCCGGCCAACGCGGGCAACACGATGGTCGACTCAACGTAGTCAGACGCCATGACGCTCCACGTCTGCCGTGCCTCAACCGGGTTGAAAGGACTGGCGGGCGACACGGCGCGCTCCAGGGCTTCCAGTGCCTGGCGCAACGGCTCGCGCAACTCATCGGCCCGGGCCGTGGGCCGCATGCCGCGTGGTCCTGGCAACAACAGCGGATCACCGAAAATGTCCCTCAACTTGGCGAGATGAACACTCACCGACGGTTGAGACAAACTCAGGCGTTGCGCCGCACGGGTCACGTTGTGTTCCGAGAGCAAGACATCAAGGGTCAGCAACAAATTGATGTCCAGGCGCCGCAGATTATTCATGGTAATACCTGGCATATTGGTTATTCATTTCCAATATACCGGTTAAAGTCTGATTCTGCTGGCTCCTGACACCGGAGACTCAGCCATGAAAGTTCTGCTCGTTTATGCCCATCCCGAACCAAAATCATTGAACGGCTCGCTCAAAGACTTTGCCGTCAAACACCTGGAGGCTGCCGGCCACCAGGTGCAGGTCTCCGATCTATACGCGATGGACTGGAAAGCCTCACTGGATGCCGATGACAGTCCCGGTCGACCAGCCGACTCACGGTTCAACCCTTCGCAGGACTCCAAGCGTGCGTTTGAAGAAGGTCGGCAAAGCCAGGACATCGTCCTCGAACAGGAAAAACTGCTCTGGGCCGATGCCGTCATTCTGCAGTTCCCGCTGTGGTGGTTCTCGATGCCGGCGATCCTTAAAGGCTGGGTGGAGCGCGTCTATGCCTATGGTTTTGCCTATGGCGTAGGGGAACACTCCGATGCGCGCTGGGGTAACCGCTATGGAGAAGGCACGCTGGCGGGCAAACGGGCGATGCTGATCGTCACTGCGGGTGGATGGGAGTCTCATTACAGCCCTCGGGGCATCAATGGGCCCATCGATGATCTGCTATTCCCCATTCAGCATGGCGTCCTGTTTTACCCCGGCTTCGACGTGCTGCCACCGTTCGTGATCTATCGGACCAGCCGAATGGATGAAGCGAAATTTTCAACAACCTGCGACGCGCTCGGTCAACGGCTTGATGACCTCTGGAAGACCGCGCCGATTCCTTTCCGACCGCAGAATGCCGGGGCGTATGACATCCCGCAACTCACATTGCGTGCCGAGATTGCTTCGGATCAGTCTGGCTTTGCGGCTCACGTCAGACAGGCGGAACGTGATGAACCAAGCGTGCACGCGCCATTCGCAAAAGTGAACGCCGTGTAGAACAGACTGGCTACTCGCAAACACGAAAAAGCCCGCACAAGGCGGGCTTTGGAATCGATGTAGGTGGCCAGCGCTGGTCTCTGGCTTACAAGGTTTATCGGGCCTCTCACAGAACAGGATTTTTAACTTTAGGCTGTTCTGCCTCACACGGCATAAGGGCTGGATCTCAGCGCGGAGATCTTTCTAACCGTGTACCCTTGGGAGCGCGCCCCACGCTTCCTCGCTATCCCTTTGCGCATCAGTCTGCGTCTTCACCTACAGCTTCAGAATAGCAAATCATTCGAAGCCTGGGCCGGGCTTTTTAGACCGATTCTTTTCAAGGGGAATGACAGCTAAATGGAAAAATACTAACGCCGCGAGACAGGCTTCCATTACCCCCACGAAGGAGCTGTCGAACGCTGCGATCTTTTGGTCTGAGGGTCCGCAAAATCCGTAGGAACCCACCCATTGTTCCCCACTATGGATGAAACTTCCCAGTCGGTCCCGCACTCGTTCTGGTTGTGCGAAAAATCTTATAGCCCACCGTCTGCCTGGCTGACGTCATATCGACATCGATCACCATGACATTCGAGTGATTACCGTAAAAGGAATCCGGATCGATACACGACAGCGTGGAAATTCCATTGGGCAGGGTGTGCGAGTGGTTCATGTTGTAGATCTGCTCGGGCCTGATGTTTGGGGTGTACTGGTTTATCGGGCTGGACATCAACTCATTGATCATCGTGCTTTTCTCACCGCGCGAAACCTCTAGCGTGGCGTGATAAGAGGTGTGCATGTCGCCCGTCAGGAAGGTCAGGCGTGACACGTTTTTTTCGAGGACATGTTCAAGGATGCGGCTTCGCTGTTCTTCGAAAGCAGGATCCGACCATTTGTCACCTTCAGAGTTTTTCACCACGCCCACGAACGGCACGCTGGTGACAACGAACTTCAGGTCATCACGGTAACGTGACAGCCAACGCAACAGGTCGTCCTCCTGGACGTCATCGAGCAGGCGCCTTTGCGCGGTGCTGCGGTAATAACGGGTGTCCATGACGAAGAACTTCACCGCGCCGTAGTTGAATTCGTAGTGGTAATGATGCTCGACATGACGGCTCGAAGGGTTGTGCGAATGCTGAAACTCCCAATACGCCTTGATGGCGGCGTTCGCCAGCGCTTGCGTGGACGAACCGGTGGCCGTGTCGAAGTTGTTGATCAGTTCATGGTCGTCAAGAATCATGTAATGCGACAACTCTGTCAGCGTCCGGCGCGCGGGCACACAGTCCTCCCAGGCATCCAGATACTTGTCACGAAAGAACTGCACATCGATGGAGGGCTGGCGCGGGATGTCCGAGTAAATCTGGTCGCCGCAATGAATCATGAAGCGTGCGTCGTTGTTTTTGGCCACACGAGAAATCTCGACCCAGGCGCGGTCGGGTCTCTCCAGTATCCCGAGCGAATGCAAATTGCAGGAACCGAGCACGAAAGAGAATGATCCGGTCAGCTCTACCTCGGGAAAGGTGCGAAAGCGCCCTTCGGTATAGGCATCACGAACGCGCTCATCGGGTGCCGCCCCTCGGGTCTTGCCGAAGGCCACCTTCACGGTATAGGGCGTATCGGGATTGAGCTTTTTCCACTCCAGAACGCAGGTATAAAACTCCTCTGACTGGGCTTCGAGCACCTTGGTGGGGCCTGTCGCGTTGTTGTCGCAATCCACTACATCAACAAAGGCCACCGGCCAACGCTCGCTGGCGCGTACCCACACTTTAATCGACGTATCGGTGGTATGACCGAGAATGAGCCGTGCCATCTGATTTCCTCCTGAAACCTGAGCAGCAGTTCAGTCGATAAATCAGCATCACGCCACTAAGACATCAAACCCGCCGCGCAGACAAGACACTGTTCGGCTGTGAAATCAACTTCAAGGGGACAGGTACACACCCGCTACGAACGCAACACCCCAATCGCCCGCCGATACTTCTCAACGCGCTCCAGATCCTCCCAGGACGGCTGGGCAATCCGCGACAAGTCGCTGTTCTCTTCCAGGTCCGCCAGCTTCACCACCCGCCCGATCGGGTTCTGCGCCGCGCGCTCGACGAACGCCTCGTAGGATTCGCCTGGCACCTTGGTCACCGACGCAATCGCCATCAGCACCGTTTCGCTGAAGCCTTCATTACGCAGATCGTCGAAGCTGATGCCACAGTCCTCGACCACGTCATGCAATACCGCGACGATGCGCTCTTCCAGCGTGCTCACCCGCAGCATGACCTTCAGCGGATGCAAGATGTAAGGCGCGCCGCCCTTGTCCACCTGCCCCTCATGCGCCGCAGCGGCGATGGCAATGGCGCGTTCCAGTGTCTGGCTCATGGGATTCTCCTCGGGTTAAACGCCGTAGCGGCCGGCGACTTGAATGTTGCGCTTGGCGCCCTCGGCGTGGCGCTCGAGAATCATCGACACCAGCGTCGCCTGATCGACACCCGGATGACCCTCCACCAGCTCAGCGACCCAGCCACAACCGGACTTCTGCACATGCAACCGCCACTCACCCGGCCACGCCTCAAGCTCCGACACCGCCAACCACGCTGCCCCACCCTGCTCGCAATGACCGCCACCGATGGACTGCTCGAAACAAAACGGCGTGTCCGGCCGGGAAAGGTCGATGTGGAAGAGGTAAATATCCTGGGTTTTGTGCTGCGGCGTGGGGGCGTTGTTGCGGCTGCCGATTTCGATCATGGGCGCGTTCCATCCTTGAATTACCATTGGCTTTCAGTCTACGTCGGTAGCGGCGATGAACGGAAGCAAGCGTCCTCACCACCGAGAATCCCGCGCCTGCTCGTTCGATGAGCGCACAGCCAGGATTTTGAAGTCCGAAAATCTTGTAGGAAACAACCGATTGTGGCGAGGGGGCTTGCCCCCGTTGGGCTGCGAAGCAGCCCCAAACCCTGCTAGCCCGTTTCCTCAGACACACCGCAATGCCCGGTTTTGCGGCGG
>NZ_AKJK01000017.1 GCF_000282375.1 Pseudomonas sp. GM50
ATCTGCCGTCAACCCCTGATTTCACAATTCTGTCATATAAGACAAAGAAGCCCCGAAAACACGAAGGCCGGCCCCTTGGGGCCGGCCTTCTTCCCTTCTACTTACAAACTAGGGAATGCGAATTGCGAAGCCTCATGGCTCGCCCGTTGCGGCCAGCGCTGGGTAATAGCTTTGCGACGAGTATAGAAACGTACGCCATCCGGACCATAGGCATGCAGATCGCCGAACAGCGAACGCTTCCAGCCGCCAAAGCTGTGATAAGCCACCGGCACCGGCAAAGGCACGTTGACGCCGACCATGCCCACTTCGATCTCATCGCAGAACAACCGCGCAGCTTCCCCATCACGCGTGAAGATACAGGTGCCGTTGCCATATTCGTGATCGTTGATCAGTTGCATCGCCTCTTCCAGGCTGTTGACCCGAACGACGCACAGTACCGGGCCGAAGATCTCTTCTTTATAGATGCGCATCTCTGGCGTGACGTTATCGAACAGGCAACCGCCCAGGAAGAAACCTTCCTCATGACCGGCTACGCTCAGACCACGACCATCCACCACCAAGGTCGCACCTGCTGAAACGCCGTCTTCTATATAACCACTGACTTTATCGCGAGCCTGACCGGAAACCAGCGGCCCCATATCCAGGCCACAGGTCGTACCGGCACCGATTTTCAGCGCTTTGACCTGCGGTACAAGTTTGGCCACCAGCGCATCCGCCACCTGATCACCAACACACACGGCTACCGAGATTGCCATGCAGCGCTCACCGCACGAACCGTACGCCGCGCCCATCAGTGCGCTGACTGCGTTATCCAGATCCGCATCCGGCATCAATACCGCGTGGTTCTTCGCCCCGCCCAGCGCCTGGACGCGTTTGCCGCGCTTGGTGCCTTCGGCGTAAATGTATTCGGCAATCGGTGTCGAGCCGACGAAGCTCAGCGCTTTGACTTCCGGCGCTTCAATCAAGGCATCCACCGCAGCCTTGTCGCCATGCACCACACTCAGCACGCCTTTCGGCAGGCCGGCTTCCAACAGCAGCTGAGCAATCAGCAGTGTCGAGCTTGGATCGCGTTCGGAAGGTTTCAGGATAAAGCAGTTGCCGCAGACGATCGCCAGCGGATACATCCACAGCGGCACCATGGCCGGGAAGTTGAACGGGGTAATACCAGCCACCACGCCCAATGGTTGGAAATCCGACCAGGCATCAATGTTCGGCCCGACATTACGGCTGTACTCGCCCTTGAGAATTTCCGGTGCAGCGCAGGCGAACTCGACGTTCTCGATCCCGCGCTTCAATTCACCGGCCGCATCTTCCAGGGTCTTGCCATGCTCTTCACTGATCAGTTGGGCAATGCGGGCTTCGTTCTGTTCCAGCAGTTGCTTGAAGCGGAACATCACCTGCGCACGCTTGGCCGGCGGAGTGTTACGCCAGGCCGGGAACGCAGCCTTGGCCGAGTCGATGGCTTTTTGAATGGTTTCACGGCTGGCCAATGGCAGTTTGTGGATCGCCTGACCGGTGGACGGGTTGAACACGTCGGCCGTACGACCGTCTTCGGTCACCAGTTCGCCATTGATCAAATGCGGGATAAGGCTCATGCAGGGCTCCTGAAAAAGTTGTCCGCAGGCGCCCATCACCGGGCGCCTCTATATAGAGGGGAAAAATCAGTCGATCTTGTTCAGCACTTCGCCGACCGCGTCGAACAAGCGATCGAGGTCTTGCGGCTTGCTGTTGAAGGTTGGGCCGAACTGCAGGGTGTCGCCGCCGAAGCGCACGTAGAACCCGGCTTTCCACAGGGCCATGCCGGCTTCGAACGGACGCACGATGGCATCGCCGTCGCGAGGCGCAATCTGAATGGCACCGGCCAACCCGTAGTTACGAATGTCGATGACGTTTTTCGAGCCCTTCAAACCATGCAATGCATTTTCGAAATGCGGCGCCACTTCCGCCACGCTCTGCACCAGGTTTTCCTTTTGCAGCAGATCGAGTGCCGCCAGGCCCGCCGCGCAAGCCACCGGGTGGGCGGAATAGGTGTAGCCGTGCGGGAATTCCACCGCATACTCAGGCGTCGCCTGGTTCATGAAGGTTTGGTAGATCTCGGAGCTGGCAATCACTGCGCCCATCGGGATCGCGCCGTTGGTGACTTGCTTGGCAATGCACATCAGGTCTGGCGTCACACCAAAGCTGTCGGCACCGAACATCGAACCGGTACGGCCGAAACCGGTGATCACTTCGTCGAACACCAGCAGGATGTTGTGCTGATCGCAGATCTCGCGCAGACGCTTGAGGTAACCCTGCGGCGGAACCAGCACGCCAGCGGAACCGGCCAATGGCTCGACGAATACCGCTGCGATGTTCGAAGCATCGTGCAGCTCGATCAACTTCAGCAGTTCATCGGCCAAGGCGATACCGCCCTGCTCCGGCATGCCACGAGAATAGGCATTGCTCGCCAGCAAGGTGTGAGGCAGATGATCGACGTCCATCATCGCCTGACCGAACAGTTTGCGGTTGCCGTTCACGCCACCGAGGCTGGTGCCGGCGATGTTCACGCCGTGATAACCACGAGCACGACCGATCATTTTGGTTTTGGTGGCCTGGCCTTTCAGGCGCCAGTAAGCACGCACCATTTTCACCGCCGTGTCTGCACACTCGGAACCCGAGTCGGTGAAGAACACGTGATTCAGATTGCCCGGGGTCAGGTCGGTGATTTTCTCGGCCAACTGGAACGACAGTGGGTGACCGTACTGGAAGCCCGGCGAGTAATCGAGGGTGCCCAATTGCTTGGCCACCGCTTCCTGGATTTCCTTGCGGGTGTGCCCGGCGCCGCAGGTCCACAGACCTGAGAGCGAATCGTAGACCTTGCGGCCCTTGTCGTCTGTCAGCCAACTGCCCTCGGCAGCCACGATCAGTCGCGGGTCGCGCTGGAAATTGCGGTTCGCGGTGTAGGGCATCCAGTGAGCATCGAGCTTGAGCTGGCTGGCCAGGGAAGTCGGGGCGTTTTCAGGCACGTTCATGGGCAGAACCTCGCAGGGCAATAAGCGGCGTGGAGATGAAAAGCGTTCTTGCAGCTAAATTGCCACGGAGATAAAGTCGGTGAAATCCAACTTTTCTAACCTTCAGTCAGCCCGCTACTAAACTTTGAGTAAACAAAGCATGAGCAGCCGTCGTCCCGATCCGCTGGCGCAAGTCAGTGACTTTGATATCCGCCTGTTGCGGATTTTTCGCAGCGTCGTGGAATGCGGTGGCTTCTCCGCGGCAGAATCGGTGCTGGGGATCGGTCGCTCGGCCATCAGCCAGCAGATGAGCGATCTGGAGCAACGCCTCGGCCTGCGTCTGTGCCAACGCGGTCGCGCCGGTTTTTCCCTGACCGAAGAAGGCCGCGAGGTCTACCAATCTGCGCTGCAGCTATTAAGTGCGCTGGAAAGTTTCCGCACCGAGGTCAACGGCCTCCATCAACACTTGCGCGGCGAATTAACCATTGGCCTGACCGACAACCTGGTCACCCTGCCCCACATGCGCATCACCCATGCCCTGGCACAATTGAAGGAGCGTGGTCCGGACGTGCAAATCCAGATCCGCATGATCGCGCCCAATGAAGTCGAACAAGGCGTGCTCGACGGGCGCTTGCATGTCGGCGTGGTGCCGCAGGCCAGTGCGCTGTCGGGGCTGGAATATCAGCCGCTCTACAGCGAACGTTCGCTGCTGTATTGCGCAGTCGGGCATCCGTTATTTTATGTCGACGACAAACAACTGGACGATGAGCGTCTCAACAGCCAGGACGCCATTGCCCCGACCTTCCGTTTGCCCGCCGAGATCCAGGCCCACTATCAGGCGCTCAACTGCACCGCCAGTGCATCGGATCGCGAAGGCATGGCATTTCTGATTCTGACCGGGCGCTACATCGGTTATCTGCCGGACCACTACGCCAGCCTCTGGGTACAACAAGGCCGATTGCGTGCGCTGAAACCCAAGGCACGTTTTTATGACCTGAGCCTGGCATCGGTCACCCGCAAGGGGCGTCGTCCCCATTTGGTGCTGGAGAGCTTTTTGGAGAGTCTGGCTGCAACGCGCTGAAAACTGTAGGAGCCGAGCTTGCTCGCGAAGGCGGCTTAACATTCAACATTAATGGTGACTGACACCCCGCCTTCGCGAGCAAGCTTCGCTCCTACAAGGGCAAGGTTTTATCGCAACAGGACTTGTCTGCGGCCTGCGGGTGCGCTATCAACGCATCTGGTTGCACCCATTTACCTGTTCGGAAGTGCCTATGACCTTTGAAGTCCCAGCCCACGGCGGCAAACCCGCCAGCCGCATTCGTCAGAAGAACGAAGAGACCATCATCAAAGCCGCCGAAGACGAGTTCGCCCGTCACGGGTTCAAAGGCACCAGCATGAACACCATCGCGCAGAAGGCCGGGTTGCCCAAAGCGAACCTGCATTACTACTTCACCAACAAACTCGGTTTGTATGTGGCGGTGCTGAGCAACATCCTTGAACTCTGGGACAGTACTTTCAATACCCTGACCGTCGAGGATGATCCGGCAGAAGCATTGACGCGATACATTCGCGCAAAAATGGAATTCTCCCGGCGCCAGCCACAAGCTTCGCGGGTCTTCGCCATGGAGGTCATCAGCGGCGGCGAATGCCTGAGCGAGCATTTCAATCTGGACTATCGCATCTGGTTTCAGGGCCGGGCCGCAGTGTTTCAGGCATGGATCGACGCTGGAAAAATGGACCCGATCGACCCGGTGCACCTGATCTTCCTGCTATGGGGCAGCACCCAGCATTACGCCGACTTTGCCACGCAGATCTGCCGTGTCACCGGGCGCACCAAGTTGACCAAGCAAGACATGGAAGACGCTGGCAACAACCTGATCCGCATCATTCTCAAAGGCTGCGGCCTGACGCCTGCTATCTAAGACACCTATGCCTTTTACCCTCAGCGGCTTTTGCGAATACCGCGAAGAGATTCGCAAAAGCCGCTTCATCACCCTCGCCGGGCCAATCACTAGTGCAACTGATGCTCAAGCGTTCATCGAGCAGCACAGTGATTTGAACGCCTCGCACAATTGCTGGGCCTGGAAACTCGGCGATCAATATCGCAGCAACGATGATGGCGAACCCGGCGGCACCGCTGGCCGGCCGATTCTGGCGGCGATCGAAGCGCAAGATTGCGATCAGGTCGCGGTGTTGGTGATCCGTTGGTATGGCGGCATTCAACTGGGCACCGGTGGCCTTGCCCGGGCCTATGGCGGCGGTGCCAACAAATGCCTGCAAGGGGCGCCGAAGGTCGAGCTGATCAGTCGGGTGCCGGTCAGTTGTGCCTGTGCATTTGGCGAGTTGGCACTGGTGAAGCTTCGGGTAGCAGAACTGGGTGGTTTGGTCGTGGAAGAAACCTTCACGGCCAACGGTGTGGAACTGCAATTGGCGATCGGCGAGGGGCAAATAGATACCTTGCAGATGCAGCTGGCGGATTTGAGTCGCGGGCGCATTTTGTTGCAGCGATAAAAGATCAAAAGATCGCAGCCTTCGGCAGCTCCTACGCGCCTGTGGGCGCTGCGATCTTTTGGGGCGCCCCGGTTTTCTTTATTCTCGATACTTGCCCACATCTGCTGTGCACCCGGCTGTGGATAACCTGAGCACATTCCCCTGTAACCCTTCTGTCATGCGGCTTTGCGGGCTTTGCTCATTTTTCATCCAAATTCCCAACAGCAACATTTATTCCACGTAAAAACAATCAGTTAGAGCGGTTTATCGCCATTAGAAGAAAGCCCCCCAGTGCTTATGCCCCTCCGCTCGGCTTGCGCACAAATACTGTGGAACAACCTGTGGATAACCCGTTCATGGCTGGCGCAGCCCCATGTCCGACATAGCTTGCAGGGTATTGCTCGTTTTTTGATCAATTCACAGCGCGCAAAACCAGAGCCTGATCAAAGAACGTGCCCTCAAGTGGTGCCTGATTCGGAATTGGAATATGACGGGGCATCCTCCACAACGCCCATGCCAGCGAGGCTGCGCCCATTTCCTGACTCAATGGCCAGGAAATTGCTTTATCCCCAAGCATAACTTCTGTCGACCTGAGCCTGTCATGTTCAACCCCGTGCCGATCCCCGATCAAATACCTCGCCTGCAATTGCGCAGAATCAGCAAACGTTACCCCGGTTGCCTGGCCAACGATGCCATCGACTTGAGCATTGCGCCCGGTGAAATCCACGCCCTGCTCGGCGAAAACGGTGCGGGCAAAAGTACTCTGATGAAGATCATCTACGGCGTCACCCACGCAGACTCAGGGGAAATGATCTGGCAGGGCCAGCGTGTGACCATGCGCAATCCGGCCCAGGCGCGCGGCCTCGGGATTGGCATGGTGTTCCAGCATTTCTCGCTGTTCGAAACCCTCAGCGTGGCGCAGAACATCGCGCTGGCAATGGGCGCCACGGCCGGAACACCGAAGCAGCTTGAACCAAAAATTCGTGAAGTGTCCCAACGCTACGGCATGGCCCTGGAACCGGAGCGACTTGTCCACAGCCTGTCCATCGGCGAGCGTCAACGGGTGGAAATCATTCGCTGCCTGATGCAGGACATCCGCCTGTTGATTCTCGATGAGCCGACATCTGTACTGACTCCGCAAGAGGCCGATGAGTTGTTCGTCACTTTGCGCCGGCTGGCGGCCGAGGGCTGCAGCATTCTGTTTATCAGTCACAAGCTCGGTGAAGTGCGCGCGTTGTGCCACAGCGCCACGGTGTTGCGTGGCGGTCGGGTGGCCGGGCATTGCGTGCCGGCCGAGTGCTCGGATCGGCAACTGGCGCAGTTGATGGTCGGTGAAGCCGCCGAGCTGATCACCGACTATCCAAAGGTCATGGGGGCTGCTGCGTTTTTGACCGTGAGTGGATTGTCCTGGCACAACCCGGACCCGTTCGGCTGCTCTCTGAAGAATATTGATTTCAACGTGCGCAGCGGCGAAATCGTGGGGGTCGCCGGGGTGGCCGGCAATGGTCAGGATGAGTTGCTGGCGTTGCTCAGTGGCGAAGAACGGTTGCCCCGCGTTGACAGCGCGACGATCAGTTTCGGCGGGCAACCGGTGGCCCATTTGCGGCCGGATGCACGACGTAAACTTGGCCTGGCATTCGTTCCCGCCGAGCGTCTGGGCCATGGCGCGGTGCCGGAACTGAGCCTGGCAGATAACGCCCTGCTGACCGCTTTTCAACAGGGATTGATCAGCAACGGGCTGATCCAGCGCGGCAAGGTCCAGGCGCTGGCCGAAGACATCATTCGCCGCTTCGGGGTCAAGACACCCGATGCCCAGGCCCCGGCTCGCAGCCTGTCTGGCGGCAATTTGCAGAAATTCATCCTCGGCCGGGAAATCCTTCAGCAGCCCAAGCTGTTGGTGGCCGCGCACCCGACCTGGGGCGTGGACGTCGGCGCGGCCGCGACCATTCACCGGGCGTTGATTGCCTTGCGCGATGCTGGCGCGGCGATCCTGGTGATCTCCGAAGACCTCGACGAACTGTTCCAGGTCAGCGATCGCCTCGCTGCGTTGTGCGCAGGTCGATTGTCGCCCCTGAAGGCTACCGTCGACACCCGCCTGATCGACGTCGGCGGCTGGATGGCCGGCCAGTTTGATGCCCCTCAATCACCTGCCCCCGTAGCGCTTTAACGGAGTTTCACATGCTGCTTTCTCTCGAACCCCGTGGCCAGCAATCACGCCTGATGTTGTGGTGCTCGCCCTTGCTGGCGGCCGTGTTGACGCTGGGCTGTGGCTCATTGCTGTTTATCGCGCTGGGTCACGATCCGTTGCTGACCTTGCACACGCTGCTGATTGCACCGATCAGCGACTTGTACGGCGTCTCTGAATTGTTGGTCAAAGCATTGCCGATTCTGCTCTGCGCATTGGGCCTGGCGGTGGTGTATCAGGCACGGATCTGGAACATCGGCGCCGAAGGTCAGTTGCTGCTCGGCGCCCTCGCCGGCAGCGCGTTGGCAGTGAACATCATCGATATGCAATGTCGCTGGGCGCTGGTGCTGATCCTGGTGGTCGGCACCCTGGCCGGCGCCGCATGGGCCGGGCTGACGGCATGGTTGCGCACGCGCTTCAACGCCAATGAAATCCTCACCAGCATCATGCTCAATTACATCGCCCTGAACCTGCTGCTGTTCTGCGTCCACGGGCCGCTGAAGGACCCGGCTGGGTTCAACTTTCCAGAGTCGGCAATGTTCGGCGATGCCAGTCGACTGCCACTGTTGATGGAGGACGGCCGGGTTCATGCCGGTGTGTATTTCGCCTTGCTCGCGCTGGTGGCGGTGTGGGTGTTGCTGCAGAAAAGCTTTGTCGGCTTCCAGATCAAAGTGCTCGGGCTGGACAAGCGCGCCGCCGGTTTCGTCGGCTTTCGCGAGAAGCGGCTGATCTGGCTGGCGTTGTTGATCAGCGGCGGTTTGGCAGGGTTGGCCGGGGTCTGCGAAGTCACCGGGCCAATCGGCCAATTGGTGCCGCAGGTCTCACCGGGTTACGGCTATGCGGCGATCACCGTCGCGTTTCTCGGGCGGCTGAACCCCATCGGCATTGTGTTTTCCAGCCTGTTGATGGCGCTGCTGTACATCGGCGGCGAAAGCGCGCAGATGAGCATGAACCTGCCGCAAGCCATCACTCAATTGTTCCAGGGGATGATGCTGTTTTTCCTGCTGGCCAGTGACGTGCTGATTCTCTACCGACCGCGTTTGAACCTGCGCTGGGCTCGCCGTGCACCAACCACCGCTGTACACGCAGGAGCCTTGTGATGGATATCGATCTGCTGAGCAATATTTTCTACGCCATGGTCCGTTGCGGTACGCCGTTGTTGCTGGTGGCGCTGGGCGAGCTGATTTGCGAGAAGAGTGGCGTCCTCAATCTCGGGCAGGAAGGCATGATGCTGTTTGGCGCGGTGATCGGTTTTATCGTCGCGCTGAACAGCGGCAATCTCTGGCTTGGCGTGGTGCTGGCGATGCTCGCCGGGATGCTGTTGTCATCGCTGTTTGCCTTGGTGGCACTGGTGTTCAACGCCAATCAGGTGGCGACCGGGTTGGCGTTGACGATCTTCGGCGTGGGCCTGTCGACCTTTGTCGGCGCAGCGTGGGTTGGAAAACCATTGGCGGGTTTCGAGCCGGTGGCGATTCCGTTGTTGAGTGAAATCCCGCTGATCGGGCGGATGCTGTTTGCCCAGGACATGCTGGTGTACCTGTCGTTCGCGCTGTTCACGTTAGTGGCCTGGGTGGTTCTGAAAAGTCGCGCCGGGTTGATTATTCAGGCGGTCGGCGAAAACCCGGATGCGGCGAGCGCCATGGGCTTGCCGGTGTTGCGCGTGCGTACGCTGGCGGTGCTGTTTGGCGGTGCAATGGCGGGGTTGGCCGGGGCCTATCTGTCCCTGGCGTACACGCCGATGTGGGCGGAAAACATGAGCGCCGGTCGCGGCTGGATTGCCCTGGCGCTGGTGGTGTTTGCCAGTTGGCGGGTGTGGCGATTGCTACTCGGGGCGTATCTGTTCGGTCTCGCCAGCATCCTGCATTTGGTGGCGCAGGGATTGGGGCTGGCGATTCCGTCGAGCCTGCTGGCGATGCTGCCGTATGTCGCGACCATTGTGGTATTGGTGCTGCTGTCCCGGGATGCCGTGCGCACACGGTTGTATGCGCCAGTGTCGTTGGGGCAGCCGTGGCAGGCTGGGCATTAGGTGTTGGCCGTTAGGGCCTCTTCGCGGGCAAGCCTCGCTCCTACAGGTTTTGTGTCGTTCGCCGATGACGTGAACGACTCAAATCCGTAGCGAAGGCGCCCGAACAGGCAACACTTGAACAACGCCCCACGCCAATTCAAAGACCAAGAAAACAACCAGCAATGAGCTGGCGCCGTGGAGCAAGGCATACAGCTGCCAAGCCGAAAACAGAAACCGCCCCACCGCGTCATACCGCCCAAACACCTGCTGCGGATCACGAATCCGCAGCACCGCCCACACGCATACAATCGAACCCAACAGATTCGCCATCAGCATGTGCATCGGCTCGAACGGCGGTAGCTCACCAGGCAGATTGAAAGTCTGACTGAGGCTTAACAACACGCCATGCAACGCCGCAAAACTCCACGGCGTCACAAAAGCAGCGGTCACGATCAGGTCGTACCACGCACTGCCACGCACCACTTGACGATATTGCGTTGAAGTCCACATCCGTCTTGCTCCATAAATTCAGGGAGCAACAAGGCTAAAGCCTGGAGTATGCTCCAGGGTCAAGCCCTCTCGAGACATCAAGATGCGCATCGGTGAATTAGCTCAGGCCAGCGCCGTCAGCCGCGACACATTGCGCTTTTACGAACAGCGCGGGTTGATCGCCGCGCAACGCAGCGCCAATGGTTATCGCGACTATCCGGCGGAGATGGTGCAACTGGTGCTCTACATCAAGACGGCCCAGCGACTGGGCTTTACCCTCGGCGAGATCGGTAGCAGCGTCGCCGCGTTGTGGCAGGCGCCCGACCCGGCCAATGCCGTTACCCAACTGCTGCAAGACAAACTGAACCTGATCGAAACCCGCATCGCCGAACTCGATGTCTTGCGTCAGGAACTGCAACATCGGCTCGGCCAGCGTTGTCCATTAAATCCGTGATTCTCATCCATCAAGGAAGCCATTCATGTCTACGGCAAAAACCGCACTCATCATCGGTGCCTCCCGAGGCTTGGGCCTCGGTCTGGTGAAAACCCTGTTGGCCGACGGCTGGCAAGTCACCGCCACCGTGCGCAACCCGCAGAGCGCCGAAGCCTTGCAAGCGCTGGGCAAGGTGCGGATCGAAAAACTCGACATGGACGATCAGCAAGCGGTCATAGCCCTCAGCCAACAACTCAAGGGTGAAGTCTTCGACTTGTTGTTCGTGAATGCCGGGGTCAAGGGCCCGGAGGTCCAGACGCCGGGTGGCGCGACGTTGGCCGAGGTGGGTCAGCTGTTCTTCACCAACGCCGTGGCGCCGATCAATCTGGCCCAGCGATTTGTCGGGCAGATTCGTGAAGACAGCGGCGTGCTGGCGTTCATGAGTTCGGTGCTGGGCAGTGTGACCATGCCCGACGCGCCGGAGCTGGCGCTGTACAAGGCCAGCAAAGCGGCGCTGAACTCCATGACCAACAGCTTCGTCACGCAACTGGGCGAACAGAAACTCACCGTGCTGTCGCTGCATCCGGGTTGGGTGAAGACTGATATGGGCGGTGAAGGGGCAGACATCGATGTTGAAACCAGCACACGCGGCTTGATCGATCAGGTGAATGCGTATGCCGGCAAGGGCGGGCATCATTTTGTGAACTACAGGGGCGAGACTATTCCCTGGTAAACACCACATTCCCCTGTGGGAGCGAGCTGTGGCGAGGGGGCTTGCCCCCGTTTGAGTGCGTAGCACTCACAAAATTTTTGGTACATCAGAGATTTGGGGAGTGCTTCGCAGCCCAACGGGGGCAAGCCCCCTCGCCACAGCCCGCTCCCACAGGGGTTTTGCATCGTCTTGTCGGGCATGGCTTGCCCGCGAAGCTTTTTTGTTCGAAACTCCGCACCTCGCCCCCGCGGCGACCCTGGATCAGCAGACAGGGCAACACTGAGCTGGCAACCCTGAACCCAACTTTCAGAGGAGCCGGCCACCATGCCTGCGACCCGTACCTGGCTAAAAAACCCCCTCGCCATTTTCACGGCCAACGCGCTCGACGCCCGTGGCGGTCTGGTGCTGCAAGACGGTTTGATCGTCGAAGTGCTCAGCGCCGGCCAGCAACCGTCCGTGCCCTGTGACCACGTTTTCGATGCCCGCGAACATGTAATCCTGCCGGGGCTGATCAACACCCATCACCACTTCTATCAAACCCTGACCCGTGCCTGGGCGCCGGTGGTTAATCAGCCGTTGTTCCCGTGGCTGAAAACCCTCTATCCGGTCTGGGCTCGTCTCACCCCTGAAAAACTCGCCCTCGCCACCAAAGTCGCGTTAGCGGAGTTGCTGCTGTCCGGTTGCACCACCGCGGCCGATCACCATTACCTGTTTCCGGAAGGCCTGGAAAATGCGATCGATGTACAGGTCGAGAGTGTTCGCGAACTGGGCATGCGCGCCATGCTCACTCGCGGCTCCATGAGCCTTGGCGAAAAAGACGGCGGCCTGCCACCGCAGCAGACCGTCCAGGAAGGTGAAGTGATCCTCGATGACAGCCAACGTTTGATTGCCGCATACCACGAGCGCGGCGATGGTGCGCAGATTCAAATCGCCCTGGCACCGTGTTCACCGTTCTCGGTGACCCCGGAGATCATGTCCGCCAGCGCCGAACTGGCGAACACCCTCGACGTGCGCCTGCACACGCACCTGGCGGAAACCCTCGACGAAGAAGACTTCTGCCTGCAACGTTTCGGCCTGCGCACCGTTGACTATCTGGACAGCGTCGGCTGGCTCGGCCCGCGCACGTGGCTGGCCCACGGCATTCATTTCAACCCCGATGAAATCGCCCGCCTCGGCGCGGCCGGCACGGGCATTTGCCATTGCCCGAGTTCGAACATGCGCCTGGCTTCCGGCATTTGCCCGACGCTGGACCTGACCGCTGCGGGTGCGTTGCTGGGTCTGGGCGTGGACGGTTCGGCGTCCAACGATGCGTCGAACATGATCCTCGAAACCCGTCAGGCGTTGTACATCCAGCGGCTGCGTTATGGCGCGGAAAAGATTACTCCAGAATTGGTACTGGGCTGGGCGACCAAGGGCTCGGCGAGTTTGCTCGGGCGCACCGATATCGGTGAACTGGCGGTGGGCAAGCAGGCGGATCTGGCGCTGTTCAAACTGGATGAGCTGCGCTTCTCCGGCAGCCATGATCCGGTGTCGGCGCTGCTGCTGTGCGGCGCGGATCGGGCGGACCGGGTGATGGTCGGCGGAAAGTGGCGGGTGATCGACGGGCAGGTTGAGGGGCTGGACCTGAAAGGGTTGATTGCCGATCACAGCCAGGCCGCTCGGCAGTTGATCGCCGGCGTCTAAGTCGACGTAGACCAATTGTGGGAGCGAGCCTGCTCGCGATGAGGCCATGTCATTCAACATTGATGTTGAAAGTTAGTCCGCTATCGCGAGCAGGCTCGCTCCCACAGTTTTGTGAGGCGCCCGCACCAGTGGATGGCGTGGATTGGTGAGGGCGCACCGGGATGGTTCTGTGGTGGTCGTCAGGGACTCTTCGCGGGCAAGCCTCGCTCCTACAGGATTTGCGCAGGTCATGTGGGAGCGGGCTTGCCCGCGATGGCCGTTACGCGATCCCGATCCATTTGTTGTCCTGTTGGTCAGCAATTTGCATTGCCCTGACCTACCTCACAACAAAATGGAGTTCCAGTTCATGCATAAACGTCCGTTGAAGCAGCTGCTCTGCGCTGTCGCCGCAGCCATTGGTCTGAGCGCCAGCCTGACCGCCAGTGCCGCCGACCCGCTGAAAGTCGGCTTCGTCTATATCGGCCCGATCGGTGACCACGGCTGGACGTATCAGCATGAACAGGGACGCAAGGCGCTGGCAGAACAATTCGGCGAGCAGATCACCACCAACTACGTGGAAAACGTCGCCGAGGGTGCCGATGCCGAGCGGGTGATCCGCAACATGGCCAAGGACAAATATGACCTGATCTTCACCACGTCTTTCGGCTACATGAACCCGACCCTGAAAGTCGCCAAGCAATTTCCCAAGGTGACCTTCGAACATGCCACCGGCTACAAGCAGGACAAGAACCTCGGCACTTACCTGGCGCGCACTTATGAAGGCCGCTACGTCGGCGGCTTCCTCGCGGCGAAAATGACCAAGACCAAGAAAGTCGGCTACGTCGCTTCGTTCCCGATTCCGGAAGTGATCCGCGACATCAACGCCATTCAACTGGCCCTGAACAAGTACAACCCGGGCACCGAGATCAAAGTGGTGTGGGTCAATTCCTGGTTCGACCCGGGCAAGGAAGCCGACGCCGCCAATGCGCTGATCGACCAGGGCGTGGACGTAGTGTTCCAGCACACCGACAGCCCGGCACCGATCCAGGCGGCTGAACGACGTGGCGTGTATGCCGTCGGCTATGCATCGGACATGGCGCATTTCGGCCCGAAAGCGGTGCTGACGTCTATCGTCAATGACTGGGGGCCGCATTACATTCAGGCGACTCAAAGCGTGCTCGACCACACATGGAAATCCCAGGATTACTGGGGCGGTCTGAAGGAAGGTACGGTTGAGTTGCCGATCAGCGACCTGGTGCCGCCTGCGGTAAAAACCGAAGCCGAGCAGATCATTGCCGACATCAAGAGCGGTGCGTTGCATCCGTTCACCGGGCCGATCAAGGACCAGGCCGGCGTCGAGAAAATCCCGGCGGGCGCGACGGCAACCAATGCGCAGCTGGCGTCGATGAACTACTACGTCGAAGGCATGAAGGCCGAGATACCGAAGTAATTCCGGCCGAACACAAAACCCTGTGGGAGCAGGTCTGTGGCGAGGGGGCTTGCCCCCGTTTGAGTGCGTAGCACTCACAATCTTTGGTACATCAGAGATTTTGGGGCTGCTTCGCAGCCCAACGGGGGCAAGCCCCCTCGCCACAGGCCCACTCCCACACTGGATCTTCAGCGTTTTCAAGGACTGCGCATGAACCAACTCCCAATCATCGACATCAGTCCGCTCTACAGCGCTGATAAAAACGCCTGGCAATCGATCGCCGCACAAATCGACCGCGCCTGCCGTGAATGGGGCTTTTTCTATATCAAGGGCCACCCGATCGCCCCGTCGCGTATCGATGCCGTGCTCGACCATGCCCAACGTTTCTTCGCCCTGCCCGCCGCCGAAAAACTCAAGATCGACATCACCCAGACCCGCCACCACCGCGGCTATGGCGCTATCGCCACCGAGCAACTTGACCCGAGCAAACCCAGCGACCTGAAGGAAACCTTCGACATGGGCCTGCACCTGCCGGCCGATCATCCCGAGGTTATTGCGGAAAAACCTTTGCGCGGTCCCAACCGTCATCCGTCGATGCCCGGTTGGGAATCGCTGATGGAGCAACACTACGTCGACATGCAGGCGCTCGCTCAAACCCTGCTGCGAGCCATGACCCTGGCGCTGGGCATCGAGCGCGATTTCTTCGACAGCCGTTTCAAAGAACCGGTCAGCGTGCTGCGAATGATTCATTACCCGCCGCGCCACACCGCCAGCACCGAAGATCAGCAAGGTGCCGGCGCTCACACCGATTACGGTTGCATCACCCTGCTCTATCAGGATGCCGCTGGCGGACTGCAAGTGCGTAACGTGCGCGGTGAATGGATCGATGCGCCGCCGATTGAAGACACGTTCGTGGTCAACCTCGGCGACATGATGGCGCGCTGGAGCAACGACCGTTACCTGTCGACGCCGCACCGGGTAATCAGCCCGTTGGGAGTGGATCGTTACTCGATGCCGTTCTTTGCCGAACCGCACCCCGACACGCCCATCGAATGCCTGCCCGGCTGCCAGGACGAACAGCATCCGGCAAAGTATCCGGCCACCACCTGCGCCGAGTTCCTGCTGTCGCGCTTTGCCGATACCTACGCCTATCGACGGCAACAGGAAACCGTGTAATGAACCGGCTGGTCAGGTTTTGCTCATTGTTTCTGCGGGCATCTGTAGAATGCCCTCATTGCACCTGATGAGATTTCAAAAATGTACGACTGGCTGAACGCTCTGCCCAAGGCAGAATTGCACTTGCACCTGGAAGGTTCGCTGGAGCCTGAGCTGCTGTTCGCCTTGGCCGAACGCAACAAGATCGCCCTGCCGTGGAGCGACGTTGAAACGCTGCGCAAGGCTTACGCCTTCAATAACCTGCAAGAGTTTCTCGACCTGTATTACCAGGGCGCCGATGTGTTGCGCACGTCTCAGGATTTCTACGACCTGACCTGGGCCTACCTGTTGCGCTGCAAGGCGCAGAACGTGATTCACACCGAACCGTTCTTCGACCCGCAAACCCACACCGACCGTGGCATCCCGTTCGAAGTAGTGCTCAACGGCATCGCCGCCGCACTGAAGGATGGCGAGCAGCAACTGGGCATCACCAGCGGTTTGATCCTCAGTTTCCTGCGTCACTTGAGCGAAGACGAAGCGCAGAAAACCCTCGACCAGGCGCTGCCGTTCCGCGATGCGTTTGTCGCCGTGGGCCTGGACAGTTCGGAGATGGGCCACCCGCCGAGCAAGTTCCAGCGGGTGTTCGATCGTGCGCGCAGCGAAGGCTTCCTGACCGTGGCCCACGCCGGTGAAGAAGGCCCGCCCGAGTACATCTGGGAAGCCCTCGACCTGCTGAAAATCCAGCGCATCGACCATGGCGTGCGCGCCATCGAAGACGAGCGCTTGATGCAGCGGATCATCGACGAGCAGATCCCGCTGACCGTGTGCCCGTTGTCGAACACCAAACTCTGCGTATTCGATCACATGTCCCAGCACAACATCCTCGACATGCTCGAGCGCGGTGTGAAGGTCACGGTGAACTCCGATGACCCGGCCTATTTCGGCGGGTATGTCACCGAGAACTTCCACGCGCTGTACACCGATCTGGGCATGACCCAGGATCAGGCCAAGCGCCTGGCGCAGAACAGCCTGGATGCGCGGTTGGTGAAACCGTAGACCGCCTTCGCGGGCAAGCCTCGCTCCTACAAAGGCAGCGCCAGCCCCTGTAGGAGCGAGGCTTGCCCGCGAAGAACGATAACGGTGATTAACGGACGATCACCGGCTCACTCAACTCTTCCAACGTTTTGCCCCGGGTCTCCATCCCGAACATCCACACCACCCCCGCCGCAATCGCAAAGCACATCGCCCCCAGCGCAAACACCCCGCCCTGCCCGGTCATCGGGAACACCAGCCCGGTCACCAATGGCCCGAGCAACGAACCCACTCGGCCGATGGCTGACGCGAACCCCGAACCCGTGGCGCGTGCCGACGTCGGGTACAACTCAGGGGTGTAGGTGTAGAGCACCGCCCACATGCCGAACAGAAAGAACTGCATCAGCAGCCCCGAAGTAATCAACAGACTGACGTTGCCGCCGAACACCGCACTCTGGCCATAAAGAAACGCCATGACCCCGCCGCCGAGCAATGTCACGATGCACACCGGTTTACGCCCCCAACGCTCCACCAGCCAGGCAGCCATGAGGAAACCGGGAATCCCGCCGAGGGAAATCAGTACCGTGTAATACACCGACTGGGTCACGGCAAAACCCGATTGTTGCAACAGCGCACTGAGCCAGGACGTCAGGCCATAGAAACCCAGCAAGGCGAAGAACCACACACTCCAGATCATCATCGTGCGCTGGCGATACTGCGGCGACCAGATCTCCCCTAGCGCAGAGAAGAAAGTGCCCGGTTGACTCGCCACCCGGGGCAGACGAATCGGTTCAGGCAAATCCGCACGGCCCAGTGAAGTCCGAACCCGCTCTTCGATGCCGAGCAAGACCTTATCCGCCGCGTCATGATGCCCGGCCTGCTCCAGCCAGCGCGGTGACTCGGGAATGAAAAAACGAATCGCCAGGACGAACACCGCCGGTACCGCCAATACCAGAAAGATGTCGCGCCAGCCAATCAGCGGCAACAGGAAGTACGACAGCACTCCGGCCGCGACGAAGCCGAGCGGCCAAAAACCATCCATCAACGCGATGTAACGCCCACGTCGCTTTGCCGGAATCAGCTCCGACAGCATCGACTGCGCAATCGGAAACTCCATGCCCATGCCAATCCCCAGCAGGATTCGGAACAGCGTCAGCGTTTCAACGTTCTGCGCCGTGGAGCACAGGTAGCTGGCGATGCCCCACAGCACAATGCTCCACTGAAACACCGGTTTACGCCCGAAGCGGTCGGCCAACATACCGGACAGCGATGCGCCCATGACCATGCCGAAGAAACTCGAACTGGCCAGCAGGCCCGCCTGCGCTGTACTCAGGCCGAACTCGGTTTTGATTGAGCCAAGGAGGAAGGTCATCATCGCCAGGTCCATGGAGTCGAAGAAAAACGCCAGGGCAATGATGATGAAAATGATGCGGTGATAACCGCTGATGGGCAGCCGTTCCAATCGTTCTGCCGCACTGAAGCTTCGTGTGTCCATGCCACATTCCCCCAATCCGAAAGTCCCCGGATCGAGTGTGCGCGATAGTGGCGGGGGGTTATTGCTGGATGCGACCTGTCCACAGCTCTGAACGACGTCTGAAACAAAGATCCCGGACGTCGCGCCTCGATGGCTCTAAAGCGCCATTTCCAGTTCGGTTTCCTTGGCGAAGCGATGGATTTCCCGTTGCCCCGCAGCGGTAATTTGCAACGCTCGCGAATCGTTGGGCAGGCTCAACCAGCCCGATTGCATGAACAGCTGCAACAACGCCGCGCCTAATGAACCACCCATGTGCGGGCGTCTTTCGCTCCAGTCCGGGCAAGCACAGGCGACTCTGCTGTTGCGATGAGCCAGCGCCTGGACGAACACACCGCGTGTTGCCAATTGTGTGGCGCCCTTGTGAGTGATCATGACTCGCTGATCGAATTGCTCGATCCAGCCCGCATCCAGCAGGCGCTGGTAGAGATCGGCGGCCAGGGTGCCGCCCAGATGGTCGTCGCAGAGTCTGGCCCGCAGCAATGACGAAGGCGCCGCCTGAGGTTTGGCGATAGGGCTCGTGCGTTTGAAAACCTCTGGAATGTCCCGAGGCGCGCTGGCGAGGGTCGCGCTGGCCAGCGCTTCTATCGCGGCGCCGACTTCGGGCGCGGCAAGCCGGAAAAACCGTTTGCGTCCACGGGTTTCGACTTTCAACAGACCTCCGGCGGACAAACGCCCTAAATGCGCACTGGCCGAAGACGGCGACAGGCCGGCCAGCAACGCCAGCTCTTCGGTTTGCCGCGCCGAGCCGTCCATCAAGGCCCACATCATTGCGCTGCGCTTCGGGTCAGCCAGCAATGTGGCGATCTGGCTGATGCAAGGTGCATGTTCCATGTATTCACTCCCTGTTGAATCGTTTCGTCTACTGCTCAGAGACATCTTGACCAGTAATGTGTCGTCGGCCAAGGCGCGAAAACCGCCATAAACCGGGCAAAGCCACCCACTCACCCAGCCATTGCTTCGTGGGTGCAACGAAGGTCCGGTGATGACCATCGGGTTTGACCGAATCGAACCTGAACTCGCCATTGCGAGGTCGACGGTGCGTACATGAGGCGAGCGCTAGTATAAGCGGGTTAACCGCCGGTTCCTGCCCTCGGGGATCCATTGGTGGTGATAGTTCCTGACAGAAATTTCGCTATTTGCCTGCGACTAATGATCGACATCCGATTTCGCTGGAAATTGACTGCTTATTCGAGCGCATCGGCTGGCAAGCATTTCCCGCAAAAGGTTCACCGGCTTACTCAATTGTGCGCGATGGGCGCACAACAAATTCAGCGGTGCGCGCTCACAGAGCAGCTCCGGCATCAGCACTTTCAACCGACCGGCCAGCACATCGGCCGCTACGTCGAGCCAGGATTTATACGCAATCCCCGCCCCGGCTATGGCCCACAGACGCACAACATCGGCGTCGTCACTGAAGCGATCGCCACTGACCGTCAGGCTCACCTCGCGTTTGCCATCGTGGAAACTCCAGTGATCGTGAACCCGACTGCCGAGCATGAACAACAGGCAATTGTGCTGAGCCAGTTGCTCCAGATGCCGGGGTTCGCCATGCCGGGCCAGGTAACTCGGCGCCGCACAGAGCACACGACGGTTCTGCGGGGCGATGGGCAACGCTACCAGGCTCGAGTCTTCCGGCTCGCCATAACGCAGGGCAATGTCCACCGGTTGGCGGAACAGGTCGGCGATGCGGTCGCCCAGCAGCAACCGTACCGTGAGTTTTGGATGCTCGTGCTGAAACTCATCGAGCCATGGCAACAGCAGGTTGCGACCGAAATCCGAAGGCGCCGACAGCTGCAAAATCCCGCTGACCTGATCCTGCCCGCTGGCCAGCAGGCGGCGGCCCTCATCAAGATTGCTCAAGGCTGCCCGGGCGTATTCCAGAAAGCCCTCGCCTTCAGCGGTCAGGCGCAGGCTACGGGTGGAACGGGCGAGCAAGCGCGCGCCGAGTTGCTGTTCGATGCGCTTCAACGCCGCACTGGCCACCGCCGCCGACATGTCCATCACCCGTGCCGCCGCCGACAGACTGCCCAGGTCCGCAGCCCGAACGAACAACTGCAAGTCATCGAAACGCAACATCTTCAGCCCCGATTATCAAAAAAATATTGAAAGAGACTGCTCTTTTAGCGGGTTTTATCTTGCCGGGAAATAACCAATCATCTGTCCCATCGAAATCATTCCCTCCCAGGAGCCCACATGAAAGCCATTGCCTACTACACCTCCCTGCCCATCAGCGACGAAAAATCCCTGCAAGACATCGAACTGCCAGAACCGGTCGCCGGCCCGCACGACCTGTTGGTGGAGGTAAAAGCCATCTCGGTCAACCCGGTGGACACCAAGGTCCGCCAGAACGTTGAGCCTGAAGGTGGCGCGGCAAAGGTGCTGGGCTGGGACGTGGCCGGGGTGGTCAAGGCCGTCGGCAGCGAAGTGACGCTGTTCAAGGCCGGCGACAAAGTGTTCTACGCGGGTTCTATTGCCCGTGCCGGCGGCAATAGCGAGTTGCATGTGGTGGATGAGCGAATCGTCGGCCATATGCCGAAAACCCTTGGTTTCGCCGAAGCCGCCGCCCTGCCGCTGACCGCCATCACCGCGTGGGAACTGTTGTTCGAACGCTTGCAAGTGCGCGAAGGCAAAACCGATGAGGGCCAGAGCCTGCTGATCGTCGGTGCCGCTGGCGGCGTGGGTTCGATCCTCACGCAATTGGCCAGCCAGCTCACCGGGCTGAAAGTCATTGGCACCGCTTCCCGGCCACAAACCCAGAGCTGGGTGCGTGACCTGGGCGCCGATCAGGTGATCGATCATAGCCAGCCGCTGAGTGAAGAACTCAAACGTGCCGGGTTCGCGCAGGTGACCCACGTCGCCAGCCTGACCCAGACCGATCAACACCTGGATCAATTGGTGGAAGCGTTGGCGCCGCAAGGCAAACTGGCGCTGATCGACGATCCGAAGTCGCTGGACGTGACCAAGCTCAAGCGCAAGAGCCTGTCGCTGCACTGGGAATTCATGTACACCCGCTCGCTGTTCGAAACCACAGACATGATCGAGCAGCACAAACTGCTCAACCGCGTCGCCGGGCTTATCGATGCGGGCACGTTGAAAACCACAGTCGGCGAGCACTTCGGAACCATCAACGCGGCCAACCTGCGGCGTGCCCATGAGCTGCTGGAGAGCGGCAAGTCCAAGGGCAAGATTGTGCTTGAAGGGTTCTGAAGAGTAGGAGCTGCCGGAGGCTGCGATCTTTTGATCTTGTGTTTTAAAAGCAAGATCAAAAGATCGCAGCCTTCGGCAGCTCCTACAGGGTACGACCGAAATATCCGGGATGTACGTCGATCCCTGTTGCCGTCAGTCAGAGAATTGACCGTTGTCACAATTGCGATCGTATTCGGGTCTACAATCGAAAACTCTGCGAACAATCATTCACGTGATGTCTTTTACGAGACGTCTTTTACGAAAGGAGCTCAGCAATGAAGATCCTGATAAAAGAAGTGGCAACATCCCGCTGGCAGGTCCGCCTGGATCAACACGCTGTGACGTTCCGCAGTGAGGCCGAAGCCCTGGCCTTCACTAAAACGCTTGAAGCGCGCTTGCACGCGCCCCATCAGATTCCCGACCGTCAGCATCGCGCTGCTGGCTGAGTCCGTCCTCAGACCCGGGCTTGCGTCAGCGCCCGGGCATTTTGCAAACGCCGGGTGAGCGTCGCCGCGCTCACCACCAGAATCCCGCACAGGCTGATGACCATGGCCATCGGCATGGCGCTGCCATCGTGCAAAACACCCACCAATGCTGCGGCCCCGGCAGCGACGCTGAACTGCAGGCAACCGAGCATCGCCGAGGCACTGCCCGCGCGCGCGCCCTGCCCGTTCATGGCGCAGGCCGACGCGTTAGGCACTATGCAACCCAGGCTGGCGATGCAGAGGAAGAGCGGAATCAGTAACGGCCACAACTGCTCGGTGTGCAACGCGCTGACCGCCAACAGGGCCAAACCGCCCGCCAGATAGAGCCAGACAGTACGCGCCAGTAAAAAGGCCGGACCGCGCTTTGCCAGCAATCGGGCATTCACCTGGGCTACCAGAATGAAACCCGCCGCGTTAATGCCAAACAGCCAGCCGAAATGCTCGGCCGGCACGCCATAGAGTTTGATGAAGACGAATGGTGAACCGGCGATGTAGGCAAACATCCCGGCGATGGCGACACCACCGGTCAGGGCATGGCCGAGGAAGACCGGGTCCGCCAACAACCGACCATACTGGCGTAGCGCGCCCGACAACGGTTGGCGCGGCACATGGGCCGGCAGACTTTCCGGCAACCCGAGAGCCACCGCCAACCCTGCCAGTGCACTGAAACCGGTCAGCACCAGAAAGATCGACTGCCAGCCAGTCGTGTTGACCAGCAACCCGCCCAGCATCGGCGCAAGAATCGGCGCCAGGCCCATCACCAGCATCAACTGCGAAAAGACCTTCGCCGAACCCACCGCATCGCATTTATCGCTGACCACCGCCCGCGCAATCACCATGCCCGCGCACCCGCCCAGCGCCTGGACGAAACGTGCGCCAATCAGCCATTCCAGGGTCGGCGCATAAGCACAGGCCAACGAAGCGGCGGTGAACAAGCCGACACCTGTCAGCAAGGGAATCCGTCGCCCAAAGCGATCCGCCACCGGGCCGTACGCCAGTTGGCCAATGGACAGGCCGAGGAAATAGGCCGCCAGGGTCAGTTGAACGTGTTTTTCGTCGGTGCCGAAAGCGAGCGCCATCGCCGGGAATGCCGGCAGATAGAAATCGATCGCCAGCGGACCGAAAGCGCTCAAGGCGCCGAGAATCAGGATTGTGCGGAGGTTCATCAGGCGTCCAGGTTAGACAGGAATCGGCAGGCCGACAGTCTAGCCTTGCGTGGACGCCTTGAACATTCCGTTAGGTCGCTAACTATTAAAAATGTTAGATCTGTTTTACCCCGTAACCCTCTTCGCTGATCGCGGCGATCACCTGATCGGCCGTCAGCGCGCTTTCAACGCCGACTTCTTTTGCCGCCAGATCAATGCGCACGCTGGCCGCGGGATCCTTGGCTTGCAGCGCCTGAGTGATGGCCTTGACGCAATGACCGCAAGACATGCCTTCAACATTGAACACTTGCATGGGACAACTCCTTGAATGAAGCCCTTTAATGAGGGTTGCAGGCAGTCTCGAGCTTGCCACCATGGCAAGGTCAAGTTCTGAAGCAAGCTGCCGGGCTGGCAATCGGCGTCGTGCTCGGCCAAGCTGCGTCCATCAATGACTCGACATCAGGAGATTCAGCCATGCGCTGGTCAGCTCTCAGCCTGTTTGGCTTCCTCAGCCTATTTGCCGCGATACCTTCGGTTCAAGCCGCCGGGGAGGATTACGGCGTGCTGATCATTTCCCGCGAGCGCCTGGAGGTTTCGACTTCCTGCGAGATCGGCGTGTACATCCAGGATCAGCTATCGGCGCGACTGTTCCAGGAACAGAGCACCTCGTTCAACCTGCCGCCGGGCAATGTGTCCCTGCGTCTCAAGCTGCTGCCGGGCCAGGCGCCGGGTTGCAATCCAGGTATGCTCGCGCCGGGTTCGCAGAACATCACGCTCAAGGCCGGGGATGTGTTGAAGTTCCGGATTGCGATGACGCAGGAAGGGATGTACCTCAAGCCTGCCGCCCTCGAGTATTGATCACCACCTACCTGTAGGAGCGAGGCTTGCCCGCGAAGAGGCCATAACAGTCAGCATCGATGGTGACTGTTATGGACCCTTCGCGGGCAAGCCTCGCTCCTACGAGGTGCAGAGTCGCGAGATGATTTGCAGACTGGCGCTTGACCTTGCCCGCATGGCAAGGTTGATCCTGTAGGTAATTTCTACAGGGAGCGTGACCGATGTCCGAATCCACTACTTTCGATCTGCCGATTGCCGGCATGACGTGCGCCAGTTGCGCCGGGCGTGTCGAGCGTGCCTTGAGCAAAGTTCTCGGCGCCACGGCCGTCAGCGTCAACCTGGCCACCGAACAGGCCCGGGTTCAAGCGCCCAGCGACAGCCTGCCGGCCTTGATGGACGCGGTGCAGCAGGCCGGCTACAGCGTGCCACAGCAGACTCTGGAATTGAGCATCGACGGCATGACCTGCGCCTCCTGTGTCGGCCGCGTCGAACGGGCACTGGCCAAGGTGCCGGGGGTCAAAAGTGTCAGCGTCAACCTGGCCAACGAGCGTGCCCACCTCGAATTGCTCGGCCAGGTCGACCCGCAAACCCTGATCGGCGCCGTGACCAAGGCCGGTTACTCCGCCAGCGTCTGGGAAGTCGAACACCCGCAAATCGACAATCAACAACAACGACTGCACCGTGAACGCTGGGCTTTGCTGGCGGCCATCGCCCTCGCCTTGCCGCTGGTGCTGCCAATGGTGCTGCAACCTTTCGGCGTGCACTGGATGCTCCCGGCGTGGGTGCAGTTCGCGTTGGCGACGCCGGTGCAGTTCGTCTTCGGCGCACGCTTCTATGTCGCTGCGTGGAAAGCCGTGCGCGCCGGCGCCGGCAACATGGATTTGCTGGTGGCCCTGGGCACCAGCGCCGGATACGGCTTGAGCGTTTACGAATGGGCCACCGCCGCCGGTCGCCTGCCGCACCTGTATTTCGAAGCCTCGGCGGTGGTGATCGCCCTGGTATTGCTGGGCAAATACCTGGAAAGCCGTGCCAAGCGCCAGACCGCCAGCGCCATCCGCGCCCTCGAAGCCTTGCGTCCGGAGCGAGCTATTCAGGTGATCAATGGCCGTGAGCAGGAGGTTGCGATCAGCGCTTTGCGCCTCAACGATCTGGTCATGGTCAAACCCGGCGAACGCTTCCCGGTGGATGGCATCGTTGTGGAAGGCCAGAGCCACGCCGATGAAGCACTGATCAGCGGCGAAAGTCTGCCTGTACCCAAACAACCGGGCGACAAGGTCACCGGCGGAGCCATCAATGGCGAAGGTCGGCTGCTGGTTCAGACCTTGGCGCTCGGCGCAGAAACCGTGCTGGCGCGGATCATCCGCCTGGTCGAAGACGCGCAGGCGGCGAAAGCGCCGATCCAGAAACTGGTGGATAAAGTCAGCCAGGTGTTCGTGCCTGTGGTTCTGCTGATTGCGCTGGCGACCCTGCTCGGTTGGTGGCTGTACGGCGCGCCACTGGAAACCGCATTGATCAACGCGGTCGCGGTGTTGGTGATTGCCTGCCCTTGCGCACTCGGGCTGGCCACGCCGACGGCAATCATGGCCGGCACGGGTGTGGCGGCGCGCTACGGGATTCTGATCAAGGACGCTGAAGCTCTGGAGCGTGCCCATGAAGTCAGCGCCGTGGTGTTCGACAAGACTGGCACACTGACTTCGGGTGCGCCGCGCATCGCTCATCTGAGGGCCATCGAAGGTGACGAAGCGGCCTTGTTGCAAATGGCCGGGGCGCTGCAACGCGGCAGTGAACACCCGCTGGCCAAGGCGGTGCTGGATGCCTGCACCGAACGCGGGTTGACCGTGGCCGATGTCAGCGACAGTCAATCGCTGACCGGGCGAGGCATTGCCGGCAGTCTCGACGGTCGGCGATTGGCTTTGGGCAATCGGCGTCTGCTGGAGGAAAGCGGACTGAGCGCCGGGCCATTGGCCGACTCTGCAACCGCTTGGGAAACCGAAGGCCGGACCCTGTCCTGGCTCATCGAACAAAGCCCTGAACCACGAGTGCTCGGCCTGTTCGCCTTCGGTGACACGCTCAAACCCGGCGCCTTGCAAGCGGTGCAACAGCTGAATGCACGGAACATCAGCAGCCATCTGCTGACCGGCGATAACCGCGGCAGCGCCAAGGTGGTCGCCGAGGCACTGGGCATCAGCGACGTCCACGCCGAAGTCCTGCCGGCAGACAAAGCGGCCACCGTCGCCGCCCTGAAAAAAACCGGCGTGGTGGCAATGGTCGGCGACGGCATCAACGACGCGCCAGCACTAGCTGCGGCAGACATCGGCATCGCCATGGGCGGCGGCACTGACGTCGCCATGCACGCTGCCGGGATCACCCTGATGCGCGGCGATCCACGGCTGGTGCCGGCGGCGCTGGAGATCAGCCGCAAGACCTACGCGAAAATTCGCCAGAACCTGTTCTGGGCCTTCGTCTATAACCTGATCGGCCTGCCGCTGGCGGCGTTCGGCTTCCTCAACCCGGTGCTGGCCGGCGCAGCCATGGCGCTGTCGAGCGTCAGCGTGGTCAGCAATGCGTTACTGTTGAAAACCTGGAAACCCAAAGACTTGGAGGACGACCGATGAACATTGGCCAAGCGGCCCGCCAGAGCGGTCTGAGCGCGAAGATGATTCGTTACTACGAATCCATCGGCCTGCTCAAGGCGGCCCATCGCACCGACAGCGGCTATCGGGTCTATGGCGACGACGATCTGCATACTCTGGCGTTCATCAAGCGCTCTCGGGATTTGGGTTTTTCGCTGGAGGAAGTCGGCAAACTGCTGACCCTCTGGCAAGACCGTCAGCGCGCCAGCGCCGATGTGAAGGCGCTGGCCCGTCAGCACATCGACGAGCTGAACCAGAAGATTCGCGAACTCGGCCAACTGCGTGACACCCTGCAAGACCTGGTAG
Organism: Pseudomonas sp. GM50; assembly: GCF_000282375.1. Classification (GTDB taxonomy): domain Bacteria; phylum Pseudomonadota; class Gammaproteobacteria; order Pseudomonadales; family Pseudomonadaceae; genus Aquipseudomonas. The sequence goes on from NZ_AKJK01000017.1 coordinate 26,709, forward strand.
AGCATTGCCACGGCGACCACCGCCCGGACTGCCCGATCCTCAAGGAGCTGGCGTCGGGCTGCTGCGCCGAACCCGTCCATTCCTGAGCGCCAACCCCTTCGCCACCAGCAACGTGGTGAGGGGAATACCATGGAACAACAGCACCACTGCGCCGGGCGTCCACCACGAATAGAACGGCGCGGCGATCAACATGCCGATACCGAACCCGGTCATTTGCAGCAGCGTCAAAAAGCTGAAAATCGGCAAGCGCAGGTTGTCCGGTTCACGTTGCAGACGCGACATCAGGCCTACTTCCGAGAACCCGTCGCCCAAGCCTGCGGGCAACGAAAACAGCAGCAAGCCGTAAAGCGTCTGCTGTTGGAACATCAGGATGAAGCCGCAGGACATCAGCAAAACGCCGAAGAAGAATCGCCGTTCAAGGTGCGCGTTGTCCGTACCTTTCAGGCGACTGGCAATTCGCGCACCGATGAATTTTCCGCTGGCCCAGACCGCCAGCATCAGGCCCAGGGTGGTGCTGGCCGACTCGGGTGTCAGCAGTTTTGAAATGATCGGGAGGCCGACATTGTGTGCGGCGCTGCCAAGCGTATCGGCCATCGCGACGGCAAGCATCGTCGCCAGCACCGGCGCTGTGCGCAAACCCTGACGCAGGGCCGACCATTCGCCTTGTTGCTGAAGGGGTTCATCACTGGGTGCAGGTCTGGAAAACCGCAGCGGCACAATCAACAACGCCGCCAGCAGGTAAGTGGCCACGTTCAGGGCAAACACCGTTTCAAAGCCAAACCCCGCCACCAACAACCCCGCCACCAGACTCCCGCCGACCATCGCCGCAGATGATGCAGAGGTCATCCAGGCGTTGGTCTTGAGCAGCTGCGCCTTATCGATCATGTGCGGTAATTGACTGTTGAGGCCAATGGCGAACATCGAATTGCCGAACCCCAGACCGAACGCGATCAGCGGTAGCAGCAGTGCTTGTTGGATGACCGGCAACACCAGCAGCAAGCCCAGCAAACCGGCGCGCAGCAGGTCGAAGGCAATCATCGGCAGGCGCCCGGCCCAGCGGCGATAGAACCGGGTGCCGATCAAACTGGCAAAGATCCCCCCGGCTACACGGCTGGCCAGGAAGATCCCGACACTCATGGCGCTGTTGCTGAGCAGGTAGACGTAGGTGGCCAGGGCAACCATGTTGAGGAAAGCGCCGAAGTCCGAAATCAGCCGGGCGGCGATGATCAGTTGGGCATTGCGGGTGGAGTTCACATTCAGTCCTTGAGTGTGGTAAGTATCGCCGTTGTGGATTGTCTGGTCTGACGCCATCGCGGGCAAGCCACGCTCCCACAGGTCAGGTGTCGATCATAGAATCCGGGGGCGACACAAAACCTGTGGGAGCGGGCTTGCCCGCGATGCAGACGACGCGGTCCCAAAAAAGCACCTGCAAAAAACCCGGCCGAAGCCGGGTTTTGGGTCAACCGATCACTGCATCCAGGGCGGAGGCGGTTCTTCGGCTTTGCTCGGTGGCGCGTCGTCCGCAGCGCGGATCGCTTGCTTACGCTCTTCATCGAGACGGGCCGCCTCGATTTCGCGCATGATCCCGCCGACGTCCGCCAGCTCTTCCGGCTCGTCGAACTCGCCGGTCAACACACTGGCCGGGTGCAAGGTGCCGGCTTCATACAACGCCCACATTTCCTTGGCGTACTTGGTGCGTTTCAACTCCGGTGCAAAGCGACCGAAGTAGGACGCCATGTTGCCCACGTCCCGCTCCAGCATGTTGAACGCGTGGTTGTTGCCCGCCGCGTCGACCGCTTGCGGCAAGTCGATGATGACCGGGCCGGTCGGCGTCAGCAGCACGTTGAACTCGGACAGGTCACCGTGCACCAGACCGGTACACAGCATCAGCACGATCTGCGAAATCAGAAACGCGTGATATTCGCGCGCCTGGTCCGGCTCCAGCACCACATCGTTCAGACGCGGCGCGGCATCGCCGTACTCGTCGGCCACCAGTTCCATCAGCAGCACGCCTTCGAGGAAGTCATACGGCTTGGGGACTCGCACACCGGCACCGGCCAGACGGAACAACGCCGCCACTTCGGCATTCTGCCAGGCGTCTTCGGTTTCTTTCTTGCCGAACTTGGAGCCCTTGGCCATCGCTCGAGCCTGCCGGCTGTTGCGCACCTTACGGCCTTCCTGATACTCGGCCGCCTGACGAAAACTGCGTTTATTCGCCTCCTTGTAGACCTTGGCACAACGCAGCTCGTTGCCGCAGCGCACCACATAAACAGCTGCTTCTTTACCACTCATGAGTGGGCGCAGCACCTCGTCGACCAGACCGTCCTCGATCAGGGGTTCAATGCGTTTTGGAGTCTTCATCAGCTTTTATTGTGGGTCCTTTATTACCAAACACGCGAAAGTCATTCGTTATACGGCAATCCACTCATTCGCGGGAGGGGTTGCCGACCTATGAACGTTCCCATGAACATCAAGAAGCACACAATGTGCCGGATTAATCAGACACAACTCATCGACCGCTCAAGATCATAGCTGAGCCTGCGCCACTTGTTGATGAAGGGCTACAAGGGCATTTGCGACAGAATCTGACACGTAGCCCCTACCCTTCGCCGGATTTTTCTCAACCGGCCTCAATTTCCACGTTCCTCAGCCGAAGTCATTAGAGAGAAAAGGAATTGTCCGACAATCGCCCCGACAATGATAACGAGGGCGCACTCAAGGATCGGGGTATCGAACGTTTTCGGCTGCCAATAATCCGCGAGTCATCTGCACTGCGTGGGCCTACAAGAAAAAACTGGAGCGCGGATGAACATCAAACAGAAGCTGACCTGGGCGTTTGCAATCATCGCCTGCTTGCCCGTGGTGCTGGTCGCCACCCTCGTGGTGCTGAACTTGCGCAGCGATGCCAAGGATAATTTTGTCGATGGCAGCGGCCGCGAGATTCGTCAGGTCAGCAATGCCATGCAACTGTTCTTTGACGGCATCAGCCAGAACGTCGATTACCTGGCCACCCAACCGCTGATCAAAAACTCCGACGACAGCCTCAAGACCTACATGAGCGCCAACGCCGAGAGCATTCCACAAGGCGAGTCGGACAAAAAGGTCTTCGCTCTCCTCCAGGACCTGGGCAACAGCCACCCGGCCTACGCCTACGCCATCCTCGGTACGGCGGCGGGCGGTTACGTGTCATGGCCGGACGACGCGAAGCTGAGCAATTACGACCCGCGCCAGCGCCCATGGTACAAGGCCGCGCAGGCCAAACCCGGTAAACCGTTTCGCACCGAGGCCTATTACTGGGCTCAGGATGACGCGACTTACGTCAGCACCGTGCGCACCATCGACAACAAGCTGGGCACCAACGGCGGCGTGGTCAGCATTGATGTGACGCTCAAGCAGCTCACTGAAATCGTCAAACAGATCAAACTCGGCGAAACCGGCTACCTGATGCTGGTGGAAAACACCGGCACGGTACTGGTCGATCCGAAGCAACCAGCACACAACTTCAAAGCCCTGACCAGTCTCGGCGACGGATACGCGCAACTCGCCAAGGCCGGCAAAGGCTTGGTAGAAGTCGAACTCAATGGCGAGCGCTACATGGCCAACGTCTGGCCGTCGGAACAACTGGGCTGGACCTTTATCGGCCTGATCAAGCAAACCGACGTGATGAGCTCGGCCACTCAACTGACCTGGCTGATCGCGATCATCGCGGCGGTACTGGCGGTGTTCTTCGCCATCGTCGGCGCCAGCTTCGCCAGCCTGATCGTGCGGCCGATCCGCAGCGTGGCCAGCGGTCTGGAGGGCATCGCCCAGGGTGAAGGCGACCTGACCAAGAACCTGCAAATCCGTGGCAGCGACGAAACGGCTCAACTGGCCAACTGGTTCAACCAGTTTCTGGCGGCGATTCGCAATTTGATTCAGAGCATCGGCGGCGCCGCGACCAAGATCCTCGCCACCTCCCAGAGCTCGACGCAGGTGTCCAGCGACATGGCCGAAGCCGCCGGGCGCCAGCGTGAAGCGGTGGATATGGTGTCCACGGCGTTCCACGAAATGGTCGCCACCGCCAACGAAGTCGCGCGCTCCTGCAGCCAGGCCGCCGAGTCGGCCGACAGCGGCCAGCGCCAGGCGCGCGAAGGTCAGCAGCAGATCGATGCCGCAGTGAGCAGTGTTGATCGCTTGAGCCAGGAAATCGAACAGTCGGCGCAATCGATGCAACAGCTTGAGCGCGATAGCAACGACATTCAGTCGATCCTCGGGACCATTCGTTCCATCGCTGAACAGACCAACCTGCTGGCACTGAACGCCGCCATCGAAGCGGCCCGGGCGGGTGAACAGGGTCGTGGTTTTGCGGTAGTGGCGGATGAAGTTCGCGCCTTGGCCAAACGGACTGCCGATTCCACGGCGGAAATCGACGGTCTGCTGGGCAACCTGGCCAAGCGCACCAGCCAGGTGACCCAGCAAATGCATGCCAGCCTGGAAGTGTCTCAGCAATCGGTGACCCGTATCGGCGAAGCGCGCAGCAGCTTCGGGCAGATTCGTGAGTCGGTGGATGTGATTCGCGACATGAACACTCAAATCGCCACGGCGGCTGAGGAACAGCATCAAGTGGCGGAAGACATCAATCGCCACATCAGCCAGATTCATGGCGATGCGCAGTTGGTGGCAGAACTGGCGAACTCGGCGCGCCTGGACTCGCAGAGCCTGGCTGGGTTGTCGAATGAGCTGGATGGGTTGGTTCGACGGTTCAGGACCTGATCCAAAATCCCGGTGGCCGCTTCGCGGCCAATCGCGAGCAGGCTCGCTCTCACAAGGACAGCGCAAAACCCTGCTCGCGAAGACGGACTGTCAGCCAACAGAGATGTTGAATGTGATGGCCTCTTCGCGGGCAAGCCTCGCTCCTACAGGTTTTGTGTCGGATGCGATCCCTGTAGGAGCGAGGCTTGCCCGCGAAGGCGTCATCACTGCCTAAACAATTCCCCCGGGGTAAACCCGAACAACCCCTTGAACGCGGCAATAAACGCCGACGTCGAGTCATACCCGCAAGACAGCGCGGCATTGGTCACGCTATTCCCCTCCTCCAGCAAACTCAGCGACGACAGCAGCCGCATGCGCTGCCGCCAGCCGCGGAAGCTCAACCCGGTTTCACGCTGGAACAAGCGCATCAGGGTTTTCTCCGACGAGCCCAAACGCTCGGCCCATTCCTGCAGGGTCGCATTGCGCTCAGGGCTGTCGATCAGCTCGTTGCACAAGCCCAGCAAACGTTCATGCCGGGGCAGCGGCAGGGAAAACCCCACCTCGGGCAGACTCGCTAACTGATCCAGCAGCACGCCCACCAATCGCGCCTCCTGGCTGTCGCCCTGTGGATATTCCACGGGAAGCAGGCAAAAACGCTTGATCAACTCCCGGGCCAATGGCGTGACTTCCAGCACCCGGCAACGCCCGTCCGCCCATTGGCAGTCCTCGCGGCGCACGTACAGGCTGCGCATCTCGGCTCGCATCGAGGTCACGACCTGATGCTCGAGATCCGCCGGAATCCAGATGCCCCACTGCGGCGGTGCAAAGAAACTGCCTTCGGCGGTATGCACGCCAAGAACGCCGCTGATGGCGTAGGAAAACTGCACCCAATCGTGACGATGAGGCGGTGTCCACGAACCGGCGTTCAGACTTTCCGCTCGTGCATACAGCGGACGCGGCAACGCCGTAAGTGCCGGGATGGTGCGCTCGAGGGAAATTTGTCCGTTAGTCGGCATTGATTGGCCTTATGTCGCAAGACGGCTGATGGAGCCGACGTTAGGCTAAGTCATCAATTCTTACAAACGTATTCGGTGCCGGTATGCATGCCTTCAAACACCTCAAACGCGTGGTCACCGACTGGTTCTTGTGCGGCATGCTGATCGCCACGCTGCTGGCGTATTTTTTCCCGACCTTCGGCGCCACCGGCGGCGGGATGCACGCGGAGTACGTGATCAACGTCGGCGTGTTTCTGGTGTTCTTCCTGCACGGGGTCAACCTCTCCAGCGAACAGATCCGCCACGGGCTGAAAAACTGGAAGCTGCACGTGATGGTTCAGGCCTTCACCTTTGCGGTGTTTCCGCTGATCTGGCTGCTGAGCTACAAGTTGCTGGGCTCGCACCTTCCATCGCTGCTTATGCTCGGCTTCCTCTACCTCTGCGCCCTGCCCTCGACCATTTCCTCGTCCGTGGCGCTCACCGGCAGCGCGGGCGGCAACGTACCGGCAGCAATTCTCAACGCGAGCCTGTCCAGCGTGCTGGGGATTTTTCTGACACCGTTGCTGGTGAGTTTCGTGGTCGGCAGCGGCGCGGGTGGCATTGATCTGGGCTCAACCCTGCTCGATTTATGCGCCATGCTGCTATTGCCGCTGGTGCTCGGGCAATTGCTGCGGCCGTTACTGGGCAAGTTTTTCGCTCGGCACAAGCGCTACACCAACATCGCCGACAAACTGGTGATCCTGCTGCTGGTGTACGCGGCGTTCTGCAACTCGATGATCTCGGGGATGTGGCAGCAACAGGGCAACAGCGTGATTCTGACTGCGCTGTTGGGCAGCGCGATTTTGCTGGCGATCATCCTGTGGATGACCACCCGCACCGCTCGCGCGCTGAAGTTCAGCCCCGCCGATGAGATTGCTGCGGTGTTCTGCGCCAGCAAGAAATCCCTGGCGGCCGGTGCACCGATGGCGGCGCTGATTTTCGGCGCCAACCCCGGCCTTGGCTTGATCCTGCTGCCGATCATGATCTATCACCCGTTGCAGCTGATCGTCTGCTCGGTGATGGCCGAGGGTTACGCCAACCGCAACCGGGAACTGGCCGCGCAGCAACGCGCGGCAGTGCTCAACCCCCAATAATCCGCAATCAGCAATCAGCGCTCGATAATCGCCGTCACGCCCTGACCGCCGGCGGCGCAGATCGAGATCAACCCTCGACCCTTGCCCGCCGCGTCCAGCAGCTTCGCCAGGTTGGCGACGATGCGTGCACCGGTGGCGGCAAACGGATGCCCGGCGGCCAGTGAGCTGCCCTTGACGTTGAGGCGACTGCGGTCGATGGAGCCCAACGGTGCGTCAAGGCCGAGTCGGGTTTTGCAATATTCCGGATCTTCCCAGGCCTTCAACGTGCACAGCACTTGCGCGGCGAACGCTTCATGGATTTCGTAATAATCGAAGTCCTGCAAGGTCAGGCCATTGCGCGCCAGCAAACGCGGCACCGCATAGACTGGCGCCATCAGCAGCCCTTCGGCGCCATTAACGAAATCCACCGCCGCCGCTTCGCCGTCGCGCCAATAGGCGAGGATCGGCAAGCCGCGCTCTTTCGCCCATTCCTCACTCCCCAGCAGCACCACCGACGCGCCATCGGTGAGTGGCGTGGAATTGCCCGCGGTCAGGGTGCCCTTGGCGCTTTTCTCGAAGGCCGGTTTCAATGAGGCGAGTTTTTCCAGGGTCAGGTCCGGGCGCAGGTTGTTGTCCCGGGTCAGGCCGAGGAACGGCGTCATCAAATCGTTGTGCCAGCCTTCGGCGTAGGACGCGGCCATTTTCTGATGGCTTTCCTGGGTCAGTTGATCCTGCTCGGCACGCGGGATGTTCCAGGTCTGGGCCATCAACTCACAGTGGCCGCCCATCGACAGGCCGGTACGCGGCTCGCCAATGCTTGGAAAGTCGGGCATCAAGTGTCGAGGGCGCAATTGCAGGAAGGTTTTCAGTTTGTCGGCGGTACTTTTGGCGCGGTTGGCTTGCAAGAGGAGCTTGCGCAGGCTTTCGTTGACGCCGATCGGCACGTCCGAGGCGGTATCAACGCCACCGGCAATGCCACATTCGATCTGACCCAGAGCAATTTTGTTTGCCACCAGCAACGTCGCCTCCAGCCCCGTACCGCAGCCTTGCTGGATGTCGTAGGCCGGTGTCGTCGGCGACAACCGCGAGCCCAGTACACACTCTCGGGTCAGGCCGTAGTCCTGCAAATACTTGAGCAACGCGCCTGCCGCCACTTCGCCCATGCGCAAACCGTGCAGGTTGTAGCGCTCGATCAGGCCTTCCAGCGCTGCGGTGAACATCGCCTGGTTACTGGCAGTGGCGTACGGCCCGTTGGACCGGGCAAAGGGAATACGGTTACCACCGATAATCGCGACGCGACGCAGCTGAGTCATGAAAAAGCTCTCCTTCCTGATATTCAATTGTGAACACACTCCTGTGGGAGCGGGCTTTTGTGGCGAGGGGGCTTGCCCCCGTTCGACTGCGAAGCAGTCGTAAAACCAGTCAGCACTTTCTAAATTCAAGATCGTGGTGACTGTTTTCAGGGGCGCTTCGCACCCCAACGGGGGCAAGCCCCCTCGCCACAAGAGCCCGCGCCCACAGGTTCTGCGCTCCCCGAAAGTCCCGTTACAAACTAACCTGCAATGTTCAAGCGTAGGCCGTATCTCGCGGATCGAACGACTAATTGCCGTTCATGGTCCACACTTTTAATCCCAGTTGCTGGAGCATGATCCATGTCTGACCGCTATATCGACTTCGCCAATTCGTCCATCGGCCATCGTGTGGTCGGAGCCCTGGGTCTGCCGTCGCCGGTACGACTGGAACGCTGGCAAGCAGGCCGGCTGCGGCCTATCGAGGGGGCGCTGTTGATTGGCGGTGGCCCGTTGGCGGAAAAAGTCAGCACCCTCGGCAACCGCCTGACCGATACGATTTACAGCTACGGCACCGATCCGACCCTGGCTACCGCGTGGATTCCCGGTCACGGCCAGAAACTCAAAGCCGTGGTGTTCGACGCGAGCGACCTGGTGCAGGTCGATCAGTTGAAACAGCTGCGCGAGTTCTTCCAGCCGCTGATGAAAAACCTCGACCACCATGCGCATGTGGTGATTCTTGGCCGGGCGCCGGAGACCTTGAGCGACCCGTTCGCCGCCAGCGCACAGCGTGCACTGGAAGGTTTCAGCCGTTCGCTGGCCAAGGAACTGCGCAGCGGCGGCACTTTGCAGCTGATCTATGTCGGTGAAGGTGCCGAAGATCAGCTGGAAGGCCCATTGCGGTTTTTCCTCTCGCCCAAAAGCGCGTTCATTTCCGGGCAAGTCATTCGCCTGAAGGCGTGTGAGACGCAGGTGATGGACTGGAGTCGTCCCTTGTCGGGACGCAAGGCACTGGTGACGGGCGCGGCTCGCGGCATCGGCGCCTCGATCGCCGAAACCCTGGCCCGCGACGGCGCCGAGGTGATCCTGCTCGACGTGCCACCGGCCAAAGCCGATCTCGACGCCTTGGCCGCACGCCTCGGCGGGCGCGGCATCACGCTGGACATCTGCGCCGAAGACGCCGCCACACAACTGATCGAACACCTACCCGATGGCATCGACATCGTGGTCCACAACGCAGGTATCACCCGGGACAAAACCCTGGCCAACATGACCCCGGAATTCTGGGACGCGGTGCTGGCGGTCAACCTCAACGCGCCGCAAGTACTGACCAAGGCTTTGCTCGACAGCGGCACCTTGCGCGACAACGGCCGGGTAATCCTGCTGGCGTCCATCAGCGGCATCGCCGGCAATCGCGGGCAAACCAATTACGCCGCGAGCAAGGCCGGATTGATCGGCCTGGCCCAGGCCTGGGCACCGCTGCTGAGTGAGCGCGGCATCAGCATCAATGCCGTGGCGCCAGGGTTCATCGAAACCCAGATGACCGCGCACCTGCCCTTCGGCGTGCGCGAAGCCGGACGGCGCATGAGTTCGTTGGGCCAGGGCGGCCTGCCACAAGACGTCGCCGAAGCCGTGGCCTGGCTGGCACAACCGGGCACCGGAGCGTTTACCGGGCAAGCGTTGCGCGTCTGCGGGCAAAGCGTTTTGGGAGCCTGATCATGACCACCGACTGGCACACTCTCCATAGCGAACCGGGCCTGCAAACGCTGTATGTGAAGGCGGCAACGCGCCGCAAAATCACCGGCACCACATTGCCCGACCTGGGTTATCACTGCTGGGTCAATGTCGATCCGAAACGCCTGGAAGCTTATCGAAAAGTCTGTGGTTTCGCCGACAACGGGCTGCTACCACCGACGTATCCACACATCCTGGCGTTTGCCTTGCAGATGCAATTGCTTACCGCCAAAGCGTTTCCGTTCCCGCTGTTGGGGCTGATTCACTTGAGCAATCGCATCCGCATCTTGCGCCCCATGGGTGGTGTGCACCGGGTGCGGATCAGTGTGAAGGTGCAGAACCTGCAACCCCATGCCAAGGGGGCGACATTCGATTTGGTGACGACGCTCGACGATCAGTTGGGGCCGCTGTGGGAGGCTGAAAGCCAGATGCTCTGTCGCGGCGTCAAACTGGAAGGCGAGCCTGTGGAGGAAGCGTTTGCATCGACATTGTTGCTGACCGAAGTGGCCCACTGGAAAGCGCCTGCGGACATTGGCCGGCGATACGCCAAGGTGTCCGGAGACTACAACCCGATCCACCTCAGTGCGATCAGCGCGAAGCTCTTCGGTTTCCCTAGCGCCATCGCCCATGGCCTGTGGAACAAGGCACGTACGCTGGCAGCCCTGACCGATCATTTGCCAACGGCCAACGTCGAGATTGCGGTGCAGTTCAGGAAACCGGTGCGCCTTCCCAGTGAAGTGACGCTGATGTCCAGTGCGGCGGGGTCCAGCGGGGATTTTCAGTTGATGGGTGCGGGGGAGATTGAGCATATGGCGGGGCAGTGGCGGCCTGTTGCCTGATTATCCGGTACATACGCGGCTCCACTGTAGGAGCGAGGCTTACCCGCGAAAGCTTTCTAACATTCAACATTGATATCGCCTGACACGCCGCCTTCGCGGGCAAGCCTCGCTCCTACGGGGATCGCCATTGGCCTTTCGAGGGCGGTCTGACAGCCGACCAATTTCTTCCGGATGCACACGATTCAACTGTGGGAGCGGGCTTGCTCGCGAAGGCGGCCTCAGAGGCAACGATGTTTATCGATCAGTAAAAACATCAGAACCTTCCCACATGTTTTTCAGGTTGCCCGTCGGACGCTGCGTCTCTAGCCTTTGTCCGTCGCTGACAATTCAGCGACCGGGCGTCGCGGCTCGTTTCTTGAGGCATAATCGCTCCACCAAACAACAACACTTTTGGGTGTCTGTCGTTTCGTATCATGGCGACTGTGCGCGGGATACCTTCGGGTATGCCGAGATATGCCTCTGGGATCGGTCCGCGAACCCGCGTACAGCTGCCACCCCAAATTGCATCGCGGCAATTTGGAAGTGGCTCCATTTCATCCAGAGGTGTAATCATGTTCAAAGCAACCCCGAATCCCCCAGAAACCGACAACGTTTCCCCCTACGAATCCCTCGATTCAAAAAAGCTTCACGACGCCGCTAACCGAGCGCTCGATCACTACCTCAACCCATCCGCCCTCAAAGCCCCCGTGGTCCGCAAGCCAAGCACGATGTTTATCGTTGCGCCGGATATCAAAGACG
>NZ_AKJK01000018.1 GCF_000282375.1 Pseudomonas sp. GM50
AAAAGCCGTGGCTCGCGGCTTCCAGGCTCATATAGGACCGGTCGAAACTCAAGGCGTAGGGCTTTTCGGGGCGCGCGAGGCCATGCTGGGCGAACCACTCAGGCCATCTGAGCAAGGTTGCTTCGGAAAGGATCAGCTCTTGCGCCAGAAGATCTGCTGCGTTTTTTACCGCGCAGCGCGCGATCAGCTTGGGCGAGGCCAGCACAGCGAAACTTTCGTTACGCACGGTGCGCACTTCATAGCTGGGCCAATTAGGCCGGCCGTGACGAATATCGACATCGATCTTGTCCTGACTGAAGTGCAGCGATTCATAGGAGCAGGACAAATTGATCTGGATGTCCGGATTGCTCAAGCGAAACGACTCCAACCGCGGCATCAGCCAGAGTAAGCCAAAGCTGGGGGAGGAATGCAGCCGCAGGCAATCCATGCTGACGTCACTCGCTGCCCGCTCGGTGGCGACCTCAAGGCTCTGCAACAGACCGGAAATGTCCTTCAAGTACTGCTCACCCACTGGCGTCAGGGTCACCCCACGCGCTGCCCGCACAAACAACTGTCGACCAATCATCACCTCTAGCTTGGCCAATTGGTGGCTGATCGCTGACGGCGTGAGGTCGAGCACTTCGGCGGCTCTTGCCAGGTTGCCAAAACGGGCAGTCTGCTCGAAGGCTTGAATGGCTCTCAGCGGTGGCAGATGGGATGAAGGGAGATCGTCCTGGCGCATCGGTATTCAGCCTATTGTTTTTTTGGTCTCGGGCGGATCGTGTCATTCAAGCATTTACGGTGTGCATTGACGAGTGCTGAATTTTATTCATGTAGCAGTGACGTTTGCGTTATTGCTCAGCCTGCCGACGGGGACCACCCTGAGTCATCGATCGCTGAATCGAACCATAAAAACAATCAGAGGTACCCCTCATGCTTCTTCAAGGCAAAATCGCGATTATTACTGGCGCTGCATCCGCACGCGGTATCGGCCGCGCAACAGCGCTCACCTTCGCCCAACACGGCGCCCGCGTTGTGATCCTGGATCTCGACGAATCCGCCGCCCGTGACGCCGCGGCCACCCTCGGCGAAGGCCATCTGGGCCTGGCTGCCAACGTCGCCGATGAGACACAAGTCCAGGCAGCCGTCGCCAAGGTGCTCGAGCACTACGGTCGTATCGACATACTCGTCAACAATGCCGGCATCACCCAGCCAATCAAGACCCTGGACATTCGCCCCAGCGATTACGACAAGGTCCTGGATGTGAGCCTGCGCGGCACGCTGTTGATGTCCCAGGCAGTGATTCCGGTGATGCGCGCTCAGGCTGCGGGCAGCATCGTCTGCATGTCATCCGTATCGGCCCAGCGCGGCGGCGGCATTTTCGGTGGCCCGCACTACAGTGCAGCCAAAGCCGGTGTGCTTGGACTGGGCAAGGCCATGGCCCGCGAATTTGGCGCGGACAACATTCGCGTCAACTCCATTACCCCAGGCCTGATCCATACCGACATCACCGGTGGCCTGATGCAGGATGAGCGCCGCCACGCGATCATCGAAAGCATCCCGCTGGGTCGGCTTGGTGCAGCGCAGGATGTTGCCAATGCGGCACTGTTTCTCGCCAGCGACTTGTCCTCTTACCTCACCGGCATCACGCTGGATGTAAACGGCGGCATGTTGATCCACTGACCACAGGTGTCACCACCCGCTGTCCATTAAGTTCTGGATCGAAGATACGTCGGGCTTCAAGCGCGACGTTCTATAAAAACAAGAGATCAGACCCTCATGATGACCACCATGACGCTCGACACTGTGTCCACAGTGCGCTCAAGCGCGTATCGCAAGACTGCCTGGCGATTGATGCCTTTCCTGATGTTGTGCTACCTGTGCGCCTACCTGGACCGGGTAAACGTCGGGTTTGCAAAGCTGCAGATGATGAATGACCTGTCCCTGAGCGAAACCGTATACGGGCTCGGCGCGGGCGTGTTCTTTCTTGGCTATTTCCTCTGCGAAGTGCCGAGCAACCTTATCCTCCACAAGGTCGGTGCCCGTCGCTGGATCGCGCGCATCATGATTTCGTGGGGGATTATCTCCGCCCTCTTCGCCTTCGTAGAAACGGCCTGGCAGTTCTATACGCTGCGCTTTCTGCTCGGTATCGCCGAAGCCGGTCTCGCACCGGGCCTGCTGCTCTACCTCACCTACTGGTTCCCCTCCTACCGCCGCGCCAAAATGACCGTGCTGTGGTTCATCGCCATTCCGCTCTCGGGAATGATCGGCGGGCCGCTCTCAGGCTACATCATGACCCAGTTCGCCGGCGTTCATGGCTGGGCGGGCTGGCAGTGGATGTTCGTGATCGAAGCCATTCCGACCGTCATCGTTGGCCTGATGGTGCTGGCTTACCTCAAGGATGGCGTGCACCAGGCGACTTGGCTCACCGATGAAGAAAAAGCGCTGGTTAGCAAAGAACTGGCCGAGGACAACAGCCGCAAAGTCACCCATGCATCGGTCGGAGCATTCCTGCGCGACCGCCGGCTGTGGATCCTCGCCTGCATCTACTTTTGCGTGGTCATGGGCCAATACGCGATCACCTTCTGGCTGCCTACACTTATCCGTAATGCCGGTGTTGCCGATCCGATGCACATCGGCTTGCTCACCAGCCTCCCCTACCTGTGCGCCATCGTCGCGATGGTGCTGATGGGGCGCAGCGGCGACAAGCACCAGGAGCGCCGCTGGCATCTGGTGGCGCCGATGATTGCCGGCGCGCTGGGCCTCACGTTGGCGGCGGTGTTCGGCACCAACCTGATGCTGTCGGTGTTGTGCCTGTGTCTTGCGGCGGCCGGCGTGCTGTCTGCGTCTTCACTGTTCTGGATGCTGCCTACCACCTTGCTCGGTGGCGTATCTGCCGCTGCGGGGATCGCTGGAATCAACAGCTTTGCCAATCTGGCGGGTTTCTGCTCGCCCTACCTGATTGGTTGGATCACCACCACGACCGGTTCGAGCGCCATCGGCATGTACCTGATTACCGGTGTGCTGTGCATCGGTGCCTGTTTGGTGCTGCGTATTCCTGCTGCTTCGGTCAATCGTTGAGTTAACGGAGAATTTCCATGACTGCCACCTTATCTCGCGCGTCCTCCACCACACTGGTGCAGCGCGCACATAACATTCGCCACCATGCCTTGCGCATGGGCCAAGTCCAGGGTCAGGGCTATGTCGGCCAGGCGCTGGGCGCGGCAGACTTGCTGGCCGTGTCGTACTTTCATGCCTTGAACTACAAGCCCGAAGACCCCGAGTGGGAACAGCGTGATCGCTTCTACCTCTCCATCGGTCACTACGCGATTGCGCTGTATGCCGCGCTGATCGAGGCGCAAATCATTCCACTGGATGAGCTTGAAACCTACGGTTCGGATGACAGCCGCCTGCCCATGTCCGGCATGGCCGCATACACTCCCGGCATGGAGATCACCGGCGGCTCGCTGGGCCAGGGTCTGGGCATCGCAGTGGGCGCCTGCCTGGGTTTGAAGCGCAAACAGTCCAGCTCTTTCGTTTACAACCTGCTATCGGATGGCGAGCTGAATGAGGGCTCTACCTGGGAAGCGGTCATGTCAGCTTCGCACTGGAAACTCGACAACCTGATCGCCATCGTCGATATCAACAACCAGCAAGCCGACGGACACTCCAGCGAGGTGCTGGCATTTGAACCCATCGTTGACCGATGGCAAGCCTTTGGCTGGTTTACCCAGCGGGTAGACGGTAACGACCTGGACGCTTTGGTCAAAGCGTTCGACGCAGCCCGCAGCCATCCCGCCGCACAGCCGCGCGTCATCATCTGCGATACCAAGATGGGCAAAGGCGTGCCGTTTCTGGAAACCCGCGAAAAGACTCACTTCATCCGCGTAGATGAGCATGAATGGGATGTGGCCCTGAACAACCTGGAAGAAGGCAAAACAGTATGAACAACGCACACAAGACTAACGTTCAGGTGCCCGCAGCGGCGAAGAAAAAGCTGACGACCTCGGCAATGATTGCTTCGATTGCCGCTGAAGGCCAGGCCACAAAACCAGCGCCATTCGGCCACGCACTGGCCGCACTCGCGGACCAGCGCCAGGACATCGTGGGTTTATCGGCTGACTTGTCCAAATACACTGACCTGCACATTTTTGCGAAGGCGCACCCGGAGCGTTTCTACCAGATGGGCATGGCTGAGCAACTGTTGATGAGCGCGGCAGCCGGCATGGCTCGGGAGGGGTTTGTGCCCTTCGCCACCACTTACGCAGTGTTTGCTTCGCGCCGGGCCTATGACTTCATCTGCATGGCGATTGCCGAGGAAAACCTCAACGTTAAAATTGTCTGCGGTCTGCCGGGCCTGACCACCGGGTACGGCCCCAGCCACCAGGCAACGGATGATCTGGCAATCTTCCGCGCCATGCCGAACCTGATGATCGTTGACCCCTGCGATGCCTTGGAAATCGAACAAGCCGTGCCCGCCATTGCCGCGCACCAAGGGCCAGTCTACATGCGGTTACTGCGCGGCAACGTACCGCTGGTGCTCGACGAATATGGCTATAAATTCGAGATCGGCAAAGCCAAGACTCTGCGTACGGGCAATGAGGTTTTAATCATTTCCACCGGTTTGATGACAATGCGCGCCCTGGAAGCAGCCAATGAACTTCAGGCTGACGGTGTGGATGTCGCGGTGCTTCACGTTCCCACCATCAAGCCTTTGGATGAGCAGACTATTCTGGCTGAGGCCAGAAAGCCGGGACGACTGGTAGTGACTGCCGAAAACCACTCCATCATCGGCGGATTGGGCGAAGCAGTGGCAGCCGTGCTGTTGCGCAATGGGGTCACGCCGACATTCAGACAAATAGCGCTGCCTGACGCGTTTCTCGATGCTGGCGCACTTCCGACGTTGCACGATCGCTACGGTATTTCCACCCAGGCTGTGCGCGCGCAGATCAAGGGTTGGTTATAGGGGTTAAAACTGCAGGGGGCTGAATCAGCCCCCTGGCAAGGGGGACATCCCCCTTGAGCACCGACAGTCTGCTTTGGGGTAAGCGTTATGCCTGAAAAGGCTGCACCGAACAAAAAATTTCCGAGGAGAAACTAGAGGCGAATGGCTCGGATTTGGGCAACTGATGGAATGACTTGCACGTTGGAACCTCTTGAGCTGCTGGCTGCCATGCATTCTTCCAGAGTCTAAGAATGTCATTTGATCTGCACCACTTACTGCTGGTATTCACAGCCTACATTGTGGGAGCTGCCAGCCCTGGCCCCAGCAACATGCGAATCATGGGCGTTGCCATGCACCGTCTTGAGCATCACTATTTTTTCTGCAGCTATGCGATCGTTTTCTCGACAGCTCCGATGATTCGGGGTTATCGCAGGGCGCGCCGATGGATCGAAGGCACCCTCGCCTTGGTATTTGGAGCCGCAGGCTTGAAGCTGTTGTTTTCCCGCACATAATTTAATGCCAGCCAGTCGCTGCACACGCCTCTCGAATGATCACCTTCAATATCTTTCGCTTCAGAAGCGATAAAGCCCCCCCCTTTCACTCTCGTCGCAGGAGAGTATGGGGAGCAACGCCAAAGGCCTTGCGAAAAGCGTGGCTGAAATGAGAGAAGTCGGAGAAGCCGAAATCCAGCGCCGCCTGAGAAATACTGCGGACTTGACCGCGCTCAATAGCGTCGCGGCTGGCGAGCAATCGCGCCTTCCAGATTTCTGCGACCGGCGATTTCTGATGACGGGCGAAAGCGCGCGTCACAGTGCGCGTGGAGACATGGTGGGCTTGAGCAATGCGTTCGAGCGACAGGTCCGCCTCGCTCAAATACCGGTGGATGTAATTCATGATCCGGCCATGCAGATCCAACTCGTCATGAGTCTGCTTTAAATCCTGGAGTTCCAGGCTGACCACCAGAAGGTCGAGCAACGTGCTGGAGTAACGACTGGATACTCCTGTGTTATGGAAGCCTGAAGGCATACTCGCGGCCTGGCGTAACATCTCGCGTAACGGAATCACCCCTGGGCGACGATCATCCAGAACCACAGCGGTGCAATCTGCTATGGAGGGCAAGCGCTGACTGAGCAGTTGTCGCGGAATGCGGACAAGGTGGTTATCAGTACCACCGAAGCTGAATCTGAACGGCTGGGATGCGTCATAAAGAAACAGATCATCCGCGGTGAGCTTCGTCCGTCGGTCAGCCTGCTCCAGTTCGCCGTAACCGCTCCGGGTAAAGCCCAACCACAAATCGTCATTAGGATCACTGCGCAGGTGCTGGGCGGAACGCTCCCAATAGTGCAAGGGGGCGGACAACGTGCAAATGTCCAATGCCCCCATGCTATGCACCTCCAGCACCCCGTCGAAATCGCTCTGCGCCAGCAGTTTGCTGTCGGCGTCCAGGCAGTGATGACAGACCACATCTTTCCAGTAATCAAACCGGAGTGGTGCCGTTACGGCAAGGGTCGAATAGTGACATGTCTGGCTCATTGCATTCACCTATCGGCAGCGATTCAACAAAAAAGCGGGGTAACGTTTTTGCGAGCCAAGCAATTAGCAGGCCACCCTCATGGCCTCATTCCAGCTGCCAGACGCACTACAAGATGGCCACCGAAATACTTGGCTGGCGTGTAAGTGGGTAGATCTTCCTAAACAGTCCCCATGCAACTTCCCGGGGCGAATCGCACCTTTTTTCACAAGCTCCGCACCATTGCTGCGCATAGATATGCCGGCCATTTACACCTGTCCTTTTTAACCAAACGGTTGTCCATTCGAGCCAAGCGCATTCCATCCCCCCTCGATAATTTTCACTCCATGCCGTGTCCCTACAAACACGAATGACGAGGTGGCTCATGCAACTACGAGAACAGCAGCGACTGTCCGATTCGTCCTGGTTTTTACAGCGATGGGACATGGCACCCGAAGAGTTTGCCACTTACCTACTGCAACTCGGGACCCTCGCGCTGCAACGCCGATGGAGTGGTCCCACTCGCAAAACAACCACATCCACTGGGATGTAGAACAGCGAACCGTCCGTTTGAGACGGAAATAAAGGAGCCCCCATGGAATCTGCAATCGATAAACATCTTAAATGTCCCCGGACTTTGTCCCGTCGTGTTCACGACGATTACAAGCCACCCTTCCCGATGTTTGTGGGGCGAGCTGATGAAAACGTGAAGCAAGTTGTGATGGCTTACCTCGGGGTGCAATTTCGTGACGAGCAACGCGCCGCCGCCCTGCAAGCCATGCGCTACATTGATGCAAGCTTTGCCCTCGCCGATGGCCCAGGGAATCACGACCTGACCTACCACCTCGACAATCAGGGTTATGGAAACTTCATCGCCGTGGGCTACTGGCGTGATCCCGCCGCCTATCACCGCTGGCTACTTTCAGCGCCTGTGGCCGATTGGTGGGGCGACGATGCGCGCCTGAACGAGGGGTTGGGGTATTTCCGCGAAGTCATCGCACCACGTGCCGAGCAGTTCGAGACGCTGTATGCATTCAAGGACGATTTGCCAGGTGTCGGTGCGGTCATGGACGGCATCAGCGGCGAGATTGAGGAGCACGGCTACTGGGGCTCGGCGCGCGACCGCTTTGCTATCTCACAGACCGACTGGATGCAGCCGACCAGCGAACTACAAGTCATTTCAGGCGATCCCGCCAAGGGAGGCAGGGTCGTGGTACGTGGCCACGACAACCTGACGCTGATCCGTTCCGGACAAGACTGGGTCGAAGCCGGCGAGGAAGAGCGCGCGCTCTATTTCAACGAGATGCTGCCGCCACTGCAAGACGGCATGAACTTCCTGCGTGACGAGGGGCAGGCGCTGGGCTGCTATAGCAACCGCTTCGTACGCAATGTCGACCTTGACGGCAATCTCCTCGACATCGCCTATGACATCGGTCACTGGCGATCGCTCGACAAACTGGAGCGCTGGGCGGAATCCCATCCCACTCACCTACGCATTTTCACCACCTTCTTCCGCGTGATCGGAGGCCTTTCGAAGCTGCGGCTGTATCACGAGGTCTCGGTAGCGGACGGTAGCCAGCAACTGTTCGAGTACATCAACTGCCACCCACAGACCGGGATGATGCGCGACGCGCAAGTGTCGCCCACCTGACTCCATCGCTGACTCCACTTTTAGCCCTGCGCGTTGCCTGACTGGCGATAGCGGGGCTCTTTTTGCCCGAAAAAAGGATCTTCGATCATGAAACGGTTCCGCTACCTGTCGCTTGCAGCCCTCCTCCCCAGCCTTTCCTCCCACGCGCTCGAGGTGGATCCTGGCGATTACGAGCCACTCCCCGTGGGAGCGACCATCGGCGTCGTCTACTACCAGCACGCCACCACAGACAAAGCCTATTCCAACGGGCACAAGACCAGTTCCGATTTCAACCTGACTTCCGATGTCGGCATTCTGCGTCTGCTGCACGTCTACCAGTTGAGCGAGCGACTAACCATCGAGCCGCAATTCCTGTTGCCCTTCGGTCATGTCTCAGGCGGTGGTGACGCGTCTGGTCTAGGCGACGCCAGCGGCATCGGCGACCTCATTCTTACAGCGCCGCTCAAGTACCGTCTCAACGACGCCAACGACACCCTCGGTGCGACCGCTTACTTGTACGTGCCGACTGGCAACTATGACAAAGACGACGCGCTCAACCTTGGCGAGAACCGTTGGAAGTTTGATCTCCAGGCCGCTTACGTCAAGCACTTCACGGAGAAGTGGGCCATCGACCTCGTCGGTGACGCCATCTGGTACGGAGACAACAACGACTTCGGCGCCAGCTCAGCCCGCCGGGAGCAGGACGTTTCCTACGGTGCCCAGTTAATGGGCCGCTACATGCCCGACGAGACCTCTGCGCTGGCTATCGGCTTCGGCCACAGTTGGGGCGGGGAAAACCAGATCGACGGTGTCAACCAGGACGACAGGATGGAAACCACCAACGTCCGCTTCACGGCCAGAAAGTTTTTTACCGCCAAGGACCAACTCCAAGTGCAACTTGGACGCGACCTTGCGGTGGAGAACGGCCCCAAAGAGAACTTTCGCATGAACCTGCGCTACGTCAGGGTCTTTTAGACCCGCCCGTCTCTACCACCCGTTGTCCTTATCAACCAAACGTGTGCCCAACGACGAAGTCAACCTGGCTCCATCGCACGACTTCGCATCCCGTATCAATCGGGCCAACGCGACAGTTGGCTAATGAGATGCCTCTAACCTGACACGGAGTAACCAGACAATGACCGACCAGCAACCCACCATGGAACAACAACTGTCCCTCTATACCCGTCTTGGCGGCTATGACGCTATTTATCAGTTCGCAGGTGCAGTTCTGAGAAAAACAATGGGGCACCCCGCCATCGGGCACATCTGGGCCCATATGTCGGAATCGACGTTCCAGAAGGAACACATCAATTTTGTCGATTTCCTTTCCGAGCACTGGGGTGGAAGCGCCAAATACAGGGGTAGAGACATGGTCACCGCGCATCGCGGGATGGGTCTGACCGAGGTGCACTGGCAAGCGGTGCTCGATTGTCTGGAGGCGTGCTACGACGACTACGGTCTGGCCCCGGATCTGCGCAAGGAGGTCAATGACTTCCTCATCAAGTTCAAGCCGGCGGTGATTGGGAGCCCCTCTTATCGGGACGTCGTACTCGCGCACCCGGAAATGGACCCAGCCAAAGGAATGAAGAGCGTTGGGGTTTTCTGGCCGAAACCCGGGAAGTCATCTCAGAAACCGACCACGCCTGAATCCGAGAACTGACACGCTCGTCACCAACCTGAGCCACACCCATGGAGGCGTATCCATGGGGTGCCCTCCATGCTGCCGAGAGCTTGCTCTGGCAGCCGACGGCTACCGTGGCGTGGCTATAAACGGGCCCCCGAGTCCCGCTCAACCAAGCGAATGTCCTCCTCAACCAAGCACCGCTCAATCTGCGGAGATAGCTTGATACCAGCCCCGGCCGCGACGTCGCCAATAGTGCACATCGTGCCCGGGCATCGCCGAGATGACGTTTGAACAAACATTGCCAACCTTACGGGTTGGCACAGGAAACAGGACACCCTATGGCCATCATTCGCCCGACTCTCGAACAAGTGCAGGATCTCGCCAACCGTCTGCACATACAGCTGACCCCCGAGCAAGCCAGCGAATACCTGGCGCTTATGCAATCCAGTTTTGATGCCTACGATCTAGTCGATGAGTTGCCAGACTTCATCCCTCCAGTGCGCTACGAGCGCAGTGCAGGTTACCGCCCTTCAAGTACGGATAATCCGCTGAATGCGTGGTACTACAGAACGGAGGTGATGGGCGCCAGTTCGGGCAAGCTTGCCGGCAAGACGGTTGCGCTCAAAGACAATATCTCTCTGGCCGGTGTCCCGATGATGAACGGTGCCGCACCACTGGAGGGTTTCGTACCGTCGTTTGATGCCACCGTGGTGATGCGTCTGCTCGACGCTGGCGCAACCATCCTCGGCAAAGCCACATGTGAACATTACTGCCTCTCCGGCGGTAGCCATACCTCAGACCCAGCTCCCGTGCACAACCCTTTTCGCCATGGTTTCACGACCGGCGGCTCGTCTTCCGGCAGCGCGGCGCTTGTGGCGTCGGGCGAGGTCGACCTGGCTGTCGGTGGAGACCAGGGCGGCTCCATCCGCATTCCGGCAGCATGGTGCGGCATTTACGGAATGAAGCCCACCTTCGGTCTGGTACCCTATACCGGCGTCATGGCGATCGAGTCCACTTTCGACCATGTCGGCCCCCTGACGAGCAACGTACGCGATAACGCCCTCATGCTCGAAGTGATGGCCGGAGCCGACGGGCTCGACCCTCGCCAGACCGCTCCCGAGGTCGACACCTATAGCGATTACTTGGAACGAGGCGTGATCGGACTCAGGATCGGGGTTCTCCAGGAAGGCTTCCAACTCGCTAACCAGGATCCACGTATTGCAGAAAAGGTGCGCAGCGCTATCGCCCGGCTCGAGGCGTTGGGCGCGCGGGTCGAGGAGGTCTCGGTTCCCGAACACACCCTGGCGGGATCGTTGTGGAGCCCTATCGGCTGTGAAGGCCTGACCATGCAAATGATGCATGGCAACGGAGCGGGTTTTAACTGGAAGGGGCTTTACGACGTGGGCCTGCTGGACAAACAGGCCGGTTGGCGCGATCAGGCGAACGCATTGTCCCCGTCACTCAAGCTTTGCATGTTCGTGGGTCAGTTCGGTCTGGAGCGCTACAACGGTCGCTACTACGCCAAGGCCCAGAACATTGCGCGCTTTGCCCGAGCTGCCTATGACAAGGCGTTGAACACCTATGACCTGCTCGTCATGCCGACCGTGCCAATCACCGCCCAGCCGCTCCCTGAACCGGGTTCTTCAATCACCGAGACCGTCACTCGTGCGTTGGAGATGTTAGGCAACACCGCCGCTCAGGACATTACCGGGCACCCCGCCATGTCGATCCCTTGTGGTCTGGTGGACGGACTGCCCGTGGGGCTGATGTTTGTCGGAAGACATTATGCGGAAGGCACCCTCTATCAAGCTGCAGCTGCATTCGAGGCCTCTGTCGATTGGCGGACGTTGTAAACCTGCACATCGCATTGGCGAGCAAACACCGGCAAGTCGCACTGAAAGTGAGTATCAACTTCAGAGGAGCCAATACATGAGCCATACGCACGAACATCATCACGATCACGATCACACCGAGCCCCCCGAGGCCATCGCCTTGCGTGTCAAGGCGCTCGAGTCCCTGTTGATAGAAAAGGGTTTGGTCGACCCAACCGCCATGGATGCTCTGGTGGACACTTACCAGCACAAGGTCGGCCCGCGCAACGGCGCTCAGGTGGTCGCCAAGGCCTGGTTCGATCCCGATTACAAA
Source organism: Pseudomonas sp. GM50 (assembly GCF_000282375.1). Lineage (GTDB taxonomy): Bacteria > Pseudomonadota > Gammaproteobacteria > Pseudomonadales > Pseudomonadaceae > Aquipseudomonas. The sequence goes on from NZ_AKJK01000018.1 coordinate 11,834, forward strand.
CATCGGCTGCTGGAAGATGCCACTGCGGCCATTGCCGAACTGGGTTTTTCCGGCGTGCAGGGCGAAGACATGGTGGTAGTGGAGAACACCGCGACCGTGCACAACGTGACGGTCTGTACGCTGTGCTCCTGCTACCCCTGGCCGACCCTGGGCCTGCCCCCAGCCTGGTACAAATCCGCGCCCTATCGCTCACGGATAGTCATCGATCCGCGCAGCGTGCTGGCCGAATTCGGTTTGCTTATTCCCAATGACAAGGAAGTTCGCGTCTGGGACAGCAGTGCTGAGTTGCGCTACCTGGTACTGCCGGAACGTCCGGCGGGCACTGACGGCTGGAGCGAGGAACGCCTGGTCGAGCTCGTGACGCGTGACGCCATGATCGGCACCGGCCTGCCCAAGACGCCGGGCGACGAAGCCTGAACCCGAGAAGGAGAAAACCATGAACGGTGTACACGACTTAGGCGGTATGCACGGTTTCGGCCCAGTGCTCACCGAAGAAAATGAACCGGTCTTCCATCACGACTGGGAACGCAGGATCTTTCCGCTGTTCGCCTCGCTCTTCGTCGGCGGACACTTCAATGTCGACGAGTTCCGACACTCCATTGAACGCATGGAACCGGCTGAATACTTGCAGTCGAGTTACTACGAACACTGGCTTCACGCCTTCGAGACCCTGCTGCTGGAAAAAGGCGTGATCAGCACTGCCGAACTGCAGGGCACGGTCAAACCGACCTCACCGGCACAGCCCCCAACGGTGCTAACACCGGACATCGTCGAGGCGGTGATCCTCGGAGGCGCCTCTTCCCGGGCAAAGGAACCTGTCTGCGGCCGCTTCCGGGTCGGTGACCGGGTACGGACGAAAAACCTCAACCTAACCACCCACACCCGACTGCCGCGCTACGCGCGCGGCAAGGTCGGGACCATCGAGATTGCACACGGCGCGTTTGCCACCCCAGACACGATGGCCCACGGTCTGGGCGAACAACCCCAACAGGTCTATGCCGTTCGCTTCAGTGCGACAGAACTGTGGGGAGTGGCGCGACCGGACAGTGTTTGCATTGATCTGTGGGACAACTATCTGGAGGCCGTATGAACGCAAGCATGCCTCACATCCCCCCCATAGCCGGTCTGTCTCTCGACAATGAAGGCCCGGTATTCGACAAACCTTGGCAGGCCCAGGCTTTTTCCTTGCTGCTACACCTGCACCAAATCGGTCTATTTCCCTGGAAGGACTGGGTGCAGGTATTCAGCGACGAGATCAAGGCTGCCCCGGCGCAACCCGGAGAAAGCCTCAACGACACTTACTACCGGCAGTGGATCACAGCGTTGGAAAGAATGGTCACCACACTCGGTTTAGCGGGTATGGAAGACATTACCCGGCGCACCGAGGAATGGCAGCAAGCTTACTTGAATACCCCCCATGGACAACCGGTCACGCTGCTCAATGCGAGTTGCCCACCAGCCCATGGAAACGGGCACGAACACCTGCCGCGGCACGAGCCGGTGGCGATCAGCCGGGCCACAAGCTGAGGCCGGAGTCGTCCTGTTTTTTACTTTCGAGGTCGCGTAGCGGCCAAGGAGCAATCGTCATGCACATCGAACCTAACCTGGTGGAAGCTGGAAAACTCTGGCTGAGCTATGTCACTGCCGCAGGTGCCGGCGCCTACACCCTCAAACTCGCGGCCCAAGCCATGGGCGAGCGTGGTGTCTTCTCGCTGCTGGCTCGCACTGTCACTGCCACGGCCCTGGTATTCAGCTTCTTCGAGCTGCTACCGCACCACCCAGTCGGCGTATCCGAGGTCCATCTCATCCTGGGGTCAACGCTGTTTCTGCTGCTCGGCGCCGCACCTGCGGCAGCGGGTCTCGCCCTGGGACTGCTAATCCAGAGTCTGTTCTTCGCTCCATTCGACCTGCCGCAATACGGCATGAACGTCACCACCCTTCTGGTACCGCTGTTCGCAGTCGCCGCCCTGGCGAAACGCATCATCGCGCCAGACACGCCGTATGTGGAACTGAGCTACAGACAAGCTCTGGGGCTGTCGACTGCCTTCCAGGCGGGCATTGTCGCCTGGGTTGCCTTCTGGGCGTTCTACGGGCAAGGCTTCACAGCCGAAAACGCCATGTCAATTCTGACCTTCGGCAGTGCCTACATGACCGTCGTCACCCTCGAACCGCTGTTGGACCTGGCCGTGCTGGCCGGTGCCAAGGCAACACATCGCCTGCGTGGTAGCACGCTGCTCGAGCGCCGTCTGTACCAGTCCGCCTGAGTCGACAAACTCCAGTCCAGGTCAGACTGTCCCCGGGTATTCGAAGACCGTAATGCTCGGGGGCATCAAGAGCAAGAACCGCCCCGAAACCTCGTGAGCAAACCAGAGGTGTTTGATGTTTTTCAGAAATAACACCCGCCGCAGTGGCGGTCTGAGGACGCACCGGTACATGCCCTATATCAACATTTGAGCTGATACTTTCGAATGCAGCTGCAAGAAGCGACGAAGCAGCGCCATAGGTGACTTTCGCGCCGGTGCATCAGTGCGCAATTACAAACCCGATCACCGGATAAAAGGATAGTGACGTCGTCTCTCGCTCTGAGTGACTCGCCTGATAAAGCTTCAACAATGTTCGATCGACGATGGCGCTGAACGCCACAACGTTCAGCGCCCTCTGACTCGCTCACTTCCTCTCGCGGTTCACCACTCCCTTCTGTTTGAGAAGAAGCGTTGGATTGCCCTCGCTATCCGCAGTTGTTGAAGCAGATCCGGGCTGATCGTCAGCACTGCCATTTCAGGATTTATTTCCACCAATACTCGACCTGAAACCCTACGTTGGAGCCTTGCAGGTCTGTACCAAACGCACCGGTATCAGACAACGCCGATCCCGGAGATTGTAAGCTGGCGGCGCGTTGCGCAGCCTTGTTCCAGGTTGCGTAGGTGTAATACAGACGAAATTCCGGCCTGTCCCAGAATCCCGTGCCCTTCGGTGACCAGGTAGGCGCGATGGTGTACTTAGTGAGTTTTCGGGTACCGTCTGCGGCTTCAACCTGGTCGCGCCCAACTTCTGTGATCAACTTGAACTGGTCCGTGAACGCATAAATTGGCCGAACACCAATGGATAACCAGTTCTGATCATCACCATCAGGGCGCGTGTCTTTTTGATAGACCAATTCAACTTGACCACTGAAAGCATGAGTCATTTGCCAGTCGAAAAACTCCACGAGCCGCCAGCTCTTGTTGCTCTCATCCAGCGTGGTATCACCGGTGTAGCCCAATGCGGTGCCCGGCCCTCGGCCGTATTGAACAGCGAACTTGTTGACTCCGCCAAGAAACGCGACCTGCTTGTGCTGGGCAACCACCGACCAGCCCTGATGAGCATTCTCGCGGCTCGGCTTGTCCAGATAACTGACGCCCAGTTGAACCTCGCCACCGGGATTTGTGTTGAATCCGCTGACGGTCACATCATGACGGGTAACAAAATCCTTTTGGAAGACGTTGTCCTTGCGTGAGAACACGTAGCTGTATTTCAGATCTCCCAATGCGACCTGGTCGAACCCAAAGCCTGTTGAGCTTTGGTTCCAGTAGAAGTAGTCGGAAATATTGATGTCGTTTCGGTTGTAGTAACGACGGCCCGCCCAGAAAGAACCGCCATTCAATGCCGGCATCTTGCTCCACTCACCGTAGAGCTGGCTCATCCGCGTATAGCCGTGCTCCCCGTCAAATTTTGGTTCATGGCCATATTCGTTATAAAACTGTGCCATGCCTTCCACGCTGACCACCGAGCCGTCGTCCAGTGAAAGCAGATCCTGACGCAAATCCAGTTCCAGATATTGCTCACATTCGTTGCCCAGACGGTATTTGGATTGCGCGCCCGGTAGCTGAAAACACGACTGTTTCCCTCCTTGAGTCGAATCTCCTACTCCGGTTCTGAAATAACCACTGAAGTCTGTTGCATACGCATCAACGGGCAAAAAGCCGACAGCAAAGGACGCACCCAGAACTGCGCTGAGAGTTTTAACGTTCATTCATAACACCTTTTGTTTGTTATATTTATTGGACAAGGCCGATAACACGAACAGCACGCTTTTGATTCGGATACGCGACTAACTCCACGCACCGGTTTCCGACAGGAAAATACCAAGTTAAATCGAATAAAAAAGGCACTGCATTACCTGAACCAAAAGCATACGAAAAATCCAGGCAGTGCAAAGTGGCCACGACGAGCTAACGATAAGGCATTAGTCCCGTCCGATCTTATGAGGCTCTACCCCCGATGACGTCCTCGGAAGAAATCTATAAGACCCTGCGTCGAGGAATCATCAGCCGGTTGCGCGTCATATCGAGTCAGGAGGCTATGGACGTTGTTACTTAGCTCCTTGCCCAGCTCCACGCCCCATTGATCAAACGAATTGACTCCCCAAATTACGCCTTGGACAAAGACCTTGTGCTCGTAAAGGGCGATCAGCGCACCAAGGCTATGTGGATTGATGATCTCAAGAGCAACTGTATTGCTTGGCCGGTTACCGGGGATCACTTTATGCGGTGCCAGTCGTTCAATCTCACTGGATGAATGGCCTTTGGCTTTTAGCTCTGCCTCAGCTTCACTGCGGGTTTTGCCCCACATCAGCGCTTGGCTTTGAGACAAGCAATTGGCATACAGCCATTCCTGATGATCAGCCACTGGATTGTGGCTGACCACAGGCACAATGAAGTCAGCTGGAATCAGAGGCGTTCCCTGATGCAGCAACTGGTGGTAAGCGTGCTGTCCGTTACACCCCACGCCGCCCCAGATTACCGGGCCCGTGGTGCAAGACACTGACGTGCCGTCATGACGAACACTTTTGCCATTTGACTCCATGTCCATCTGCTGCAGATGCTTAACGAAGTTGCGCAGGTAATGGTCATAGGGCAAGAAAGCATAGCTTTGCGCACCCCAAAAATTGTGATACCAAACGCCGAGTACCGCTAAAAGAACAGGAAGGTTCTGTTCCAATGGTTCGTTCAGGAAATGCTGATCCATCGCGTACGCGCCGGATAGCAGTTCCTTGAAGTTAGCGATGCCAATGGCCAGCGCAATCGGCAGGCCAATTGCAGACCATAGTGAGTAACGGCCACCGACCCAGTCCCACATAGGAAATATGTTTGCTTCACGAATGCCGAAATCCAGCGCCGCTTGGCGATTACTTGTCACAGCAATGAAATGGCGATATAGCTTCTCCTCCGTCCCGCCCTTAGCCAAGTACCAGCTACGAGAAGCTTGTGCATTCTTCAAGGTTTCAAGAGTACCGAAGGTTTTGCTGGAGATGATGAACAGCGTTGTTTCTACGTTCAGTCCGGCTGTAACCTCTCGGAATTCACTGCCGTCGATGTTAGCTAGATAATGGCACCGCACTCCATGCCGAGCAAAAGGCGCCAGCGCCTCAGAGACAAGCTCCGGGCCCAGAAATGAGCCACCAATACCAATGTTTACGACATCGGTGATGACCTTGTCGTTGTAACCACGCCACAGATGGTTATGGATACGACTCACCACGTCAGTCATTTGCGCCAGGGCGCCATGCACATCGCGCATCAAGTTGCGACCATCGACCATCAAAGCGTCACCCACTGGTCGCCGCAGCGCGGTATGCAGCACAGGACGCCCCTCGGAGCAGTTGATTTTCTCTCCACTGAACATGGCATGCGCTGCCTGTTCCACGCCTGCCTCGCGAGCAAGGTTTACAAGCAATGAACGCGTTTCGTGAGTGATCAGGTTTTTGGAGTAATCCAAAAAAAGCCCGCAGCCCGCCAAGGAAAACTCTTGAAAGCGTTTACTGTCATCTCGAAAGGCATCGCGCATACTAAAATTTTTCATGCTCTCCCGATGGTCGAGCAGATTGCGCCATGCCGGCAGTGCAGTCACATCATTCGTTTTGTTGTAGTTATTCATGCTCAGCCCTTCTTCGCCAATACGGCTTGTGCCGTCTAAATCGACTCTTGTCTTGCCATTCAAATTTAAGCATTTCGTAATTCTGCGAACGCAGAAGCGCCATCACAGGAATAAGCTCTGCATTTTGCAGCTACAACCAATTACCTGAAGAAAAACAAAACCAAACGCGGGGCACTCAAGCAGAAAACACTGAAACATACATATACGTGCACGACAAATGGAAACCAGGTGCTAGTCGTTTGGTTTCAAAATTATCCAGGCGGCGAGACGTGAACAAGAGTCAAGTAATTCACGTCTGCACCGCTAGATCCTCAGGACGAAATCCTGATTACAGTCATTTGGGAGCGCCGCATGAATCTCGCTGAATTAAAGAGGGTTTCAATCTGATAGTCTGACGTCTACCCTCAGGTTGCTTGATACGCTTCAATAAAAGCTTCACAGCCTGGGCTCCGAGTTCCTCGAGAGGTTGCGCTACAACTGTCAATCTTGGGCTAAAAGCATCCGCCCAGTCGAAATCGTCAAAGCCAACCAACGCGATATCCTTTGGCACCTCAAGCCCCGCTTCACGAAGGGCCTGCATTGCACCAATGGTCATCAAATTGTTTGCAGTCATTATTGCGGTGGGCGGGTGCTCTAGCGATAGCAAATGGCGAGTGGCTTCCATTGCCGGCGCAATCGCCGATTCACCACAGCAAACCAATTGATCTTCGTACTCAATTCCAGCGTCAGCCAAAGCCGCACGGTAGCCGTCAATTCGCTCATGAGAAGAAGACTGGGTCAATCGTCCGGATACCATCCCGATACGCCGATGACCCAGCTTGATCAAATGTGCAATCAATTCTTGAGAGGAGTGCTTATTCTCTACCCCCACCTGATCAAAAGACGTCGAGAGAAGTCGATCGATGAGAACCGTGGGTATCTTGTTGGCTTTTAAGTAATTAAATACTCGATTTTCTGGATCATATTCCGAAGCGAGTACAATCCCGTCAACACGTCGCTCATGCAGTGCCTTGACCGCTTTGAGTTCCTGTTCCGGATCTCTTTGCGTATTGACCAATATCATCATCAATCCGCTTTTCGCGCATGCCGCTTCGATGGCACGTACTGTTTCACTGAAGTAATAGTTTGAAAGCGTAGCAATCGCCACGCCGATAGCACCCGAACCCGAAGAGGAGCGAGCCAGAGACCGAGCGAGTGAGTTTCGAATATAGCCTACGGACTCTACAGCCTGATTCACACTACGGACGGTGTCAGGATGTACTTTACGAGTACCGTTGAGAACATGAGATACCGTAGACATTGATACGTTCGCGGCTCTCGCGACATCGCTCATCTTTGCACCCACTGTGCATCACTCCTTTCTCACGTGATTTGATGGATAGCGCTGAACTCATGTCCAGTTGCTACCTATTGTAAAGCTCACGGCGAGAAAATGCGTCGATGGCTCTCGGAATTGATGCCGGGGCGAGCCCGCAATTTCGTGAGAGACCCAGCGAGATGCGCAGCGCATCTGAAGTCTGTGAATCGAGATGGTGGAATCCGCTATGCAGCATAGCCGGGCACTCCTTTTTATTATCGTAGCGATCATCCTGCGAACCAATTGATGGACGCAGCAGCGCTTGTTGAAAAAAGCATAGCCGAGACGAAAGCGCTTGCGCAAGCGCTTTTCTAACATCCTTTTCATGTGCTCTTTGATCGGGGCTTCCCTAGGGGATGGACGTTGAAGTGCTTTTTGGAGAATTCCTCGAACGAAAAGGAAAGCGCTTGCGCAAGCGCTTTCCTTTCGACTATGTTGCTCAAACAAGAACACCGATGAGAGGTTTCAACTGCCTCTCAAATCGGTAGATAAGGAGTTAACAGCTATGCTGAGCACTGGATCTGAAAGCCCCCCTCCTGCCCTATTGGAAATGCATTCCATCTCGAAGTCATTCAATGGGGTGCGCGTCCTGCATGATATTGACCTCAGTATTTTCCCTGGACAAATCCACGCGCTAATGGGCGAAAACGGCGCCGGAAAATCCACTCTGATGAAAATACTATCGGGGGCCTATGTCGCCGACAGTGGCACTATCCGAATCGACGGATGTGATATTCGAAACTATGGCGTGAACGATGCGAAGCGCCATGGCATATCCGTCATCTATCAAGAGCTCAGCTTGTGCGCAAATATGAGCGTGGTGGAGAACATCTACCTGGGTAGAGAGATTCGTCGATGTGGCGTTATAAACCGCAAGGCAATGACCGAAGGCGCGCTCGTAGTACTAAAGCGACTTGGCGTCACATTTGATCCGCACGCACTGGTCGGCACCTTGTCGATTGCGGACCAACAACTTGTTGAAATCGCGCGTGCAATTCATGCCGATACGCGAATCCTGGTGATGGACGAGCCTACAACGCCGCTATCCACAAAAGAGACCGAAAGTCTTTTTACATTGATTCGGCAGCTACGTGATGATGGCGTCGCGATCATCTATATCAGCCATCGAATGGCCGAGATATACGCATTGTCCGATTGTGTTTCGGTGCTCCGGGACGGTCGTTACGTTGGTTCGCTGGATCGCGTCACGCTGTCAGCTGAAACCCTGGTCCGGATGATGGTTGGCCGCGATGTTTCCGGCTTCTACGCCCATGAGCGTTCTTTGTGCTCTTACGAGCAACCGATACTACGTGTTCGCAATCTTACAGATGACTTCAAAATTCAGGATTGCAGTTTCGATCTGTATGCCGGCGAAATTCTCGGGATTGCAGGACTGGTGGGTTCTGGAAGAACCGAACTTGCCCGATTAATCGCAGGCGTCGATGCGTACTCAGGCGGAAAGATTGAGATGGACGGCGAAGTTGTAGTCATACGCTCTCCTCGCGATGCAGGTAACGCAGGCATCGTCTATCTGACAGAAGACCGCAAAGCACTGGGCCTTTTTCTCGACATGAGTGTCCACGACAATATTAATGTATGTGTTGTGGGAAGTGATGCTCGATTTGCGGGGTTTGTGGACCGAGCGGCCGGAACTGGACGTACCGAACAAGCAATCCAGGCACTCAATATCAAAGCGTCTTCAGATATCAATGTTGGAGCACTGTCCGGAGGCAACCAGCAAAAAGTTTTGTTGGCTCGTCTGCTGGAGATGAAGCCCAGAGTATTGTTCCTCGACGAGCCTACATCGGGTGTCGACATTGGGGCTAAATCAGAAATATATAAAATCATCAATGCATTAGCAGCATCCGGCGTTTGCGTAGTGATAATTTCAAGTGAACTACCAGAGATCGTTGGAATTGCCGACCGTGTATTGGTCATGTGTGAGGGTAAACTTGTCACCGAACTCGGTGGCCACAGCGGTCTTGATATCACACCTGAAGCCATTATCGCGTTTGCCACAGGCAGCGACAGGTTGACTCTAGCCAACGGAGACTTAGTCCAATGACTTCCCCACTGCAAAGCAAAGTAGCAAGTGACCTCACCACGCCTGGTGTACGAAGCATCGCCGGACCTTCCACCCAGGATAAAATGCGCCAACTGATGAGAGTGGCGGGCATGCTGCCCGTACTGTTACTCCTTTGTGTGGGCTTTGGCCTGATGAGCGAGAGCTTTTTCTCGGTTCAGAATTTCTCGATCATCAGTCAGCAAGCCTCTATCAATGTGGTATTGGCGTCAGGTCTGACTTTCGTGATTTTGACAGGTGGTATCGACCTTTCGGTTGGTTCGATTCTGGCTGTTTCCGCAGTAGTGGCGCTATTGGTATCGCAAGTTCCGGGGTTTGCTCCCCTGGCCATCGCTGCGGGGCTTGGAGTCGGACTGCTACTAGGGCTCGTCAATGGTGTATTGGTCGCTTTTGGAAAGCTACCGGCATTTATCGTCACGCTAGGCGGATTGACAGCGATGCGTGGAATCGCACGCCTCATCGGCGAAGACAAAACGGTTTTCAATCCCGACCTGTCCTTTGCTTACATTGGAAACGATACCTTGTTCGGGGTGCCATGGCTGGTTGTAATCGCGGTAGTCGTGGTTACTCTTTCGTGGCTTATTCTTCGACGTACGGTGTTAGGCGTACAGATTTACGCAGTGGGCGGCAATCCTGAGGCCGCACGGTTGTCGGGAATCAAGGTCTGGAAAGTCCTGTTATTTACTTATGCCCTGTCCGGTTTGTTGGCGGGCGTGGGGGCCATCATGACTTCCGCTCGACTGATGGCTGCTAATGGACTGCAAATGGGACAGTCTTATGAACTCGACGCTATCGCCGCCGTTATTCTGGGAGGAACGCGCTTTACAGGAGGCGTCGGCACTATCGTCGGTACGCTAATTGGCGCCCTGATTATCGCTACACTTTCTAATGGCCTGATATTGCTGGGAGTTTCGGATATCTGGCAATACATTATCAAAGGTGTTGTCATCATCGGAGCGGTAGCCCTCGATCGCTTTCGGCAGTCAGGTGCACGAACCTGAATCATATATAACCCCCACACTCCAATAACAAGAGACAGTGCTCATGAAAAAAATAATATTTACCGCTGTTTGTACACTACTGGCATTTAGCAGCGCTCAAGCGCGAGAGTTGAAATCCGTCGGGATAACTGTTGGCTCGCTGGGTAATCCTTACTTTGTAGCGATGGTAGATGGCGCCAAAGCCGAGGCACTGCATATCAATCCCGCCGCAAAATTTATCTCGGTGTCGGCAGATTACGATTTGAATAAGCAGTTCACTCAAATCGATAACTTCATTTCTTCGGGCGTAGACTTGATTCTTGTCAACGCCGTCGACCCTGTCGCAATCGCGCCTGCGATTGCGAAAGCAAGGAAGGCAGGCATAGTGGTTGTGGGCGTAGATGTCATGGTGCAAGGTGCCAACGCCACGGTACAGACCGATAACGTCGAAGCCGGCAGGATTGTATGTCAGTACATCGCTGAGAAGCTGGGTGGCAAGGGTAACGTTATTATCCAGAATGGTACGCAGACCTCAGCAGTCTTAGACCGAGTCAATGGCTGTAAGAGTGTTTTCGCGCAGGCACCCGATATCAAGATACTGTCTGATAATCAGGATGCCAAAGGTTCGCGTGAAGGTGGCTACAGCGTGATGCAAGGCGACTTGACTCGCTTTGCAAAAGTCGACGCGGTGTTCGCGATCAATGACCCCCAGGCCATAGGTGCAGACCTGGCAGCAAAACAACTCAAGCGCAAAGGCATCATTATCGCATCGGTGGATGGAGCTCCCGATATAGAGACTGCGCTCAAAAGCGATACACAGATCCAGGCATCCGCCTCCCAATCCCCTTGGGGCCAGGCACAACAGGCCGTAACGATGGGTTATGACCTGTTGAATGGCAAATCTTTGGAAAGCACAACGGTACTGCTTCAACCCTCACTGGTAACACGAGCCAACGTCATGGAGTACAAAGGCTGGCAAGCTGACCACTGACCAACTGAGGGGTTGAGTCAAATGACATAGGGGTTTCTAGCCACCTCTGTCATGCGGGGAATGGCTGCTGCGAGGTGCTCGCAGCGGCCGCACGGCATGAAAACCCCTAAAGGGACGAACCTACGGGAAACCTGAGCGACGGCTGCTGAGGAGAGATTTGGCATGTTCACCAAAACAAACACAATAGTAAGCACAGAGCTACTCAACTACGTTAAGGCTCTGTCTGGTAATCGAATTGTCGTTGCGCTAGCGGGGCCGCCTGGTGCCGGTAAGTCCACCGTCTCTCAGGCCTTGGTAGAGGCTCTTAATAGAGTTATGCCGGGGGGCGCAGCTGTTGTTCCCGGAGATGGCTTTCATTACGATGATGCGGTTCTTGGATCCTTGAACCTTTTAGATCGTAAGGGCTCACCTGATACATTCGATGTGGGTGGCTTCAGGAGTCTGCTGCTACGGCTTCGTGCGAACAACGAACCAGCGGTTGCCGTTCCGGTATTCGATCGAATCCTGGAGATATCCCGTGCTGCAGGACAATTGATTTCCTCTGACGTGAAATATCTCATCGTGGAAGGAAACTACCTTCTATTAGACCTCGCCCCATGGTCGTCCTTAAGAGACTGTTTTGACGCCACCATCATGCTGCAGGCTGACCGCAAAACCCTGGAAGCGCGCCTGCTTGATCGATGGCGATCATTGGGTTTCGATGAGTCTACTTCCTATGAAAAAGTTCATCGCAACGACCTTCCGAATGCCGACATTGTGATTTCGGCCAGCAATATCGCTGACTTCACGATCACAAATTAAGATCCCACTTCCTCTCTTTTGAGAAAGAATCACGCCGTTAACCAAGCGCTTTGCTTGGCTAGCTTTTTAACGCTAACAGGCCTACGAACGCTATTAACAACTTGTAGCGAACCTTTAAAGAGCGAATGACTATGTATCTGGTATGTGGTGAAGCGCTGTTCGATTTCTTCAGTGAAAACGACGTCAACGTTCAAGCTTCAAAAGTGAACTACAAAGCGATTGCCGGTGGTTCGCCGTTCAACGTCGCCGTCGGCTTGCGCCGTCTGGGCATCGACGTGGCGCTGTTCGCCGGGCTGTCCAGCGACTACCTCGGCCGGCGTTTACAGCAAGTGCTGCAGGAGGAAGGCGTGCGCCCGGACTACCTGCAGGACTTCGACGCACCGACCACCCTGGCGATGGTCGCCGTCGGTGCCGACGGCTCGCCGCATTACAGCTTCCGAGGCGAAGGTTGTGCCGATCGCCAGCTGTTGCCGGGGCATTTACCTGAATTAGGCGCTGAGGTGCGTGGGTTGCATATCGGCTCGTTCTCGCTGGTGGTGCAGCCGATTGCCGACACCCTGCTGGCCCTGGTCCGCAGGGAAAGCGGCAAACGCCTGATCAGCCTCGACCCCAACGTGCGACTCAACCCAGAACCGAATATCGAACTGTGGCGCGAACGCATCAACACTCTGGTCGAGCATGCCGACCTGATCAAGGTCAGCGACGAGGACCTGAACCTGCTCTACCCCGAGCGTGATCCGCACAGCGTGATCCATGACTGGCTGGAACACCGCTGCCAGCTGGTATTCCTCACCCGTGGCGGCCAGGGAGCAACGGTATTCAGCCGCCGCCATGGCAGTTGGTCGGCGCCGGCCTGCGCGGTGTTGATGGCTGATACCGTGGGCGCCGGCGACACCTTCCAAGCGGCGTTGATCGCATGGCTGACCGAACAGCAGCTGGATTCGGTGGAGGGTTTGCAGCGCTTGAGTCGCGAACAGATCGACGCGATGCTCACCTTCGCCGTCAGCGCCGCCGCCCTCACCTGCGGCAAGACCGGGCCGGACTTGCCTTATCGGCATCAGTTGGATTGACTTGGGCTGTGGCAAGGATGGCTGTTGCGGGCACATTGCCAAGCGCCATCCAGCTCAAAGGCAAGCAACGACTATGGCGGCGTCGGGCCCATCGCGTTGAAAGACAAACCCTGGCTATTGGTCACTTGCCATGAATTTCCCCCGCCCGTCTCGCTGAATACAACGCTGTCGAACTGCGAATCCTTCAACCCATCGATCTGCACCTTGGCCGGGCCGCTGAAGCGTACGCGTTCGAACACCAGGCCCTGATGCCAGGCGTTGCTCCGGCTATCGCCCTTGACCTCGATCGCCTTGCCTTGCGCATTCTCGACGCTCACATCAGCGACTCGGATATCCCGGAACTGCCCCGGGACTGTTGAACGCTGGTAATCCAGTTTGGCGTTCGGGTCGTTGTAGTCGAGGGTGAAAATGAAGGCCTGTTTGACGGTATTGCGCATCGCCGAATCGCGGAAGATGACGTTCCGCGCCCCGCCCCCCATGAAGTTGGTACTCTTCATTCGCAAACCGGCATCGGTGCCGTCAGAGACGTTGTCCTCGGCCAGAATGTTCTGAATCCAGGCGCCTGTGTGGCTGCCGGCAACCACCATGCCATGACCTTTGCGAAAGTAGTTGTTGAAGATCCACGCATCCTCCTGGGGCTTTTGATGCACCGCATCGGCACCGGTGCCAGCCGCGAAATTGACGCAGTCATCGCCGGTGTCGAAGAAGTTGTTGAAGACCATGGCGCCTTTGCTGTTGGCGAACTCGATGCCGTCGCCGTTGTTGGCGTCATAGGTCTTGTGCGTGGTATTGGCCAGCACCACGTTTTCGGTCTCTAGGTTCATGATCCCGTGGAACGCCGGATTCAACACGGTGAAACCGCCGTAGAAAACGTTTTTCACGTTGCGAAGGGTGATCAGCGAAGAACGCATCTGCCCGTAGGCATCCTTGACATTCATGCCTCGCGCCACCGCTTGTTCGACTTGCGCCTTGGCGAGAATGCCGTCTTGCTGGTAGCGCGTGTTATCGCTGGGCAGGTAGAACGGCAAAGGCTGACCACGCTCGTCGACGATATCCGTGCGCCGCTTCCAGCCATTACCATCAAGGGTGCCCTTGCCAACGATACGGATGTTTTCGAACGACTGGTGTTGACGTGGATCGCGGGGCAAGGCGTTGATCAGCGAGGCCGGGCGCACCGTGCTCGAATACGGATACTGAATGTAACCCGCCAGCGGATAGTCTTCGGCGCGCTCGGAACCCAGCAGTGTCGCGCCCTCGGCGATTTCCAAAGTCATGTTGCTTTTGAGATAAAGCGCGCCGCTTTTGTAGATGCCCTTGGGCAACAACACTTTGCAACCAACGGTACAGGCCTCGATAGCATTCTGGATGGCCAGGGTATCGAGGCTGCTGCCGTCACCCTTGGCGCCGTACTTCTTCACGTCGAACACCGGCGCAACCTTCGTCGTACGTTGCACGAGTGCCGGACTGTCAGCCGATTCCTTGCCATCGGCACCCACTGCACGCACGGTGAAACGGTATGAGGTGTCGGGTTTAAGTCCTTGGGCGGTGTAGCTGTGAATGCCGATGCGGTAGTGGAAGTTCGCGGTGTCCTGCTCGTAGAAGCGGTCGATGTAGGGCTTGGCCGGCGATACCCGGTCATTGTTGGCGTTGCTGCTGCCCAGCAGGACGCCGTTGGCGTAGACCCGATAGTCCTTGATGTCGGTGTAATCGGCAGGTTTTTCCCAGACGAGGATGATCTGCTGATCATCAAAGGCCAGGGTCGGCACTTGCAGTTTCGACGGTGCTTGCAGCGCCCACGATGACAGACTGCAACTCACGGCCAGGGGGGCGATCAGTGACCGCGCCAGAAAGTGTTTGGGCAGAGCAACAGCGGGAGGTTGATACGGCATGTCGTTTTCCTTGTCTTTGCCAGTCATCAAGCCAGGGTGTCTGAACCCACGGGTTCAGGCCGATAGCCCGGCTTCTTCGAGGTATTGACTACGATTGACGAACGTCTCCCGTGGCATTTCCCGTACATCCATGGACAAGGCTTCGACGTCTGGCAGCAGGCCCAGCAACGCGGCCAACACCGCCGAAGCCAAGCTGCGTTGCTGTTCGGCACTGCGCCCGGCAAACAGGTACAGGGCCACATGGACGAAGTCATCCTGGGTAGCCCCGCAGCGGTAATGGACATAACCGTTGAGTCGAACCTTGATATCCCCCGGCTTGAATACGCCAAAGGCGTCGAGGGCATCGTGCACGGTGGCCAGCAGGGTCTGCTCGCCGATGCGTTGGGCCAGGGCTACGGGGCAATCGATGAGGCAATGGGGCATGGTTGTTTCTCCGCAAATCGGTCTGTTCAAACTGCCATTTGGCGCTCGGACTCTTGGCTGAAATCACGGCTGGCCTGCACCAGCATTCTTGTATAGGCGTGGGTCGCCAGGTCCTGATTGAGTGCCTTACTGTCGAGCAGTTCAACGATCTTGCCTTGCTGCATCACCGCCACCCGATCACACAGGTGCGTCACCACACCCAGATCGTGGGTCACCATCAAATACGTGAGCTTCTCGCGCTGGCGCAGATCCGCCAGCAAGTTGAGGATTTCCGCCTGCACCGAAACATCCAGTGCCGACGTTGGCTCATCCAGCAGCAAGACCCTGGGCTCAAGAATCAATGCGCGGGCAATCGCCACTCGCTGGCGCTGACCGCCGGACAACTGATGCGGATAGCGATAGCGGTAACTGTCGTTCAAACCCACCTTGAGCAGGATCTCGCTGATCCGGTCGTCCTTGTCCGCTACCCCGTGAATGATCAGCGGCTCGCGCAGCGCAGTGTCGACCGTATGGCGTGGATGCAAGGAACCATAGGGGTCCTGAAAAACCATCTGCACTTGCCGGAAATGCGCCTTCGGAATCTTGTGCTGCAACGGCACGCCGGCAATGCTCAGCTCGCCGCTCCAGTGCCGATACTGCCCGGCCAGGCAGCGCAGCACGGTGGTTTTGCCCGAGCCGGACTCCCCCACCAAACCAAAGGATTCACCATCGGCAACGCTGAGGCTGACGTCGTGCAGCACTTGATTGAGGGCCGGGCCAACGCCGAAACTCAGGTTCAGCGCGTGTGCTTGGATCATGGGCATGGTCAATTCCTCAGCAAGTCAGCCAGAGCGGGTCGCGTTGCAGCACCGGCAATCGTTCGCGACGATTGTCCATGCTCGGCAATGCCGCCAGCAGGCCACGGGTATAGGGATGTTGGGCGTGTTGCAGGTCGCAGGCAGCCAGTGATTCCACCACCCGCCCGGCGTACATCACCAGCACGCGGTCACAGTAGTTGCGCACGAGGTTTAGGTCGTGACTGACAAAAATCAGCCCCATTTCCTGCTGCTCAACCAACTCTTCAAGCACGCTTAGCACTTGTTGGCGCACCGAGACATCGAGGGCCGAGGTCGGCTCATCGGCGATGATCACTTGCGGCCGGGTGATGACCATCATTGCGATCATGATGCGCTGGCCCATACCACCGGAAACCTCGTGGGGATACAAGTTGTAGACTCGCTGCGGATCACGGATATGCACCTTTTCGAGCATTTCCATTACCCGCTCACGGGCCTCGCTGCGACTGGCCTTATGGTGAGCCAGGTATGCCTCGGCAATCTGGTCGCCGACCTTGACCACCGGGTTCAGCGAGTACTTGGGGTCTTGCATGATCATCGAGATACGCTGTCCGCGAATCTTTTGCATGACTTTTTCACTGGCCGTCAGCAAATCGACTTCACCGAATTGCATGGCCTTGGCGGTGATTCGGGTACTGGCCGGGTGCAACTTGAGCAGGCTGCGTCCCACCGTTGATTTGCCCGAACCGGACTCGCCAACAATGGCTAGTTTTTCGCGCCCCAGGGTGAAGGACACATCCCGTACCGCGTGGGTTTCTTTCTGACCATTGACGAAGCGCACATTGAGCCCTTCGACGTTCAATTTGATTGCAGACATACAGCCTCCGGTTACTCGCTGCGCGGATCAAGAATGTCCCGCAGGCCGTCGCCCAACAGGTTGAAAGCCAGGCTGACCAGCATGATCGCCGCACCTGGAACAGCCACCAGCCACCAGCACTCAAGCATGTAGCGCCGGCCTGTCGATATCATCGCGCCCCACTCCGGTGACGGTGCCTGGGCGCCCAGGCCGAGAAAGCCCAACGCCGCGGCGGTGAGGATGATCCCGGCCATGTTCATGGTCAGGCGGATAATCACCGACGACATGCACATCGGGACGATGTGCCGCAGAATAATTCGCGATGTCGAAGCACCTTGCAGCTCGACCGCCACGACGAAATCCGCCTTGCGCAACGACAGGGTTTCGGCCCGTGCCAGACGCGCAATCGGCGGCCAGGAGGTCAAGGCAATCGCCACCACCGCGTGTTCGAGGCCAGGACCAAGGGCCGCGATAAACGCCAGCGCCAATACCAGGCTGGGGAAAGAAATGAAGATGTCGGTCAAGCGCATGAAGACTGTGTCCACGAGGCCACCGTAATAGCCGGAGACCGTGCCGATAAACAAGCCGATAGGACCGACAATCACCGTGACCAGCGTGATGATGTACAGGGTAATACGCGAGCCATAGACCAACCGGCTAAAGATATCCCGGCCGTATTCATCGGTGCCGAACCAGTGAACGGCGCCGGGCGCCTGTAGCGCGTTGGCGAGGTTCTGTGCCACTGGATCGTGAGTGGCGATCCAGGGGGCAAATGCCGCGACCACGACCAACAGCATCGCGACCAGCAGCCCGGCCAGGGTCATTGGGTTACGCAACAGGTGGTGCAGCACTTTCAGGCCGCTCTTGCACAAGGCATCGAAGCTGGACCCGGGGGTGCGATCCACCTGCCGCTTGGCGTTGGAATCGGTAGAAGACATGTTGGCAATCATTGGCATGTTCTCGGGTTGAATTCAGGATCACCCGGCGCGTCCGCAGACACGCCCGGCCGCATTCAGCGTTGCTTGTAGACGCCCAGGTAACGCGTCGCTTCGGCATCATCGCCAGCGAAACCCTTGACGTCGGCAGCGCTGACCACGGTGTCGGTCATCTGCGAAATCATCAGGATCGGCCCGACCTGCTGGTCGTAGAGTTCCTGCGCCTGGTGATACAGGCTGAGCCGCTGCGCCCCGTCGCGCTCGACCCCGGCCTGGTCGATCAAACTGTTGAGCTGCGGGTTAAAGAACGAGGCACGCCAGCCCTGGAAGTTCGGCAAGCCGGCGTCATCGCTGTTGTTGGGGTTGTAGGCGAACGTCCGCAGGCTGAAATACGGATGCGGATACCGCTCGGCGCCCCGTGCGACGATGATCTCGAAGTTGCGCGCACGCATCGCGCCATACACCTGATTGCCGGTGCCGGTGACGATACTGGCCTTGATCCCGCCTTCGGCCAGCGTCGCTTGCAGGCGCGCGGCGATGTCGATGAAGGGTGGCTCCGACAACGTACGAATCGTGGTGCTGAAACCCTCGGGATAACCGGCTTCGGCAAGCAGTTTTTTCGCCTTGGGCACGTCCATGTGATAGCCCGGATCCGGCAGGCGCGCTTCCAGGCTCAGTTGCATCGGTTGTTGATTGAGCTTGCCGTAATACGGCATCACCTGTTCGTCCAGGCCTTTGTAGTCGATCAGGTTGCGCACCGCTTCGCGCACCTTGGGCTTGGCGAACTCGGGTTGCTTCATGCTCATCGCCACGTAGTACATCGTGCCGCGCGGCAACGACTGCACCTGGATTTTTTCCGAGCCGTCGATGGCCCGAATGTCTGGGGCCGCCATGCCGTAGGCCAGGTCAAGGTCACCGCGTTCAAGCATCAGGCGCAGCGACTGGGATTCGGTCATGTGCCTTACCACCACACGCTTGAGTTTGGCCGCGCCGCCCCAGTAGCCATCGAATCGGGTCAGCAGCAGCGAGTCGTTGGCGCTCCATTTGGTCAGTACAAATGGACCGCTGCCGGCTTCGTTGGTCACCAGCCAGCCAGCGCCCAAGTCACCGTTTTTCTCGTGAGTCAGGGCGGTCTTGCGATCCACCACCACGGCGCTGGGCGAAATGGCCAACGAGTCGATCAACAGCAGCGGATCCATGGTTTGCGGCAAGTCGATCATCAGCGTGTGGGCATCACTGGCGCGGATCAGCGACTGGATGTTATCGACACTGTAGCCGTAAGCCTTCCAGGTCGTTGCCAGACCGAAGTTGAGTTTCATCACCCGGTACAGCGACCAGGCCACGTCCTCGGCAGTCAGCGGATGACCAGAATGGAATTTCACGTCCTGGCGCAGGTGGAACGTCACCTGCTTGCCGTCTTCGCTGATCTCCCAGCGTTCGGCCAATTGCGGCAGGTGTTTTTCCGGGTTGCCCTGATCACGTTTGATCAATGTGTCGTAAAGGTTGGCGTTGACGCCGGAGGCATCCAGGCCGGGGGCGTTGGCCGGATCAATCGAGAACAGGTTGACCATGCTCATGCCGACGATCAGTTGATCAGCCGGGGTCTTGGCATTGGCCATTGTCATCGGCCCCAAGGCCAGAACGGCCGCCAACAGGCTTATGTGCAGTTTCGAAAAAGCAGTCTTCATTCAAGGATCCTTCTTTTTATAGTTTTATCGGTACTGCAGCAGCGTTGTGGATTAACGGGTGCGTGGGTCGAACACCTTGTACAAGGCATCGCTGATCAGGTTGAGCGCGACAAAGATCAGTCCAATCACCAACACACAGCCCATCACCGCGTTCATATCGCCGAGCATCAAACTGCTGGTGAGGTATTGGCCGAAACCCGGCCAGGCAAACACCGTCTCGATGAGCACCGCGCCTTCGAGCAGCGAGCCATAGGCCAGCGCCACGACCGTCAGCAACTGCACGAGGATGTTGCGAAAGGCATGCCCCCACACCACTTGGCGGCGTGACAGTCCCTTGACCCTGGCGGTGATGATGTACTCCTGAGATAACTGTTCGAGCATGAAGCTGCGCGTCATCCGGCTGATGTAGGCCACCGAGTTCAGGCCGAGAATCAGCGCCGGCAACACGATGTGGCGCAGAGCGCTGGCAAAGGCTTCCCAGTCCCGCGCCAGAGTCGAATCGATCAGCAACAGGCCGGTAACCTCGGGCACCATGCCGTCATACGCCAGATCAATCCGCCCGGCACCACCGGCCCAGCCGAGCCAGGCGTAGAACACCAGCAGGCCCATCATGCCCAGCCAGAAAATCGGCGTGGAGTAACCGAACAGAGTGATCACCCGCGCCACATGATCCCCAAGGCGTCCCTGATTACTGGCCGCGCACACGCCCAGCGGCAAGCCGATCAGCACGCCAAACAGGATGGCCAGGGTGGCCAGCTCAATGGTCGCCGGAAATACCCGCAGGATGTCGTCGAGTACCGGGTGACCGGTCAACAGCGCGTTGCCGAAATCGCCATGGAGCAGGTCATTGAGGTACAGGCCGAACTGGGTCCAGATCGGTTTATCCAGCCCCATCGCCCGGTACACCTGGTCATAGGTGGAACTGTCCGCGTCCGGCCCGACCACCGCGAGTACCGGGTCCAGCGGCATGACTCGGCCGATGACAAAAGTCAGGGCCAACAAGCCGAGCAACGTCACCAGCACCGTACTGGCGCGCCGGGCGGTATTGGAAGCGCGAGCGCCCATGACAGAGGTAGTCATAACAAACATAGTGAGCTCCTGATAAATCGGTCACCGCTGTAGCCAAGACGCGAGGCTCACCCCGCGCGGTTTTTAGCGCTTCTTGTAGACATCCTTGTAGCGCGTGGTCGCTGCCGTGTGGCCTTGAAAGTCGGCAACGTCGGCGTAGATCAGCACCGTGTCGGTCATCTGCGAAACCGGCAAAATCGCGCCCACCTGTTGATCGAGTTGCTTCTGGATTTCCCGGTACTGGGCCAGTTGTTTGTTGGCGTCAGGCTCGACTTCAGCGCTCTCGATCAGTTGGTTCAACTCAAGGTTGTAGAAGGAGGTGCGCCAGCCCTGGAAGTTACTCAACTTGGCTTCATCGCGGTTATCCGGGTTGTACACCAGGGTGCGCAGACTGGAGTGAGGATGCCGCTCTGCCCCGCCACCGCCGCGCCCGACGATGATGTCGAAGCTGCGCTCACGCATGGCGCCGTAAATCTGGTTACCGGTGCCCGTGATGATGCTGGCTTCGATCCCGGCCTGAGCCAGCGTCGACTGCAAGTTGGAAGCGATGTTGATAAAGGGAGGCTCGGCCAGCACGCGGATGGTGGTCTTGAAGCCATTGGGGTAGCCCGCGTCGGCTAACAGTTTTTTCGCTTCATCGACATTCAGCCGATAACCGGGATCGGGCAAGCGTGCGGCGAGGCCCAGTGGCAACGGCCGTTGATTGATCACGCCGTAGTGCGGCATGACGGTCTGGTTGATGCCTTGGTAGTCGATCAGGGAGCGCACTGCCTTACGTACTCGTGCGTCGGCAAACATCGGTTGCTTCACACTCAGCGCTACGTAATAGAGCGTGCCGCGCTGCAAGGTTTGAGTGCGCACCTTGTCGCTTTTTTGCAGGGCTTCGATATCCGGCGCGGACATGCCTTTAGCGATATCCAGATCGCCGCGTTCGATCATCAAGCGCAACGACTGCGACTCGGTCATGTTGCGCATGACGATGCGTTTGAGTTTGGCCGGACCACCCCAGTAACCGTCGAAGCGGCTCATCAGAATCACGTCGTTGGCACGCCAGTCATTGAGCACGAAGGCCCCACTGCCGGCCGCATGGGTCACCAGCCAGGCAGCGCCCATGTCGTTGTTCTTCTGATGTTCGAGGACTTTTTTGCGGTCGAGAATGAACGCACTTGGCGAGGTCGCCAGGGTGTTGAGCACCAGCAGCGGATCGGTCGGCCGTGGCAACTCAATGACAAAGGTATTGGCATCCGTAGCGCGCATAGAACGCTCGACGTTCTCGGCACTGAAACCGTACGCCTTCCAGGTCGAGGCCAACGCCAGGTTGAGCTTGAGTACCCGTTGCAGCGACCAGGCGACGTCTTCGGCAGTCAAGGGGTTACCGGACTGGAACTGCACGCCGGTGCGCAGGGTGAAGGTCAGAGTCTTGCGGTCATCGCTGACCTGCCAACGCTCAGCCAGGGCCGGCAGCAGGCGATCAGGCTGGGCGACGTCTTGCACCAGCAACATGTCATAGAGATTGGCATTGATCTCCGACACATCCAGCCCGGTGGCTGCCGCCGGGTCGAGGGACAGCAGGTTGATCATGCTCATGCCGACAATCAGTTGATCGGCCGGCGTCTTGGCATAAGCCACAGGTAAAACGGCGACCGCCAGGGTGGCCGCCAATACCCGCGCCCACAGCGAAGGAAGAATGTTCATAGCGAGAGTGCCTTTCTTATATTTATAGGGCTCTCGGACGGCCCGGCGTGCACCGGGCAGCCCGTGTACAGGTCAGAAGCTGTTAAGCGTATGGGTCTCGATAAACTCGAAATCGATCTCTTCACCCAGGCCCGGCAAATCGGACAGGTGCACAAAACCATCGTTGTCCATCGGATCGACAAGGCGCTTGAGGTACGCCGGCACCTCGTCGTAATCCAGGTACGGATGCAGCAATCCACGCTCATACCAGGTGCAATTCTTGATCGCCCCAACCACCGCCAGGTTCGCCGCACCATTGCCATGGATTTCGCAATCCATGCCGAAGGATTCGGCCATGTGCGCGACCTTCAGACACGGTGCGATACCACCGACGCCAGCCACACCGGCACGCAGGATGTCGCAGACGTCATTCTTGACCCAGCTGGCCCGGCTCAAGTGTTTGCCCGACAGGGTTTCCGGTCCCAGTACCGGGATCTCCAGTTGGCCCGCCAGCCAGGCATAGGACTCGGCAGACTCTTCCATCATCGGTTCTTCGAACCAGGCAAAGTCGAGTTTTTCCAACTCACGTCCGATGTAGAGGGCATCGGTGCGGCTGTACCAGTGATAACCATCGAGCATCAGGGCGATGTCCGGCCCCACCGCTTCGCGCACGGCGGCGCACGCTTTAATGTCGATGCGCGGGCTTGGGGCGAAGGACACGGGCGGCATCCAGGTGTGCAACTTGATCGCCTTGTAGCCGCGCTTGACCAGCGTTTCAGCGAAACGCCCGTAGTCTTCCGGCGTCGCCAGCCCGCCGGGCAGCTCATCGCCGCACATGGTTGAGCCGTAAGCCGGGACCTTGTCGCGAAAGCCGCCGATCAACTTGTGTACCGGCACGCCAAGCTTGCGCCCCGCCCAGTCCCATAACGCTTGTTCCACCAAGGCCAAGGCACGATCGGTCAACTGGCTGGCACTGCCACGCTGCCAGTGCGCCAGGTCGTGCCAGATTTTCTCGCGATCAAACGCGTTCTGCCCGACCAGCACTTTGCGTACAAAACCGTCCAGCACATAAGGACGAATCAGTTCCGGCGCACCGAAGGCATAGCCTTCACTGCCGTCTTCGGTCTGGATGCGCAGCAAAGCCATTTGGGCTTGGGTGACATCACCTGGGTGAGCGTGGCCAGCGCTGTCCACTGCGCGGCGGGTCGGGTAGGCAAATACCTGGACGTTGACTGCTGTGATTCTCATGGACGTCTTTAGCCTTCTTATTGGATTTGTGACAGGAGTGTCGTCTGTTGTCGCCGATCATATGTCATCGTACAACACATGAAAAGACCCAATAAATAACCTACATCCCCTGCCTTTTTCCTCAATACCCAATCAAAACGCCCGTATTTAAAGACAACCAAGGAATAACACGCATTGCTTAAAAGCCCTGTTCACATGGCACATGTGTAACAACATGTTTCAAAACTAGCTATAACCCATAGACGAGTCGTCTTGTCATACGATAACGTATATCAGCACCACAAATGAGATCCATACGCAACACCATGCTGCTCGTAGTACACGTCAAACGACCCTAACAAAAACAAAAAAGAAGACCGTATGAACACCACCCTACGCACGCTCGTTACTGTCGCGACCCTCAGCCTGCCCTTCTGCGTCAGCGCTGACTCTGCCAGCATCAACTACCGCCACCAGTACACCGAGGACGACAGCGCCCACGCTGACCGAATCAAGTTCAACTACCGCCTGGACAGTGGACTGGGCTTTGAAGCGGAAATGAAATACCGCACGGCCGGTGACCGTGAAGATGTCGCCTACGACAACATGGTCAACAACGGCCATGAGTTCACAGTCAGCTACAACTACAAGCTCAGCGCGCAATCGACGCTGACCCCGGCCTTCCAGATGGACAGCTCGAAGGACTCGACCACTTACAAGTTCGGCCTCAAGTACAACTACAAAATCAACGATGCCTTCTACGTCGCCACGCGCTATCGCCTGGACGCCAAGAAACTGGATCGTGACCAGGTCAATGAAGACATGCCCGACCACATCAAGGATGACCAGACCACCAACCGCTTTGAAGGCTGGCTCGGCTATACGCCTGCGAACAAGTGGGCCTACGAATATCAATTCATCTATTTCAAGACCGACTACATCCGCTACGACAACAAGAAGAGCGATTACGAACAGAACCTGATCATCAAATACAAACTCACCAAGAAATGGGCGCCGTTCATGGAAATCGGCGACGTAAAAGTCGACTCCACGTCCCCCGATCGCCAAGCGCGCTGGCGTCTGGGCGTCCAGTACAACTTCATGTAAGACCTGGTATTGCCTGACGATCGCGCATCGCTCGCCAGGCAAGCGCCCCCCCGAACCAACACGCCACTACCGTTCAATGGAAGATCTGACCATGACCACACAACCCGCCTCGCCTAAACCCTTCAACCGCATTCTGCTGACAGGCGCCGCCGGCGGCCTGGGCCAGATCCTCAGAGAAACCCTGCAGGCTCACGCCGAAATTGTCCGCTCCTCGGACATCAGCCCTATGGCACCCAGCCGTGGTCAGCATGACGAAGTGATCAACTGCAACCTGGCCGACAAGGCCGCAGTCGCGGCGCTGGTCAAAGACGTCGATGCCATCGTCCATCTGGGCGGGATTTCAGTGGAGCGGCCCTTCGAGGAAATCATGGAGGCCAACATCCGCGGCACCTTTCATATTTATGAGGCGGCGCGGCAACACGGGGTCAAGCGAATTGTTTTTGCCAGCTCCAACCACGTCACCGGTTTCTACCCGCAGGACGTCGAGCTGGATGCTCACTCTCAGCGCCGACCGGATGGCTATTACGGTTTGTCCAAGGCTTACGGCGAGGACATGGCGACGTTCTACTTTCACCGCTATGGCATCGAAACGGTGAGTTTGCGGATCGGTTCATCGTTTCCGGAGCCGCGCAACCTGCGAATGCTCTCGACATGGCTCAGCTATCCGGACCTGGAGCACCTGGTAGCTCGAGCCCTGCTGGCCAGCAATGTCGGACACAGTGTGGTTTACGGTGTTTCCAACAATCGTGATCAGTGGTGGAGTAATCGCCATGCCGCCCACCTGGGCTTTGCCCCGCAGGACAGTTCGGAGGTCTTTCGCACGCAAATTGAGCAACAACCCAAACCCGCCGCTGACGATCCCAACAGCCTGTTCCAAGGGGGAGCATTCACGGCTGCCGGGCCGTTCGGTGACCTGCCGGAAACACACCAATGAATGCCGAACTCATCGTCGACGCACGCAACGCAACCGGCGAAAGTCCGGTCTGGCAAGCTCAGGAGAATGCGTTGTATTGGGTGGATATTCCCGCGGGCCGCTTGCACCGCTGGCAGCCAGATGGCAAGACTGACTGTTGGCAGGCGGACGAAATGCTCGCCTGCATCGCCCGTAGTCCGGCGGGTCATTGGTTGGGGGCGCAGGAAAGTGGAGTGTTCAAACTGGTGCCTCAGACTGACGGACGCCTACGCGCCGAAAAGCTCGCCGACGTCGAGCATGCCCGGCCGCAGATGCGCTTCAACGATGGACGCTGCGACCGCCAGGGACGCTTCTGGGCCAGCACGATGCAAACCAACATGGGCGTCGACGCGGTCGGGGCGCTCTATCGCTACGATCCGGATACCCGTCAGCTTACTGCGCAAGTGGAAGGTCTGGTGGTGCCCAACGGTCTGGCCTTCAGCCCCGATGGCAGAACCCTGTACCTGTCCGACTCGCACCCAACCCGGCAGCAGATCTGGGCGTTTGACTACGACATCGACAGCGGCACGCCACACAACCGCCGCCACTTCGTCGACATGAACGCCCATCCGGGTCGACCGGACGGCGCGGCGGTTGATTCGGAGGGCTGCTATTGGATCTGTGCGATTGATGCCGGCCTGGTGCTGCGCTTCACGCCCGAAGGAAAACTGGATCGCTCGCTGCCACTGCCGGTGAAGAAACCGACGATGTGTGCCTTTGGCGGCGCCCGACTCGACACGCTATTTGTCACCTCGATTCGCCCGCAAGGTATCGACCTCAGTGACCAGCCATTAGCGGGCGGTGTGTTCGCCTTGAATCCAGGCGTTAAAGGCCTGCCCGAACCCATGGCACGAGCCTGAGGCCTGCGTTCAGTCGTTCAACGCCTCGGCTTCTGCGGCCTCATACGCGCGCCGCATTCGCTCTCGGCTGTTGGACAAGTGCAGGCGCATCGCCGCCCGAGCGGCGTCGGCATCCCGCCGGACAATCGCCTTATAGATGTCTTCATGCTCGCGGCTCAGACGTTCCAGATAGGGTTCCTTGTTGTCATTGACCACTCGTGTGGAATGCAGGCGCGCGCGCGGGAGGATGCTGACCCCAAGATGCAACATGATGTCGGTGAAATAGCGGTTACCCGTGGCCAACGCGATCTGCTGGTGAAACTGGAAATCCGCGGACACCGCATATTCGACACTGACCGCCCTGGAGTTCAGGGCGTCCAGCGAGTCACGCATCAGTTGCAGTTGCTGGTCGGTACGGCGTACGCAGGCCAGGCCGGCCGCCTCCACTTCCAGGCTGATGCGCAGCTCAAGCACCGCCAACACATCCTGCAACGTGAGAATGCTGGCCGGGTCGATTCGAAAACCGCTCGGGCTCGGGATGTCCCGAACAAACGTGCCGATGCCATGCCGGGTTTCCACCAGGCCTGCCGCTTGAAGGCGCGATATAGCCTCACGCACCACCGTGCGACTGACACCATGTTCTTCCATGACCTGAGATTCAGTGGGCAGCTTTGTCGCACGGGCGAGCTCACCGCTGCAAATACGCCGGGAAAGTTCGGTCACCAACTCCTCCGCCAGGCTTCGGTGCCTGCGGCGAACACTGGGTTGGATGTTCAGTTTGTCCATCAAAAACAAAAATCTCGGTTTTTCGAATGATTACGCATCATAGCTCATTCAGTTGTACGACAACGCATCAGATCAAATGATGGTACTTCGCATGCAGCTGACGTTCGATTCGCCGCAATGGCGACAAGGACGTCGCTCGAGAAACGCTGAGAAATTGCGCGTTACACACTCACGTTAATGAGGTACATGGATAGATCGCTGGCCATATGAAAATCCAGTCAGGGTGATTGTGATTAGCGCTTGGCCCCAGATCACAGCAAGAAGCTATTAACAGGCTTTTTCAAGCCCAAGCGGTCCCTCAGCGTCCCAGGTTCATATTCCTTGCGGAAGACCCCTTTGGCTTGCAGCAAAGGCACCACGTCGCGGGTGAAGGCTTCGAAGTCCGTCGGCAAAAACGGAAACATGAGGTTGTAGCCATCGACGGCATTCGACTCGTATAACGCTGAAAGCTTATCGGCAATATGCTCCGCCGTTCCGATCAGTAACCAGGTACTGGAGCTCTTGACCAACCGGCGCCCTATTTCGCGGATAGACAAGGACGTATCGTACTTCTTGAGCAGGGCCAGCTCAGTTCGAATGCCATCGAACTCAGACTCATCGGGCAACGCTGGCAGCGGGCTGTCCGGCGACAGGCCTGTCAGATCAAGACGGGTGTAGCTGGAGACCAGATCGATCGCCACGGCATCGATGATGAGGCTGTCCTCCAATTGCCGGCGTCGCGCCTCCTCAGTCTCATCCTCCAGAACCACCGGAAGCACGCCGGTAATGATCTTCAGGTCACTGGAATGTCTGCCCTTCAATTCAAGTCGGCGATTCAAATCTGCCCTGTACGCCAGTCCTTCTTCGACCGTATTGATGAAACAGAAGTGCACGTCCGCATGGGCGGCGGCCAGGTTCTTGCCTGCTTCAGAAGATCCCGCCTGGGCAAGGACGGGATATCCTTGAGGTGGACGCGGCACGTTAAGCGGCCCACGTACGCTGAAATGTGCGCCTTTGTGATTGATCGGATGAATCTTCGATGGATCGGCAAAGTCGCCGGTACCCTTGTCAAATTCAAGCGCACCGTCCTCCCATGAGTCCCAAAGCTGCTTGACGACATGGATGAATTCCTCGGCCCGCAGATAACGATCGCCGTGTTTCGTCACGCCCGACAATCCGAAATTCGAAGCCTCTTCTTCCAGCCAGGAAGTCACGATATTCCAGCTGGCTCGCCCTGCGCTGAGATAGTCCAACGAAGCAAAATATCGCGCGAGGTTGAACGGCTCGTTATAGGAAGTTGAAGCGGTGCCCATCAGACCAATGTGATCAGTCACGGCAGCCAGTGCGGACAAGAGCGTAATAGGTTCAAGGCGGGCGTTGGCATAGTGCCTCAACCCACTGGCCACGGAGTCCCAGACCGCGACGTGATCCGCGACAAAAACCGCATCGAACTTCGCCACCTCGGCCGCCTGCACCAGTTTTACGTAGTACTTGAGCGTGAATATTTCCTGGGTCGGTGACAGCGGGTGGCGCCAGGAAAAACGATGATCTCCTTGGGGGTTAAAAAAGAACAAATTCAAAATCATACTTTTATTGGACATAACGCCTCCGCGACCTTACCAACGTCGCATTCATTTTCACTGGGCCGTCTTGACGGTATGTTCGGCGACCCACTGCGCCGCGACTTTTGCGGGATCCTTGTGATCGATATCAACAAGGCGATTGAGTTGCTTGAGGTCGTCATCGGTCAGTTTTGCAGAGACCGCGTTGAGCACCTGGGTGACTTCCGGGGTTAGCAACGCCTTGCGACCCAGTGGCGTGATGTTTTGCAGGGGCTGTTGGTGCTTGTCGTCCTCGAGGACAACCCAAGGCTCCTTAGCCAGGATGCCTTGCGTGGAGACCACCGTGGCAACGTCGATAGCGCCTGAGTTCAACGCCAGCCGCGACAAGGGCCCGCCCATGTCCAGCGATTTGATGCTCTTGAAGTTGATGCCGTAGACCGCCTTCAACCCGGGCAGGCCCAATGCAGCAGTGGCGACTTCGGGAGGCCCGCCCAGCGTGAAATCACCCGAGACGGGCGCCAGGTCGGACAAGGTGTGCAAGTTGTACTTTTCTGCGGTTTTTCGGGTGACGGCCCAAGCGGTAATGGAGCCCGCGGACGAAGGCTCAAGCAGCTGGAGGTCCGCCGGCAACTTCTGTTGCAAAGCGCTGAGGATCTCCTTTTGGGTGGTCAGGGCGGTCTTGTCGTCATAGAAACTCAACAGTGATCCTATGTATTCGGGTACGACGTCTATATCCCCGTTTTCCAGCGCCTGGGCGATGATCTGG
Organism: Pseudomonas sp. GM50; assembly: GCF_000282375.1. Classification (GTDB taxonomy): domain Bacteria; phylum Pseudomonadota; class Gammaproteobacteria; order Pseudomonadales; family Pseudomonadaceae; genus Aquipseudomonas. The sequence continues at coordinate 41,559 of NZ_AKJK01000018.1, forward strand.
CGGTTCCCCAGATTGAGTCGGGTCTTGACGTCTATCCCTTGATTTTTCAAGGCCGACGCATAGATGTTGGCGAGAATCGTCTGCTCGGAAAAATTGGCCCCTCCAATGGTGATGGACTGAGCATTGGCAAACGTGCTGCCAACCAGCAAGCCTAGCCCCAGCAACAATGAAACCGAGTGCACTGAGTGAGCCTTCGAACGTTGTTTGTTTTTCATTTGGGTCTGCACCTCTGCAAAGTTAATACGCACTTTCAAATGCCCATGGTCATGTAGCGCTTAGTTCAACATTCCCCGCCCGCCATTTTCTAACCATGAGTGTTTCTATTATTGAACAAACCCACTCGCTGACAATCGCAAGTGCCGACACCATCAGTGCGCCGCCAATAATTTGCGGCGTATCATTTCGGCCCAGTCCATCAATAAGAAACCTGCCCAGCCCGCCGAACCCTGCATACGCAGCGATGGTGGCTGTTGCGATAAGTTGCACCAGGGCTGATCGGAATCCAGAAAAGATCAGCGGAAAAGCCAGCGGCAACTCGAGCTGAATAAACATCTGCCCTCTGCGCATCCCCATCGATCTGGCAGCCTGCTTCAGAGACGAATCCACCTGATCGACTCCAACATAGGTATTGGTTAATATCGGCGGGATGCTCATGGTCACCAATGCGATAATCACCGTGCTGGTTTCATAGCCAATGAGCATGATTGCAAGTATCACAATACCCAGAGAAGGTAATGCTCGCCCAATATTGAACAGCCCTATCGCTACCTGCGCGCCTTTGCGGTAGTTAGCCAGAAGTACGCCGAGCGGCAACGCTATTGCACAAGCAATAGCCAGGCTCAAAGACACATAATAAATATGCTCTGCCAGCCGAGTCAGTATTCCGTTTTCACCCAACCAATTGTCAGGAAGAGAGAACCAAAGGTAGACACCTGCGATCATGTTCATCAGCGCACCCAAGGGACCAGCCATTTATTTATTGAATAAAACAGAAAATCAAAACATAACGCCAACATCACCGTCAGGACCAGGCTGACCGCCACAGGCGTAGTGAAACTTTGAGCCAGCCCGGTAATGAACATCTGGCCTAATCCGCCTTGACCAATCAAGGCAGTAACGGTCACCAGCCCCACCAATGTAACCGAGGTCGTTCGCAAGCCTGCCAATAACGAAGGCAGTGCCAGTGGAAGTTCAACCCCGAGGAATCTCTGCATGCGCGTATACCCTAGCGCACGGGCTTCTTCCAATACGTCCGGGGGATTACTCGCAAGCCCCGCCAAGGTGTTCTGCAACACAATAAGCAAGGAATACAGGCTCAAACCAATGACCGCCGTCGTCTTGGATAAACCGGTAAAAGGCATTATCAAAATAAACAGCGCCAGGGACGGAATGGTAAAGAGTATGCCGCTGACATAAATCATGGGGCGCGCCAATCCTGGCTGCCACAACGTCAAGAGCACCATTGCGCCCGCTAATAGCACCCCTGTACACAAGCCCAAGGTCACCAGCTGAATATGATCAAATAACAGCTGACCGATCTGCTGCCAGTTTTCAACGATCCAGGACCAGTCAATCATTGCGCACTTCCGAAGCGGCGCTCATTGAGTGCGCTGTGAAGGCTGGCAATCGAGAGGCAACCTTCGTAACCGCCCGCCTCGTCCACGCGAACAACCACACCGATAGGAGCCGTTAGAATTTTAACCAGTGCGTGATGCAACGAGTCGTTACTCGACACCGTTGTCAGCTCGGGAACAGGCACGTCCGATTCACTGACCCATTTCAACGGGTTGGACTTATCATCCAGCAGAAGTTTGAATTCGCAATTGACTTCATCCGCTGGAAGATCAGAAACCTTCATCAGCGAAAGTCTTTTTAACAGCGGATCTTTGCCGATAAAGTTCTTCACAAACTCGCTGGCAGGATGGGCAAGGATAGTGTGAGGCGTATCGAACTGAACAAGCTTTCCTTCGCCCTCGAAGATGGCAATCCGGTCACCAATCTTGATGGCTTCCTCCATATCGTGGGTCACCAAAATAATGGTTTTATGCAAGCGTCTCTGAAGCGCAACCAGTTCATCCTGCAGTCGCTCGCGTATCACCGGATCAAGCGCGGCAAAGGGTTCGTCCATCAATACAACCGGTGGGTCCGAGGCCAATGCCCTCGCCAGAGCGACGCGACTTTGCTGCCCGCCCGACAGCTGATTAGGGTAGCGCTCAAGAAATTCCGGCTGAAGTCCAACCAGGGAAATGAGTTCGCTCACGCGCTGGCGGATTTTATGTTTGCTCCAGCCCAGGAGCCGCGGTACTGCACCAATATTTTCTGCAACCGTCTGGTGGGGAAACAAGGCTGCGCTCTGCATCATGAAACCAATGCCGCGGCGTAGCGTAACGACGTCAAGCTCATCGGTCGCTACTCCATTGACACAGATGCGACCACTGTCCTGGGTATCCAGCCTATTGATCATTCGCAAAATAGTCGTTTTGCCACACCCGCTTGGCCCGACAAATACGCAGATCTCACCCTCCCGGACATGAAGCGTTAAATCGCTCACGGCCATTCGCGTGCTGCCCTTATGAGTTTTCTTGATAGTTTCAAAACGTATCATTTTCCGACGCCCAGATTGGCTTTAGTGTTTTTATTGCCTGGCAGGATGACGGGGACAATCCACGGGATTGACCAGATGCCGATGCAATAATTGGAAGTAGCCGTGAATGACATAGCCGTTGTTTCGAGCAATCCATTGTTCTGAATCGACATCCAGAGCACAACCAGTGGAACCAAACGGACAAGGGTGAATACTTCGCCGAGTGCGTCGCCATAAATAACAATAAAAGTCCAGGCCAGATAAAATCCGACCAATAAAAGCCAAGTAGGCCATTCAGTTTGGCTGGTTAATGTAGTGCTCAGCTTAACAATTTCAGCTCGATGAGCTTCATCCAAATAGTTTGGCATTTGTAGTAAGTCGCGATGGATCTTGCTCGGAACAGAAGCCCAATCACTCACGCGTCAAGCTGCAACCCCATGGGACCGGGTATTACCTGAAGATGATTGGCTAGACTAACGGTATGGAAGTGCCCAACAGCGATGATTCACATGGCGTAAAGCAGAAACGCCAAGCCTTCGCTGATTGCACTGCAGGCTTCGCTGTTGGCCTGACAAGGAAGAGGTTTGCCGGTAACGAATGGAACGGCAATGGAGGCACAAGGACTGATGCGGATATTGCCGGAGTGAGAAATCGCGACATGAGTTCTGTCATAAGACAGAGCCTCAAGGCTGATTTGGAAGATTCGGGCGCCGGACATAGTCGTACCATAAAAATAGGATTGAACATATCCGGCGGTCCGGTAACCGCAATGTAGCATGATGACTAATACGATCAAGGAATCTATTTCATTATGCTTATTCCTAAAATGAATAATAATTAAGCAATGCGTCTCCCCCGCTCTGAATTTGCCTGCTCCGCTAGCCTAGTCGCCGATGCATTTTTCGCCGCCAGCCTTGCTGCTCCAATCGGTGGATGCCCGCGCCATGAAGAATCTAGCACTACATTAATTAGCGACGCTGTGTAGCCTGCGCGTAAATGCCAGGGCCACACTGCAACGCAATCCTGTTTGCGTAGGTGTCGAGTGGCCTTAACCTGTTCGGTCATTGAAACAGTCATGGCGCACTCAACAACAAATTACGATCTCGACCTCGCAACATCCGAGGCTAGACCTCTGATTCCTTCAGACTAAAACCTTTGTGGCATGAAACTCTCCACTCAGCTGTAAGGCTCAAACCAATTCGGCTAAAGATGCCGGATTGAAGCCCTTCAGGTCTGCGTAATCGCCTTTTTCAACTTTGGCGGCCCAATCCTTGTCACTCAGCAGAACACGCCCTACTGCGATCAGATCAAACTCTTCGCGCTCCATGCGCTCGACGAGCCGATCCAAACTCGCAGGGGTTGATCCCTTGCCGGCAAAGGCGTTAGTAACATCATTTTCTAGCCCAACCGAACCAACACTGATGGTCGCGGCCCCGGTTACTTTCTTCGCCCAGCCCGCGCAGTTCAGGCCGTTCTCACCGTCAATTTCGGGAAATTCAGGTTCCCAGAAACGTCGCTGCGAGCAGTGCAGGACGTCGACACCGGCCTCGACCAATGGCAGCAGCCAGTCTTCCATCACAGCTGGTGTTTCAGCGACGCGTACGCCGTAGTCCTGTTGCTTCCACTGGCTGACGCGCATGATGATCGGGAATTCAGGGCCAACAGCATCACGAACGGCAGACACTATCTCACTGGCAAAACGCGAGCGTTCCTTGATCGTCGGGCCGCCGTAGCGGTCGGTGCGCAGATTGGTACCAGACCAGAAAAACTGATCGATCAAATAACCATGGGCTCCGTGGATCTCAACGGTATCGAAGCCCAGTCGTTTGGCATCCGCTGCGGCCTTGGCGAACGCTGCTACCGTGTCGGCAATGTCCTCTTCACTCATCGCCACACCACGCAGGTCACCTGGCGAATCAAGGCCCGACGGGCTTTCCACGGGCGCATCTGGCTCCCAGTCGTTGATGTAACGCGTGGCACCGGTGTGCCAGATCTGCGGTGCCATGCGCCCGCCAGCGTTGTGGACCGCATCGATCACGTTTTTCCACCCCGCCAGCGCCGCTTCGCCGTGAAAAAAAGGAATGCCGGAGTCATTGCGCGATGCAGGGCGATCAATCACGGTGCCTTCCGACAATATCAGCCCGACACCTCCCTCTGCCCGCCGCCGGTAATAGGCAGCGCTCGCTTCACCCGGGATGCCTTCGGGTGAGAACAGACGCGTCATCGGCGCCATGACAATCCGGTTTTTCAGTTCAAGCGACCGGATGGAAAGAGGACGAAATAAAACGCTGGTATCAAGCTTTAACATTGGATGGACTCCATTTGCTTTTGGAAGCCACATAAGTATATTTTGTAGACCTAATGTCAATTAGGCACCTAGAGTCGCCTAGGTATACATGAGGAAACTTCGATGCTGGAATTAAAGCCGCAATGTTTTTCGTCAGACTGCCCAAGCCGGGCGCTGTTCGACCAAATCGCAGACAAGTGGTCGATGATGGTTCTGGCGGTGCTTGATGATGGGCCGCATCGCTTCAATGCCATCAGGCGTCGCCTGGAGGGCGTCACTCAGAAAGCACTGACACAGTCCCTGCGGCGGTTGGAACGAAATGGTCTCGTCTCGCGCCAGATCATTTCGTTCTCGCCCGTGGCAGTGCAGTATGAGATCACCCCACTTGGTCTAACACTGCAGCAGCCATTTCGCGAATTGCATAAATGGACGCTCGACAAATTGCCTGAGGTTGAAACGGCCCGGTTGAAGTTTGACGAGGCCGCGCAGGTAAGCCTGACGAAGTGATTTTTTATTGACTCGCCGCCACTGCCCATCTGAAACGCATGACTTCGCAGGTTTACTCGCGGTATCCCTAAACCTACCAACGCCACATTAAGTGCCTAATTGACTCTAGGTTTATCGCGTATGTACCGTCTTGGTGTTCTGTCAGAAATCGCCATAAGCGATCACTCGTACACCCGATGCGAGCGGGGGCAAATAGGGGGGCAAATTTCAATTTTTTTGCCAGAAACCATTGTCCTAGAGCCCAGTCAAAATGTTTTTTGGCGATCCGGACAGTCTTCAATAGCGGCATGCCAATCCCGCCGCCAAAGATTATTTGAAACAGCCCTAAAGTTACGCCAAGCCCGGTCGATAAAGCGGCGGGTATTCAGCATCAGAAGTTAAGGATAACGATGGCAATGGTCTTTTGTCGTGCATGCGCCAAGGAAATTCACGAAACAGCCCCAATCTGCCCCCAATGCGGAGCGAGCCAACACGTTGCCCGGGCGGCACCGGCTGACATCGATTCGCCATGGCTGGCCATTGTCTCGTTGATATTGGGCATCATCTGCATACTTACCCTGATTGATGACTCCCCGTGGGATAGAAGTACCCTATTCGGAATGAGCATCTTCTCCGTCGCCAGCCTCGCTTGCGGCATCATCAGTATCAATCAAAAAAGACCAGGAAATAATCTCGCGATTGCTGGCGTTGTATTGTCGGTTATTGCGACGCTTTGTTTCGCTGGGCTATCGCTAGACTAATTTTAGGGAAAAAATATGAGCATGGTTTTTTGTCGCGGTTGTGCCAAGGAAATTCACAGCACTGCTACGGCCTGCCCGCAATGCGGCGCGCCTCAGGCATTCCAGCCAACACGCGCGTTATCAGCCGGTATACCTGAAACAGGCAATCCGTACCTTGAGGTGCTCAAGAAATATACAGTATTCACTGGCCGTGCGAGCCGAAGGGAGTACTGGATGTTTATTTTGATCAACCTTGGGATCGCTATATTGCTCGGCATTATTGACGCCCTTCTGGGTGCCAAAGGATTTATTTCAAATGCCTATAGCCTGGCCATGTTTGTTCCTAGTATTGCTGCGGCCATTCGTCGGATGCACGACACCAATCGCAGTGGCTGGTGGATCTTGCTGCCTATCGTGAACATCGTCTTCCTGGCCCAGGACAGTCAACCGGGCGACAACCGTTTCGGCCCGAACCCTAAAGGGATCAACTGAGATCAGTCCCGCAAGACGCTAATCGAGACGGCCGCAATGGCCGTCTCTTTGTTTGAACCGTTGGCAACACTTCCAATCCGTCCGATCTTTGCACTCCTCGCAACACACAATTGTCATCATTTCATTTGAAAGCCCGCCAATGGGAGGTGCATGCTAGAGGGCTCGCAATGAACTTATATCATTCCGAATGATAGTTACCTTCGGTTCATTCGATTCGTGCCATACAACCCCGCCAAGCATCATCCGTCCATCTCAATACATTGGCGGATGCATCCATGGAACAGTCACTCAAACATTTGCGCTTCCCCTTGGCCCTGTTGGCCGTGCTGGTGATGAGCGCTTGCGGCAAGACCCCGGACGCTGCCGCAACCATGCCCGCGGCCAAAGTCAGCGTGGCCAAGGTGCTGGAACAACCGGTCAACGAGTGGGACGAATTCACCGGGCGCCTTGAAGCGCCGGAAACGGTAGAGATTCGTCCACGGGTTTCCGGCCAGATCGATGATGTGGCCTTCACCGAAGGCGCGTTGGTCAAGAAAGGTGACCTGCTGTTCCAGATCGACCCACGCCCATTCCAGGCTGAGGTCCGCCGCCTCGAAGCCCTGGTTGCCCAAGCTCGCGCCACGGCCACCCGCAGCGAAAACGAATCCCAGCGCGGCGAACGCCTGCGCACCAGCAACGCGATTTCCGCCGAACTCGCCGACTCGCGCACCAGCGCGGCTCAAGAAGCCCGCGCCGCCGTCGGCGCTCTCCAGGCCCAATTGGACCTGGCCAAACTGAACCTGAGTTTCACCCGCGTCACTGCGCCTATCAGCGGCCGTGTCAGCCGTGCGGAAATCACCGCCGGTAACCTGGTGACCGCCGATACCACCGCGTTGACCAGCGTGGTGTCTACCGACAAGGTCTACGCCTACTTCGACGCCGACGAGCGTGTCTTCCTTAAATACACCCAGCTCGCCCGCCAGGGCCAACGCGGCGCAACCACGCCGGTTTACCTCGGCCTGTCCAATGAAGACGGCAACCCGCACCAGGGCCAGATGAACTTCGTCGACAACCAGGTCAACCCGAAGACCGGCACCATCCGCGGGCGCGCGGTGTTCGACAACAGCGACGGCACCTACACCCCAGGTCTTTATGCACGCCTGAAACTGGTGGGCAGCGGCACTTACTCCGCGGTGTTGATCAATGACGAAGCGGTCGGTACCGACCTGGGTAAAAAGTTCGTGCTGGTGATGGATGCCGACAACAAAACGGCTTACCGCCCCGTCGAACTGGGTCCGAAGATCGAAGGTCTGCGCATCGTGCGCAGCGGCCTGAACAAGGACGACACCATCATCGTCAAGGGCTTGCAACGGGTTCGCCCTGGTTCACCGGTCACCCCTGAAGTGATCCCGATGGCCAGCCAGGAAACCCTCGCGGCTCTGGCTCAACAACGACAAGCGCTGGAAGCCAGCAACCTGCCCCAAGTCGCACCTGCCAAGGTTGCGCCGGGTACGGTTGTGAAAGTGGCTGCTGCGACTCCACGCGGTTAAGGGATCTCTACGATGAATTTTTCCCAATTCTTCATTTCACGGCCGATCTTCGCAGCGGTACTGTCGCTGCTGATCCTGATCGCCGGCGCCATCTCGCTGTTCCAGTTGCCGATCAGCGAATACCCGGAAGTGGTTCCGCCGACCGTTGTGGTCCGTGCCAACTTCCCGGGCGCCAACCCTAAAGTCATCGGTGAAACCGTGGCCGCTCCACTGGAGCAAGCCATCACCGGCGTCGAGAACATGCTGTACATGTCCTCGCAGTCCACCGCCGACGGCAAGATCACCCTGACCATCACCTTTGCGCTGGGCACCGACCTGGACAACGCACAGGTGCAGGTGCAGAACCGCGTGACCCGGACCGAGCCCAAGCTTCCCGAGGAAGTGACGCGCATCGGTATCACCGTCGACAAGGCTTCGCCCGACCTGACCATGGTTGTGCACTTGACCTCGCCGGACAAACGCTACGACATGCTCTACCTGTCCAACTACGCCTTGCTCAACATCAAGGATGAGCTGGCGCGTCTGGGCGGTGTCGGTGATGTGCAGCTGTTCGGTATGGGCGATTACTCGCTGCGGGTATGGCTCGATCCGAACAAGACTGCTTCGCGCAACCTGACCGCAACCGATGTGGTCACTGCGATTCGTGAACAGAACCGTCAAGTGGCGGCCGGTGCCCTGGGCGCTCCGCCTGCGCCGAATGCCACCGCGTTCCAGCTGTCGGTCAACACCCAAGGCCGCCTGGTTTCCGAGGAAGAGTTCGAGAACATCATTATTCGTTCCGGCGAGAATGGTGAAATCACTCGCCTGAAAGACATCGCTCGCGTCGAACTCGGCTCCAGCCAATACGCGCTGCGTTCCTTGCTGAACAACCAGCCGGCGGTGGCGATCCCGATCTTCCAGCGCCCTGGCTCCAACGCGATCCAGATCTCCAACGACGTTCGGGAGAAAATGGCCGAACTGAAGAAGAACTTCCCGGAAGGCATGGACTTCAGCATCGTCTATGACCCGACGATCTTCGTGCGCGGCTCCATCGAGGCGGTGGTTCATACCCTCTTCGAAGCGCTGATCCTGGTTGTACTCGTGGTGATCCTGTTCCTGCAAACCTGGCGCGCCTCGATCATTCCGTTGGTGGCAGTGCCTGTTTCGCTGATCGGTACGTTTGCCGTGATGCACCTGTTCGGCTTCTCGTTAAACGCCTTGTCGCTGTTCGGATTGGTACTGGCCATCGGTATCGTGGTCGACGATGCGATTGTGGTGGTGGAGAACGTCGAGCGAAACATCGAGCTCGGATTAACCCCTGTCGAAGCCACCAAGCGTGCGATGCGCGAAGTGACCGGTCCGATCATCGCGACGGCGCTGGTGTTGTGCGCGGTGTTTATCCCGGCGGCGTTCATCTCCGGCTTGACCGGGCAGTTCTATAAACAGTTCGCCCTGACGATTGCAATTTCGACCGTGATCTCGGCCTTCAACTCCCTGACTCTGTCGCCGGCGCTGGCCGCCGTGTTGCTCAAGAGCCATGACGCGCCGAAAGACCGCTTCTCCAGGGTTCTGGACAAGATCTTCGGTGGCTGGTTATTCCGTCCGTTCAACCGCTTCTTTGACAAAGCCAGTCATGGTTATGTCGGCACCGTGGGCCGGGTTATCCGCAGCAGCGGTATCGCCTTGCTCGTGTACGCCGGCCTGATGGTGCTGACGTTCTTCGGTTTCTCCAATACCCCGACCGGTTTCGTACCCGGCCAGGACAAGCAATACCTGGTGGCCTTCGCGCAACTGCCGGATGCCGCGAGCCTGGACCGTACCGAAGACGTGATCAAGCGCATGTCCGACCTGGCCCTGAAACAGCCTGGCGTGGAAAGCGCGGTGGCCTTCCCGGGTCTGTCGATCAACGGTTTCACCAACAGCCCTAACGCCGGCATCGTGTTCGTCACCCTGAAACCGTTCGACCAGCGCAAGGATCCGAGCATGTCCGCCGGTGCGATTGCCGGTGCATTGAACGGCCAATACGCCGGGATTCAGGAAGCCTACATGGCGATCTTTCCGCCGCCGCCGGTACAAGGCCTGGGCACCATTGGCGGTTTCCGCCTGCAGATCGAAGACCGGGGCAACCTGGGCTATGACGAGCTGTACAAAGAAACCATGAACATCATCACCAAAAGCCACAGCGTGCCGGAACTGGCCGGCCTGTTCACCAGCTACACCGTGAACGTGCCGCAGGTCGATGCCGCCATCGACCGGGAAAAAGCCAAGACCCACGGCGTGGCCGTCAGCGACATCTTCGACACCCTGCAGATCTATCTGGGCTCGCTGTATGCCAACGACTTCAACCGCTTCGGTCGCACCTATCAGGTCAACGTTCAGGCTGAGCAGCAGTTCCGTCTCGAATCGGACCAGATCGGTCAGCTGAAAGTCCGTAACAACCGGGGCGAGATGATTCCGCTGGCGACCTTCATCAAGGTCAGCGACACCTCGGGGCCGGACCGCGTGATGCACTACAACGGTTTCATCACCGCTGAAATCAACGGTGCGGCAGCCCCCGGCTACAGCTCCGGCCAGGCCGAGAAAGCCATCGAGAAACTGCTCAAGGACGAATTGCCCAACGGCATGACCTACGAGTGGACCGACCTGACCTACCAGCAGATTCTGTCCGGCAACACGGCGCTGTTCGTGTTCCCGCTCTGCGTACTGCTGGCGTTCCTGGTACTCGCGGCTCAATACGAAAGCTGGAGCCTGCCACTGGCGGTGATCCTGATCGTACCGATGACCCTGCTGTCGGCCATTACCGGTGTGATTGCCTCGGGCGGTGACAACAACATCTTCACCCAGATCGGCCTGATCGTACTGGTGGGACTTGCGTGTAAGAACGCGATTCTGATCGTCGAGTTTGCCAAGGACAAACAGGAAGAAGGCCTCGGCCCGCTGGCAGCGGTGCTGGAAGCTTGCCGTCTGCGTCTGCGGCCGATCCTGATGACCTCCTTCGCGTTCATCATGGGTGTGGTGCCTCTGGTTTTCTCCAGCGGTGCCGGTGCTGAAATGCGTCATGCCATGGGTGTGGCGGTGTTCTCCGGGATGCTCGGGGTGACCTTTTTCGGTCTGTTGCTGACGCCGGTGTTCTACGTACTGATTCGCAACTTTGTGGAGCGCGGTGAAGCGCGCAAAGCGGCCAAGGCGCTGAAACTGGAGGCACAACAATGAGCCTGAAAGCCTTCCTGCCGAGCCTTCTGGTGCTGGCCCTGAGTGCCTGCGCCGTTGGCCCGGACTACAAAACCCCAGCGACGGAGGCGGCCAACATAACGGCCGCCACCGATGGCAGCGCCGGTCAGAAGAACTTCGACCGTGCACGTTTCGAAGGTATCTGGTGGCAGCAGTTCGACGATCCGACCCTCAACCAGTTGGTGACGCAATCCTTGCAAGGCAACCGTGATTTGCGCGTGGCCTTCGCTCGCTGGAAAGCGGCCCGGGCTATTCGCGATGACGCCAGCAATGACGCCATGCCGACCATCACCAGCCGCGCGAGCAGTGATCTGGCCAAAGGACAGATTCCCGGCCAGACCACTAAACGCGTCAGCAGTGAACGCTATGACCTGGGCCTGGACATGGCCTGGGAACTGGACTTGTTCGGTCGCATCCAGCGCAACCTGGAATCCAGCGACGCTGAACAGCAGGCGGCCGAAGCCGATCTTTACCAACTGCAAGTCACCATGATTGCCGAACTGGTGGACGCCTATGGCCAACTGCGCGGCGCACAGCTGCGGGAAAAAATCGCCCTGGCCAACCTGAACAACCAGCAGGAATCGCGCAAGATCACTGAAAGCCTGCGTGATGCCGGTGTCGGCGATCAGCTGGACGTGGTTCGCGCCGATGCACGCCTGGCCTCTGTCGAAGCCAGCGTGCCGCAACTGCAGGCCGAACAGGTTCGTCAGCGCAACCGCATCGCCACCCTGCTGGGTGAGCGTCCAGACAAACTGACCGTCGACCTGAGTCCAAAAGACTTGCCGGCGATCGCCAAGGCACTGCCCATCGGTGATCCGGGCGAACTGCTGCAACGGCGTCCGGACATCCGCAGCGCCGAACGCAAACTGGCCGCCGCCACCGCCCGTATCGGCGTGGCCAAGGCTGATTTGTTCCCACGGGTCAGCCTCAGCGGCTTCCTCGGTTTCACCGCCGGGCGCGGATCGCAGATCGGCTCCTCGGCGGCCAACGCTTGGGCACTGGGCCCAAGCATTACCTGGGCGGCGTTTGACCTGGGCAGTGTGCGCGCCCGTTTGCGCGGCGCCGATGCTGAAGCCGAAGGCGCCCTGGCGACCTACGAGCAGCAAGTACTGCTGGCACTGGAAGAATCGGAAAATGCCTTCAGCGATTACGGCAAACGTCAGCAGCGCCTGATCTCGCTGATTCGTCAAAGCGAATCAAGCCGCGCCGCTGCGGACCTGGCCGACATTCGCTACCGCGAAGGCACCGTGGACTTCCTCGTACTGCTCGATGCCCAGCGCGAGCGTCTGGCAGCCGAAGACACCCAGGCCCAGGCCGAAGTCGATTTGTATCGCGGCATTGTCGCGATCTACAAAGCCCTTGGCGGCGGCTGGCAGCCAGAGACGGTCGCCAGCAAGTAACGTTTTAACGAGCTCCTTTGGTTGGCCGCAACCAACCAATTCCTTTGCCCCGCGCCTCATTCGGTCGCGGGGCTTTTTTTTGGTTGCATGTCCTAGTCCAAACACCACATTCCCTGTGGGAGCGAGCCTGCTCGCGATGGCAGCGTGTCAGGCGACATCGATATTGAATGTGAGGCCCCATCGCGAGCAGGCTCGCTCCCACAAGGGATCTGGGTTCTGCGCGGTCTTCGTGGTGGCGGCAATCAAACTGTGGGAGCGAGCCTGCTCGCGATAGTGTCGGTACATCCAACATCCATGTGTCAGACAGACTGCTATCGCGAGCAGGCTCGCTCCCACATGGGGTTAGTGGGTTGCCTTGCTATCGCCGTTTTCCATGATGGTTACCGTAGCCGTGGTCCCGGCACGCAGGCGGTTTTTGGCGACATAGTCGGCGTCGATCTGAATCCGCACCGGCACCCGTTGCGCCAGCTTCACCCAGGTGTAACTGGGGTTTATGTTGGCCAGCAGGCGACTGCCGGGGGAGTTCTCGCGGTCGGCGATAGCAAAAGCGATGCTCTGCACGGTGCCGCCGAAGGTCTCGCCGCTCATCAACTCGACCTTTACCCGGTCGCCCTCCTCGATTCGTGGCAGTTTTGTTTCTTCAAAGTAGCCGCTGATATAAAACGAGTCGCTGTCCACCAGTGCCAATAACGCCCCTCCAGCAGTGGCGTAATCTCCCTGACGAGTCAGCAGGTTGGTTACATAACCACTGACAGGCGCTACGACCCGCGTGCGCTGCAAGTCCAGTTCGGCCTGGGTCAATGCGGCGATCGCCAACTGCACATTGGCTTGTGCCAGGCCCAGATTCGCCTGATTGCGCAACAGCTCCGCCTGCGCCACTGCCACTTCGGTACTGGATTTTTCCCATTCTTCGCCGGAGATCGCGAAACCCTGTTTGAGGGTTCGACGGCGACGCTCTTCGCTTTGGCGCTGCCTGAGCAGCGCTTCGCTGGAGACAATCGTCGCTTCGGATTGGCCCAGCGTGGCTTTTGCGACTTCCACCGCGCGCTTGGCATGCTCCACTGCCAGCGTATAACGAGCCGGGTCGATCTCCAGCAGCAACTGGCCTTTCGTAACATGCTGGTTGTCTTGAACGCTCAGGCTGACGATGCGCCCCGAGACATCGGCGGACAATGTCACCACATCGGCGCGAACCCGCGCATCCCGGGTCCAGGGGGAGCGGGTGTAATGTTCCCAGGCGAACCAGCCGAGCACGAAAGCCAGCAATACCACTGCCACAGTCACGAGTCGGGCAAGGATCTTCTTCAAGGCATCAAGCTCCCATCACCAGAATCAGCGTCGCGCAAACACACGCGTACAACGCGCCTTCGAACAAGGCTTCATGCCAGACAAAACGCAGCACGCCAAAGCGGCGCAAGACCCAGTCCAGCAGCAGGAAAATCGGCAGGGCCAGTAGTAACGCCTGGGCAATCGGTGGCAAGTAGACGCCACCCAATTCAAAATCAATGGGCAAGGGCTGGCTCTCCTTCCGTTTGGGCAGGTTGAACGTATTTGCGATGTCGCTCCAGAAACGACACCACGATCAACAACGCCACGCGCATCCTGAATACCGACCACAGGTGTTCATGAACGTCTAAATGCAAGTCATCCATTTCATCGCCCAAGACACGCAAGTTTCCGAGCAACTGCTCAAGGTCAATCCCGGGCCGCCCAGAGATCAATCGTCCTGTCTCACGCACGGCAGCCAGCAAACGGTTTTGCTGTTCTGTACTCAACAACGTATTGCTTTGCCCCTGTTGCCTGAGCTGATTCAAGGCCACACCCAGTGCCATGCACCCAAGGCTGACTTCGAACAGCTCGCTGGAGTGCTTGTCGTTGGTCGCCGGCAATAGTCCCAGCATCATGGTCAGGCGATCGACCATACGGCTTTCAAACGTAAATTGCTGTTCATCGGTGGCCGGCGTCTTCAGCAACGCGTAGACCTGCTCGCAGTTTTCATTGAACAGCCGGCGTATCCGCAAAACGGGCCTGAACGGGAAGATCAAGGCGTAGACACTGAGCGCCAGCGCGGAGGCGCTGACATACGCACCGGCAAACTCGAACCACTGAATGGCACTGTTTTGGCCGATTTCTGTGTTTTGCGGACCCAGCAACAGAATGGTCGTCAGTCCAAGACCAATGCCCGTACCCGTGGTTGACGGACTGGCCAGCCCCACCGCGACGGCATACAGCAATGGGGCAAGCAACAAGGCGAGTAACTCGAAGTCACTGATCATCGGTACCAGCATGAACAGATAGAGCGCCGACACTACCAAAGCCAGACCCTGCCCCCTGGCAAAGCTTTGCGCGGCCAGCAACGGTCGCGGAAAAGTCGCCATCAGCGAACAGAGAATCCCCACCACAATCATCCCGCCACGGGCTCCGTCCCAAGCGGTCTCGATCCAGATAAGACCGGCCACCAGCAACGCGGCAAATGCCCGGATTGCATTCATTGCCGCCAAAGTGAAGTCCAAATGCAGCGGATTTTCCTGGCCACGGAACACGCAACTGGCTTCACGCCCTTCCTGAATCGCGTCGCTCAGTTCCAGAATCTGCGCCAGTTGCTCCAGCATCCGTGCCTGCTCCCAGCGCAGTGCCCAGGCCAATGAACGCAGCGTGGCAGGCATCGTCTCGGTGAGTTGTTCGGCCTTGTAGGCCTGGTCATCGAAACGCTGTTGCAGCGCGGCGAAATGGTGCCGCGCCTCGATCGACAGTGAACGCCCTTGCAGGGCCAACTCATCGAGAAACGCCAGTTCTTCGGCGCGCAAACGCTGTATCTCTTCCGGCAACGCGCCTTCCCAGCGTTCGGTGAGCAATAGCCGCTGGTGACGCAGGGCCGTCAACCGCGAAGTCAGCAGCACCAGTTGATTGCCAAGCAGCTGCACCAGACTATTGGCGCTGCGCAACCGTGGCGCATCGTAATATAAATGCCGACGTACCCCCTCCAGAGCACTGATTGCGCCGAGCAGTTGCATTTGCCGCCGATGGAAATCGGCCTCGCTTTCTTCGGTTCGGATGACGGCAGCAGCGTGGGTCGCGAGCAGCTTGATGACCTGGTCGATCTTGGCGAAGTAATCCCGCGCAACAGCTTCCGGCCGCGCCGTGAGAAGACTGACCACGCACACGCAAGCCACCGCCAAAAGCGTCTCGGTCACACGAGTGACGGCCAGCAGGAACGTGCCGTCCTGATCGGGCACCGCCAGCAGCGCCACGACCACCGCCGTGTACCCGCTCAAGACAAATGCCTGGGAACTGGTGTAGCGCAACAAGGTGCCGCCGGCGGTACAGAATGCCAACCACAAGGCCAGGGTGAGGATGAAAGGCAGGGGCGCCTGGGGAAAGATCGCCATGATCAACACCGCCACAACGGCTCCGAGCGTGGTGCCGATGACCTGGCCGAAACTTCGGGCCAAGGCCATGCCGCCCAATGGTTGGCTGACGATGACCACCGCCATGATCGACCACTTGGGCTGTTCAAGGTCGAACAGGAAGGCCAGATACAATGTCAGCAGTCCGGCCACAATGGTTCTCAGGGCGAACAGCAGCACCTCTCGTCCGGGGTTGAGTATCGCCTTGAAATATTGAAGCAGTGGCTGCATGGGAGCGCTCATTTGAGTCATCTCCAGCAAGCGTAGTCATTGCTTCAGTGCCTCGACAGGTTTCGGTGTCGACAAAACCTGTAGGCAAATTCGCCGATGAACACGCTTACTTTGATAGAGCCTGTCGATTAGCTCGTCAGCCATAGCAATTGGACGGCCCTTCCTCCACCCCTTAGGCTGACACTGCTGCGAAAGCGCCACTCTCTATATAAAGTTGCTGCCCATGATTGTGCGTCCCAAGCCGAATCTGATCGGCATGCTGTTTTCCCTTAAAGGCTCGATTGCCAAGCGCATTGCCTTGCGCAGTCTATTGGTGACCCTGCTCGCGTCGGTCATTGTGTTGGTGGAGACTTGGCACCCGGCCTATTTTTCCAAGGTCAATGCCACACCCTTCACCCTGCTGGGCTTGGCGCTGTCGATCTTCATGAGCTTTCGCAACAACGCTTGCTACGACCGTTGGTGGGAGGGTCGCAAGCAACTGGGGCAACTGATCATCGAAGTACGCTCGTTGATTCGCGAAACCCAAGGATTGATGGCGGCGGCCGAACGTGAACTTCTGCTGCGTGAACTCTGCGGCTTCGCCCATGGCTTGATCGCCCGCCTGCGCTTTGAAAGCGAGATGAGCGCGATCAGACCGTGGACGCAAGAAGCCGTAGACGCAAAGCACCCGAACATCACCGACGCACTCTTGCAGCGAATCGGTGCGCGGTGTTCAGCGCTGGCCGAGCGTGGCCAGATCAGTGAATGGCGCTATACCCAACTGGAAACCCGACTGGTCAGCTTCAGCCAGGTCCAGGCCAGTTGTGAGCGAATCAAAAGCACGCCACTGCCCTTCCCTTACACCTTGTTGCTGCACCGCACCATTTACCTGTTCTGCATCCTGTTGCCATTTGCCATGGCCGAACCCCTTGGCTGGCTGACACCGGTGATCACCGCCATTGTCAGCTACACCTTTTTTGGCCTCGACGAAATCGGCGACGATCTGGAAGACCCGTTCGGCTTCGATGAGAACGATCTGCCGTGCAATGCAATTGTGCGCATGCTGGAGCGCGAAGTGCTGGCAGCACTGGGGAAAACCGCGTTGCCACCCGCCCTTGAGCCCGTCGACTACGTGCTGAACTAAGCTTGGGTTTGACTCACAGCCCGGCCTGACCGAAGCTGGTGGCTTTGCAAAAGCCTGCCAGCTCCCGGATTCCTGCATGCCTCAGTCCCGCCGCTACTTGCTCATCAGCCTCTGCGTACTGTTTGCCCTCGTCCTCGCCTGGTTTTTCCTGCGTAGCACGACACCCGTGGTGCCGGAGGCGATCAAACATGGCTACAGCGAAGCACTGGCCCAGGCACGCGCGGGTCAACCGGGCGCGGCGCGGGTGCTTTATCAGCAATTGGGTCGTCCTGACCTGTCGACCAAGCGCCGTGTCTGGCTGCATGCCGAACTGCCCAACTACCCAAGCCCGCAAGCCCTGAAGCTGGCGGATGCGGACCTGCAACATCCATCGGCGGATGTGCGCATCGCAGCGATCAAAAGCATCAATGGGTTGGTGCCCAGCGGGCAGCGCAGCCTGTTGCTGGGGCCTTTGCTCGATGACAGCGATCCGAGCGTGCGGTTTGCGGCGGTCAATGCCTTGCTGGGCCTGACGCCGGATGAACTGGGGTTGTATTTCGGCCCCTTGGAGCAAGCCATCGATGCCTGGGAGCAACTCCTCAAGGGTCAGCCGGAAACGGCCGAGATCCACTATCAACTGGCGCGCCTGCACTTGCACAATACCGAGCTGAAGGAAGCGCAGCAGGCCTTGGAGCGCACGTTACAACTGGAACCCGGTAACCTGCCGGCACTGGTGATGCAGATCGAAGTGCTGGATAAACAGGGCCAAAGCGATGCCGCCAGGCAATTGTTGGCGAAACAGTTAAAAGCCCAGCCTGACTCGGCCTACCTGCAACATGCGCTGGGGCTTTGGTTACTGCATCACGGGCAAAGTGAATTCGCCCTGCTCGGCCTGTCCAAAGCCGTGGAGCTTGAGCCGGACAACAAGGATTACCGCTACGACCTGGCCACCACGCTGCATGGTGAGCAGGAGTTGGAAGCGGCGCAGAACCAGCTGCAGGAAATCGTCCAGCGCCACCCGGCCGATCGCAAGGCGCGCGTGCTGCTGATCAACTATTGGAAGGAAAGCGGACAGTTGCAGAACGTGCAGATCCTGCTGGCACAGCTGGAGCAGCTCAATCCGGATGATCCGGCGTTGCAGCAAGGGCTTTAATCAAGATCAAGATCAAAAGATCGCAGCCTTCGGCAGCTCCTACGCGCCTGTGGGCGCTGCGATCTTTTGCTTTTTTGTTCACAAGAACCACACACAAACACGAAAGGTTGAACCGCCGTCTCGGCGAAAGGTCAAGTGATCAGGCAGTCCACTCAGGCGCTTGCAGCCTGCTGCCTCGCTTCCCCTAGTCATGAGAGGGCATTTCTTGTCTACATCTAACGAGTTGATCAGTGCAAAAGCCGCCACCGGCATTGAAGGTCTGGATGACATCCTGGCCGGTGGATTGTCCCGCGGCCACGTGTTCTTGCTGGAGGGTGAACCCGGCACCGGCAAAACTACCGTCGCTTTGCATTTTCTGTTGGCTGGCGCCCGTGCCGGCGAGCGCTCGTTGTACATCACCCTGTCTGAAACCGAGCGCGAGCTGCGCCAAGGGGCGTTGTCCCACGGCTGGGAGCTGGATGAGAACATCCACATCTTCGAGCTGACTCCGCCGGAAAGCCTGCTCAATGCCGAGCAACAGCAGAGTCTGCTGTATTCCTCGGACCTGGAGCTGGGCGAAGCCACCAAACAGATTTTCGAAGCGGTCGAGCGGGTCAAGCCGACCCGCGTAGTGGTCGACAGCCTGTCCGAAATCCGCCTGTTGGCCCAAAGCTCTTTGCGCTACCGCCGGCAGATTCTGGCCATCAAGCATTACTTCGTGCGCTACGAGGCCACGGTGCTGCTGCTGGACGACCTGACCACCGAAGCCCTCGATAAAACCGTGCACAGTGTGGCCCACGGGGTGATTCGCCTCGAAGAATTGACGCCCAATTACGGTGCCGAACGCCGGCGCATCCGCGTGGTGAAGTATCGCGGTCAGAAGTACCGGGGCGGTTTCCATGACTTCACCATCATGGGTGACGGCGTGCATGTGTTCCCGCGCCTGGTGGCAGCCGAACATCGCGGCCGTTATATCCGCCAGCAATTGACCAGTGGCATCCCGGAAATGGATGCCCTGCTCGGTGGCGGTATCGAGACGGGCTCAAGCACCCTGATCCTCGGCCCGGCCGGGACCGGCAAATCGCTGATCTCGATGGTCTTCGCCGCTGCGGCGGTAGCCCGTGGTGAAAAAGCCGCGCTGTTTATTTTCGATGAAGAACTGGGGCTGCTGTTCGAGCGGATGAAAAATATCGGCATCGACCTGAAGGCCCTTGAAGACACCGGCAACCTGCTGATCGAGCAAGTGGACGCCGCCGAATTGTCCCCCGGCGAGTTCTCCTACCGGGTTCGTCGTTGTGTTGATGAACGCAATATCAAAACCGTGGTGATCGACAGTATCAACGGCTATCAGGCGGCGATGCCCGAGGAAAATGCGCTGGTGCTGCACATGCACGAGTTGCTGCTGTACCTCAATCGCCAAGGCGCCGCGACATTCATGACCGTCGCCCAGCATGGGCTGGTCGGTGACATGCAGGCGCCGGTCGACATTACCTATCTGGCCGACACCGTCATTCTGTTGCGCTACTTCGAAGCCCTGGGCAAGGTTCGCCGGGCAATCTCGATCATCAAGAAACGTACCGGCAGCCACGAATCGACCATCCGCGAATACCGCATCAGCAGCCAGGGCATGACTATCGGTGAACCACTGGATGCATTCCAGGGTGTATTGCGTGGCGTGCCAACTTACTTGGGCGCGAGCACGCCTTTGCTTGAGGAAGACGTCCAGTGACGGCCATGGAGGCGATGTCCGAGCGTGCGATCATTCTTGCGCCGTTGGGACGCGACAGCCAGATCGCGCTGATGATGCTCAACGAGGCAGGGGTCGACGGGGTCATCACCCGGGATCTGGGCGCGTTGTGCAATGAGCTGTCGCTAGGTGCCGGCCTGCTGGTGATTGCTTCCGAGGCTTTACTGGGCGCCGACCTTGAACCGCTGCTGGGTCTGATCGAGCAGCAACCGGCGTGGTCGGATCTGCCGATCGTACTGCTGACCCACCACGGTGGCCCGGAGCAAAACCCTGCGTCGCGACTCGGTTTGCTACTGGGCAACGTGACCTTTCTCGAGCGGCCGTTTCATCCGGTCACGCTGATCAGCCTGGTCACCACGGCGTTGCGCGGGCGACGACGGCAGTATGAAGCCAGGGACCGGTTGATTGATCTGAGCCAAAGCGAACTGCGCCTGCAAAATACCCTGGAAACCCTCGAGCAACAGGTCGAGGAACGCACCGCGCAATTGCGCCACAACGAAGAGGTTCTCAGGCAGTCGCAGAAAATGGAAGCGGTCGGCCAACTCACCGGCGGTATAGCCCACGACTTCAACAACATGCTGACCGGCATCATCGGTAGCCTGGAGCTGCTGCGTCGTCGCCTGGCCCGAGGACGCACCGAGGACCTGGACAGTTTGATCGATCTTGGGGTGACCTCAGCCAACCGCGCGGCGGGCCTGACGCATCGTCTGCTGGCGTTCTCCCGCCGCCAGTCGCTGGATTCAAAACCCGTGCAGATGAATACCCTGGTGGTGTCCATGGGTGAACTGTTGCAGCGCAGCATCAACGAAAGCATTCACCTGGAAATGCAGCTGGACGAGCAACTGTGGGTGGCCGAGGCCGACCCCAACCAACTCGAAAGCGCCCTGCTCAACCTGGTGCTCAACGCCCGGGATGCCATGCCCGACGGCGGAAAGCTGCTGGTCAAAACCTCCAATCAGCATCTGGATATCGGGTTCACCGAGGCACACAGCAATCTGCAACCGGGCGATTACATCGTCCTGAGCGTCATTGACACCGGTTACGGCATGCCGCAAAGCACCATCAACCGGGCCTTTGACCCTTTCTTCACGACCAAACCCATCGGCCAGGGCACGGGCCTGGGGTTGTCGATGATTTACGGTTTCAGCAAGCAGTCCGGCGGTCACGTCAGCATTCACAGTGAAGTCGGAAAAGGCACCACGGTCAGTCTGTTTCTGCCGCGTTTCAGCGGAGAACTGCTCCAGGACACCCGAGTCGATACCCAACACGCTCCTTACGCCCGGGACGGCGAAACCGTGCTGATCGTCGAGGACGATCCCGCCGTGCGAGTCCTGGTCAGCGCCGTATTGAGTGAATTGGGCTACGCCTTCGTTGAAACGGGCGATGCCGACAGCGCCGTGCCGATTCTCGACTCCGGTCAGCGAATCGACCTGTTGATCAGCGACGTGGGGCTACCGGGCATGAACGGCCGGCAACTGGCGGAAATCGGCCGGCAGTATCGGCCTGATCTCAAGGTATTGTTCATCACCGGGTATGCCGAACACGCCGCCGTGCGCGGTGGCTTTCTTGACCCCGGCATGCAGATGATCACCAAGCCGTTCACCTTCGATTTGTTGACGGCGAAGGTGCGGGAGATGATTGCGCAGTAGTTTCGGCAAAGACTTTAGACGTATGTTGCCTGTTGTCCTCGGCGAAGTGTTGACAACAAGCCAATAGTGTGACCTAGTCTTTGCCATTCCCCCTTTGCTGACCACTTAGCTCTAGGTATAGTTGCGGTGGGCACATTCGTGACCTCATCCATGGCGTGGCCATCAAGCACGGCTTGCCCTACATACGGATCAATGTTGCCTACCCAATCAATATTCTTGTAAACACTCTCTGCCACAGGATTCCACTGGATACCTGCTGCATTCAGAAGAGCATCAGTCCCTCTGTGCAGTAGGTCCGTATAAACACCATAAGTCGTCCCCATTGCAGTATCGTGAGCCACTCCCTTTGCGCCGCCTTTTACATCATCCCTGGATATATTTTCCAAAGAGGAAGAGTTCCATTCTTTATAACTTGCATTTACCTTTGTCAGAGAGCGATAGGTCGTACCGACAATCTGCTTCGCAGCACCATTGATCCCGGCGCGAGCCAACCCAGGAAGAGTCGCCGAAACATTGCTGGTCACAAAACCTTCAGTGATATCGACCAGAACGTTGGAACTAATATCCGCCGCATAATCTGCTGCAATAGCGGAGCTTGAGACACCGCGATGGAATGTCAGAGAAGGGCCTATGACCGACGTCATGCGCCCCATACTTGACCTCACCACATTTCTTCCCAGATCAATCAACTCGCCCGAGGGGTCCGAACTAAAAAAACCACTGGCCGCCCCGATGCCGACGCCAAGCAATGTCCCCCCCGCTTCCAACGCGACCTTCGCAATACGATTCTCTATTTTATTGGCTCGTACGATGTTTTTCGCAATCCCCAGCCCCGCGTAAGCATGCGATGCAGACTTCTGAATCATGTTTGCAGTGCGAATAAGAGGTGAGTTTGCTGCTGCTCCCACTGCGGCTTTAAGTCCCCATTTAACGCCTCCAGACACTATGGCTCCCGTCACGCCACGCGCAACATTAGTGCCCAGCGCTTTACCGTACTGTCCCCAGGAAACTTTGGTGGAGGTTTTGGCAAGGCCTTGCTGATCTATATACCCAATCGGATTCCCCCCCACCATTGCATACAAATTCGGTCCGTCTATTGCCCCCGCTGGGTCCGCACTCAACCAACGCTGGCGCCACGGCATGTAGTACCGCATACCGTAGTAATACAGCCCCGTGGCATCGCGTTCCTGCCCCGAGTAACGAATGGTCTTGTAGCTTGCCTCCACTTTGTCCCGACCGGCCCACCACGCCGTGCCGCCATAGGGGTAGTAACTTTCCTCGCTGATGAGGTCGGCGTTTGTGTCCAGTTCCAGCGTGCTCGAGCCCAAATGGTCGGTCAGTGTGTAGCGCTGCTGATTGGCTGCGATGCCCGCTGGCTGCCCCTTTGCCCAATGCAGGATCTGCACGCGGCAGCGCCCGGCCTGGACACTGATCACATGCAGGGTTTCCTCAGGGCTTGTGCGAATCTCCACGCCCGGCAGGTAGCGGGTTTCGTGGGTTCGGGTCAGGGTTCCGGTATAGGCGGTACGGATTTTGCGCAGGCGTTGGCCACTGCCGTCATACACGTAGCACTCTGCATCATTGGGCCCGTCGTCACGGACGACCTGATCGACCTGACGCAGGCAGTTGAGCGCATCCCACTGCAACGCCTGGCCGCGTTGCAACGTCTTGAGGTTGCCGTTGGCGTCGTAACCGGCTTCGATTTCAGCGTCGGTTGGACGTTCGCTGCCGTCGATCCAAGGCAGGCTGCGATTGCTCAACGCCGCCACTGCGGTGCATTCGGTGCGGCTGCCGCTGCC
>NZ_AKJK01000019.1 GCF_000282375.1 Pseudomonas sp. GM50
GCACCCTGCCGCTGGCGGTGGTGGTCTATCGCGACTGGCTCGACACCTGGCTGCCGGGCGCCCATGCCGGGACCTTCCGCGGTAATCAGATGGCCATGGCCGCAGGCTCTGCGGTGATGCGCTACCTGACGGAGCACAAGGTGTGCGAGCACGCCACCGCCATGGGCGAACGCTTGAGTGAACACCTGCACATCCTGCAGCGGGACTTCCCGCAACTGGGCGATATTCGCGGACGTGGCTTGATGCTGGGCGTCGAACTGGTCGATCCGAGCGGCGTGCCGGATGCTCAGGGTCATCCACCGATATTCGCTCGTCTGGCACCGCTGGTGCAGCGCGAATGCCTCAAGCGCGGGTTGATCCTTGAGCTGGGCGGGCGTCACGGCGGAGTCGTGCGTTTCCTGCCGCCGCTGGTGATCACCGCCACGGAAATCGATCGGGTGGCCGACATTTTCGGCAGGGCCATGGCTGCAGCCATCGCCACTCTCTAAATTTTTTGGTGCCTTGAACGTTCCTTCTACATAACGGCTGCGCACGGCGTGCAGCCCACCCTACAGCGATGGAGAGACAGCATGACGTCAGTATTCGACCGCGAGGACATCCTCTTTCAGGTCGTGGTCAACCACGAAGAGCAATACTCGATCTGGCCCGACTACAAGGCCGTGCCACAAGGCTGGCGCACCGTGGGCAAGAGCGGGATGAAAAAGGAATGCCTGGCCTACATCGAAGAGGTCTGGACCGACATGCGTCCACTGAGCCTGCGCCAGAAAATGGAAGAACAGGCGGCTGTGGCTCACTGAGTCACCGCGCAAAAAGAAGCCCGCTGAACCGGTGACGGTCAGCGGGCTTTTTCATGGCTTGAAATTGCCTTCGCGGGCAAGCCTCGCTCCTACAGGGTTTGGGGTGTCCACACATACCGTGATCAATACAAAAACCTGTAGGAGCGAGGCTTGCCCGCGAAGAACGATAACGCGGTCTAACTGACGTTACGCACCGTTCAACCCCTTGATCACCAAATCCACATTCCCTTCCAATTCTGCCACCGGATCCGCCGCATCGACACTCAACACCACCAACCGACTGCCAGCCTCGGCAATCACCGTTTTCACCGCATCCGACGGCTGGCGATGATGCAGCACCACCGCCACATCATTGTTTTTGAGCGTTGCGCCCAATTGCGTCAGCGCTTCGGGCGTCCACTCGGCATCCGGTCGTGCATCGAGGCCGATCAGCTCCAGATTAAGACCGCCGATCAGGTAGCCGAAATGATCGCTCAGGCTCATCACACTCAGGTTGTCTGCATCGGCCAAGCGTGACTCGCTGTCGGCGCTGAGCTTGAGCAGGCGCTGTTTGAGCGCTGCCAGGTTGGCATCTATCTTCGGTTTGGCTGCTGGCGCCAGGCGCACCAGGTCTGCCGCCATCACATCCGCCATGCGGCCCATATTGTTACTGGCCAACCAAGGCTGACTGTTCAAACCGTCGACCTTGCTGCCAGGCTGCACGGCGATACCAGGCAGGGCGCCGTCCACCGGGCGGGCGGCGTCGATTTCAATGATGCGGATATTGCTGCGCCGTGAGATCGGGTACAGCGGATCATCCGCCCACAGCGACCGCAGACCAATCACCGCATCGGCGTCGGTCGCCAGTTTGGCCAGCGCCGGGGCGCCACGCCCTGTGAAGTAAGCTGTTTGCCGGCTGCCGGGGAGGTTTGATGGCGCCGCACGTTCAAGGTTGACGTCGGTACCTTGGAGCAGAACTTCGCCCAGGCCGTAGGTGATGGGCAGGGAGGCGAGCACGCGTAACGGTCTGGCGCTGTCAGCCGCCAGCAGCGGTGTGGTGACCAGCCCACACAGGGGCAATGTGAAGGTCAATGCCAAGGTCAATTGACGCAGAGAAAAACACATTTATCCGAGGTTCCCTTTCAGACTTGGGACGATGCCGCGAGCAATCGCGGCCAGGGCGAAGGCGATACCGGCCACCAGAATGATCGCGGCACCGGACGGGATAGGCAGGTCAAAGACAATCGGCGCGAGGATTCCGCACAGCGTGCTCACCGTGGCGATCAGCACCGAACACCAGAAGAAACCCTTCAGCGACTGGCTGAGCAATCGCGCGGCCGCCGCTGGAATCACCAATAGCGCACCGACCAGGATCGCACCGATGACTTTCACCGCCGCCACCGTGATCAGGGTCACCAGAATCACGAACAGGTAATCCAGGGTCTTCACTGCCACACCGCGCACCGCCGCCAATTGCGGATTGAAACTGGCAAGCATGATGCGGTTGTACAGCGGCAGGGCCAGCGCCATCACCAGTGAACCGACGATCGCCAATACCAGCAGGTCATTGCCGTTGACGGTCAGCACTGAACCGAACAGCACGTTTTCCAGGATGTGCACATTGATCTTGCCCGCCAGAATCAACAACAGGCTGGCGCCCAGGGCCAACGACACCGAAAGGAATACACCGATCAAAGTATCCGGCGCCAGCCCCGTGCGGTTACGCAGGTAGTTGAGCAAAATGCCAAACAGCAGGCAGTAACCGAACAGGCTGCCATAAGGCCCGGTATAGGGTTCACCGAGCAGAATGCCGATGGCCACACCGGTCAGCGCCGCATGGCCCACCGCTTCGGAGAAAAACGCGAAGCGCTTGACCACCACCAGCGTACCCAAGCCGCCCAACACCGGGCCGATCAACAGCCCGGCGAGCAGGGCATTGACCACAAATCCATAGGCCAGCGCTTCCGGCAGGTAACCCGATGAGGCCCAACCCTGGACCATCAAACGAAAGGCTTCGTAACTCATCAGGCAGCACTCCGGGGATGGGTCGAGAACAAGGTCAGCAGTCGCTCCGGGGTCAGTGCCTGCTTCGGTGTGGCATCGAACAGCACCCGGCGATTGAGCCCGGTAACCCGGTCCGCCAGTCGCCCGACCGCTTCCAGATCATGCTCGATCCACAGCACGGTGATGCCGCTCTGGCGCCAGTCGCCCAGTAGCCGTTCGAACACCTGAATACCAGCCTCATCGAGGGCCGACATCGGTTCATCGAGCACCAGCAATTGCGGCGCCGGAATCAGTCCTTGCGCCAACAAAATGCGCTGGCGCTCACCGCCAGACAACGCGCCCATGCGCCGCTTGCGTTTGTCCTGCATGCCGACCCGTTCCAGGGCTTCGCCAATCGCCGCTGCGTAATGCCTGCTCAAACCGAGGAATGCCGGGCGCCGCTGACACATGGCAGCCATGAAATCGTCGACGGTCATCGGTAAACCGCGATCGAACTCCAGCGCCTGTGGCACGTAGCCGATGGTTCCCGGTTCAGTGGGCCATTGCAGGCTCAAGCGGCCTTGATGCGGCATCTGCCCGAGCAACGTCTTGATCAATGAACTCTTGCCACCACCGTTGGGGCCGACCAGTGCGTGCACGCTGCCGGGCTGGACCTCAAAGGTCACCTTGTCGAGGATCGTCGTGCGCCCCAGCGTGAGGCTGACCTCGGCGAAATCCAGCGTCGGCCCCGAAACCTGTGGGAGCGGCGGTGCGGCGATCCGACTTGCTCGCGAATGCGGCGTGTCATTTAACGACGATGTTGACTGACTGGACGCCTTCGCGAGCAGGCTTGCTCCCACAGGGGTGGCGGTCGGGCTGATGGTTTCTTTAGCGGTCATGCGCCGGACTCCTGAATCGCGCGGACGACGGTATTGAGGTTGCCGGTCATTTCTTTTTCGTACTTGTCGGCGGTGTATTCGCCGTAGGAAATGTGCGACAACGGGTACAGCTTCACCCCCGATTCACGCTGGATGGTCTCGACATAGGTGGACGGGAAATCCATCTCCGAGAAGATTACTTTCACGTCCAGCTCCCGCAGCTGATCGATGGTCTTTTTCAGCTGGCTGGGGCTCGGTTCGATACCGTGGGCCGGCTCGACCACGGCGGTCACTTCCAGGCCAAACTCGCGCAGCAAATAGTCGTAGGCGGCATGCACCGTGGCCACGCGCAGCTCGGCATTCGGCGCCTGGGTCAGTTTTGCCAGGGCGTCGGCGCGCATCTGCCGCAAGCGCTTGCCGTAGGCGCGGGCGTTCTGGGTGTAGGTCTTGGCGTTGGCCGGGTCGAGCTTGCCCAGTTCCCGGGCGATGTTGTTGACTTGGGCAATGGACGCACTGATCGACAGGAACGTGTGCGGATTGACGACCTTGCCGGCGCCCCGTGCAGCGACACCGGTGGCGGCCAGCAGGGGCACGTTTTCGTTGGCTTCGATCACCTTGATGTTCGGGGTTTCGCTGGCGGCGATCATGCGGTCGGCGAAGTCGTCATGGCCCACACCGTTAAGCACGACCACGTCCAGCCCGCTGATGCGCTTGATGTCTTCGGCCCGAGGTTCATAGGCATGCGGGTTGAAACCGGCCGGGATCAGCGGCACCACTTCGGCTTTGTCACCGACGATGTTGGCCACGTAACTGTAATAAGGGTGCAGGGTAATGCCGATGCGCAGGCGCTTGGCTTCATCGGCACTGGCCAGAGGTGTCAGCAAACAGGCAAACAGGCCGACCAGCAGCAGGCGTAAAAGGGAATGACGTTGAGATGAACTAGGCATGGGAAAGCGGTCTTCTCTCGGGTGAAGGCGAGGGTTCAATGCCGATGCTGGCGGGTGACGCCGGCATCGAATTGCGCGACGATTTGCTGCCAGCCGGCGCCGTTGAGCGCAGCGTCGGTGAGATCGTTCGGCGCGGGGAGGGCGCTGCCACGGTTGAGCCAGATGTCCGGCGCGGTGTCGTCTTCAGCGGTCAAGCGCATCAGAAACGAACCGGCCACGATTGGGGCCTGGCTCTGGCCGAAGTAGGCCTTGGTGTCCAGCAACTGCCAGGCATGGCCACCGCGGCTGACGGAACTGGCGTCCCGGGCAAACGGCGCAAAGCCTTCATCGGCGAGGGTGGCGGGTGTGGGCAACGCCTGCTGTTCCTGACGCAACAGATGAATTTCATCCAGCGTGACCCGCAGGTCGGCGTAGATGCCTTGCTCGGAGGCGCTCAGGTCTCGACGGGCATCCAGTTGATGGCTGCCAACGCTACTCACCTCCTGAGCCTCGCCGCGCCAGGCGACCACCGAGCCGGCAACCGCCAGGATCATCAGGCACAACAGCAATACATAAAGGGTTTCATGGCCGGCACCGGCCGGGCGGACGACGTGCGTGGTTGGTGTAGTCATGGGGCCTGGATGTCCGCTTGGTCGATCTCGACGACGTGGCCGGGACCGGCGTCGAACAGCACGTAGAACTCGGCGCCGGGCTTCTTGAACGTCAGGGTCGAATCGCTGCCGAGTTTGCCCGGCACCAGAATGGTTTCGTCGTAGCCGATCACGTCCAGGGTCACGCCCGGCGCGCCGCTGCCGTCGGAGAAACCGCCGGTGCACTGGATCTGTTCGGCGTCGATGGCCTTGCATTCGCACATCGGGTTGTGAGCCAGGGCGCTGGTGCTGAAGGCGGCGCAGAACATCAATAGAACGGGGCGAAAAGCGTTGCTCATGGCTTGCCTCCTTGTTTGTTCAGCCAGGCGAGGGTGGCCGGGGATGCCTGGCTCAGGGGGATAGACGCTTGATGCATGGCGCCGTCCCAACCTTCCATGGTGATCCACAGTTCGGCGTCGGCTTTGGTTTTTACCGGGATCGGCAGCGTCGCACCCATGCGGTACGGCGTGCCGAAGAAAATCACCCCGGCGGCGCGCAGGCTGCGCGGCTTGCCGATGCGCAGGTAAGTCGCCTTGACCTGATCGCGGCAGATGTCACACAGCGCCGAGTTGAAGTTCTTCGTGTAACCGGCCGAGCCATCGGGCCGCGGTGCTTCGTTGCGGAATTCGGCCAGGCGCAGGCTCCAGGGGCCAACCTGGACCTCACCGATTTCCCGCTCACCCAAACCGGTGTCACCACGAAACAGTGCAGCATTGGCGAAGTACTTGGGCATGAATCCCAGCGGCACCAACACCAGCAGAACGTTGATGTGGAAGCGCCATTTGTGCCAGAAGCGGTTCAATTTGGAGCTCGGTTTTTCTGCGGCGAACAGGCTCATTGGCTGACCTCCGTGAGTTCCCGGCTCGTTACCAGAGCAGTCTGACTGCGTGGGCGTTTATTGCTGCGCTTGAGGGCGTTGGCCGTGGCCAGGGCGGTGCGCTTGGTCCAGATCAACAGGCCGCTGAGCACCATCATGCTCAGGATCAGGCCGAAGAAGAACCAGATCAGTTTGATCCAGATACCGCCGAAATCCCCGGTGTGCAGCGGACGCATCGATTCGGTCACCAGTTCCAGCCCCGAGCGGTCCGAGAGCAGGCGGGTGACGGCGACGTCGCCGGTGTACGGGTTGATCTCGGCGGTCTGGAATATCAACGGATACCAGCTGCGCCCGCCCACCTCGAGGTAGCTGTAGGCATTGGCGGGCATACTGACAAAGCTGTCTTCCAGGCCGGGAATGCGCTCCTTGGCCTCGCGGGTCGCCGTCTCCAGGCTAATCATCGGTGCCGGCGCGCCATCGGCGGTGAGAGGCACGCTTTCACGCGGGACCACCGGCGCCACCGGGGCGGTGGAGATTGAAATCTGGTTATCGAACATGAACGCCTGAATCAGGAACCAGGTACTGGTGATGGAAATCACCGCGATGAACCAGATCGACCAGATACCGCTGAGTCGATGAAAGTCGCCCCAGAAAATCCGCGCGCCATGACGAAAGCGCAGGGTCGGTCGGAAGAAGCCTTTCCAGAACCGTTTGTAGACCACCAGCCCGGTCACCAGCGACGCCAGCATCGGCAGCCCGAGGAACGACACCAGATACCAGCCCCAGCTATAGCCGTTGGTGAACGGCACCAGCCACCAACCATGCAGTGCACGCGTGAACGCCTTGAAATTGAATGTCGGAGCAGTGCCCTGAATCACCCCGCTGTAGGGGTTCACATAGACCGTTACCGAGCGTCCGTCAGGGTAATTGACTTCCACGTCCAGAGCGAAATGCGACTCGTCGGGGCGACTGATGCTCTCGACCAGCGTTTGGGGTTCGGCCTTTTTGATAGCGGCGATGATCTGGTCATAGCTGAGCAGCGGCGCGTCGTCCGAAGGCGGGCTGGCGCGCATTTGCGGATTGGCCAGCCAGACGATTTCCTGACTGACCACCGCCAGCGTGCCGGTCACACAGACGATCAGTACAAAGAACCAGACGGGCAGCGCCAGCCAGCTATGGACCAGAAACCAGAGTTTTGAGCGGGATTTCTTCGACATGATTAAAGGTCTTGTTTCGATGAGAGGACCTCTGCTGCGGGCTTCCCAGCGTTGTGGTCCATGAAAAGTCCGGCCGCGGCTTTTGCCTACGCAACCGACTGCATCTAAATAAGACGTATGAGCATCGGAAATCCCGAAAGGGGATATGAAAGTAAATGTTTCTCGCTTCTGCCTTGTGGGGGGAGCGGGATTGCTCGCGATAGCGGTGTGTCAGTCGACATCGCTGTTAAATGTCAAACCGCTTTCGCGAGCAAGCCCGCTCCCACACTGGATCTTCTGTGTGCACACTTTCTGTGTCCGACGAAGATCAACTGTGGGAGCGGGCTTGCTCGCGAAGAGGCCCGAACATTCACTGAAAAACTCAACCCTGCTTAAACATCTCCTTCGCCCGCTGTTCGATCTGCTCCTGAGTCAGATCCTCCTTGCGCGTGGCCAGAAACCACAAATGCCCGTAGGGATCCTTCAAGGTCCCCGAACGGTCGCCATAAAACTGATCCTTGACCTCGGACACCTGCGTGGCACCGGCATCGATGGCTTGCTTAAAGGACTTGTCCACATCGTTCACATACAGATGCAGCCCGACGGACGGCGAGTTGTCCGGGTTGCTCAGTGGGCCTTGGTCGCAGGGTGTGCCAAGCATGATCGGGCAGTCGCCGATACGCAGTTCAGCATGCCCGATGCCGCCATCGGGCATGGCCAGGCGCATGACTTCGGTGGCGCCAAAGGCCTTCTTATAGAAGTCGATGGCTTCGGCAGCTTTCTGAATGCCCAGGTAAGGGGTGATGCTGTGATAACCCTCTGGAATAGGTTTTACGCTCATGACGGTTCTCCTTTTATTGTGGGGTTAAGGTGTTCCTTCGCCGATTTCCGGTCGAATAACTATAGGTCAGCCTCTTTCCTCACAACCGAGTGCCCGACGAGCAGCAGATACTTCCCAAACCACCATCGACTGGCAGGACTCCATCGCGAGCAGGCTCGCTCCCACAATAGTTTTGTGTCGTGAACGAGTATTGGGTCTGAAAACAGATCCAATGTGGGGGGCGAGCCCGCTCGCGATAGCCGCGCCGCTATTTCCGATCAACCCCCGACTCAAGCAACTGCGCGCCCGGCCCGCGCTCACCCAACACATCACCAAAGTTACGCAGCGGACACGCCTCCATCGACAAACATCCGCACCCGATGCAGCCATTAAGCCTGTCTCGCAGCAAGGTCAGCTGGTTGATCCGCTCATCCAGATCCCGGCTCCACTGCGCCGACAACACTTTCCAGTCCGCCGCCGTCGGTGCACGGTTATCCGGCAGGGATTTCAACGCCTCGCCAATCTCCGCGAGCGGAATCCCCAAGCGCTGAGCCACTTTTATCAGCGCCACCCGGCGCAACACTTCCCGCGGATAACGCCGCTGATTGCCCTGATTGCGATTGCTTTTGATCAGGCCCTTGGATTCATAAAAGTGCAGCGCCGTGACCGCCACACCACTGCGGGCGGCCACTTGGCCGACGGTCAGTTCTTTATGCAGGTTTTGCGAGGTGATCATTTAAAAAATGCCCTTGACCTCTAGTTAGCTCGAGGTTTTACCCTGCAGGCCTTCGGATCGCAAGATCCGGCTTACAGTGAGTGGGGACTATTCATGCACGCGCCAGAGAAAAATCGCAGCTTCACCCAACTGATCGAATTCGAGATCGAGCCCCGTCAGCAGGCCGCGCTGGTGTCGGCCCTGTCGGCGCACACCGAACGTCTGGCCCAAGGCTACACAGGGTTTCTGAGTGCCAGCATCCAGGCCAGCGACGATGGCCGACGGGTGCTCAATTACCTGCAATGGCAATCCCGCGAAGCCGGGGAAGCAGCCTTTCAGAGCTTTGAAAGTGGCGAGCAGGATTTCTGGCAGCTGATTCGCGCCCATCGGGCGAAAACTGTCACCTTCGGCTCATTTCAGGTGCTGCATAGCCTGGCGCTTAGCCACGACAACGCACTGCATTGTCATCTGACCAGCTAGATCGACAACTGCATCAAACGCTCACCCTGTACGTTCTCCGTGGGTCGGCGTTTATTCACCGCCAGTTCGCCGATCTTGATCAGCCGGGTGCGGGTTACGTTGCGGCTCAGCCCCAGCAGGGCAGCAGTGTGCACCTGGTTGTAGTGGCTGAAGCGGTAGGCTGCCCGCAGCAACGCATCTTCGACTTTCTCGTGCAGCGCGCCGGCCTGTTGCTCGAAGAGCTTTTGAAAGGCCCGATCGAGCAAGGCTTCCGGTGAGTCGTCGACGTTGGCGTGGTGGTCGTCCTGACGCTCGATGCGCATGTTCGACAGGCGCAAGTCATCGCGCTCGATCACACCATTGCGGCAGATCAGCAGGGTGTGGTGAATGACGTTTTCCAGTTCACGGATGTTGCCGGGCCAGCTGTAGCTGCGCAGTTTGTGTTCGGCCTCTTTGCTGATGGTGATGCTGCCGTAACCCAAACGCTGGCTGTAGGCTTCGACGAAATGCCGGGTCAGCGGCAGGATGTCGCCGGGGCGTTCGCGCAATGGGCTCAGTTCCAGGCTGACCACGTCAAGGCGGTAATACAGGTCCTCGCGAAAGTGTCCGGCGTTGATGGCTTTTTCCAGTTGCACGTTGGTCGCCGCCAGCACTCGCACATCGATGGGAATGCTCTTGCGCGAACCCAGGCGCACCACTTCGCGCTCCTGCAACACACGCAGCAGTTTTACCTGAATCGCCATTGGCAGATCGCCGATTTCGTCGAGGAACAAGGTGCCGCCATCGGCCTCTTCGAACCAGCCGGCCTTGGCGCTCAGCGCACCGGTGAAGGCGCCTTTTTCATGGCCGAACAGCTCGGCCTCCACCAGCGATTCGGAGAATGCGCCGCAGTTCACCGCCACGAATGGCCGGTTGCGCCGGGCGCTGAGGTTGTGGATGTGCCGCGCCACCAGCTCCTTGCCGGTGCCGGTTTCACCGATGATCAGCACGCTGGCCTCACTCGGCGCGACCTGCTGCAAGTGCGCGAGCAGGGCCTGGGATTTCGGGTCTTCGAACACCTGCGCCGTAGCGCGAATCGAGGTGGCCAGCGCGGGCGAGGGCGGTAAGGTCAGCAGTTGCATGGGACAGGCTCCATGAGTGGAAGGCTATGAATAGAAGGTCGGGATCGGCAGGGACTGGTTCAGCGCCCAGTCACCCAGTTCATGGAGTTTGTAATCCACCGGGTCGTGCAGGGTTTGCGTGCGCAGATTGCGCCAGTGGCGGTCCAGCCGCAGTGAGGCATGAGTCGAACGGGCGCCGGTCACTTCGAACAAACGGCTACACAGTTCCAGGCCATTGCGCGTCGCTGCGACCTTGGCGGTGGCGATGGCGGTGGCCAGATGTCCGCGCTCCTCGGCGCTCAGAGTCGGCCCCTTGGCCCAAGCCTTGTCGAGCAATTCGGCGGCGCGTTGTACCAGCAATCGAACACCTTCCAGTGCCACCCAGAATTCGCCGTAATGGCCGAGTACGTAAGGATCCTGCCGCACATCCGCAGCACTGGATTTGTGCCACGGACGGGTTTCAGTGAGGGTGTATTGCCGCGCCTCTTCGAAAGCGCCTTCGGCAATGCCGAGGAACATATGGGTGAACGTGAGCTGGGCGATCAAGGGGCGCAGACAGGCGAATGGCGTGCTCAACGGGCCGGGGTCGAGTAGCAGTTCCGACTCTTCGACCCGCACCCGTTCAAACGTGGCGCTGCCGCTGTCGGTCTGGCGCTGACCCATGTTGTTCCAGTCGTTGTGCAGCGTGATACCGCTGCGCCCACTGGGAATCGCGGCGATCAACAACTTGCCGCCGGCACTTTCATCGACGGCCGAGGCGATCAGCATTTCCGAATCACTGGCGCC
The DNA here is from genome assembly GCF_000282375.1 of Pseudomonas sp. GM50. Lineage (GTDB taxonomy): Bacteria > Pseudomonadota > Gammaproteobacteria > Pseudomonadales > Pseudomonadaceae > Aquipseudomonas. The sequence continues at coordinate 11,107 of NZ_AKJK01000019.1, forward strand.
GGAGCAGAAGCTCTTCTTGCCGGAAAACTCGCGCCAACTACCGAGGTTTTTTACCACGGTGCGGGTGTCCAGCGGGTTGAGGGCGTTGCCCCAGAACCAGTTCTTGCGCGCGGTTTGTTCAAACCACGGTTGCCATTGTTCGGGCCGGGCGAACAGGCGCACGGTGGCGAGCATCAGGTGATGGAAACCGAAGACGTGAGCGATTGAACTGTCGACCTTGGCGAACTCGCGCACGATGGTCAGGGTTTCGCTCCAGCTGGCGCCGAGACCGCCGTACTGGACGGGAATGCTTAAAGCGAGCAGGCCGCTGTGGCGTAAGGCATCACGTTCGGCTTTCGGCGTACCACCGCGTTCATCGCGCTCGACAGCGGTCAGCGCAAACTCGGCGGCCAGCTGGCGGGCGGTCTGCAAGGGGGACAACAGGGCGCTTAGCGGCTTGGCAGTCACGCGGGGTTCCTCTTATGAACGACGTTTTCCTGTAGGAGCGAGGCTTGCCCGCGAAGCAAGCACCGCGGTGTATCGGAGGCACCGCGTTATCGTTCTTCGCGGGCAAGCCTCGCTCCTACAGATCGCATCAGGCTTTGGCGTGAGCCGGCAGCACATCATTGGCAATCATTTCGCCAAACGGCCCGGTGAGGTTGGTGACGCCACGTCCGGCCAGGCTGGCATATGGCTCGGGCAACAGCGGGAACACCAGTTCGGCAAAGCGATAAGCCTCTTCGAGATGCGGGTAGCCGGAGAAGATGAAACTCTCGATCCCCAAGTCCGCGTACTCCTTGATCCGCGCCGCCACTTGCTGCGGGTCACCCACCAGCGCAGTCCCGGCACCGCCGCGTACCAGACCGACACCGGCCCACAGGTTGGGCGAGATTTCCAGGTTGTCGCGACGGCCGTCATGCAACGCGGCCATGCGCCGCTGGCCTTCGGAATCAAATCGCGAGAACGACTTTTGCGCGGCAGCAATGGTCTCGTCGCTGATGTGCTCGATGAGTTTGTCCGCGGCTTTCCAGGCCTCTTCGGCCGTCTCGCGCACGATCACATGCAGGCGAATCCCGAACTTCACCGTGCGACCGTTTCGCGCCGCGCGCGCTCGAACATCGGCCAGTTTTTCAGCCACGGCGGCAGGCGGTTCGCCCCATGTCAGGTAAACGTCGACCTGCTCGGCGGCCAAGTCATGAGCGGCATCGGACGAGCCCCCGAAATACAGCGGCGGATAAGGCTTCTGCACTGGTGGATACAGCGCTTTGGCGTTCTGCACTCGCAGGTGTTTGCCTTCGAAATCCACCGATTCGCCTTGCAGCACGCGGCGCCAGATCTTCAGGAATTCGTCGGTGACTTCGTAGCGTTCGCTGTGATCGAGAAAACTGCCGTCGCCACGGTTTTCATCTGGGTCGCCGCCGGTCACCACATTGATCAGCAAGCGACCGCCAGACAGTCGATCCAGAGTCGCGGCCATCCGTGCCGAAACTGTCGGCGAAATAATCCCCGGACGGATCGCGACCAGATACCGCAGGCGTTCGGTCAGTGGCACCAGGGCCGAGGCGATCACCCACGAGTCCTCGCAGGAACGTCCAGTGGGAATCAGCACGCCGTGGTAACCCAGACTGTCGGCAGCCTGGGCCACTTGTTTCAAATAGTTGAGGGTCACCGGGCGGGCGCCCTGAGTAGTGCCCAGGTAATGGCCGTCGCCGTGGGTCGGCAGAAACCAGAAAACATCCATGAAGAGATCCTTAAGCGATTTTCAGCAGATTTTTGGGGTGCACGCCGAACAACGGCGCCGCGCGCTCTGCAGCAAGACGAATGCGGGCCTTCAAGGGCTCACTGGTTATTTGATAATTGGAGAAGTCGGCTTCGGTGGCATAGACGCCAATCGGCAAGGTCAAGGCCTGGAAGAAACTGAACAGCGGGCGCAACTGATGATCGAGCACCAGCGCATGACGTTCGCTGCCGCCGGTGGCGGCCAGCAGCACCGGAGTGTCGATCAGCGCGTTGAGGTCGATCAGGTCGAACAGGTGCTTGAGCAGGCCTGGGTAGGAGCCGCGATAAACCGGCGCGGCGACGATCAGCAAGTCGGCGCTTTCGATCGCTTGCAACTCGGCTTCGATGTCGGCGCTCAGTTCCTGACGCGACAGCGCGGCGCCCAGCGGTCGGGCGATATCACCCAGTTCGATCAGCTTGCTCTCGATCGGCAACTGCTCGGCCAGTTCGGCCAACAGCGCCTGGGTCAACACCAACGTGCGAGACGGACGCCAGGTACCGCCGGAGAGGGCAACGACTTTCAATGGACGCGACATGATCAGTTCCTTTTTTAAACAGTTGCTCAGCGAGCAGTGATGAGTCACCGGAGTTGAGCAAGAGCTGTACCAATCCTTGGGAGCCCCGTTTTCCGTGGCTTTCAGCGCGGTTGTTGGCAGGCGCTGTTCGATTTGACCGGGTGTTTGTTGATTGACTGTTGCCTGGCAAACAGTTGCGTGGGCAACAGTGCGTGGGGCGATGGAGTCGTTTATAAAGACTCTCTGTTATTCCGTGAAAGACATTAAATTAATATTTATATTCAATTTGGAAATATAAGGTTGATGTAGGAGCTGCCGAAGGCTGCGATCCTTTGATCCGATACCCACTATCGAGAGCGTTGATTTCTACCCTTCGAGCGGCACGGGTAGCCTGTGTTCATTGCCCCAAACACAGATATGCGGACGCCCGAAATGAAATCTCTACTCGCCACTTTCTTGCTGCTCGCCATCTCCGTTCTCGCCGGATGTGCCAGCCATGTTTCACCGGAATTGCGGCCCTACACCGCTGAAGAAACCCGGGAACTGGCGCTGGAGGCCCTGAATCGTCGTGGCTTGTCCTTCGAGGAGTACCATGCGAAGAAAGCCGAATTGCTCGGCCAGCCGGCAAAATCGTTCAGTTTCGACAAACAAGGCGAGATGAACGCCGAACGCGCGGTACAGCTGCACGGCCGCCCAAGCTGAGCGACGACTGTACTGCTCGAACTTTCACGCAACTGTCCATGGGTTTTGCGCAAGGCGTGCGATAGGGTCAATACCTGACTGACCCTGATGGATTGTCCCCCATGACACTCTCGCTCGACCTGCTGCTGGGCTTTGCCTTGTTTGCCCTTGTCACCTCGATCACTCCTGGCCCGAACAACACCATGCTGCTGGCTTCGGGGGTGAATTTCGGTTTTAACCGCACCATTCCCCACATGCTGGGCATCACCTGCGGCTTCTTTGTCCTGGTGGTCGCCGTCGGTTTCGGCCTGGGCGCGGTGTTTCAAACCTATCCAATGCTTTACACCGTGTTGCGCTATGTCGGCGCGGCGTATTTGCTGTACCTGGCGTGGAAGATTGCTCATTCCGGGCCGGTCGCCGAGGGTGAACAGGGCGAGGGCAAGCCGATCAGTTATTTGGGCGCGGCAGCCTTTCAGTGGGTCAACCCCAAGGCCTGGATCATGGCCATCGGTGCCATCAGCACCTATACGCCGATGCAGGGCTATTTCACCAATGTGATTGTGATTGCCGCGGTCTTCGCCTTGATCAACCTGCCAAGCGTCGGGGTGTGGGCCGGTTGCGGCACGCTGCTGCGCAATGTGCTGCGCGATCGCCGCTGGTTGCGGCTGTTCAACTGGGGTATGGCCTTATTGTTGGTGGCTTCGCTGTATCCGTTATTGCTCGACAGTTTTAGCTGACGCATTGCTTCATCCGGTGGCCCGATGCCTGTTAAGCTCGACTTCAGGAGCGTTCCTACGCACTTTTAAATGAAGTTGTTCTTCTTTAATGGCCTCCGATCAGGTATTGCTGTCGTTCTGAAAATTCGGCGTCGCTCATGAGGCGGCGCTTTGAAACTTCCAGTGACGAGCTTCCTGATCCCGGAACACGCTCTGCGAGTCTTTTATGAATAAACGTCCGTTGTATTTCGACTACGCCGCCACCACGCCGGTGGATGAGCGGGTCATCAAGGTCATGGTCGAGTGTCTGGGTTTCACCGGTAACTTCGGCAATCCAGCGTCCAGTTCCCACGCCTTCGGCCAACAGGCCCGGCAATCGGTCGAGCAAGCACGGCGCCAGGTCGCCGAATTGGTGGGCGCCCAGGCGGAACAGATCGTCTGGACCTCCGGCGCCACCGAATCCAACAACCTTGCCCTCAAGGGCGTGGCCCAGGCCCGCGGTGTATCCGGCGGCCACATCATCACCAGCCAGATCGAACACAAAGCGATTCTCGACACTGCAAAACAGTTGCAGGACGCAGGCATTGCGGTGACGTATCTGGTGCCCGATGCCGAAGGCCTGATTACTCCACAAGCGGTCAGCGCAGCGATGCGTGAGGACACCTTTCTGGTGTCGTTGATGCTGGTCAATAACGAACTGGGCACCATCAACGACATCCCGGCCATCGGCCAGGTGGTGCGTGATCGCGATGCGTTATTTCACGTTGATGCGGCTCAGGGCGCGGGTAAAGTGGTGATCGATCTGGCCCGGTGGCCGGTGGATTTGATGTCGTTCTCGGCGCACAAGGTCTACGGTCCCAAAGGCATCGGCGCGCTGTATGTCGGCCCTCGTGCGCAGCAGCGTCTGCAGGCGCAGATCCACGGCGGCGGTCATGAGGGCGGGTTGCGTTCCGGCACGCTGGCGACGCACCAGATTGCCGCAATGGGTGCAGCCTTCGCGTTGGCGGCGCAATTGTTCGATGAAGAGAAAGCCACCATCGCGCGTCTGCGTGAACGCTTGCTCGAACCGCTGCTGAGCATCCCCGGCGTGCGTCTCAATGGTAGCCCGACCCAGCGCATTCCCCATACCTTGAGCCTGACCTTCAACGAAGGCGAGTTCAGTTCCACGGCGTTGAGCAGCTCGATCGCGTTTTCTGCGACCTCGGCCTGTAATTCCGCCAGCAATGCGCCGTCCCATGTGCTGCTGGCCCTGGGGCATGACGCACGCTCGGCCAGTCGCACCATTCGCTTGAGCCTGGGGCGTTTCACCACCGAGCAGGATATCGATCAAGCGGTACACCTGATTAAAGCGGCTTGCGCCAGTGCTCCGGCATTCTGGGCGATAGGTCCTTAAGCGCCGACCCGATCGGCACCGAATAATAATGATGAGTGGTTAGCAGGAGACACGATGAGTACACAGCCTTTGACCAATGGATTGGTACCCCAGCGCCTGGCGCAAACCCGCGAGCTGATGAGCCGGGAGGGCATTCATGCTCTGCTGGTGCCGTCGGCCGACCCGCACCTGTCGGAATACCTGCCGGGCTATTGGCAGGGACGGCAGTGGCTGTCGGGTTTTCATGGCTCGGTGGGCACGCTGATTGTCACGCCGGATTTTGCCGGTGTCTGGGCCGACAGCCGCTATTGGGAGCAAGCGAGCAAGGAGCTCAAGGGCAGCGGCATCGAACTGGTCAAGCTGCAACCGGGTCAACCCGGCCCGCTCGATTGGCTGGCCGAGCAAACCCCTGAAGGCGGTGTCGTTGCAGTCGATGGCGCGGTGATGGCTGTGGCCTCCGCGCGTACTTTGAGCAGCAAACTCGAAGAGCGCGGCGCGCGTCTGCGCACCGACATCGATCTGCTGAGTGACGTCTGGAGTGATCGTCCAAGTCTGCCGAACGAGCCGATCTATCAGCACTTGCCGCCTCAGGCGACGGTCAGCCGTGGCGAAAAACTCGCCAAACTGCGTGAGGCGCTGAAAGAGCGCGGTGCCGATTGGCACTTCATCGCCACCCTCGATGACATCGCCTGGTTGTTCAACCTGCGCGGCGGCGATGTGTCGTTCAACCCCGTGTTCGTGTCCTTCGCCCTGATCAGCCAGCAGCAGGCCACCTTATTCGTCGCCCTGAGCAAAGTGAGCGCCGAGCTGCGCGCCATTCTCGAACAGGACGGCGTGACCCTGCGCGATTACAGCGAAGTGGCCGCCGCCTTGCGCGCCGTGCCGAGCGGCGCAAGCCTGCAAGTCGATCCCGCGCGGGTCACGGCCGGTCTGCTGGATAACCTGAACAGCGGCGTGAAACTGCTCGAAGGCTTGAACCCGACCACCCTGGCCAAGTCGCAGAAAAGCCTGGCGGATGCCGAGCACATTCGTCGGGCAATGGAGCAGGATGGCGCGGCGCTGTGCGAATTCTTCGCCTGGCTGGAAGCGGCTTGGGGGCGTGAGCGCATCACCGAACTGACCATCGACGAACACCTGACCGCGGCGCGTACCCGGCGTCCGGATTATGTGTCGCTGAGCTTCAACACCATTGCCGCGTTCAACGCCAACGGTGCGATGCCGCACTACCACGCCACCGAAGAAGAACACGCGGTGATCGAGGGTGACGGCCTGTTGCTGATCGACTCCGGCGGCCAATACCTGGGCGGTACCACCGACATCACCCGAATGGTGCCGGTGGGGACGCCGACTGACGAGCAGAAGCGCGATTGCACCCGCGTGCTCAAAGGCGTGATTGCACTCTCCCGTGCACAGTTCCCACGAGGCATTCTGTCGCCGTTGCTGGACGCTATTGCCCGTGCACCGATCTGGGCCGAAAGCGTCGACTATGGTCACGGCACTGGTCATGGCGTCGGCTACTTCCTCAATGTTCACGAAGGTCCGCAAGTCATCGCCTATCAGGCTGCGGCTGCACCGCAAACCGCGATGCAGCCGGGGATGATCACATCCATCGAACCGGGCACTTACCGTCCGGGTCGCTGGGGTGTGCGGATCGAGAATCTGGTCTTGAACCGCGAGGCGGGCAAGAGCGAATTCGGTGAGTTCCTGAAATTCGAAACCCTGACCCTGTGCCCGATCGACACCCGTTGCCTGGAACCATCGCTGCTGACTGAAGACGAAAAGCAGTGGTTCAACGGTTATCACGCCGAGGTGCGTGAACGCTTGAGCCCGTTGCTCAATGGTGCGGCCCTCGAATGGTTGAACACCCGAACCGCGGCTATTTGAGCGGTTTGAGTCCAGGCGCTGTGTCCAGCGCCTGGCTCATTTCATAGGCAGGCGTTGGCTATTGCGCACGCAGGGCTTCAAGGACGAAGTCCAGCCGATCCTGGCCGAAGAACAACTGATCACCGACAAACATGCTCGGCGCACCGAATACACCGCGTTGCACCGCTTCCTCGGTGTTTTCCTTGAGGGCGGCTTTGATGGTCTCATCGGCGGTCAGTGCCAGCACCTCGTTTGGATCGAAACCGTTTTGCGTCAGCACGGCGGCAACAGTCGCTGGATCATCGAGGCTGCATCCCTCAACCCACAAGGCGTGAAACAGGCAATCGATAAACGCCTGAGAGCGTTCGGGATAGCGTAGTTGCATGCCTGTGACAGCGCGCATCAGCATCAGGGTATTGATCGGGAAGTTCGGGTTGAACTTCAGCGGTACGCCATAGCGTTTGGCATAACGGTCCAGGTCCTGAAACATGTAGCGACCCTTGGCCGGTACGGTGATGGGAGACGCATTGCCAGTAGCTTTGAAGACGCCACCCAGCAGCATCGGTCTGTAGATCAGCTGACTATCGGTCTGTTTGCAGATATTCGGCAGTTGGGTATGGGCCAGGTAAGTGGCGGGGCTGCCGAGGTCGAAAAAGAACTCCACGGTTTTGCTCATGATCGATGTGCTCTTCTTGTTGTTGTAGAGGAGGGCTTACCAGCGTTCGCTCCAGGGGCGCAGATCCAGCTCGAAGGTCCACGCGTCCCGTGGCTGGCTGTGCAGGTACCAATAGTTATCGGCAATGTGCTCGGGATTGAGGATGCCTTCCTGATCCTTGGTCGCGTATTTTTCCGGGAAGTTGTCGCGGATAAAATCGGTATCGATGGCGCCATCAACTACGACGTGGGCGACGTGGATGTTCATCGGTCCCAGTTCACGGGCCATGCTTTGCGCCAAGGCGCGAATCCCGTGCTTGGCACCGGCGAAGGCGGCGAAACCCGCGGCGCCGCGCAAGCCAGCAGTGGCGCCGGTGAACAGGATCGTGCCTCGTTGTCGGGTGACCATGCGCTTGGCCACTTCACGGGCGTTGAGAAACCCTGAGAAACAGGCCATTTCCCAAATCTTGAAATACTTGCGGGCGGTTTCTTCGAGAATACTGCAAGGCACATTGGCGCCGATATTGAAGACGAACGCTTCGATGGGACCGATCTCGGTTTCGATCTGCTCAATGAGTGCTATCACGTCTTCTTCATTACGCGCATCGCAGGCAAAACCGTGGGCCTCGCCGCCACTGGCTGCGATGGACTCTACCAATGGCTGGAGTTTGTCTGCGCTGCGACGTGTGACGCAGGCGACATAACCTTCACGGGCAAAACGTTTGGCGATGGCGCCGCCGGTGGCATCGCCTGCGCCGACGACCAATACGGTTTTCTTGTTATTGATAGCGGTAGTCATGGATATCGCCCTTTGCTGAACGGTCATTGACTGACGAACGTTAGCAGCATCGGGGCGAAGCGCCTATCGGGCTACACAAGCCCGATAGGAAGGGAGGGTTACTTGCAGATGACGATCATGCTGCGGCTGGTGTAGCCGGCTGGGTTGAGGCCGAACGGATAGTCACCGGGCTCTTCCACCGCATCGCCTGACTTGGCGATGACTTTGTAACCCTTGGGCGCGCACGAGTTGGCGGCGCTGGTGTAGCACTTGTCCCACGACGACGAGAGCCCCGAACAGTTGATATGCAGTCCTTTCTTGCCGTGTTTCGTCTGGGGTTTCGAGGTCGCCGCGCAACCTGTAATTGCAAGTATGGCGATCAGTATCAAAATTCGTTTCATTGCTGTCCTTAATAGCGGCCCCGGATCTGTGCCTGGGTCTGCCTGCATTCGCTTTTGCTTGAAGCGTTCTGATATCCCTATCTGAAAAAATCCATGTCTGACACTGAGTTACGTAGCCTAAACATGGCCTAATTGAGCGGTAAATACCAGACCTGCGTCAATCTTGTTTCAATCCGCTGCGACCACAGGCTTGGCACTACTCCCCATGGTCAGGGTCGCGCCGACGGAAGCCAGAATGATGCACAGGATAGCCATCCACTGTGACAGGGAAAGGTATTCCTGGAGAAACAACAGGCCGGACAGTGCACCGATCGCAGGTTCGATGCTCATCAATGTACCGAAGGTCCGGGCTGGTATCCGTGTGAGGGCGACCATCTCCAGGGTGTAGGGCAGGGCGGTGGACAAAATGGCGACCCCGATGGCCACGGGAATCAACGAGGGTGTCAGTAACGCGGTGCCAGCGTGGACAATGCCGATGGGCGCTACGAACAGGGCGGCAATCATCACGCCCAATGCTGCGGTCTGCACCCCATTGTCAGCACCGGCCTTCTGGCCGAACAGTATGTACAGCGCCCAACAGACACCAGCACCAAGGGCATAACCTGCGCCGACCAGATCGATGCCTGCACTGGTGGCGCCTGTCGGAATCAATAGCAGTAAACCCAAGGCTGCCAGAGCGATCCATAGAAAGTCGATCGCTCGACGTGAGGCATAAATAGCGACTGCCAATGGGCCGGTGAACTCCAGGGCTACGGCGATACCCAGAGGGACCGTGCGCAAGGACATATAGAAGAGGAAGTTCATGCCGCCCAACGCCATTCCGTAGACGATAACGGTGCGCAGGGATTTCGCGGTGAGCTTCGCTCGCCATGGGCGCAACAACAGCAGCATGATCACACTGGCAAAGATCAGTCGCAGGGTGGTCGTTCCTTGAGCACCGATAACCGGGAACATGCTTTTGGCCAGGGACGCTCCGGACTGGATCGATGCCATGGCTATCAAGAGCAGGCCAACCGAGAACAGGGTCGAGGCAAGGCTGCGGGGGTGGTCATTCATTACGTAGCATCGTCCGAAGTAGCAAGCGAGAGTATTGTTTTATGTGTTGGGCAATATACTGCGCATTCGTTGCGGGCGCGTCTATATATAAGGAGGGTTTTTGAACATTCTGATAGAAAAACCAAATCAGGGGTTGACGGCAGAT
>NZ_AKJK01000020.1 GCF_000282375.1 Pseudomonas sp. GM50
CATGCTGGGCGCACAACAAAAAGGCCGCGATCCAAATGGATCGCGGCCTTTTTTTATCTTTTCATTGTAGGAGCGAGGCTTGCCCGCGAAGGCGTCATCACAGACGCAATAACTACTTGCCGATCGAAATCTTCGGCGCCCAGGTCAGCCATTCATCTTCGAACTGGTCAAACAGCGGGAATGTTTGCTCGGGCCGCGCCGGGGCACCCATGCGATCGCCATCCGGTGTGGCAAACGCAATGCCGCCCTGGACCAGCGTCTCCAACGATTCGGTGCGTATTGTCGCGCCTTTGAACAAGCCGTAGTCAAAACCAAAACCACTGGTGTTCCAGAACCGCGTGCCACTGCGCACCAGCGGCGCGTACTTCGGCTCGATCAGGATGTGCACCAATACCCGATCCGCCGTCTGGCCCAGTTCATAGCCGGTCACCTTGCCTACCGTGATTTCGCGATAGGTGACAGGGACGCCGGTCTTCAGCGAACCCCGACGAGCAGCGCTCAACACCAGGCTCAAACCAGCTTCTTCCTTGGCAGTTTCCGGGGGAATGGTCAGGGCCACAAAGTTCTTTTGCGGGCCGAGGTTCTTCGGCGCGGGTTGCACTTCAATGTATTGCCCAGTGACCAACGTTTCGAGGTTCGAGGTCTTAATCAGACCTAGCTCAGGTTTGACCACCCAGAACTGACTGCCGACCCGAGCGATACGCTCCGGTACTTCTGTGATCCGTGCGGTCAGCAGTACTGATTGCAGGTCATCACTGAGGTCGACGTCCTCGATCTTGCCAACGTCCAGGCCTTTGAATCGAACCGGCGTGCCACTGCGCAGGCCATCGGCGCGATCAACCTTGATTGTCACCATCGTGCCTTTCTGCGTCGCCTCGTCATGGCTCGCATGCAGGCGGAAACGTGGAATACGTTTTTGCAACGGCGCTTTGGCTTCCGGGGTTTCGAAGGCGATGCCACCGGCCATCAGGCTTTGCAACGACTCACTTTTGACCTGGATGCCGCCGGTCAACCCACCGGTGAGCGTAATGCCGCTGGCATTCCAGAAACGCGTCGAGGCGTTGACCAGCCCTTCGTATTCCTTCTCGATATGCACCCCGATCACCAGCTGCTTTTTGGTGCGGGAGAATTGATAGCTCTGAACCGAACCGACCTTGACCTGTTTATAGAGAATCGGACTGCCGACTTCCAGCGAACCGAGGTTCTCGGTGAACAGCACCAGGTGCAGACCCGGCGAGCGCAGATCCAGAGGCGGCGCCTTGGGCCGCGCTTCGAACTCACGCTGCGGTGCCCCGCCCTTGTCGCCAGGCCGCACGGCGATGTAGTTACCTTTGACCAGAGCTTCCAGGCCTGTGATACCGGCGAGCGAAATCGATGGTTTCACCACCCAGAACTGGGTGCCAGTGACCAGGTAATCCTCGGCGAGTGGATCGAGAGTCAACTCGGCACTAGCACTGGACAAGTCCGGATCAATCTTGAGCGTTTTCAGATTACCGACCTGGATGCCTTTGTACATTACCGGCGTACGACCGGCCTGCAGGCCTTCGAAATCGCTGAGTTTGACCTTGACCCGAATACCCGCTGCGGCCGCATCGAAATCCTCATAGAGACGGAACGGCAGGCTTGGATCGGTGGGCGGGCTGTCCTTGCGGTTCTCCGGCGTGGCAAATGCAATACCACCGGCGACGATGCTGGCGAGGGACTCGCTACGCACTTTCACACCGGAGAGGTTGGCGTCGATACTGATGCCGCTGGCATTCCAGAAACGCGTGTGTTTACGCACCAGGTTGGCGTAGGTCGGCTCGATGAAGACTTTGAGTTCGACAGTATTCTGGTCTGCGGACAGCACGTAGCTTTTGATCTGACCGACCTGGATCTGCTTGTAGAACACCGGGCTGCCGCGATTCAGCGAGCCAAGGCGATCAGCCTTGATGGTCAGGTGCAGACCGGGTTGGGCATCCGATAGCGGAGGCTCTTGGGCCAGGGCCTTGAACTTGCGAGTCGGCTCGCCTTCACCTGGGCTGACGGCCACATAGTTACCCGAGACCAGCGTCTCCAGGCCCGTGATACCGGCCAGGCTCACGCTCGGCTTGACCAGCCAGAAACGCGTGCTGGTCTTGAGGTATTGCTCCACGTCCTTGTTCATCTCGATGGTGGCGATCACTCCTTTGGAGCTGCCTTCGTCATCGAGTTTGAGGGCTTTCACCTTACCGACCGACATGCCTTTGTAGACGACTTCGGTCTTGTTGGCCTGAATGCCTTCACCGCTTTCGAAGCGCACCTGAATCTCGATGCCCGTCTCGCTGTAGGCACGCCAGCCGAGCCAGCCGCCGATAATCAAGGCGATCAGGGGCAACACCCAAATGGCTGACCAGTTCGAGGCCGGTCGGGTTTTCGCTTTAGGCAAATCAGTCATGGTCGTCGTCCGACTCCGTGTTATCCCAAATCAGTCGGGGATCGAAAGTTACCGCGGCAAGCATCGTCAGAATCACCACACTGGCGAAGGCGATGGCGCCAAGATTGGCTTCGATGCTGGCAAGCCGTCCAAAATTCACAACCGCCACCAGGATGGCGATTACAAAGATATCCAGCATCGACCAGCGGCCGATGAACTCGATAAAGCGGTACATCAAAATGCGCTGGCGTGCCGAGAGCGGCTGCCGACGCTGCACCGAAAACAGCAGCAATGCGATGCCCACCAGCTTGAACGTAGGCACCAGGATGCTGGCGATAAAAACCACGGCGGCGATTGGAATCATGCCGTGCTGAACCAGTTGGATCACACCGGACATAATGGTGCTCGGATCGCCCTGCCCCAGGGAATTGACGGTCATGATCGGTAGCACATTGGCCGGGATGTAGAGAATCGCGCCCGTGATTAATAACGCCCAAGTACGCATCAGACTGTTCGGGCGGCGGGCGTGAACCAGCGCACCGCAGCGAGTACAAACCTGCTCGTCGGTATCGGCTTCCTGCTTGTTCAACTCATGGCATTCGGCGCAAATCAGAATGCCTGCATCAATCGCCCGCATGGGCATCTTCTCCTGATAGAGCCTGCCAGATCTGGTGCGGTGACATCACTACTTCCAGCCAGACCTGAACCAACAACAAACTGATGAAGCACACCAGACCAAGACCTACGGTGATCGCCGCCATATCGGCCAATTTGACGATCGCAACCAGTACGCCCATGAGGTAAACCTCGAGCATCCCCCAGTCCCGTAGATGGTGATAAATGCGGTAGAGCAGCAAGCCATAACTGCGTCCGATATCGAAGCGAATACTCAGCAACACGAACAGCTGGCAAAGCAGCTTGAGCAGCGGAATCCCCATGCTGCAAAGGAATACCACTGCCGCTACGCCTCGCATACCGGTATCGAACAGACCGACAACGCCACTCCAGACAGTATCGTGCGACGACTGTCCAAGTAGATGGAGCTGCATGATGGGTAAAAAGTTCGCAGGGATGTACAACAACAGTGCGGCAATGACCAAGGCGAGACTGCGCTGCACGACATTGTGCCGATGGGCATACAGCTCATAACCGCAGCGTACACAGATGGCTTTCTCACCATGAGCAAGCTCAGGCTTGCGCATCAGCAAGTCGCACTCATGACACGCTACCAAGTCGTCCAGCGGTAAATCTGACAGCCCTGGGGCGTCAACCGGATCTGGCATAAAGGCTTTGGCTCCGAAAAAGTTGGACCTATTCTAGTGTCCCGACTCGAAAATAACTGTGCAATTTTGTATTGCCGCCAGAGTGCTCTTTTCCTGCGGACAAAACAAAA
>NZ_AKJK01000021.1 GCF_000282375.1 Pseudomonas sp. GM50
GCTGCGCAGCAGTCGTAAAACAGATAGACGCGTTTATCTGACATTACGCGTCGACGGGTCTTGGGGCCGCTTCGCGCCCCAGCGGGAGCAAGCTCCCTCGCCATAAGTGGTATCGGAAGACAAATGCTGCTCTTACAATGCCCGCACCTCCCGCATCGGCCTGCCCATGGACATCGACCTCGCCCGCACCTTTCTGGAAATCGTCCGCCACGGCAGCCTGGCCGCGGCGGCGGAAAAGCTGCACGTCACCCAGACCGCGATCACCGCCCGCGTGCAGAAACTCGAAAGTCAGCTGGGCAGCACGCTGTTCGTGCGCAACCGCGCCGGGGCGCGCCTGACGCCGAACGGCGAGGCCTTCGTGGTGTACGCCAATCAACTGGTGCAGACATGGGAAGCGGCGCGTCGTGACCTGCCGCTGCCCGAGGGCTACCGCGACGTGCTGCACATTGGCGGCGAGGTCAGCCTGTGCAACCCGTTAATGCTCAGCTGGGCCGGCGAGCTGCGCGAGAAGATTCCCAGCCACGCATTGCGCATGGAAATCCGCGACGGCGAAAACCTGCTGCGCCAACTGGAGCTGGGGGTGCTGGATGCCGCGCTGGTCTATCAGCCCGAATACTGGCCACGCCTGCAAGTCGAGCAGGTGCTGGAAGAAAAACTCATCCTGGTACGCCTGGCCGGACAGCCCGATCCGTACGTGTATATCGACTGGGGCCCGGACTTCCGTCGTCAACACGATGCCGCGTTGCCGGAAAAGGCCAAGGCAGCCTTGAGCTTCAACCTCGGCCCGCTGGCCTTGCAATACATCCTGGAAAACGGCGGCAGCGGCTATTTCCGCACCCGCGTGGTCCAGAGCTACCTGGAAAGCGGCGTGCTGGAACCAGTGCCCAAAGCTCCGGAGTTCAGCTACCCGACCTACCTGGTTTACTCCCGGGACCGCGACTCGGCGACCTTGCAACGAGCCTTCGATTTGCTGCGCGAAGTGATCAAGACGGACGACGACTGGTCCCAGCGCTGGAACCCCTTGACCTGACGCCAGGCGCCTTGCACCTGAGCATGGCGCTTGTGCCCTCAAGGTTGAGCCAGCCTCTGCGGTGGGATCGGCTAATCTGCTGGTTATAACAATAACCACAGGTGCACTCAGTGAGGCAGACCACCGAAGCATTCCGCGCGCGCTACCGTGCCGACATTCATCCGCTCTACAACCCTTGGTTGCACGGCGTGTTTGTGCTGCTGTTCGGGTTGCTGGCCATCGGCGCGTTCTGGAGCACCGTGCATCAGGTACACCCCCTGGAATGGCTGGCGGTGCCGCTGACCCTGTTGTTCTTCAACTTCGGCGTCTACGTCGTGCATCGGCATCTGGGGCACCATAAAAAGCGCTTGGCGCGAATGTTCTACGCCCGTCACGCTGGTGATCATCACAGCTTTTTCACCCCTGGCCACATGACCTACGACAGCGCCCGCGACTGGCGGGTGATTCTGTTTCCGGCCTGGCTGATCGTGTTGCACACCCTCGTCATCACCGCGCCTGCCTGGTGGCTGTTGGCTCAGATCAACAGTAACGTCGCGGGGTTGTTCGGCGGCTGCATGGTCCTCGGTTACCTGACTTATGAAGTGTTCCATGCCTGCGAACATCTACCGCCCGGCAACCCGCTGACACGTCTGCCGTGGATTCGCCAGATGCGCCGTCTGCACGAACTGCACCATCGCCGTGAGCTGATGCAGGAGCGCAATTTCAATATCGTGTTCCCCCTGATGGACTACCTGTTCGGCACCCTGTATTGGGAACCGGAACAGGCGCCTGCGCACCTGACGAGAACGCCCACCCGCCTGCAGCACGTGATCGACATCGCAGCAAATCCGGTCGCCGTGCTCGCCTACGCCAGTACCGCGACACGTTGGCCAGAGTGGCATCCGTCCTCCCTCAAGGTCGATGGCCAGGGCGGCCCGTTGTATGCCGGGGCGCGGTTCGAGGAAGACATTCGAGCCGGCGGGCGTGAGGGGCATTTGTGCTGGGAGGTCGACGAATACCTGCCCGGTCGCCGCTGGAGCGCTCGGGCCCGGGGCGATCATGGACTGTCGCTGGTGGTGACTTACGAGTGCGAGGCTTTTGGCGACGGCACGCGGTTTGTCCGCACCCTGGAATATTGCTTCAGCGGTGTGGTGATGCGCATCGCCAATCGATTGTTGCTCAAGCGGCGCATCGAGCGTGAATCGGCGCAATCGATGTTGGCATTACGCCAGATGGCGCAAAAACATCTGGCCTCGACAGGAGTCACCGCGTGAGAGCCCTCAAGTTTCGGCATTTATTGTTGCTGTTGATCATTGTGATTGGCGGCTTCCTGTTGTTGTTACCCACCAAAGTCCAGCCGATCGCCTGGACACCGTCACCGGCGCCCTCCCTCGTCGATGGCATCTACACCGACAATCAGCGCCTCAAAGGCGTAGAACGTGTCGGTGCCGCGGACATCGACGGCCCGGAGGCGTTGCTGCTGGAGGAAGACGTCCTGATCACCGGTCTGCATGACGGCCGGTTGATTCGCACCAGCCTCGACGGCAAAACCACCAAGGTGCTGGCCGATACCGGCGGCAGGCCATTGGGCCTGGCGCGGCACCCCAATGGTTTGCTGGTGATTGCCGACGGGGTCAAGGGTTTGCTGTCGCTCGATGCTCAGGGCCGGTTGATTGCATTGAGCACCACGGCCAACAACGTGCCCTTTGGTTTTACCGATGACGTGGTCATCGACAAGCCCGGGCATTACGCCTATTTCAGCGATGCTTCCAGCCGTTGGGGTTACGGCAAGGATGGCGAGGCGATCATCGAGCACGGCGGTGACGGCCGATTGCTGCGATATGACTTCCAGACCGGCAAAACGACGGTCCTGCTGGAGAAACTGGAGTTCGCCAACGGCGTGACCCTGGGGCCTGACGATGCGTTTGTGCTGGTCAACGAAACCGGCGCCTATCGCATCAGCCGCTATTGGCTGACCGGGCCAAAAGCCGGAACCCACGATCTGTTCATCGACAATTTGCCAGGGCTGCCGGACAACCTCGCATTCAATGGTCGCGACCGTTTCTGGGTGGCGCTGTATGCACCGCGCAATGCACTGCTCGACGCCACGGCGCCCTACCCTCTGGTACGCAAAATGATCGTGCGCGCGCTGACGGTCCTGCCCAAACCGGTGGAGAAACGCGCCTTCGCCCTCGGCCTGGACCTCGACGGTAAAGTAATTGCCAATCTGCAGGACGCCAGCAGCGGCAACTACTCCCCCATCACCACCGTGCGCGAGTATGGGGACTGGTTGTATCTGGGATCGCTGAAAGCGCGGCACATGGCGCGGTTGCCGTTGAGCACGGCGTTGCAGCCGTAACGGTGATCAACCTGTGGGAGCGGGCTTGCTCGCGAAGGCGCACTGACATTCAACATTGATGTCGACTGGCATGGCCTCATTCGCGAGCAAGCCCGCTCCCACAGTTGATCGGGGTTGCCGCGAGATTTGCGATCAACTCTCGTGAATCAACGCGAATCCATCTCACCATCGCGTACCGAATTGTCTGTCTCTTCGCGCACTCGCTCCGGGTCGATGCCAGTGACGTCATCGCGCTCCAGAGGCGTTATGTCCTCATTGTCCGGCAGTTCATCAATGCCCGGTTCATCCTCGGGGTTGACGGTGGTGCGGCCCGGGCTCAGGGGTTCGGGATGAGTCGGGATCGGGTCGTAGCCGCCCTGTTGTTCGCTGGGGTACTTTTCTTTATGGGGAAAGGCTGGATGGGGCATGAGGCACCTCGCATGGAGCCGTAACGTCGGGCTCTGATCGTTCGAGGTGCCGGTATTTATCCCCGTTCCAATTTTTCAGTCACCGGTCGTCGGTGATCTGATATGGATGTCAGGATGGCGTCTGGAGTCGTTCAACGATCTTCTTCTTGAACTCCACGCGCTTCTCCTTGAGCTTCTTCAGTTCGTCATCGCTGAGTGCATTCGATAGTGCGGACTCGGCTTTCACCACTTCCGCGTCCGTCTGGGAGTACTTGTTGAGCAGTGAATCCAGTAACGGATCCTTGGTGCGTTTTTGCTGGATCTCTTCCTTCGTGCAGCGCAAATCCTGATAAAGGTCATGAGTCACCGGCATGGAACACCTCCGTTTGTTAATCGGTAGCAAACGCGATCGATTGCGTTCACCAGCTATCAGAATGGCCTCGCTTACCCGGTTCTGTCGACCGTCTATCAGACCAGCGGTGTCCGTTCGTCGTCCTGTCGCAAACGCGATAAAACCTTTACCCGAGCGCCCGCCTCCATTGAATAACGATCACCCGGATCGTCCATAAAAACCTGTGTGGAGAATGATCAATGGACGGCTTCAATCTGCGTCACCTCGCCCTGGTCGTTGCCTTGAGCACCGGCATGGGCACAGCTTTCGCCGCCGATTCCAACGACTTCGTCGATGACGCGGTCGCGGGCGGCATCGCGGAAGTCGAGACCAGCAAACTGGCCCTGGAAAAAAGCTCATCGACCGACATCAAGGCGTTCGCCAATATGATGGTCACCGATCATTCCAAAGCCAACAATGAACTGGCGGCACTGGCGAAAAAGCATGACATCGAAGTGCCGGACACGACGACGATGGTTAAACAGGCCAAGGAAAAAATTCTCGACCTGCGCGATGAATCCTTCGACACGGCCTATGCCAACAATCAGGTGAAGGCTCACGAAGAAGCCATTGAACGGTTCAAGAAAGAAGCCAATACAGTGACGGACGACAAGACCAAAGGTGCTACCGAACTTAAGGCCTTCGCACAAAAAATGTTGCCGGCGCTGGAAAAACACCTGGATATGGCGAAAAAACTCCAGGCGGCTCATCCTGACAAATAACCCCCACAGGAACAAGGCTTGCCCGATGATCGCTCATCGCGGGTAAGCCTTGATTCCGGTCGGTTAGCCCTGTAGGAGCGAGGCTTGCCCGCGAACAAGATCCCGCGGTGTATCAGGGACCCCGCGTCATCGTTCTTCGCGGGCAAGCCTCGCTCCTACAGGGCCGCGGATCGCATTTACAGGTCTCAACCACCCAGCACGCTGCGGATCATGCTCAACAGCGCTTCAGGGCCATAGGGCTTGCTCAGCAGATAAGTGTCAGGGTTGAGTTGGTGATTGCGCGAAATAATGTCCCGGGTGTGGCCGGAGGTAAACAGCACCGCCACCGGAGGATTCTGCACCTTGGCCCAGGCGGCCAGGTCCGAGCTTTTGATCAGACCGGGCATGACCACATCGGTGAAGATCAGGTCCACCGCCGCGCCATCGAGCAACATCTGCATGGCCAGGTCACCGTTGGCCGCGGTCAGAACCTGATAGCCCTCTTCATGCAACAAGTCGACCGCCGAGCCACGCACCGCTTCGTTGTCCTCGACCACCAGAATGGTTTCGTGCCCGCCACGGTGCTGCGGATCATGGCGAGTTGTTTCACCGGGCAACGGGCGCAAGCTACGCGGGAAATACAGCTGCACCCGAGTGCCCTGCCCGACGACGCTGGAGATCTCGATATGCCCGTCGCTCTGTTTGACGAAACCGAACACCATGCTCAACCCCAGGCCGGTGCCTTGGCCGTCGGCCTTGGTGGTGAAAAACGGTTCGAAGGCCTGTGCGAGCACTTGAGGCGGCATGCCGACACCCGTATCAGCCACCGCGACGCAAACATAGTCGCCGGCGACGATGCCCTTGCCTGCGCAAAATTTGCGGTCGAGGACAATGTTCTCGGCGCTCAGGGCAATGGTCCCCTCGCCGTTCATGGCGTCTCGAGCGTTGATCGCGAGGTTGAGAATGGCGTTTTCCAGTTGATTGCGGTCCACGTAGAGATGCCATGGATCGTCAGGCGCCGTCACCTTGATCTGGATAGTTTCCCCCAGCGCCCGCTGCAACAATTCTCCCAGGCCTTCAAAGATCTGCCGTGGATCGCAGACCGCCGGCGACAAAGGCTGACGACGGGCGAATGCGAGCAATTGCGACGACAATTTGGCACCGCGCTCGACCGCGGCAATCGACGCACTGACCCGGCGTTGCACGTTGGCGTTGTCCGGTTCATGACGCGCCAGCAAATGCAGGTTGCCAGCGATCACCTGCAACAGGTTGTTGAAGTCATGGGCCACGCCGCCGGTGAGACCGCCGATGGCTTCGAGTTTCTGTGACTGACGCAGCTGCTCTTCGGCCGCCAGCCGCGCTTCGACTTCGTTGGCGACTCGCTGCTCCAGGTTACGGGTGAATTTGAGCAACGACTCTTCAGCGGTCTTGCGTTCGTGGATATCAATCAATACCCCGGGAAAGCGGAACGCCTCGCCTTGCTCATTGAACTCGCAACACCCGCTGGCCAGCACCCACAGGTAACTGCCATCGGGGCGCAGAACCCGGTATTCGGCGTTATAGGGCACGCCGGTTTCCACTGACTGATTGATCCGTTCCTGAACCCAACTGCGGTCGTCGGGATGGATCTGCATTTCGGCGATGAGCGGTGGCAGGTTGGCCAGGTCCTGGTCAGGCGGATAGGAAAACGTGCGGGCAAAGCGTTCGTCGGCAGACAGCACATTAGCCTTGATGTCCCAGACGAACGAGCCGAGCAAAGCCCCGGCATTAAGCGCCAGGCGAACTCTTTCGTTGTCGGCGCGATAAGCGCTTTCGGCTTCCTGGCGGCGGCGCTCGGAAATCACATGATCAGTGGTGTCGACCACCATTGCCATGACCCCGGCCGGGTGCCCGTCATCATCGGCGACGGGGCTGTAGTAAAGATCCATCCAGACGTCTTCGGGTACGCCATCACGCAACAGCACCAGGGCTTTGTTGTGATAGGACAAGGTACCGCCCGCAAGACAGGTATCCACCACATGCCGATTGAATTCGGCGACCTCTGGCCAGCCCAACTCCACCGGAGAACCCAGCAGGTAAGGATGGCGCCCACCGGCAAATCTCGAGTAGGCATCGTTATAGATCATGTAACCGGGCCGGCCCCACAGCATCACCATCGGCAGGGGTGAGGCGAGCAATAATTGCACCGCGCTGTACAGGCTTCCGGGCCAGGTATCGATGCTCCCAAGCTCGGTCAGGCTCCAGTCGAACGCGCGAATGCGTCCGGCCATTTCGCCGCTCCAGCCGGTACATCCGTGGCTATTGTCTAGAAACTGCATCGACTGGCCTATGTCCTGTGGATGACATGTTTTCAGGCAGTGCAACGGCGTGAGGAGACGGTGCGTGCCCGTTTGTTTCGAGCACCGCCGACGCCAATGGTTTCATTGAGGTATAGCTGATATGTCGGCGGCTCAGCGGAAATCCCGGCTGCGCACATGGATACCGTCGAGCAATGAACTCAGGTCGCTCAAGCGCCCGGCAATCAGATGCCGCACCTCGCCTACCTTTTCCCAGCGCCCATCGACCTTGAGCAATTGCGAGCCGACCAATACCTGCCGTTGCCGTTCGGCCAGGTCACGCCAGACCACCACGTTGACGTTGCCGAACTCGTCTTCAAGCGTCACGAAGGTCACGCCGCTGGCGGTGCCCGGGCGTTGCCGACCGGTCACCAACCCGGCGACGCTGACCGGTCGGCCGTGTTCGACATCCATCAGTTCTTTCGAACTGCGGCAACGCCGGGCTTTCAACTCACCCCGCAGCAATGCCAGCGGATGCGGGCCGAGGGTGGTGCCGACACTGTTGTAATCGGCTTGCAGGTCCTCGCCCACGGTGGGTTTGGGCAGAGACACCACCGGCTCTTCCTGGCTCGGCAAACCGGCAAACAAGCCGAGCTGCTTCTGCACCCCCGCCACTTCCCAGCGCGCCCGATGCCGATCACCGGCCAGCCCGCGCAATGCACCGGCATCGGCCAGTTGCTCCTGGGCGCGGGCATCGAGTCGCGCCCGTTCGCCAAGGTCGGCGATGTCGGCAAACGCCCCTTTCGACCGTGCAACTTCAATGCGCCTGGCATCGTCCTCGCGAAAGCCCTTGATCATCCGCAACCCCATGCGAATGGCTGGCTGCGCGCCGATGATCGGTTCCAGGCTGCAATCCCAGTCACTGGCCCGCACGTCCACCGGACGAATCTGCAAATCATGTCGGCGGGCGTCCTGGAGAATCTGGTCCGGGCTGTAGAAACCCATGGGCCAGCTGTTGATCAGCGCACAGGCGAAGGCCGCCGGCTCGTGGCATTTCAACCAGCAACTGGCATAGGTCAGCAAGGCGAAACTGGCGGCGTGGGATTCGGGAAAGCCATAATTGCCGAAGCCTTTGATCTGCTCGAAGATCTGCGCGGCGAACTCCGCCGTGTAGCCGTTTTTTTTCATTCCGTCCGCCAAACGTTCCTTGTGCGGCTCCAGTCCGCCGTGGCGTTTCCAGGCGGCCATGGAGCGACGCAATTGATCGGCCTCGCCGGGGCTGTAGTCGGCGGCGACAATCGCAATCTGCATCACCTGTTCCTGGAACAGCGGCACGCCCAGCGTACGCTCCAGCACCGCTTCGAGTTCTTTCGACGGGTAGATCACCTCTTCTTCGCCCTTACGCCGCCGCAGATAGGGATGCACCATCCCGCCCTGAATCGGCCCCGGACGAACGATCGCCACCTCGATCACCAGATCGTAGAAATTCTTGGGCTTGAGCCTCGGCAACATCGACATCTGTGCCCGGGATTCGATCTGGAACACCCCGATGGTGTCCGCATGGCCAATCATCTCGTAGGTTTGCGGATCTTCGGCCGGCACCGTCGCCAGACTCAGGTCGCGGCCACGGTGCCGACGCAGCAGGTCGAAACAACGACGAATCGCACTGAGCATGCCCAGCGCGAGGATATCGACCTTGAGCAGCCCGACCGCATCCAGATCGTCCTTGTCCCACTGGATGATGGTGCGCTCGGCCATGGCGGCGTTCTCCACCGGCACCAGGCTGTCCAGGGGCTGCTCGGAAATCACGAAACCGCCCGGGTGCTGGGACAGGTGCCGGGGGAAACCGATCAACTGCCCCGTCAGGCTCAGCACCCGGCGCAACACCGGGCTGTCGGGATCGAAACCACCTTCACGCAGGCGCTCGACGGGCGGCGCCTGATCACTCCAGTGGCCGCAGCAGTCGGCCAGGGCGTTGACCTGATCCGGCGGCAAACCCAGAGCCTTGGCCACATCGCGGACTGCGCCGGCACCGTGGTAAGTGCTGACCACCGCCGTCAGCGCCGCACGGGTCCGGCCATAACGCTGGAACACGTACTGCAGGACTTCTTCACGCCGCTCGTGTTCGAAATCCACGTCGATGTCCGGCGGCTCATTGCGCTCTTTGGAGAGAAAACGCTCGAACAGCAACGTGCTCCGCTCCGGATCGATCTCCGTGATGCCCAGCACGTAGCACACCGCCGAGTTGGCGGCAGAACCGCGCCCCTGACAGAGAATGTGTTGCTTGCGGGCGAAATTCACAATGTCGTGAACCGTCAGGAAATAACTTTCGTACCCCAACTCGGCAATCAGCTGCAGTTCCTTGTCGATCTGCGCCAACACCTCGGCTTTAGGGCCTTTTTCCCAACGCCACCGAACACCCTTTTCGGCCAACTCCCGCAGCCAGGAGGTGGCCGTATGACCTTCAGGCACCAGCTCCCGGGGATATTGATAACGCAACTGACCGAGGTCGAACGTGCAGCGCCGGGCGATGTTCAGCGTTTCGTCGAGCAGTGCTTGCGGATAGAGCTCGCGCAAGGCGTCGAGGCTGCGCAGATGCCGTTCGCCATTAGGATGCAGACGCAACCCGGACTCGGCCACTGGCAAGTGATGACGAATCGCGGTCATGGTGTCCTGCAAGGCGCGACGGCCACGGGCGTGCATGTGCACATCGCCGCTGGCCACCGCCGGGATCCGCAATTCCCGCGCCAGGGTCAGCAGCGCCGCCAGTCGTCGGGTGTCGTCCTGCCCGCGATGTAACTGAACGCTCAGCCACAGGCGCTCGGCGAAAGTCTGCTTCAGCCAGTGGCCCTGCTCAACGTCATCGACGGCGTCCGGCACCCACAACGCCAACAGCCCCGGCAACGGCTCGCTGAAATCCTCCCGCAGCACCTGATACTGGCCTTTCTGCGTACGGCGTCTGGCGCGGGTAATCAGTCGGCACAGGGTTTGGTAACCCTCGAGGCTTTCCACCAGCAGCACCAGTTTCGGGCCGTCTTCGATGCGTATTTCACTGCCGATGATCAGCGGCAATTCCACGGCCTTGGCCGCCTGCCAGGCGCGGACGATACCCGCCAAGGTACATTCGTCGGTAATCGCCAGCGCCTGATAGCCCTGCTTTTTCGCCCGTTGAAAAAGCTCAAGTGCACTGGAAGCACCACGCTGGAAACTGAAGTTCGACAGGCAGTGCAGTTCGGCATAGTCGACACTCATGCGAACCAGCCTTGCAGCCACAACGGACCGTCTTCACCCACCGCCCGATAGGCCCAGCCCTGCTGGCCGGAACGGGTTTCGATCAGGTAATAATCGCGGCGCACGTCGTCGCCGTCCCACCAGCCCGACTCGATTCGTTCCGGCCCCATGAGGATGCGCGTCGAACCTTCGTGTACTGCCTGCGGCTCCGTCAGCAACCAGCCCGGACGTTGCACGGCAGGCAACGCCTCGCAGGTCTGGCTGTTGACACTGGTCTGCCACGCGCATTCGGGCCGGTGATCGGCCTGGAACCGCAAGCCTTGCACCGCGTCATCCCCCAGCCGTGCACGCAAGCGTTCGCGCAGTTGCTCCCAGGGCAAGGACTGCTGCGGACGATCATCGAACAGTTCCTGGTACTGGGGCACAAAGGCCGGTAGCTCTTCGGCGCGCAGACGAAAACCGCGCACCGGCGCCTCGACCTGAACCTGCTCCAGCCTCCCCCGGGCCAGTTCGAACAGCATCGCCGGATCACGCTCGGCGCTGAGCAGGCCGACCTTGATCAGCGTGTCTGGCAACCCGGCGTGCTCCAGGTGCAGGTCGAAACGCTGCACACCGCTGTCCCGTCCGCAGAGAAACGCCGCCAGATCACCGGTCAGCCTGCGCAACGGAAACAGCAACGCCTGATGAGACTGCACATCGAAGTTGAGCTCGATGCGCACATCGAAACGGTCCGGCGGCAGGTAAAACGCCAGCGCCAGATGGCGTAAACCAAACAAGGCATCCAGATGCTTGAGCACCTGGGCCTCGAAACGCCGGGCCAGGCTATGTCGAGGGAGCGCCTGCACCTGACTCAAGGTGCGCAACCCCATGCGCGACAGTGCCGTGGCAACGCTTGGCTCCAGGGCGATCCGGTCGACGGGCAACTGCCCGAGATGGTGCTGCAAAGCTTCATTGTCCGGCACCACCAGACCGTCATAAACGTTGGCCAGCACCCGCGCCGCCACCGGGTTGGGCGCGGCGACAATCCGATGACGAAACCCCAACTCGCCGAGTTCCGCTCGCAACCGCGCCTCGAATTGCGGCCAGGGCCCGAACAAACCCAGGCTGGATTCGATTTCAAACACCACGGCGCGCGGGTAATGCACGCTGACCTGGGAACTGAACCGATAGGCCCAGGCGGCCAGGAACTGCTGCCAGTGTTCGATCTCGGCGGCATCGTATTCGGCGGTGACAAACCCTTTGCTCAGGGCCTGAGCGGCGGTCATCGACTGGCCGGGACGCAAGCCCAGCGCCCGCGCCGAACCGTTGACCGCTTGCAGCACCCGGCGCTGGGCCGGACCGGTCAGCAGCGCCAGCGGTTCGTCGGGGTCGGGGCGCTGACGCAGTACCGCGTCCAGCGCCAATTGCGGGAAGAGAATGCAAACCCAGCGCATGGCAACCTCAATGCCCGACGGCAAAGGCAATCGGCGCCGAACGGGCCAGCCCGCCCCGGCACTTGAGCACCCGCAATTGCGCAGGTTTGGCGTCGATGGCGATGCGCAGGGCCGCTGGCGACGGGTTGATGGCCTCACTGAGCGAGCGATAGGCGAACGCCAGGGTCTGACCGGTTTCCGCCGCCACCTGCAAACGTCGCAACGCTCGATCGTCGGCTTTGTGCGGCCAGCACAACACCGCCCCGCAACTGCCCGAACGCAGGCATTGTTCCGCCGCCCACAACGCATCGCGCTCGCTGGCCTGGATGATCGACAGTTGCCGCAGATCGACCCCGGCGTTCTGCCAAGCCTGGGGATACGGCACGTAAGGCGGCGCCACCAGCACGATGCGCTCACCTGCCGCCGACAGCCGCGCCAGCGCTGGCCACACCAGTTGCAACTCACCCACGCCCTGCCCGGCCAACAGGATTTCAGTCAGTGCCGCTTCCGGCCAGCCGCCAGTGGGCAATGCCGCATCCAGCGCCGCATGCCCCGTGGGTTGCGGGCTGACAGCCGGTGGCGCAGGCCGGCCCTTCCAGACCTGGCCGCCATTGAACAGCGTATCCAACGCAACGACGGCGCCCATCACCCTTGCCTCACCAGACCGCAGAACACGCCTTCGATGGCCAGATCCTGATCGGCTCGAACAATGATCGGCTTGTAAGCCGGATTACGCGGTAACAGGCGAACAGAATCGCCGACCCGCTCGAAACGCTTGATAGTGACTTCGCCGTCGAGCCGCGCCACGACGATCTGGCCGTTGAGCGCTTCGGGATTGCGCCGCACGCCCACCAGATCACCGTCGAGAATGCCATCCTCGATCATCGAATCGCCTTGCACCCGCAGCATGTAATCCGGCACCCGCGAGAAGATCGACGGATCGAGCAGCAAACGGCTGTGGACCTCGGCATCGGCACCGATCGGCGCACCGGCCGCCACTCGACCGAGTACCGGAACATCCAGCAGCTCGGGCCGCGACGGTTGATTCAGCAGCCGGATACCTCGCGCCTGATGCGCATTGACCTCGATAAAACCGGCCTCGGTCAGCGCGAGCACGTGCTTGCGCGCCACGCTACGGGAGGCGAAACCAAAGGCCTCGCTGATCTCGGCGAGGCTCGGGGGCTGACCGTGCTCGGCGATTCGATCGCGGATGAAGGTCAGGATGGCGGTACGGCGGGGAGTTAAAGTCGTCATGGAGTACATTTGTACTCTTTTGAGTTTTTCCTGGCAAGGACTTGTAGGAGCGAGGCTTGCCCGCGAAGGCGGTGTGTCAGGTAAAGCGCCTTCGCGGGCAAGCCTCGCTCCTACAGGGGTGGGGTTAATCCGGACAGGTAGGGCCATGGGTAGATGCCGCGTTCGTGGCCGTCGCTGAAGATCAGTTGCAGGCCGTAGCCTTGGGCGTTGAGTTCGATCACGCGGATGCGCTCATCCACTTTCACCGTCAGGCCCTGCAACCGAAACGCCCGGCACTGTGAGCAGGGACATTGGCGGCGCAGTTCGGTGTGATCGAGTACCTGCTCGCGCCCATCCGGCCAGCTCAATCGCAGTTGTTGTTTACCCTGGGAATTACCAATCGCCACCGGGTTCATTGCAGCTGACTCAACGCAATGCGCACGGCTTTGCGCACTTCCGGGTCACCGTCGTCTTGCGCCGCCTGCAATGCGGCGATGGCGCCTTTATCGTTCAATTCGCCAAGGGCCAGGGCCGCTTCCTTGCGCAGGTTGCTGATGCGGTGGCCGAGGGTTTCGATCAACGCTTCGAGGGCCGGAACGTAACGCAAGCGGCCAAGGCTGCGGGTGGCGCGCAGGCGGACTTGCCAGTAATCGTCGCTCAAGGCTTCGACCAAGGCAGAACCAGCGTCGGCGTGTCCGACCTTGCCCAATGTGGTGGCGGCTTCTTCGCGCACTTGCCAGGCCTGGTCCTGCAACGCCTGACGCAACGCTGGCAGCACTTGCGCATCGGATGCCAGGCCGAGGGCGCCGGTGGCGGCGCGGCGGACTTCGGTGTCCGGGTCGTGGCTGGCGAGTCGGGCCAGGGCCGGCAACGCATCGAGCTGCTTGAGCCAGCCGAGTACGCCGACGGCTTCACGCCGGACATTGGCGTCCCTATCGTCCAACGCGGACAATGCCGCGCAAGCCGCCTGGGGAAAACGCAACTCGCGCAAGGCCCTGAAAGCCGCGACGCGCACGCTGATGTCGGCATGCCCGGTCCACGGCAAAATCACCCGCCCCGCTGCTTCACTCTTGAGCAGGCTGAGGCTTTGCGCAGCGGCAGACTGCACCGCCAGCGATGAGTCAGTCAGCGCCTGGCACAGCGCTTCGACCACCGGTTCATCCTCCCAGGCTTCCAGCAATCGAGCCGCTTCGGTGCGCACCTCTTCGGTCGGGTCTTGCGCCAGTCGATTGACCAGCCACAGCAAGCCATCCGGTTCTTCGAGGTCGGCCAGCTCGATCAGGGCGATGCGGCGCACGCCAGGGTCGTCATCGGTCAGGCGCGGTTGTAAGGCCAGGATGTCGTCGTTATCGGTTACATCGAATAGAGAGGTCATAGGGCAAATCGCGGCAGTGGGTTTTCAGGGGGAAGTCCGAGAGGGTTCAGGCGCGGTAACTGCCGACCGTCTTCGTGACGCAGCAACTCGAGGCAATGACGCTTCAAGCGGGAAAACTCGTGGCTCGTCACCAGTTCGGTGGTGCGTGGCCGGGGGAAGTCGAGGCGCAGGTCTTCGATAATCCGCCCCGGGCGCGAGCTCATGACCAGCAGGCGATCGGCGAGGAACAGCGCTTCGTCGATGTCATGGGTGACGAACACCACGGTGGTGCGAATTCGCGTCCAGATGTCCAGCAGCAGTTCCTGCATGTTCAACCGGGTCAGCGCATCGAGAGCGCCAAAGGGTTCGTCCATCAGCAACAGGCGCGGACGATTGATCAGCACCCGGGCGATTTCCACCCGTTGTTGCATGCCGCCCGACAGCTGATTCGGCCAGCGCTCGGCAAAACCTTCGAGGCCCACCAGGGCCAGCATTTCATCAGCCGCTGTATGGCGTTCGACTTTGCCGATGCCGCGCATTTTCAGGCCGAAAGCCACGTTGTCGCGCACCGTGCGCCACGGGAACAGCGTGTGTTGCTGGAAGACCATGCCACGCTGCGGCGATGGCCCTGAGACCTGCGCACCGTCGACTTTCAGGGTGCCGGTTCGCGGCTGCAGGTGACCGGCCAGCGCGCCGAGCAAGGTCGATTTACCGCAACCGGACGGCCCGAGAATGCACACGAATTGCCCCGGTTCAATCTGGCAGTCGAGGCCTTGCACGGCTTCGAACGCCTGCAGGCCTTCACCGAGAACGATGGACAGTTGGCGGATGTCGATCCGCCCTTCAGGGGTTTGCATCACGCTCATCAGGCTTTTCCTCGTGGTCGGTGCCAGGGCGTGAACAGCCCGCCCAAGCGTTTGATCAGCAGACTGCTGCCCATCCCGAGCACGCCGATCAGCAACATGCCGACCACGATGTCGGCGTAGTTCTGGATGGTGTAGGACTCCCAGGTGTAGTAACCGATGCCGTACTGGCCGGAGATCATTTCTGCGGTCACCAGGCAGAACCACGAGGTGCCCATGCCGATGGCGAGACCGGTGATGATGCTCGGCGCGGCGCCCGGCAGAATCACCTCCAGCAGAATCGCCCGACGCCCTGCCCCAAGGCTTTTCGCCGAGGCGATCAATCGCGGGTCGACGCCTTCGACGCCGTGCACGGTGTTGAGCAGAATCGGGAACAACGCGCCGGTGAAGGTGATGAAAACCATGGACAGTTCCGACGACGGGAACATCAGGATCGCCAGGGGAATCCAGGCCACGGCCGGGATCGGGCGCAGGACTTCCAGGGGTGGCAGCAATAAATCTTCGGCCCATTTCGAACGACCGATGGCCAGGCCCAAAGCGATGCCGATGATCAGCGCCGCGAGGTAACCGGCGAAGACCCGGCCGAGGCTGCTGCTCAGGTGTTGGGCGAGCTTGCCGGAGTCGCCGAGGCCCAGGGCTGCTTCGATGACTGCCAGCGGGGTCGGAACATTGGCGAAGGTCACCAGGCCAAGGTTCCAGTGGCCACTCGCGGCGAGTTGCCAGAACAGTAGGCAGAGCAGCAATGAAGCGGCTCGGGGGAGCCAGCGTGACAATGATCGAGACATAATTCTTCCTTTCACCCGAGATCCTGTAGGAGCGAGCCTGCTCGCGATTGCGGTCAGGCATTCAGCATTTATGTTGGCTGGTCCACCCCCATCGCGAGCAGGCTCGCTCCCACAGTTGATCGGTGGTGAACTCAGTATTTGCGTACGACTTCTCTCCCACAGTTGACCGAGTTGTTTGGGAGTTAGCGGACGGCTACCGCCTGGGTGGTGGCGTCGGTGAAGTCGAAGACTTTGCCGCCCTGGGCCGTGGCGAATTGTTGGGCCTGGCCTTTGAGCAGGAACGCGCTGAGGCGTCCTTTCGCATCGCTGGCAAACCACGCCTGATCCGCCAGCAATTTGATCCCGCTGTCACTGGCCTGGGCATACACCGCGCGGATGTTTTTGCCTTCCTGCTTCAGGCTGGCTAACGCGGTAAATGCCGATTCCGCCGAGGCGTATTGGCGGACTTTCGGCTCGCCACGCACCCAGATTTCCGCCACGTGGCTGAAATCGGTAATGGCCTTGCCGTCCAGCGCATCCACCGCCTTCAGAGGTGTTTGTGCGTAGTTGGCCAGTTGCGCGGTGTAGTCCAGTTTCGAGGCCTTGAACGCGGCGCGGATGTATTGGTCGTCGATGAAGGTATTCAGATCGAGCCCACGATCAGCCTTCTTCAACAATTTGAGGGTATCGATGGCTGTGCCCACCGCCTGACGGTATTCCGGCTTCCAGCTCAGGTCCCGGGTTTGTACGCCCAGCGGGCCGTGGAACAGGTAGTTGACCTCGGCATCGACGCCGGTGACCTTGGCGATCAGCTCGCTGTATTTCTCCGGTTCCGCCGCCAGCAATTGATTGGCCTCAATGCTCGCACGCAGATAGGCGACGACGATCTCCGGGTATTTTTTCGCATAGCTCTGATCGACCAAGGCGCCGTGGAAGGTCGGCGTGTTGGCCTGTGAGCCGTCATAAATCTTGCGAGCGAAACCGCGGCTGGTGAACAGTTCGGCGAACGGCACAAAGTCGGCGTGAGCTTCGATCTTGCCGGCCTGCAATGCGGAGCCGGCGACTTCCGGCGCCTGGGCGATGATGTTCACATCCTTGAGCGGGTCCCAGCCTTGAGCCGCGACGGCGCGCAACAACATGCCATGGGCAGTGGACGCGAACGGCACGGAAATGGTCTTGCCTTTGAGTTCGGCCAATGACTGCACGCCCGAAGCGCTCGGCACGACGATGCCGTTACCGCTGCCCTTGATACTGCCCGAGAGCACGCTGATGAACAGGCTGTGCTTGCCGGCGGTTTCGAACGCCACACCATTGAACGAACCGGGGAAATCGGCCATGGCGCCGAAGTCGAGTTTGCCGGCGACCATCTCGTTGGTCAGCGGCGCGCCGCTGGTGAAGTTCTTCCACTGCACCTCGTATTGGGCGTCCTTGTAGGGGCCGTCGTGGGGCAGGTATTTGTCCAGCAGACCGAGCTCGCGAATCAACAGTCCGCCAGCGGCGCAGTTGATGGTGGTGTCCTGGGTGCCGATGGCGATGCGGATGGTTTCCGCTTGAGCCGACAAGGTGAATGAAGCCAGTACCAGACCGGCAAATGCTGCACGCAACATAGGTGTATCCCCTCGAATCATTTATAGGATGTTCGTCTCCGCCACGATCAGGGCGTGGTGGGAAACGAGGGGTGTTTTGAAGCAAGCGTCCGGGGGTTACCGGATGGCTTTGTGGTTGTCTGGGCTGGCCTCTTCGCGAGCAGGCCCGCTCCCACAGGTTTATCGGTGTACTCAGGACTTTCGGCTGGCTTCGATCCACTGTGGGAGCGAGCCTGCTCGCGATGGCGTCCTGTCAGTCAGCGCAGCAGATACGGGATCTCAACTTTCACCGCCCCGGTCGGGCAGTCCTTTTCACACGGCATGCAGTACCAGCACTCGTCGAACGCCATGTAGGCCTTTTGCGTGGCCGGGTTGATCGCCAGCAGGTCCATCGGGCACACATCGACGCATACGGTGCAGCCTTTGTGGGCGATGCATTTGTCCTCGTCGATCGTAACGGGGGCGTTGGAGCGGAAGAAGATTTCCTGGGGTTGGTAGGCCATTGGCGGTTTCTCTCTTGGGTGATGCTCAGGCAGCAAAGGCACCGACCCGCAGCCGGTCGTAGGCCTGCATTTCTTCGGCGTCCAGCGGGATGATGTAAGGCTCGACGGCTTTCTTGAAACTGGTCATCGCGCCGTCATCGCCCTTCTTCAGGTGGCAATGGCAAAACCAATCGCTGTCGTTGCGTTGCGGGTGGTCGACCCGATAGTGGTAAAGCCCCCAGCGACTTTCGGCGCGGAACAGCGAAGCGCGGGCGGCCATTTCGGCGCAGTCGCGGATCATGCTGACTTCCATGGCGCGCATCAGCTCGTGGGCGTTGTGGGCCTTGATCTGATCCAGATCGCGCTGGATATCGCTGAAGCGTTGCAGGCCGATCTGCATCTTCCTGGTCACTTTCGGCGGTTGCAGGTAGTCGTTCACAAAACGCCGCAGCTTGTATTCGACTTGCGCTGCCGGCAGCCCGTGCTCGCGGTCCAGCGGTGCGTAAACCCGAGCCCTTTCTGTTTCGATCTGATCCGCATCCAGCGCTGAAAACTCGCGCGTGGCGACAAAGTCCGCCGCGTTGGTGCCGGCAAACCAGCCATAGGTGAACGCGCCGAGCATGTAGTTGTGCGGCACCGCCGCCATGTCACCCGCCGAGTACAAACCCTTTACCGACGTCTCGGCCTTCTCGTTGACCCACACGCCGGACGCCGAATGGCCACTGCAAAAACCGATTTCGGAGATGTGCATCTCGACCATCTGCGTGCGGTAGTCGGTGCCGCGATTGGCGTGAAACTGACCGCGACTCGGGCGTTCGTTGCTGTGCAGGATCTCTTCGATGTTCTGGATGGTTTCCTCGGCCAGGTGATCGAGTTTGAGGAACACCGGGCCGTTGCCGCTTTCGAGCTCCTGGTGGAACTCCCACATCATCTGCCCGCTCCAGTAGTCGCACTCGATGAAGCGTTCGCCCTTGTTGTTGGCGGTGTAGCCACCCAGCGGGCCAGTGACGTAAGCGCAGGCCGGACCGTTGTAATCCTTGATCAGCGGGTTGATCTGAAAGCATTCGAGGTTCGCCAGTTCAGCGCCGGCGTGATAAGCCATGGCGTAACCGTCGCCGGCATTGGTGGGATTTTCGTAGGTGCCCATCAGGTAACCCGAGGACGGCAAACCCAGACGCCCGGCGGCGCCGCAGCACAGGATCACCGCTTTAGCCTTGATCACATGGAAGTCGGCCGTGCGGCAATCGAAGCCCATCACACCGTTGACCGCGCCCTCTTCGTCCGTCAACAAGCGGGTGCAGACCAGCCGATTGGTGATGCTCACCCTTGCCCGTTTCAACTGGCGGTACAGAACTTTCTTGATGTCGTGCCCTTCCGGCATCGGCAGCACGTAAGCGCCCATGTGGTGGACTTTCTTGACCGCGTAATCGCCGGTTTCGTCCTTCTCGAACTTCACGCCCCAGCGGTCCAGTTGCTCGATGGTTTCGAAGCTGTGGGTCGCGTAGGCATACACCGCGGCCTGATTGACGATGCCGTCGTTGGCAATGGTGATTTCCTTGGTGTACTGCTCCGGTGTCGAGTGGCCGGGAATGATCGCGTTGTTCAACCCGTCCATGCCCATGCTGATCGCGCCGCTGCGTTTGACGTTGGCCTTGTCGATCAACAGCACGCGCAGATCGCGGTTGCGCTCCTTGGCCTTGATCGCCGCCATCGGCCCGGCAGTGCCACCGCCGATCACGACGATGTCGTATTCCTGTTCGAGCGTCTTTCTAATCACGGAGCTGGAGCTGTGGGTCATGCCTGATCCCCTTTTTGCCGGTCAATCCGCAAGCGGTACTGGAACGCATCGCCGCGGTAGTAAAGGTGTTCAAAGTCCAGGGGCTGGCCATCGGCGCTATGGGTCAGACGCTCGATGCGCATGATCGGCGAGCCGGGTTCGACGTTCAGCGCCTGGGTCAGGTCGCTGTCGGCCAGCACTGCGTCGATGGCCAGATCGGCGTGCCCGAGGGCCAGGCCACAGTCGTTTTCCAGGATCAGGAAAATATCGCGCGTCACCAGGTCGGCCTTCTCCAGCCGCTCGCCGATGGCTTTTGGCAGATACGTAATTTCCAGCGAGATCGGCTCGCGATTGATCAGCCGCACGCGTTTGATCTGCGCCACAGTCTCGCCTTCAGTCACCTGTAAACGTTCGGCGACGAGCTTGTCGGCGGCAATGTATTTGAAGCTGCGCAGGCGGTTGATCACCTCGTAGCCGCGACCGGTCATGGACTCGGCCAGACCTTGCAGGGTGCTGACGTTCTGGAAGGTTTTCGGTTTGGCCACGAACGTGCCTTTGCCGTGAATCTTGAAGATCAGCCCTTCTTTTTGCAGATCGCCCAAGGCCTGGCGCACGGTGATGCGGCTGACTTTGAACAACGTGCCGAGCTCGCTTTCGGAGGGCATCTGGCTGTCTTGCGGGTATTCGCCGTCGAGAATCCGGGCGCGCAGCACATCGCGCAGTTGGGTGTGCAGCGGGATGCTGCTCAGGGAAAGAACGTTATCGGTCATGGAAGATCACTTGTTATAACGAGTTATGACGTGATCTTAGAGAGCCCGTGCGAGGGTTGAGAAATATTGTTTGGGCATAAGGTTAGAGCTTGGCGTCAGTCGAACATCTTTGTTATGGCCCCACAAACCTCTGTGGTGAGGGGGCTTGTCGGAACGCCGCACCGCCCCGTTCGGCTGCGCAGCAGTCGTAAAACCAGCGAACACGGTGTGTCAGAAGGAATGAGATAGCAGATTTTGGGGCCGCTTCGCAGCCCAACGGGGCGGTGCGGCGTTCCGACAAGCCCCCTCGCCACAGGGAAAATCACTTGTCACAAAACCGCGGTGCTACCAGCTCAGCCGCGCTTGAGGATCTGGTCCATCACCCAATCGGTCTTCAACGCCTGTTCGGCCATCGCCGGGTGCTGAGCCTCGCCACGGATATGGGCGTTCATGCCCAGCACGTGGTGCCACTGGATGTGTTCGTGATGTTCGATGTGCAGGCTGAGGTGTTCATCGGCTTCAAGCTGTACCGGGTGTTCGTCGAACACCGAAAAGCTGATCCGGCCTTGGCTGCCGATCACCTCCACCCGGTCCTCGCGACGGTCCGCCACGAAGTTCCAGCAGCCCATGCCCAACGCCCCGGACGCAAACCGCCAACTGGCGCTGACGGCGTCTTCGGCGGCATAGAGGCCAGCCTGGTGCGCGGTGAAACCAGCGACCTCGACGATGTCACCCAACAGGTACTGGAACAGGTCGAAGCCATGG
The DNA here is from genome assembly GCF_000282375.1 of Pseudomonas sp. GM50. Taxonomy (GTDB): domain Bacteria; phylum Pseudomonadota; class Gammaproteobacteria; order Pseudomonadales; family Pseudomonadaceae; genus Aquipseudomonas. Next base: position 21,339 of record NZ_AKJK01000021.1, read on the forward strand.
CTGGCGAGGTCGGCGAAGTAACCACCGCCGGCAATCGCCGGGTCCGTGCGCCAGTTATCGGTGCCACCAAGGTCGCTGGGTGACGGCGCTTTGGTCAGCGTCCAGGTCAGGTGTCGGACTTCGCCGATCCGCCCTTCTTGCAGCCATTGCCGCACCTGCTGGAAGCGCGGCAACGAGCGTCGATAATAGGCAACGAAGAGGTGCAGTCCGGCCTCGGCAAAGACCTTTTGCATCTCACGGCTTTGCCCGACATTCAGCGACATCGGTTTTTCGACGCAGCAATGTTTGCCAGCGGCAGCCACTTGCAGGCTGTAAGCGTGATGGCTGTCGGGGGGCGTGGCGATGTACACCGCGTCCACCTCGGGGTCGTTGATCAGCTCGTCGGCGTCGGTGTAGACCCGGGCAATGCCGTGGCGCGCGGCGTAATCGTTCACCGCCTCCAGACGCCGCCCCATCACCGCCACCAGCGCCGAGCCGGGCGCCTTGTAAAACGCCGGCCCGCTCTTGCGCTCGGCCACACTGCCGCAGCCAATCATGCCCCAGCGCACCACGCTCATAGACACTCCTTGAGGTTTAGCCGATGCGCAGTGCGCGCAGGTCGAGGCGACCGTCCTTGAGTGGTGGGCACCAGTAGTAGCCGCCGGTGATCGGTCGGCTGATGCGATACAGACCGTCGGTGATACCGTCTTCCAGACCGCTCATGCGCCGCAGCTGGGATTCGAACGCGTCGAGGGAAAAACCGAAGGCCAGGAACATCAGGCCGGCGCGCTCGCCTTCGATCCACGGCATCGAGCGACGGACCACGAAGGCTTCGGGTGTGAAGCTTTCCTGGGCGGTGCGTTTGACGTGGGCAGAGATTGGCGCGTCATCGAGTTCTTCGTTGTCGCTCAGGCGCCGACCCATGATGTTGTCTTTCTCATGGGAGGGCATCGCATGGAAGCCTTTCAAGTCGTGCTGCCACTGCTGGATCGCGGCGAAGCTGCCACCGACCAGACCGTCCGCGCCTTCGCTCAACAATGCGGCCGCTACAGCGGCTTCGTCGTGAGGGTTTTCGGTGCCGTCTTCGTAACCGGTCAGGTCGTGGCCGGTCATGTGGCGGAAGGTTTCGTTCATTTGCACCAGACGCAGGGCCGGGGCCAGCGCGGCTTCGATCGCGTTGCTGCGATTGAGCAGTTCGCCACGGTCAACACCGTGCAGCCAGCACCAAAGCGCGTGTTGGGTCGACGGGTTGTCGACGCCGACACCGACCAGCGCAGGAAAGGCACGCAAGCCATCGATCTGCGCGTGCAGCGCCTTGACCAGGGATTCACCGAAACCGACCACCGCCGACTTTCCGTCCACCAGGCGCATCAGGTTATCCAGCGCTGCCGGCAGCGCCTCGATGGATTCAAGGGCGAAGAACATATGACGAGCTTGAGGCGGTACAGGGGTGGCGAGAATGCCCGGCTGGTAGTAACTCATATGAACTCCTTCAGAAAGAATGCGAAGTTTAACCGCAGGATCGTTACTTGTGTGTTTTCAGGGCAAAAGGTCGCAGCCCGTAACCCTGTAGCCCTGTAGCAGCTGCCGAGCCAAAAAAATCATAAGATGAGTCATGACAAGCGAGTCCGAGGTCTGCTAAAACGATTCATCAGTGCATCACCCAATCCAGACGGGGTAGCGATATGACCACAGCACAGATCCTTGGCAACCTGTTTCCCACCGCCGACAACGTCCCGGAAAAGTACCGACTCAACGGCCAGATCGAACAGCGCGAATACCTGGTCGATGGCGAACTGAAAACCTGGTCCGGGCCCCTCGCTCAAGTCCGTAGCCCGGTGTACCTGAGCGGCGCGAATGGTGATGAACAAGTAATCCTCGGCAGCACGCCGCTGCTCGATGCCGACACCGCACTGACCGCGCTCGACGCTGCCGTCCGCGCCTATGATCGGGGCCAGGGCCTGTGGCCGACCATGCGCGTGGCCGAGCGTATCCAGCACGTCGAAACCTTCCTGACTCGCATGCGCGAACAGCGCGAGGCGGTGGTCAAGTTGTTGATGTGGGAGATCGGCAAGAACCTCAAGGACTCGGAAAAAGAATTCGACCGCACCTGCGACTACATCGTCGACACCATCAACGCCCTCAAGGAACTTGACCGCCGCTCCAGCCGCTTCGAACTGGAACAGGACACCCTCGGCCAGATCCGCCGCGTTCCGTTGGGCGTGGCATTGTGCATGGGACCTTACAACTACCCGCTGAACGAAACCTTCACCACGCTGATTCCGGCGCTGATCATGGGCAACACCGTGGTGTTCAAACCGGCCAAGCTCGGCGTGCTGTTGATTCGCCCGCTGCTCGAAGCCTTTCGCGACAGCTTCCCCGCCGGGGTGATCAACGTCATTTACGGCAGCGGCCGCGAGACCGTCAGCGCGCTGATGGCCAGCGGCAAGATCGACATTTTTGCGTTCATCGGCACCAACAAGGCCGCCAGCGACCTGAAAAAACTCCACCCAAGGCCTCACCGCCTGCGCGCGGCGCTGGGCCTGGATGCGAAGAACCCAGGCATCGTTCTGCCTGAGGTCGATCTGGACAATGCTGTGAACGAAGCCGTCACCGGCTCCCTGTCGTTCAACGGTCAACGCTGCACTGCGCTGAAAATTCTCTTCGTCCACGAAGACGTGGTCGAGGCGTTCATCGAGAAATTCAACGCCAAACTCGCCAGCCTCAAACCCGGCATGCCGTGGGACAGCGGCGTGGCCCTGACGCCTTTGCCGGAGTCGAGCAAAGTCGATTATCTGCATTCGCTGGTGGCAGACGCAGTCAGCAAAGGTGCTGCCGTGGTCAACCCCAATGGCGGTGAATCCCGCGCATCGTTCTTCTACCCGGCCGTGTTGTACCCGGTGACACCGCAGATGCGCGTCTACCAGGAAGAACAGTTCGGCCCGGTCGTACCGATCGTGCCCTACCGTCATCTGGACACCGTGATCGATTACGTCCTGGAATCCGACTTCGGCCAGCAGCTGAGCATTTTCGGCACCAACCCGGTGGCGGTCGGCAGGCTGGTGGACACCTTCGCCAACCAGGTCGGCCGGATCAATCTCAACGCCCAGTGCCAACGCGGTCCGGACACCTATCCGTTCAACGGTCGCAAGAACTCCGCCGAAGGCACGTTGTCGGTACATGATGCGCTGCGAGTGTTTTCGATTCGGACCCTGGTGGCGACCAAGTTCCAGGAGAGCAGCAAAGAGCTTCTCAGCGAGATCATCAGCGGACGAAACTCGAGCTTCCTGACCACCGACTACATCTTCTGAGGACACCGAGCCTGAGCATCATCAGAGGCTTTCGACTGCCACCGCTGTTGCGCCGGATACTGCGTCCGTTGCTGGACCCGTACCGGCGCTACCGCCACGCCAAACTGATCCATGCGGTGCGGGTTTCGTTGGGGTTGCTGGCGACGATCCTGCTGACCACCGGCATCCACCTGCCCCACGGTGAATGGGCGTCGGTGACCATGCTGGTGGTGATCGGTGGCTTGCAACACCACGGCAATATCGGCAAAAAGGCCGCCGAGCGGGCCATCGGCACCTTGATCGGGGCCGGTGTCGGCTTGTTGCTGGTGGCGCAACAGGCCTGGCTCGGGATGCCGTGGCTGACCTATTTCGCGATGTCGGTTGTGTGCGGATTCTTCTCGTACCACGCCATCGGCAAGGGCGGTTACACGGCGCTGCTGTCGGCGATCACCGTGTTTATTGTCGCGGGGCACGGTGACAACCCGGTCACCGATGGCCTGTGGCGCGGGGTGGATATTCTGATCGGCATCGCCTTGGCACTGGCCTTCTCCTTCGCCCTGCCGCTGTATGCGGTGTACTCCTGGCGCTACAACCTGGCCGATGCGTTGCGCGACTGCGCGGCCATCTACGGCCGCATCATCAACGGCGAGTCCGTCACCGCTGACGAACACCTGAAACTCATGAATCGCTTGAATGCAGTCATGGTTCAACTGCGCTCACTGATGCCCTCGGTGTCCAAGGAAGTGCGGGTTTCCATGACCGAACTCGATGCGATTCAGCGCAATCTGCGGATGTGCGTGAGCATCCTGGAAATCCTCGGCAATAGCCGACCGAATGCTGATGACGCCGAGGCAATGGCCCATCTGCAATCGGCATTGAAAGCCGAACACCGACAAATTCGGGTGCAACTGATCGGTATGGCTCGGGCATTGAAATCGGGCGCTTCGCAACGGCTCAGCCGGCCAGCCGAATCGCCATCGGACTCAACACTCGATGCGCCGGTCTACAGTCCGCTGGATGGCTACCGATTACTGACCCGACAATTGACCGCGAACATCGGCGAGATGCGCCAGCGCCTGGCGAAAACCGCACCGCGCTGGAACATCTGAGGCGCTGATTATTGCGCCACCACCCGCCGAGGCTTCAGGCCCCAACCCTGTTGCATCCCGGCGGCGGCCAACAGAATCGCGGCGACACCGATCCATTGCAGCGGCTCCAGACGATGGCCGAAGGCGAACCAGTCAACGAAAATCGCCGCAATCGGGTAGATGAACGACAGCGCGCCGGTCAACGCTGTCGGCAGTTTTTGAATCGCGCCGTAGAGCAACACATACATCAAACCGGTGTGCACGATGCCCAGGGTCACCAGGCTGGCCCAGGCACTGGGCGTTTGCGGTATCGCCGAGAAATGCGCGAAGGGCGCAAGCAACAGCACACCAGTGCAGACCTGGATCAACGCGATCAGATGCGGTGGCGTACCGGTCAGGCGCTTGATGATCAACGCGGCAATCGCGTACAGAAAGGCCGCCCCCAGCGCCAGACCAATCCCCATCAGGTAATCGTTGCCGCCCTCGCCCTGCTCACCATGTGCGCTGACAATCGCCAGCATTCCGAGAAACGAAATGCCCAGCCAAAACAGTTTTTGCAGGGTGATCTTCTCTCCCAGAAACAGCGCGGCCAGCCCCACCAGCATGAACGGCTGGACGTTATAAACCGCCGTGCCAATGGCAATCGAGGCGCGGGAGTAAGACGCGAACAACAGCACCCAGTTGCCGACAATCGCCACACCGCTCAGCACGGCCAGGAGGAAAGTGGTGGACGTCAAAATGCCAGGGCGCAGAAAGCCGAACGCCGCGCAAATCAGCAGTAAAGTGGCGGCACCGAACACGCAGCGCCAGAACACCACGTCCAGCACCGGTTGCCCGGACACCAGCACGAACCAACCAATGGTCCCGGAAATCAGCATGGCGGCGGTCATTTCGAATGAGCCGCGACGTAGTGTTTTGTCCATCATCAACCTCCTGTGTTTGAGCCCAAAGTATGCCAATCCACCGGGGGGCTTCTCCAGCGCAAAAAGCAGGCTAAACTCGGCTTCTGCCTTTTTTATCAAGGCTTATTCAGCCGATTGCCTAACAGGGGATTCGCCATGACCGATGACATCGACCAAGTGCTGATCAGCGCGCTGATGGAAGACTCACGCCGCTCGCTCAAGGCCCTGGCACAGATCAGCGGCCTGTCCTCGCCCAGTGTCGCCGAGCGCCTGCGCCGCCTTGAAGAACGTGGCGTGCTCAAGGGCTACACCGTCGAAATCGACCCCAAATGCTTCGGCTATCAACTCCAGGCCATCGTCCGCATCCGCCCGTTGCCGGGCCAATTGCAGGAAGTGGAGCGACAGATTCAGGCCATCCCCGAATTCACCGAGTGCGACAAAGTCACCGGCGACGACTGCTTCATCGCCCGCCTGCATGTGCGCTCGATGGAACAACTGGACACCCTCCTCGACCGCCTCAACAGCCACGCCGAAACCAACACAGCCATCGTCAAGAAGACCCCGGTCAAACGCCGGCTGCCACCGATGGCGTGAGTGCTGTTTTGTTGAAACCAACGAACTGAGCCAAATCGCAGACAATAAAAAACCCGCCGAAGCGGGTTTTTTACTCAAGGCTGGCGATCAATCATCGCGGCTCATGATGCCGAACAGTTGCAACAAGCTGACGAACAGGTTGTAGATCGATACATACAGGCTGATGGTCGCCATGATGTAGTTGCGCTCGCCGCCGTGAATAATGGCGCTGGTCTGGAACAGAATGCACACCGACGAGAACAGAACGAAACCTGCGCTGATTGCCAGTTGCAGACCGCTGATCTGGAAGAAGAAGCTCGCCAGTGTCGCGCCCAGCAGCACAAAGAAACCGGCTGTGATGAAACCGCCGAGGAAGCTCATGTCCTTGCGGGTGATCAGCACATAAGCCGACAGACCGCCGAACACCAGCGCGGTCATCGCGAAGGCCGAACTGACAACTTCCGCGCCGCCCTGCATACCCAGGTAGCGGTTGAGGATCGGGCCGAGCAGGAAACCCATGAAACCCGTCAGCGCGAACGCAGAAACCAGGCCCCACGCCGAGTCACGGAGTTTGTTGGTGAGAAAGAAAAGGCCGTAGAAACCGATCAGCACCACGAAGATATTCGGGTAGCCGACACGCATCTGCTGCGCGACAAACGCCATCACGCCGCTGAATGCGAGGGTGAGGGCGAGTAAGCCATAAGTGTTGCGCAGGACGCGGCTAACCTCTAGCTGCTCAGCCTGCACGCTGTTATTAACTGCGTAATCCTGTTCGCGCATGGCGACACTCCTGTTGGGTTTGAAACGTTCAGTCGCAAAGATCATAACAGACGCCCTGTAACAAGCCATGCAGAGAGTTTGACAGTGTGTTTCATTCAGGTATTATGGCGCCCGCAACGCAAACGGAGGTGTGGCCGAGTGGTTTAAGGCAACGGTCTTGAAAACCGTCGACTGTAACAGGTCCATGAGTTCGAATCCCATCGCCTCCGCCATATTTGTACCGACAAAGCCCTGATTATTCAGGGCTTTGTCGTTTCTGGGGTTTGGTGAAGCTCTCGCTGCTCGGCGAGTGTTCCATAACTATTCGGGAAGCGTTCCAGAACTAACCCGCTTTCCTCCCTCTCCGGCGTCCTGCCGACCGAACACAATCACACCTCCCCGCACTACCACGGATGAGCTTGCGTCGCGAAGGGGCCGTCCACGCCAGAGGCTCCACGCCGGGCTGTAACGCCAAGGCGGTATGGCCCACGTCATCGGCAGTCATTGACCGACTGGCAGCCTAAATACTGTAAAGATTGTTGAACGCGACTTTTGCCCGGGGCATTCTTCGTGACGCAAATTTACATGGACGTTAACATTTGATGCGCTCTTCACCTATGGACGTGCCTATCCCCTGCGCCTGCACGCTCGATACCTCGCATCATCCCAGCGGCCTGAAAACCTCGTTACGCCTTTATGGACTGGTTCGCATCGTCGGATTCAGCGACACGCCTGCGAGCACCCCGGTTGAAATTCTTTGCGCGGCGTCCGGCGAAGGCAAGGCGATTCGGGCCTTCGTTTCAAGGCTGGACGCTGAGTTGGTTGCCAGGTCAATGCCTGACTCAGGCTATCGTGTCGTACCACTGGCACAATTCGACCCCACTGGATTTATCCAGCAACACCAGGGTTGGCTGACCGTCCACATCACCTGTGGTTTTTCCTCGCAACGCGACACGTTACGACTTGCAGATGGTGACTTGCCGAGCTTGGGCTGGTTTAGCCCAGACAGCCCCCTGGAGTCCAGGGCGCTTTATCCATTGGGGCGAAAAAGTCGCCGAGATATTACTCAGTGCCTACCGCAGCGTTGGTATGCCCAATTACAACGGCTCAACCAGCTTGATGACTATTCCACGCTGGCCATGGACAACTGCGTCGAAATCGCCTGGCAGACGTTGCTGGCCTGCCGTCCCATGCGCGAAAACCACCAAGCACTGTTCAACCCTATGGATGAGTGCTGGCGCTTTTCCGACTCGCCAATCGACCACTGTTACCCCATTTGAAACCTTGAAAAGGAACTTCCCATGAGTGGCAAACCTGCTGCCCGAGTGACAGACCCCACCAATTGCCCGCTTCCGGGGCATGGCACGAATCCGATTGCCAGCGGCTCCCCTAATGTGAACTTCGATGGCCTTGCCGCCGCTCGTATGACCGATAAATCCGCATGCGGGAGCCCGATCACCGGTGCCGTCAGTGCTACGGTGCTCATCAATGGGCTGAATGCCGCTACTCAAGGCAGTACCGGTGGCCACGGCAACGTGGTTATTGGTGGATCCGGCACGGTCATTATTGGCGACACCTTCGTACCAGCCCCCTTCAGCGGCCTGCTGCCGATGCCAGTGCACTTCAGCGACAAACTCAAACTGGTCGACGAAGCCACCGGCGAACCGATGCCCAATCACGGCTACGCTATCCAACGCGCAGACGGCAGCGTGGAACATGGTGTCAGCGATGCGATGGGGTATACCCATGTTGTGAGCTCGCACTTGCCTGAAAGCATCAAACTGTTTTTGGAGGACTGAGGATGGCAGCAGAACAGGTTGTTCTCCCAAGCGGTAAGACAGCGAGCCTGGCGACGACACATACGTTGACGGCGGCAAATGATCCGACGGTCAAGTCGGTGCCTGTCGCAGAGAAGAAGGCGATTGTATTTTTTATTGGCGGGGCTGCAGACCAAGAGAAATACTATTTTCAAGGTGCCTTTCATAACATCGACGATGCAAGAAACATTCTCGACAAAAGAATCAGTGCTATTAAGCCTTTGTCGAAAAAATATACAAGCTGGCCAAAAAGCTATAACGACGCGAAAGGATCCGGGGACATCCAAACTAATTTCATTGCCAACATACCCAATAAATCATGTCCGGTTTACATAGTTGGACACAGCCTTGGTGGGTGGAATGGAGCACACCTATCTAGAATCTTGTCAGAGGCCGGCTACACCGTTAAGTTTTTGGTCACTCTAGACCCCGTAGGACAAGGGTTTTGGGTATGGGTGGGATCGGACATTTACAAGTCTGAGCCCTCACCTATTGCCGAAACCTGGATCAATATTCGGGCAAATTCCAGCCAACCAGACTCCTCCGATGGCGTAGCAAAATTTGGAGAGCACTGGATAATCACCGATGGCCCGACCATGAACAAAACAGTGGACATTCATCACGCCTCGGCAGGCTGGATGTTCATAGAACCCGTTCAAGGAACAAAGTCCGCTTGCGACCTGATATTTGACTCCATCAATGGTATTTTTGGCCAATGATCCGACATCGCAGTTTCATTTACGCATCGATACTCCTATGCACTGCTTGCGCAAAAACAGCCAGTATCCCGCCAGCCGACCTGACGGTGTCGTCTTTTGGGCTTGGATCGAATAATCTTTACACAATCATTTTCACGTCAAACATCGATCTACTGAACGCCTTCAATACCTACGAAAACGCCAATCAGTTAACGCCTATGTTGACCTGTTCTCTAGATCATGACTTGGACTTCTCGGTGGATCACTCCATCAACGTAAAAGCAGAGGGACGAGTGACCTCGAAAAACGAAAGCAAAAACAACTCTACTTTTCTAGCAGATCTTGTTTTTTATCATACCAATGTGGATGGAACCCAACTCGATCAAAATAGCTATGACGTAATCAAGCCGCTAATTGCAGCCCAAACATCAATTCCTTGCAAGGTCCGCATAACAGCATATGGATACAAAGCCTATTACACCAATACCTTACTTATCCCATCTACACTCATGATGGATCAGATGAGTAAATAAGCACTCGCCTCCGCTGCGCAAGCATCGACATCTGACGATGCTCAACGCAACTGCGTCCTGCTGACCGAACAAATCAAACCTCCCTGCAATACCATGACTACGCGTACAGAACACCTTCGACCTCTTCCAGACCACTCAACATGAAGGTGAACGCTGCCTGTGGATGACCCCACCCGACTTCAACGAATCACGCCAACTGACTGGACCGGCAAGAGTCGTTTCTGGAATTTGGTAAAAATCCACCAGCCCACACCTTGCCCCGTAGCTTTCCTTGGTTATACGCGGAACACAAAAGACCTGAAGGTTTAGCCAATCCGCTGCATCGACCGGTTGAATCCACAGCCAAAAGCAGCCACTGATAAGGCACCTCAGCCCTTCAACGACCGGAGTGCTGTTCCAGTATTGCGCAGGCTTCGGTGGTAAAGATGTATCTCTTGTCCGGTTGAAAAAGGATGACACCTTCATCACACAGGCGTTTGAGCACTTCACGCACACAAATGAACGACAACTCGGCGGCGAATGATTCCAGGTAGGCATGCACGTCGCTCGCATTGATGGAGCGTCCATCTCTGGCGGCGACCAGCAAGGCATCGATAACTTTCAAGCGGATCAAGCTGGTGCGCAGTCCGTAGTAACGCAGCAACTCACGAATATGTTTATTAGTGCCGCGATCTGACTCGGATGCTCGTTGAGTTGCCGCTGTCTGGAATTGCCTAACGTGGGGTGCCGATGCTGAGTGGTTGTACATGCGAATACTCCTTTTCAGAAATGTACGGTTTGCAAAGATTCGTCGAGTCCAAGTCTCCAGACTTAGAGGCAAGACTGTTTTGTTTTGGCTATTTTTTCCCGGCATAACGGCGCCCGAAAAATGTAACGTGGGAGCTGAATCCACGTTACCGCGTTCCATCGTCTGCCATGGGCTCGGTGAGGACGACACGGCGACTACGCAACCGATTTGCCACGGACAAGACCCAGACAAAGAACACCGGTACCCACAAGACTCCGAGCACTGTCGCCGCCAGCATACCGCCGATCACGCCTGTGCCGATCGATCGCTGGCTGGCGGCACCTGCACCGGTGGCGATCGCCAGAGGCACCACGCCGAGAATGAAGGCCAGGGACGTCATGACAATCGGCCGAAAACGCAGACGCGCGGCCTGAGCCGCCGCTTGCGCAAGGCTCGCGCCCTGAACGTGAAGTGCCTTGGCAAACTCGACGATGAGAATTGCATTCTTCGCCGCCAGTCCAATGATCGTGATCAGCCCCACCTTGAAATAGACATCATTGGGCAGGCCCATGACCGTCACCGCGGCTACCGAACCGAGCATGCCAACAGGCACGATCAACAACACGGCAAAGGGAATCGTCCAGCTTTCATACAGCGCCACCAGGACCAGCAGCACCACGATCAACGACAACCCCACCAGCAGCGGCACCTGATCGCTGGCTTGTTGCTCCTGAAGTGACAGCCCGGCCCATTCAAGGCTGAAACCGGGCGGTAACTGACGGGCGATTTTCTGCAGTTCTTCCATGGCTTGGCCGGTGCTGTAACCCGGCGCGGCATCACCGGAAAAACGCAGCGACGCCGAGCCGTTGTAGCGCGCGATCTGCAGTGGCCCGACCTGCCACTCGAAACGACTGAAGGCTTCCAGTGGCACCAATCGGTTCTGTCGGTTGAGCACTTGCAGGCGCAGCAGCGCTTCAGGCGTCTGGCGGCTGATGCCGTCCGCCTGAACGATCACCCGCTGCATCCGCCCCTGATTGGCAAACTCATTGATTTGTTCCGAGCCCAGCGCCGAGGACAACGCTGAGCTGATCACATCAAAACTCACACCGAGGGCTTCGGCTTTTTCGCGGTCGATGCTGACATTGATCTGCGGCGCATCCGAGAGGCCATCCTCCATCAGGTAATCGATCACCGGCGACGCCTTGGCCGCCTCCAGCAGTTGGGTTCGGGCCTTCAGCAGCGCTTCGTGCCCCTGCCCTGCCAGATCCTGCAACCGTAACTCGAAACCGTTCGAGGTGCCGAGGCCGTCCACCGGCGGCGGCACCACGCTGAACAACGTGCCGTCAGCAGCGTTCTCAAAAGCCTCATTCGCGCGCCGGGCCACCGCGTCGCTGGCCTGGCCATCGTCGCGAACCGACCAGTCCTTGAGGCTGGTAAACGACAACGCCGCGTTAGCCCCGACCCCGGAAAAACTGAACCCCATGATGGCCAGCACCTGATCCGTGGCGGGTTGCGCCAGGGCATAGTGCTCCCACGCTTGCACCGTCACATCCGTGCGCGAAGCCGAAGCCGCAGGTGGTAGCTGGATATCCGTGATGATGTAGCCCTGATCCTCGGACGGCATGAATGAGGATGGCAATCGGTGATAGGCAAAACCGAGTACCAGCAACAATATAAGGTACAGGCCCATGCTGCGAGTGCTGCGCCGGACCCAGCTCGAACTGAACCGCTCGTAGCGCCGGGCCAAGGCATCGAAGCGTCGATTGAAGCCGTTCGCCCAGCGGTTGGGTCGTCGCTCTTGCGCCGGGTCGAAGGGTTTTAGCAAGGTGGCACACAGGGCCGGCGTCAGGGTCAACGCCAGGAACCCGGAGAACAGAATCGACACTGACAGCGCCATGGAAAACTGCTGGTAGATCACCCCCACCGAACCGCCCATGAACGCCAACGGCAGGAATACCGCCGCCAGCACCAGGGTGATGCCGACAATCGCCCCGCTGATCTGCTGCATCGCTTTGCGGGTCGCGTCTTTGGGCGACAGGCGCTCCTGAGTGATCAAGCGCTCGACGTTCTCTACCACGACAATGGCGTCGTCCACCAGAATGCCAATGGCCAGCACCATGCCGAACAGGGTCATCATGTTGATCGAAAACCCTAGCGGCGCCATCACCGCAAGGGTGCCCAGCAGGCAGACCGGCACCACGATGGCCGGAATCAGCGTGTAACGCAGGTTCTGCAAAAACAGCAGCATCACCAGGAACACCAGCACCATGGCTTCGATCAAGGTGTAGATGACTTGCTTGATCGCTACATCGACAAAGTATGAGGTGTCATAAGGCACGCTCAGCGTCATGTTCGCTGGCAGCGTGCTCGACAGTTGATCCAGCCGGGCCTTGATCGCCGCCGCCGTTTGCAGCGCGTTGGCACCGGGCGCCAATTGCACCGACATGGCCGCCGCAGGCTTGCCGTTCAGGCGAGCGTCGAAGCGGTAGTCCTGACGACCCAGTTCGACTCGGGCCACATCGTGAATCCTGACACTGGAGCCATCGTCATTGGCCCGCAGCACAATGTTGCCGAACGCCTCCACGGATTCGAGCTGCCCCTGCACCATGACGGTGGCGGTAATGTGCTGCTCGGCGGGCCCCGGACGTTCGCCCATGCTGCCGGCGGGCACTTGCACGTTCTGCCCGGCGATGGCTTTACTGACATCGGCCATCGACAGGTTGTAACCCACAAGCCGGGCAGGATCGACCCAGATACGCATGGCCCGTTCGGCGGTGTACATCTGCACCCGCCCTACCCCGGCCACGCGACGAATCTCGTTATTGATGCCCCGCGCGGCGTAATCCGCCAGCCCGATCGAATCCTGCTGCCCATCGGTGTAGGACAAGGCATAGATCATCAGAAAGTTGGCACGTACCTGTTCCACTTTCAGGCCTTGCTCGACCACCGCTTGGGGCAAGCGCCCGACGACCCGTTGCAAGCGGTTCTGGACGTCGACCTGCGCCATGTCGGGATCGATGCCCGGCTTGAAGGTGATGGTGGTTTCGGCGCTGCCATTGGCACTGCTGGACTCGTAATACAACAAATCCTTGAGGCCGTTGAGCTCCTCCTCGATCAGACTGGTGATGTTCTGATTGATGATCTGCGCCGAGGCACCGGGGTAGCTGGCGCTGACACTGATTTGCGGCGGCGCGACGTCCGGGTATTGGCTGACCGGCAAGGTGCCCAGGATCAGCGCGCCCGCCAGCGCAATGAACAACGCGATGACCCAGGCGAAGTTCGGACGATCAATAAAGAAATCGGGCATCGGTAAGATCCTGGCTGACAACCGTGGGTAAACGCGTCACGCCCTCAGTTACGGGCCTGTTGTTCGGCCAAGGTGATGATGTTGACCTTGGTGCCGGCACTGAGTTTGTCGGCGCGCTCGACCACCACTTGCTCGCCGGCCGCCAGTCCCTGGGTGATCTGCCAGTCGGAACCGAGCATCGCGCCGGTGATGACTACCCGTTCGCGCACCACACCCTGGACATCCACCAGCATCAACCGGGCCTGACCGTCTGCACCGCGTTGCACCGCTTGCTGCGGCACGAACAACGCTTGCGGATCGATCCCCGCCGGCGCCACGACCCGCACGTACATGCCTGGCAGCAGTACGTTGTCCGGGTTAGGAAACTCGCCGCGCAAGGTGACTTGCCCAGTGCTTCGATCCACGGAGATATCGGAGAACATCAACTTGCCTTGTCGGGTTTGCGCCGCACTACCGACCTTCACCGTGACCTCGGCTGCCCCCGTACCGGTCAGGGTCAAGCGACCACTGGCCACGGCTTGCTGCAAGGCTACGACTTGATCGACGGACTGGGTGAAGTCAGCATAAATCGGGTCCAGTTGTTGAATCCGCGCCATTTGCGTGGCTTCGTCCTGGCCTACCAGTGCGCCCTCGCTGACCAGGGCGCGACCGATTCGCCCACTGATCGGTGCTCGCACCTGACAGTAATCGAGGTTGAGTCGGGCAGTCGCCACATCGGCTTGAGCAGCCAGGCGGTTGGCCTTGGCACTCTTGAGATCAGAGACCGCGTCGTCGAATACCTGCGGGCTGACGGCGTTGATTTCCACCAGTTGTTGGTAGCGCTGCACGTGAGCGTTGGCGCGATAGACATCCGCCTCGGTTTTGGCCAAGGCGCCTTCGACCCGCATCAAGGCGGCCTTGAGCGGCGCCGGGTCGATGCTGAAAAGGAGTTGGCCAGCCTTGACGTCGCTGCCCTCTTCAAAATGGCGGGTCAACACAACACCGGCAATTCGTGCGCGCACCTCGGCAATGCGCACCGGTTCGATTCGGCCAGGCAGGTCTGAGGTCATGGCAAACGGTCGGGGTTGCACGGTGAGCGTCTTGACCTGCGGCGGCGACGTACTGTGTTCAGCGGGCTGATCCTGTGCTCCACAGCCGTTCAATGCCAATACGGTTGCCAGCACCCACGCCGGTTTCATCGTCGCTACAGCCTTGCGCATTATCAGTCCCTGTTCAAAAAAAACGGGCTTGCCGTTCCATGTCGGTAAGCCCTGTGCATCGGCGGATCATTAACGCGTGGAGCGCTCATTGATCGAGCTCGCTGCCTGGAACAGGATTTGTGCGACGAAATCGATTTCCTGTTCGGTGATGATCAGCGGCGGCAAGAAGCGTACGGTCGCACCGTGGCGGCCGCCGAGCTCTACGATCAAACCGTGCTTCAGGCAAGCCTGCTGGAAAGCCTTGGCCCGGACCGCGTCTACCGGCGGGTGACCCTGGACGTCGAGGGCGCCTTGCGGGTCGACGATTTCCATGCCGAGCATCAAACCACGACCGCGAACATCGCCAACCCAGGCGAATTCGCTTTGCAGCATCTGTAATTGCTTACGCAGATGCGCGCCAGCGGTTTCGGCGTGTGCCACCAAGCCTTGATCGCGAATGAAACGCAAGGTCGCGGTGCCCGCGGCCATTGCCAGTTGATTGCCACGGAACGTGCCGGCGTGGGCTCCCGGCTGCCAGACATCCAGCGAATCGTTGTAGACCATCACCGACAGCGGCAGACCGCCACCGATGGCTTTGGACAGGGTAATGACGTCAGGCGTGATACCCGACTGCTCGAAGCCGAACATCCGGCCGCTGCGGGCGATGCCGCACTGGATCTCGTCGACGATCAACGGAATGCCGTGGGCCGTGGTCAAACGGCGCAGCTCCTGTAGCCAGCGGTCCGGCGCGGCAATTACCCCGCCCTCGCCCTGGATCGGCTCCAGAATCATTGCCGCCGGTGCGGTGACACCGCTTTCCGGGTCGTTGAGCAAATGTTCGAGGTAACGCACGTTCAGCGTCACCCCCTGATCACCGGCCACACCGAACGGGCAACGGTAATCGTGGGGGAATGGCAGGCGTTGTACACCTGGCATCAACGCACCAAGGGCATTCTTCGGCGACAGATTACCGCTGATCGCCAGCGTCCCCAGCGTCATGCCGTGGTATGCCCCTTCAAACGCCAGCACCGAGTGCCGTCCGGTGGCGGTGCGAGTCAGTTTGAGCGCCGCTTCAACCGCATCAGCCCCGCTTGGGCCGCAAAACTGGATGCGTGCATTACGGGCGAATTCTGTGGGTAAACAGCCAAATATTTCTTGTACAAAGGCGTCCTTCACCGGCGTCATGAGGTCCAGCGTGTGCATCGGCACACCCATAGCCATGACCTGAGTGATCGCTTCGATAATCACCGGGTGGTTGTGACCCAGCGCCAGCGTACCGGCACCGGCCAGGCAATCGACAAACACCTGCCCACGACTGTCCTGCACGTAAATGCCATAAGCTCGTTCGAGTACCAGCGGAATACGCCGCGGGTAACTGCGGGCATTGGATTCCTGCTGTTGCTGGCGTTCCAGCATTGGCGTCGGATCCAGGCAGTAAGGGCTCGACAGACCGGTGTGCAACAGGCGTAGCTGTTGCGCGCCACCCGACGTGACATTCGAAA
The DNA here is from genome assembly GCF_000282375.1 of Pseudomonas sp. GM50. Lineage (GTDB taxonomy): Bacteria > Pseudomonadota > Gammaproteobacteria > Pseudomonadales > Pseudomonadaceae > Aquipseudomonas. The sequence goes on from NZ_AKJK01000021.1 coordinate 37,692, forward strand.
AAGCACTCATGATTTCCTCCATGGAGGCTGTGTTTGGAAGGGAACAGGGCTGCCTGAAAACGAACGCATCAGGCAACGACAGCCGTGAAACCGGACGCGAGGAACCTGCTTCCCCGCGCCCTTGGGTTTACATGTCGTAACGCAGAACCAGACCCACCGTGCGCGGCGCGCCGACGTCGATGATGTCGCCGCCGCGGTTGTTGGTGATGTATTCCTTGTCGAAGGCATTTTTCACGTAACCGGATACGGCGACGTTCTTGGTGAGCTTGTACTCGGCGTTGAAGTTGGCCAGCCAGTAAGCGTCGCTCTTGCGCTCATCAGTGACTTGACCCGCGTCATCGAACTCGTACTCCGACGGCGAGGTGCTCTGGTAAATGACGTCGGTGTTCAGGGTCAACCGGTCATTCCAGCGATAGGTACCGCCCAGCGACATCTTGTACTTGGGCGAATAGAGGAAGGCCTCGCCACTCATGTCCCTGCCATCGCCTGTGACGAAGTCCTTGTACTTGCCATCGGTAACGGAGGCACCGGCCATCAGGGTCAGCTGTTCGGTGAAGTCCTTCTCGACGGAGACTTCCAGGCCCTTGATGTCACTGCGACCGGCGTTGAACACGTGAACGAATTCGGTGTTCGTGTCCAGCACACTGACCTGCTGGTCTTTCCAGTCGGTGTAGTACAGGTTGGCGCGGGTACGCAGGGTCTGGTCGAAGAACGAGCCGCGGTAGGACAGCTCGTAGTTGGTGGTGTATTCCGGATCGTAAGCTTGGTGACCGGTACCGGTACGAACATTGACGCCACCGCCGCGATAGCCTTTCTGCACCATAAAGCCTACGTACTGATTGGCAGCCAGTTCATAGTCGATACCCAGCTTCGGCAATACAGCATCGAACGACTTGCTGGTTTTTCCCGAGGTGGAGAAGTCGTCCTGTTCGATATCGGTGTCGTTCGTCTCGTGGTCGTAGCGCAGCCCGGTGATCAGTGTCCAGCGCGGGGCGAACGTCCAGTTGATTTCACCGAACACCGCCTTGTTTTCTATCTTCGTATCGCCCTTGAGGGTGCCGACAAGTTCGTTGTCAAACAACAACCGGTCGTGGAAGTTGTTGGTGTTGTGGCCGTAGTAGACACCCATGAAGCTCTTCACCGTGTCACCGGTGTAGTTCAGGCGCAGCTCCTGACTGAACAGGTCACCATCCTGCTTGCGCAGAACGAACTGGTTGGCATCGGCTGTCTGGTCGAAGTCCAGGCGGGAGTCATAGTCCGAACGGGTATTGGCGGTGAGGCTGGTAATGGACCAGTTGTCGTCCAGGCGGTAATCCACCTTGGCGCTGACGGTGTCCTGTTCGAGTTTGTCGAAAGCCTTGGTGTCGGACGACACGTCGTAATAGCGGACCTTGCCGTTTTCGCGCATGACCGAGTTGTCGCCCTTGCGGCTTTCACCATGGGCGTAAGTCAGCAGCACATCCAGATCGTCGTTCGGCAGGATCAGCAGCTTGCCACGGGCATTGTAGGTGCGGGTCGGGTTGGCATCATTATCGAGTGCGATGTTGTCGATGTAACCGTCACCGTCCTGGTAATCCACGGCGATACGACCGGCGATCTTGTCATCGACGATCGCGCCACCACCGGCAAGCGCCCCTCCGCTCTCACCGTAGTTGCCCATGTTGCCCTGCAATGAAAGGCTCGGTTCGAAAGTCGGGTTCTTGGTCTGGATGACGACCGCACCGGCCAGCGAGTTGCGACCCTGGGTAGTGGACTGCGGACCGAGGAACACTTCGACCTGCTCGACGTCCCACAGCGGCATAGGGCTGAGGGTCAGTGCGCGGTTCGGTTGCACGGCGCCGTCGACAAACACCGAAACCGCACCGTTGAGCGTGGCCGGGCCCTGGTCTTCGAAACCGGATACCGGCACGCCTCGAATACCCCAGTTTTCGTTGCCGGACTGGTTGTAGACACCCGGCGTACGGGCGAACACATCAACCAGGTCGTGGTCCTCTTTCTCGCGCAGTTGCTTGCCGGTCACCACAACGACACTCGACTGGGTTTTCTCCAGGGAGCGGTTGATTTTTTCACCCGTCACCGTGATCGGAGCGATCTCCATTGTGTTCGACTGCTCAGCCGCCCATGCGCTGTTAGCCAGGCACACCGCCGACCCCACAGCCAACGCAATTGTGTTCTTTTTGAAATTCACGCCCCGCTCCCATGCGACAGATATTTGTTGTTTTTCCGGCCGGTCAAATGCTCATTCGGGCCAGCGGAGCGGAGTCTAATTCAAAAAAAAAATTAAAGGAATAAGATTGATAATCCATCTCATTAACAACTAATATGCCGCCGTGTATCAGAGCGAATACATTCCAGTCGAACTCTGCACCGGCGACCTCTGCCCTGTTTTCAAGGTCTGCCCAAGCCGCCCCGACTGGTCGAACAAAGATAAAAAAGGATGTGCAAGGATGACCTCAATCGAACACCTGAGCGGGCGTTCCGAGTCTTTCTCCATTGCTCCAGCGGATGGCAACGAGCAGTCGTTACCCGTGTTGGTGCAGGCGACGCCGGGACAGTCGATTCATGATCTCGACGCGTCGGTTCGCGACACGTTGCCCCAGGCACTGACCACTATTGGCGGCGTGCTGTTTCGAGGGTTCACTGTCGCCACACCTATCGACTTCAAGCGCTTCGCCGCCAGTTTCGGCGCACCGCTGGCCAGTTACGAATTCGGCTCCACGCCACGCAGCAAAGTCTTCGCCGGGGTCTATAGCTCTACCGAATACCCGGCCCATCAATTCATTCCCTTGCACAACGAGCAGGCCTACACCCGGCCATGGCCTTCGCGCATCTGGTTCCACTGCATCAAGGCCAGTGAAACCGGTGGCGAAACGCCGATTGCCGACAGTCGCCTGATCTACCAGCGCATGCCCGCCGAGATCCGCGAACTGTTCGCCAGTCGCGAGTTGCTCTATGTACGTAACTACAGCGGCGCGCTGGATCTGCCGTGGCAGAAAGTGTTCAACACCGAGGACCGCGCCCAGGTTGAACGCTACTGCCGGGACAACGACATCGAGTGGGAATGGAAAGCCGACGGCGACCTGCGCACCCGCCAGCGTTGTGCGGCCGTTTTGCAGCATCCCGATACCGGCGAGTGGGTCTGGTTCAATCAGGCGCACCTGTTTCACGTATCGGCCATCGAGCCGGGCGTGCGCGCCAGCCTGCTCGCCGCGGTGGGTGAAGAAAACCTGCCCCGCCATGTTTACTTCGGCGACGGTTCGGCGATTCCCGATGAGGTGCTCGACACCGTGCGCGAGGTCTATCGCCAGACCGCCATCAGCTTTCCCTGGCAACCCGGCGACATCCTGATGCTCGACAATCGACTGGTCGCACACGGCCGCAATCCTTACACCGGTGACCGCAAAGTCATCGTTGCCATGGCGTGAATACCACCATGTTCTCATTCAATCACTGGATCGAAGTGCTGGAGGCCAACGCCCTGCACTTCCCGCAGCGTGCTGCCCTGCACTTTTTGCCGGACGGCGTCGAGATCGGCGAAACCCTGACCTTTGCCCAATTGCACGAACAGAGCCAGTCGCTGGCGGCGGCACTGCAAGCGCGCTATGCGCCGGGTAATCGGGTGTTGTTGATGTTGCCCAGCAGCCTCGACTACGCCCGTGCATTTTGTGCCTGTTTATATGCCGGAATGATCGCGGTGCCGTTGTTCCCGCCTCCGTCGCGCAAACCGCGCCACCTGGATCGCGTGCGCAACGTGGTGGTGGATGCGCAGCCGGCGTTGATTCTGGCACCAGCGGATCATTGCCCGGGTTTGATGGAGCTGGTGGAAGGCAAGGTCGACGTGTCGACCGTCCAGGACCTCGGCCTGCCACCGGCCAGTGAATGGAAACGCCCGGATGTCGACGGGGCAACCGTGGCTTTTCTGCAATACACCTCGGGCTCCACCGGCACGCCCAAAGGCGTTGAAGTGCGTCAACGCAACCTGATCGCCAACGTCGAACTGATGCGCCAGGCATACGGTTTCGATGAGCATGGCGGCATGGTCAATTGGTTGCCGCTGTACCACGACATGGGTTTGATCGGTGGCATGCTGGCCCCGCTATACAGCGGCATGCCTTGCTACCTGATGGCGTCGCAGACTTTCGTCAATGCGCCCTCGACCTGGCTTCAGGCGCTGAGCCGCTACCGCGCCACCGCCAGTTTTGCCCCCAATTTCGCCTATGCCCTGTGCAATCGGGTAGTCAGCGATAACCTGATTGCCCAGCTCGATTTGAGCGCCTGGCAACACGCAATCAACGGCGCCGAGCCGATCCACCCCGGCACCCTCGAAGCCTTTGCCCAGCGCTTTGCCGCTTGCGGCCTCAACCCATTGGCGATCAGTCCCGGTTATGGCCAGGCCGAGGCCACGCTGTGCGTCAGCGCCACGCCAGCCGACGCGCTGCCGGTGGTGCTTCGCCTGGATAAAGCAGTGCTGGAAACCGGTCGTGTCGCTCTGGCGGCCACCGATGCCGCCGCCGTGGAATTCGTCGCCTGCGGTTACCCGCAGGCCTTGCACAGCATTGCCATTGCCGATCCTCAGAGTCACGAACGCTGCGCCGACGACCGCATCGGCGAAGTCTGGCTGAGGGGCCCGAGCAACGCCGAAGCCTATTGGAAAAACCCTGAAGCCAGCCGCGAAGCCTTTGAGGCGCAGATTGTCGGCGAGCCTGGCCATTACCTGCGTTCCGGCGACCTGGGCTTCATGCACGAAGGTCAGGTGGTGATCTGCGGGCGTCTCAAGGACTTGCTGATTCTCAACGGGCGCAACCTGTACCCCCACGACATCGAATTCGCCATTACCGATTCCGAGCCGGGCATTCGTACCGGGCGTATCGCCGCGTTTTCGGAAATGGACCCGCTGCTGGGCCGCGAGAAACTGGTGATCGTCGCCGAGCCACAACGCAAGTTCGTCGACCCGGCGCATCACCCGGCGCTGTTTGCGTCGATGCAAAACGCCGTACGCGATGCCGCCGACTGCGGCATTGATCAGATTGTACTGGTGGAAGCCGGCACCATCCCGATGACCACCAGCGGCAAGATCGCCCGTCAAGGCGCGCGCAAACAACTGGCCGCCGGTACCTTGAGCATCATCGCCCAGAGCGGTGGGCAGGTCGCCTCAAGCAACAACACCATCGACCTCATTCAGCTAAAGCATCAGCTCGACAATGCTCCGCATCTGGCGCAAACCGCGTGCCGCCAGTGGCTGGAGCAAACGCTATACGAGGTCAATCCGCACCTCACGGCAGACTTCAAACTCAGCCTGATCGGCCTGGGCCTCGACTCCATCAGCGTGGCCGACTTCGCCGCCCGCCTGCACAAGGATCTGGGCTGGAACCTCGACACCCAAAGCCTGTTCGGCGAACAAACCCTGGCCGAATGGGCGCTGGCCTTGCAGGTATACCTGAGCGAGTCAGCCCCGGCGCCCAGCGTCTCGAGCACCCGTGCAAACGTCAGCCAAAGTCGCCAATCCTTCGCCCAAAGCCGCCTGTGGTTCTTGCGCCAGCTGAACCCGGACGACACCCGGCACAACCTGGTGTTGCGCCTGAGTCTGCAAGGTCCGCTCAACGTCGAAACCCTGGCGCTACGGCTGAACACACTGGTTAACCGTCACAGCATATTGCGTACGGTATATCGCGACGGAGTCAATGGCCCACAGCAACAGGTGATACCCGCCAGCGTCGTGCCACTGACCTGGCACGACCTGCGTGATCAAAGCGAGCCGCAGCAACAGCAAGCACTCCACGATTGTCTGGCCAATGAACACGCCACGCCGGTCGAACTGGAAACCGGCCCGCTGCTGCGCGCGCAACTGCTCAGCCGCGACGACGAGCGACACGACCTGCTGCTGACCCTGCATCACATCGCTTTCGACGGCCGCTCGGCGCAAGTGTTGCTGGCGGAACTGGCCGGTGTCACCGACACCGACCAACCCGTGCAGTACCTGGATTTCGCCCACTGGGAAGCCGAACACTGGAGCGCACAACGTATTGCCGCCGAACAGGACTTCTGGCGTGAGCATCTGGCGCATGTAGCGCAAACCCTCGACCTGGGTGGCAGCGGCCAGACTCAAGGCGAGCACAGCCTGAACTTCAGCGTGCCTCAGGCCACCTGCGAACACCTCGCAGCCATGGCCCGCGAGCAAGGCATGACGCTGTTCATGCTGTTGCTGTCCAGCTATCAACTGGTGCTCAAGCAATTGGGTGGCCAGGAGCAATTTCTGCTGGGCACCGATGTCAGCGGCCGTCCGTTGGCGGAACACAACGACGTCATCGGTTTCTTCGTCAACCAATTGACCCTGCGCTGCGACCTGCGCGGTGAGCCGACCCTGGCCGGCCTTCTTGAGCGGGTCCGCGATGAAGCACGACTGGCCTATGCCCATCAGGGCCTGCCTTTCGATCTGGTGGTGTCGGCACTGGCACCGGAGCGCCGCCCCGGTCACTCGCCGCTGTTCCAGGTCAAGCTCAACTATCAACCGTCGCGTGTAACACCGACCGATATCGCCGGTGCGCACATGACCGCGCTGGACGTGGCGCAGGCACCGGGCGATTTCCACCTGGTGCTCGATCTGGTGCATGGCACCGAAGGCATCGACGCAACCCTCAAATACCGCGGCGACTGCTTCGATCCGGATCGTGCCCTGCGCCTGCAACACCTGTGGACACGGCTGTTGGGCGAAATCCAAAACCTGCTGGACGAACCGCTGCCGGCACTGACCGAACGCCTCGACGCATGGGACCAAACGTTCCAGCGCGAACGCCAACAGTCCCAGGCCCTGGCCGGGCGCAGCCAGCTGATGCAAACCAAACGTCGCTCCTTGACCCTTTAACCGAGTTGGATGCCTTTATGTCTATCGTGCCCCCATCGTCTCGCGCCCTCGGCGCTGTGCGCCGCAAAGCCATGAACGTCTCGGAACAGCAACTGGTCAGCGAGCGTTTACTCAGCCCTGACCACGCCTTGCCGCTGGTGATCGAACCGGCGGTAAGCGGCGTCGATCTGGTTGCCTGGGCAACCCGGGAACGTGAAAGCCTGGAGAAGAAACTGCTGCAATACGGCGCCCTGCTGTTTCGCGGTTTCTCCGTATTGTCCGTGGAGCAATTCGATCAGGTGATCGCCGCCCTCTCCCCCGGCGCGCTGGAATACATGTTCCGCGCCTCGCCGCGTACCCGGGTTGGCGGCAACATCTACACCTCGACCGATTACCCGGCCGACCAGATGATTTTCCCGCACAACGAACACTCCTATTCGCCACGCTTTCCGCTGCGTTTGTTCTTCTATTGCCATATCCCTTCCGAAACCGGCGGCGAAACGCCGATCGGCTCGACGCGTGCCGTGAAGGCGAGCATCAGCCCCGAGATCGAAGCACGTTTCCGTGAAAAAGGCGTGCTGTACGTGCGCAACTATGGCGACGGTTTTGGCCTGCCGTGGCAGACCGTGTTCCAGTCCGAAGACCGCAGTGAAGTGGAAACCTACTGCGCCAGCGTTGGCATCGAAGTGGAATGGAAAGAAAACAACCGCTTGCGCACCCGCCAGCGCGGGCCGGCGGTGGTACGTCACCCGCGTACCGGTGAAGAAGTCTGGTTCAACCACGCGACCTTCTTCCACATCAGCACCCTGCCCCCGGCGATCCGCGATTCGCTGCAAAGCAACTTCAACGACCTCGACCTGCCCACCAACACCTTTTATGGCGACGGCGAACCGATCGAACCGCAAGTACTGGAGTCCCTGCGAGCAGCCTACCTCGACTCGCTGGTGCGGTTCAGTTGGCAGCAGGGCGACGTGTTGTTCATCGACAACATGCTCGCGGTACACGGTCGTGAACCCTTCACCGGCAAGCGCGCAATCATGACTGGCATGGCCGAAGCCCTGCTGCAGAGTGACGTCGCCGTCTGACTTTCAGCGGGCGCACCCATTGCTCGCCAGGCTTGCCTGACATCTGTCCGGCGAGCCTCGGCGCCGCGGTCGCGGCCCGGTTTCAAGCCCCATTTTTAGTCGAGTTGAACATGAGCGGACTTCAAGGTTTTCGTATTTCGCCGCAACAAGCATCGGTGTACCCGCACATCAACGACGCGGTCGAACATCCGTTCAGTTGCCATTTACAGTGGTCGTTATCCCGGCCGGTGGATGTCGACGCGCTGAACAGCCGTCTACTGGCATTGATGGCCGACAGTGAAATCCTGCGCACGCGCCTGATGCCGGTGCCGGGCCTGCGCCACCCGGTGCAAGTGATTCACGACAACTGCGCACTGGCCGTGACCGTTCAGGACTTGCGTCAGCACAGCTGCGCCGAACAGGAAATCGAGCTGACCCGCCTTGCCACGCAGGCCCGCGACTGGACCAATCCGCTCGCCGTGACACTGGTGCAACTGTCGAACGAACAATCGGTGCTAGACCTGGCCGCCGCCAGCAGCCACTTCGACCTCGCCAGCCTGAAACTGCTGGCGGGCGTATTGCTGCAAGACACCCACCCCGACCTGTCCGAAGCGCTGCAATACGCCGATTACGCCGAGTGGCGCTGGAGCCTGACGGAAGACGAGCCGGACCATCCGGGCGTGAACTTCTGGAAACCATTGAGCGAAACCGAACAGCCGACCTTGCAGCTGTCGCTTGAATCCACCATCGGTAGTGGATTTTCGCCGGCACATATAGCGATCGCAGTGCCCAGCGATCTCGCCCGTCATCCGTCCCTGACCTCGAACCTGATGCTGACAGCCTGGGCCGCAGTACTCGGACGACTCGCCGGCCAGCAGCAGGTCCCGATCACATTGATCCACGAAAGCCGTGGCCCGGAACTGGAAAACGCTTTGGGTTTGTTCGAGCAGTGCCTGCCGGTGCGCATCGATCTGGATGCTCAGACGACCCTGCTGGAACAAAGTCAGCGTGTCGGCGCGATGATCGTACGCACGGCTGGCTGGCAGGACTACTACACCCAGGATCTGACGGGTGGTTATGCCTTTGCCTGGCGCTCGGGTGATATCCAAGAGCGTCATGCCAGCGCAGTAATGAGCCCGGCAAAGGCTTGCCTGGACGTCCGTCAATTGCCCGATAGCCTGCGCGTTCAAGTGGTTTACGACCGCCACACGTTAAGCAACGAAGCGGCAGCCTGTCTCGCCGAACAATGGCTGCAACTGCTGTTGGGCGCGCTGGCCGAACCGCAACAAGCCTGGGCTCATCTGCCACTGAACGGACCGCTTCAGGTACAGATTATCGGTGCCCAACCGAGCGTGCCGTCGATTGAACCGGTGACCCTGGTCGAGCTGATTGCCCGTCAGGTTCAGCAGCAGCCGAACGCTATCGCCCTCAGCGACAAGGACGGCGACCTGAGCTACGCCCAGCTCGATGCCTGCGCGACTTGCCTGGCCCATCAACTGGTGGCGGCCGGAATCGGTCCGGGCGTGCCCGTCGGCATTCTGTTCGCCCGTAGCAACGCCGCCATCGTCGCCATGCTTGCGGTATTGAAGGCCGGTGGCGCTTATGTGCCGGTGGATCCGACCTACCCGGCGGATCGTCGCGCCTACATGCTCGCCGACAGTGCCATTGCACACATCGTGGTCAGCGCCGAGCTGGCCGACAGCGTGCCCGCCAGCCTGCAACGCTTCGTGCTGGATAACCTGACGATCTCCAACACCAACGACCTGTCGCCTCTGCCGATGCCCGGTGCAGACGACTTGGCGTATCTGATTTACACCTCCGGTTCCACCGGCGCACCGAAAGCCGTGGAAGTCAGCCACGGTGCACTGAGTTTCTCGACCCAAGTGCGCATGGCCGCTTATGAAGTGCCTGTACGCGCTTATTTGCTGTTGTCTTCATTTGCTTTTGACAGCTCGGTCGCCGGGATTTTCTGGACCCTGGCCCAGGGCGGGCGCCTGGTATTGCCGGCGACAGGCGAAGAGCTGGAGATGGCCCGTCTGGCGCAGTTGATTGCCCAGCATCGGGTCAGCCACGGTCTGTCGCTGCCGTCGCTCTATCAAGCACTGCTCGACCAACTGCAGCGCGCCGGGGCGGCCGACAGCCTTGAGTGCTGGATTGTCGCCGGTGAAGCCTGCCCGCCATCGTTGATTGCCCAGCACAGCAAGACCTTGCCCCACGTGCGACTGGTGAATGAATACGGCCCCACCGAAGCCACGGTCTGGGCCACTTATGAAGTGCTGGACCCGAGCCGGACATTGACCATTGGCCGGCCGATTGCCGGGATGGACCTGCGCGTACTGAACGAACACGGCGTCACCAGCGGCATCGGCGAACCGGGCGAAATCGTCCTCGCCGGCCCAACGCTGGCGCGGGGTTATCGCAACAAACCCGAAGAAACCGCCAAGGCTTTCGTCACCCTGGTCGATGGCACCCGCGCCTACCGCACCGGCGACCTGGCCTGCTGGCTGGCGGACGGACGCCTGGCGTTCCTGGGCCGCAAGGACCATCAGGTCAAGTTACGCGGCTACCGCATCGAACTCGGGGAAATCGAGCGTCAACTGTGCAGCCATAGCGATGTGCGCGAAGCCGCAGTGATCGTGCAGGAGCACGCCGCCGGCAAGCGTCTGCTGGCCTACATTCTGGCGGCGCATGGCTACGCGCCGGACTCGGAAGCGATCAAGCGCTTTCTCGGTGAACGCCTGCCGTCGTACATGGTGCCGGCCCGGGTGCTGACCCTGTCGACCTTCCCGCGCACGCCCAACGGCAAGCTCGACACTCGCCAATTGCCCGACCCGGACCAGTTCGACGAAGGCGCCCACGTAGAACCGCGCAATGCGCTGGAAACCACCCTGCAAGCGATCGTCGCCAAGGTCTTGAAGCTGTCGACCGTGAGCGTCACCGAGAACTTCTTTGCCATCGGCGGCGACTCGATCCTGAGCCTGCAAGTGGTGGCCCAGGCCCACGAACAAGGCATCGCGCTCTCCGCCAAACATGTGTTCGAGCGCCAGACCATCGCAGCCATGGCTGAAGTTGCCCAGCCGCTGGCCGCCATTGCCGTTGAGCCGCAAGCCGACAGCACCGAGTTCAGCGCCTCGGGTATGTCCGATGACGAAATGCAAGCGCTGATGGCTGAACTGAACGAAGCCGACCTGTGACCGGTTTCCCTCGCCGCCGCGCCATCGCCGTTGCCCCTTTTTTTGCAGGACGCTTTCAATGACCACCGAAAAAACCACCGCCAATCCGATTGAAGATATCTACCCGCTGTCGCCGTTGCAGCAAGGGATGCTGTTCCACTCCCTGCTGCACGAAGATTCCGGCGTGTACCTGATGCAGGATCGCTACCGCATCGGCGGTGCCATTGATGAAGTGGCGTTCCTTGAATCCTGGCGCCAGGTGGTGGCGCTGCACCCTTCCCTGCGCGCCAGTTTCCAGTGGAAAACCCAGAAGCAACCGGTGCAAGTGATCCATCGCGAGGTCAAGGTGCCGCTGGACACCCTTGACCTGCGCGGGCTCGCCCCACACGAACAGGAAGCGCGGATCCGCACGTTGCTGGAAGACGAGCAGAAAGTCGGTTTCAACCTGTCGAAGCCGCCGCTGATTCGCTTTCGCCTGGTGCGATTGGCCGATGAGTCCTACGAATTCATTCGCAGCTTCCACCACATCCTGATGGACGCCTGGTGCATTTCCCTGGTGACCGTGGACTTCCTCAAAGTCTACGAGGCGCTGTGCAACGACCGCACGCCTGCGCTCAAGAGCCCGCGCCCGTTCCGCGATTACATCCAGTGGCTGCAACGCCAGGACGCCGGCAAGGCCGAGCAGTTCTGGCGCGGTCAGCTGCAAGGGCTGAATGCACCGACGCCACTGACCGTGGACAACGGCGTGGCCCGCGACCGCTACACCGACGCGGTGCTGGTGGACGATCAGTTGATTCAGCTGACCGAGCCAGAAACCCAGGCTCTGGCAGCATTCTGCCGTAGCCGCCGGATCACGCCGAACACCTTCTTCCAGGGTGTCTGGTCGCTGTTGTTGTCACGTTATAGCGGTCAACGGGACGTGCTGTTCGGCGTCACCGTCGCCGGTCGTCCGGCAGAGCTGACCGGGGTGGCGGAGATGATCGGCTTGTTCATCAACACCTTGCCGCTGCGGGTGTCAGTGGACCCGCAAGCACCGTTGGGCAGTTGGCTGAGTGCGCTGCAAGGGCTGAACGTCGACATGCGCGACTTCGAGCACACGCCCCTGACTGACATTCAAGGCTGGAGCGATTTCCCCCGGGGCGAAACCCTGTTCGACAGCATTCTGGTGTTCGAAAACGCCCCGATCGACGAGCAGATTCTGGAAGGCGGTTTCCAGTTCAGCCTCGAAGGCATGGACCATAGCGTGCACACCCACTACGGCTTGACCGTGGTGATCCTGCCCGGCGAGCAGCTAGGCATTCGGGTGTCTTACGACCGCGAGCGCTTCGAGGCACCGACCGTGCAGCGCTTGCTTGGCCACATTGCCAGCCTGGTGCGCAGCATGCTTGCCGCACCGGAGGCGTTGCTGGGCAGTTTCGAACTGCTGGCTGCCGATGAGCGTCAGCAACTGCTCGGTGAGTGGGCGGTCAATCCCTACGACTTTCCGCTGGATCACAGTTACGCCGAACTGTTTGCCGCCCAGGTCGCCCAACGCGGCGGGCAGATTGCCGCGATCTGCGACGGTGAGTCGCTGACCTATGCCGAACTGGATCAGCGGTCCACTCGCCTGGCCCACGCCTTGCGCGAAGCCGGTGCCGGTGAAGATCAACTGGTTGCGCTGGTGGCCCCGCGTGGCCTGACGCTGTTGACCATGATGATTGCCGTGTTCAAGGCCGGCGCCGCGATGCTGCCGCTTGAAGTCAATCATCCGCCGGAACGCCTGCGGGAAATCCTCAGCCTGTCCCGCGCACCGTTGCTGGTGGCCAGTGAAGGGTGCAGCGCGCTGCTCGATCAGTTGCTCAGCGACCTCGATCAGGCGCCGAAGGCCTTGTTCGCCGAAGCCTGCTGGACCGGTGGCAACGATACGCCGCTACCATTGGCGGGCAGCCCGGACAGCCTGGCCTACGTGCTGTTCACCTCGGGTTCGACCGGGACGCCCAAAGGCGTGATGATCGAACAACGGGGCATGCTCAACAACATCTTCGGCAAAGTGCCGGCGCTGGGCTTGAGCGCCGAAGACCGGATTCCACAGACCGCTTCGGTGGCGTTCGACATTTGCGTCTGGCAATTCCTCGCCGCGCCCGTACTGGGCGCCACGGTGCATATCCTGCCGGACGATGTGGCGCATGACCCACAACGCCTGCTGCAAGTGATCGCCAGCGAACGCCTCAGTGTGCTGGAAATCGTCCCCAGCCTGATGCGCACACTGCTTGCGCTGTGCCCGTGCGATCTGCAACTGCCCGACCTGCGCTGGGTGCTGCCCACGGGTGAAGCGCTGCCGCCGACCGTGGCCCGGGACTGGTTTGCACGCTTCCCCGACATCGCACTGATGAACGCCTACGGCCCGGCCGAATGCGCCGACGACGTGGCCTTCCAGCCGATCTTCGAAGCACCGGACGCTAACGTCAACCATATGCCCATCGGCCAGCCGACCGCCAACAACCGCTTGTACGTGCTGGATGAAGCCCTGCGGCCGGTGCCAATTGGTGTGGCTGGGGAAATCTGTGTAGGGGGCGTCGGTGTCGGCCGCGGCTACCTGCACGATCCGCAGCGCACAGCTGATGCGTTCATCGACCATCCTCAGCTGGAAGGTCGCCTGTACCGCACCGGCGACCTCGGGCGCTGGCGTGCCGATGGCGTGATCGAATACCTCGGCCGCCGCGACCAGCAGGTGAAATTGCGTGGCCACCGGATCGAACTGACGGAAATCGAACACCGTCTGGCCCAGCACCCGAACGTGCGCGAAGCCGCCGTGCTGCTGCGCGAAAACAACGTGGGCGAAGCCTGGCTGGTGGCCTACTGGTCGGCCCATGACGAGACTTTGGGCAACGACGGGCTAACCGAACACCTGCGCGCACAATTGCCGCCGTACATGGTGCCGGCCGCGTTCGTGTGCCTGGAGCGCTTGCCGCTGAACAACAACGGCAAGGTCGATCGCAAGGCCCTGGCCGCCCAGGAATTGAGCTGGCAAGCCGACACTCAGGAAAGCATCGCGCCACGCAACGAGCTGGAAGCCGCCGTGGCGAAAATCTGGGCTGAGGTGCTGGGTCGCGATACCGTTGGCGTGGAAGACAACTTCTTTACCCTTGGCGGTCACTCGTTGCTGGCCACTCAAATCGTTGCGCGCCTGCGCGGCCATTTCAAACTCGACCTGCCGTTGCGGGTGCTGTTCGAACAACCGACAGTAGCGCTGCTGGCCGTCGCCATCGCCGCGCGCCAGGCTGACGCCGCCGCACCACAAGCCACCGCGATCAGCGTGCCAAAGGCCCAGGTCCGTCCAGCGCTGCTACCGTTGTCGTTCTCGCAACAGCGCCTGTGGTTCATCGAGCAACTGACGCCGGGCACGACGCTGTTCAACATCCCCTTCGCCCTGCACCTCAAAGGTGAACTCAACGTCGCAGCGCTGCATGCGAGTTTGAATGACTTGCTGGTGCGTCATGAAATCCTGCGTACCGGCATCCGCAGCACCGACGGCGTGCCCAGCCAGCACATCAGTGATTCGCTGAACATTGCATTGCCGTTCGATGATTTGTCAGGCCTGGGCGCGACGGCTCGTGAAGGTGCGCAGTTCAATGCCCTGCAAGAAACCTTTGAGCAACCGTTCGACCTGACTTCACCGCCGCTGCTGCGGGCGCGTCTGCTACGTGTGGCGCCGGGTGAACACGTGCTGGGTATCGCCCTGCATCACCTGGTCTCTGACGCGTGGTCGGCGACCATCGCCCTGCGCGAACTGGCCCTGGGTTACGAAGCCCGTTGCAACGGCGGCCCCGCCCAACTGCCGGCCTTGCCGGTGCAATACGCTGACTTCGCGCTGTGGCAGCGCGAACACCTGCAAGGTGCCGAGCTCAAGCGCCAGCTCGATTACTGGACCACCACGCTGGATCGTCGCAACAGCGAAGGCAGCCCGTTGCTGGCACTGCCGACCGACCATCCACGGCCGTCGATGCAAACTTACCGTGCCGGGATCGTACAGCGAGAACTCAGTGCCGACCTCAGTGGCCGGGTGCAAGCCTTCGCCAGTCGCCTGGGCACCACACCGTTCACCGTGTTGTTCGCCGGTTTCGCGGTGTTGATGCACCGTTTGAGTGGCGATGCCACGGTGCTGATCGGCACCCCGGTCACCCACCGTGAACAACCGGGCACCGAAGGCCTGCTCGGCATTTTGCTGAACAACCTGGCGATCCGCGCCGACTTTGAACCGCAAGCCGATTTCACCGCGCTGGTGGGTCAGGTGGCCAAGCGTTTGCGCGAAGGCTTGCAGCATCAAGACCTGCCATTCGAGCAATTGGTCGACAGCCTGCAACTGCCACGCAGCCTCAGCCATGCGCCGCTGTATCAAGTGATGGTCGCGCAGCAATTGGCCATGGAATCGCGCTTGCGCTTCCCGGGGCTGGAGTTCGAAGCCCTCGACACACCGCTCAAGCATTCCGAATGCGATCTGGATTTGCATGTGCTGTGCCCGGCCAATGCGCCGATTCAACTGGAGTTGATGTTCGCCCTGGACCTGTTCGCCGCCGACAGCGCCCGCCAGACCCTCGCTCGCCTGGAGCACTTGCTCGAACAAATGCTCGCCGAGCCGCAACGCCCGGTGGCTGCCCTGCCACTGCTGATGGCCGCGGAATGGCAGCGTACCGTGGTTGAGTGGAACCGCACCGAAATGGAGGTGCCACAGCACCTGACCTTCGCCCAACTGTTTGAACAGCAGGCCGAGCGCACCCCGGAGCGCGACGCGCTGTGTTTCGAAGGTCGCAGCCTGAGCTACGCCGAACTGAACCGCCGGGCCAACCAGGTGGCGCATTACCTGCGCAGTCGCGGTGTGGTCGCCAATCGTCCGGTGGCGCTGTGTGTCGAGCGTTCGCTGGAGTTGTTGATCGGATTGCTCGGCATCCTCAAAGCAGGTGGCGCCTATGTGCCGCTGGACCCGACCTACCCGGTGGATCGTCTGGCGTACATGCTCGAAGACGCGCAACCGGCGTTGTTCCTCGGCCAGCAAGGCTTGCTGGAACAGTTGGGCGCCGAACTGCCGCGCCTGCGGCTGGACAGTGACGCGGCCTTGTTCGCCGATCAGCCGGATAACAACCTCACGCCACTGGCCGGTCCCGATGACCTGGCCTACATCATGTACACCTCCGGCTCGACCGGTAAGCCCAAGGGCACGCTGGTGACCAACGGCTCGGTGGTCAACCTGGCGTGGGCGCGCATCCATGGCTTGTATCGCCGCTATACCGATCAGCCGATGCGCACCAGTTTCAACTATTCGTTTGCTTTCGACAGTTCAGTGGCCGAGCTCATCTTGCTGCTCGACGGTCACAGCCTGTACCTGACGCCGGAAGACGTGCGCTACGCCCCTGAGGCCCTGGCGCAGTTTTTCCGTGAAACCCGCCTGGATGCTTTCGAATGCACCCCGGCGCAGCTCAAGGCCCTGCTCGAAAGTGACGGCGTGCGCCGCGGCGAAGTGTATTTGCCGCGCTTTGTGCTGTTTGGTGGCGATGCGGTGGATGCGCAGCTTTGGCAGCGCCTGCCGTCGATTGCCGGCAGCCGCTTCTTCAACACGTACGGCCCGACCGAATGCACGGTGGATGCGACCGGTTGCGCCGTCGATGACTTCCCGCAGCGTCCGATCATCGGGCGGCCAATCGCCAACGTGCGCACGTACGTACTCGATGCCTTCCTCAATCCGATGCCGGTCGGCGTGCCGGGGGAACTGCACATCGGCGGTGCCGGCGTGACCCAAGGCTACCTCAACCGAGCCGAACAGACCGCGAAGGTGTTCATCGAAGACCCGTTCTCGCTGCTGGCAGGTGCACGGATGTACAAATCCGGCGACCTGGTGCGCTGGCTCCCTGACGGCCAACTCGAATACCTGGGGCGCATGGACCATCAGGTGAAGATCCGTGGTTTCCGCGTCGAGCTGGGTGAAATCGAGGCCTTGATCGGCGCCCAACCGGGTGTGCGTCAGGCGGTCGTGCTGGCCCGTGAAGACGTGCCCGGCGACAAGCGTCTGGTGGCTTACGTCACCTGCGACCAGCAGGCCGACATCAACGCCTGGCGCAAAACCATCGGCGCCGCCCTGCCCGACTACATGGTGCCGTCAGCGTTTGTGCTGCTCGATGAGTTGCCGCTGACCGACAACGGCAAACTCAACCGCAAGGCCCTGCCTGCCCCGGATATCCAGGCTGAACCCGATGCCCAGGATCCACCGCGCACCCTCGCCGAACAGCAACTCGCCGCCCTGTGGTCCGAGCTGCTGAACGTGCCGCTGACCCAGATCGGTCGTGACAGTCACTTCTTCTACCTCGGCGGTCATTCGCTGCTGGCGGCGGTGCTGTTTGCTCGTTTGCGTCAACAGTTCGCCACGGTTCCACCGCTGCGTGCAGTGTTCGAACACTCGACGCTCGACGCGCTGGCGGCCCTGTTGGGTGAGCCGCTGCAAGCCCCCGAGGCGACCTTCGTCCCGGGGGCGCGTCCGGCCCGTTTGCCGTTGTCGTTCGAACAGCAACGCTTGTGGTTCCTCGAACAATTGAGCGCCGGCGGTGGCGAATACAACGTGGTCAGCGCCGTGCAGTTCGACGGCGAGCTGAACACCCACGCCTTGCAATCCGCCTTGAACAGCGTGGTTCAACGCCACGAAATCCTGCGCAGCCGCATTGTGCGTGAGACCGATGGCGAGTTGGCGCTGATCATCGAACCGCAGGTCAACCTCACCTTGCACGTGACGGCACTGGACGCGGCCACCGACGACAGCTGGCAACAGCTGACCGATGAGGCCATCCACGCCGAAACCGGGCAGCGTTTCGACCTTGCCAGCCAAGCGCCGATCCGCGCCACGCTGATTCAACGCAGCGGCCGCGCCCAAGCGTTGCTGTTGCTGACCGTGCATCACTGCGCCACCGACGATGCCTCCAGCCAGAACCTGCTGGATGAACTCGCGCAGTTCTACGCCGCGCAATGCCAAGGCTCCGTCGCCACACTGCCGAACCTGACGTTGCAATACCCGGATTATGCGCTGTGGCAGCGTGAATCAGGGCAGCAGGCGTTGTTCCGCAGTCAACTGGAGTACTGGCGCTCGCAACTGGAAGACGGCAATTACCTGTTGGACCTGCCCACCGAACAGGGACGGCCAAACCAGCTCGACCCGGTTGCCGGCGCGGTACAACTGCAACTGCCGCCAGAACTGGCAGGACGCTTGCGGCAGTTCGCCCAGCAACGCGGCGCCACCCTGTACATGCTGATGCTCAGTGCGGCGCAGCTGTTGTTGGGACGTTATGCCAACCAGCGCGACGTGCGATTTGGCAGCCCGGTTGCCCAGCGTCCGCTGGCCGAACTGCAGCCACTGATCGGTTGCTTCGTTAACACACTGGTGATGCGCGCAGACCTCGACCCAGCGCTGAGTTTCGAAAGCCTGCTGAGCCAGGTGCGCAATAACGTGCTGGACGCCCAGCAGCATCAGGACGTGCCGTTCGATCAGGTCGTCGAACACCTGGCGCCGGAACGCAGCCTCGCTCAGACACCGTTGTTCCAGGTGTTGTTCGTGATGCAGAACGCCGACACTTCAGCCAGTCACTGGCCGCAATTGCAGGTCCGCGAACGAGCGGTAACCGCTCAGGCGACCAAGTTCGATCTGAACTGGGAAGTGCATGACGGCGAGGTGCTGTCGGTGTTGCTCGAATACCGTAGCGCGCTGTTCAGCGAAACCACGGCCCGCCGTTGGTTGGCGCAATGGCAACAATTGCTCGAAACCATGCTCGATGCTCCCCAGGCCCGCCTTGGCGACTGGTCACCGTTGACGGTGCCGGAGCGTCAACGCCAATTGGTCGAGTGGAACGCGACCGAACGTCATTACAGCGGCCCGACCAATCTGCACACGGCCCTGACTCAACAAGCGGCCCTCAGCCCCAACGCCCCGGCACTGGTGTTCGAAGGCCAGCGCCTGAGTTATGCCGAACTGGATCAGCGTGCGCAAACCGTCGCCCGCGCCTTGCGTGCGGCCGGTATTGGCAGCGGCGCCATCGTCCCGGTGTGCATGGAGCGCTCCGTGGAAATGGTCGTGGCCTTGCTCGGTATCGTGCATGCCGGCGCGGCGTGGTTGCCGCTGGATCCGGAACTGCCGGCGGCGCGTTTGGCGTTTCTGATTGAAGACGCTGACGCCCAGGTCACCCTGACTCAAGCGCAGTGGCTGGCGCGTTTGCCGACCGGGCACAACGCCTGGACGCTGGATGCGTTGCCAAAAGCAGAAAGCGGTGAACCGATCAGCGTCAGCCCGAGCGACCTGGCCTACGTGCTCTACACCTCCGGTTCCACCGGCCAACCGAAAGGCGTGATGAACGAACACGGCGCCTTGATGAACCGTCTGCACTGGATGCAGGACGCCTTCCCGATTGGCCCGAATGACCGCGTGTTGCAAAAAACCCCGTACAGCTTCGACGTGTCGGTGTGGGAATTCTTCTGGCCGCTGATCACCGGCGCCACGCTGGTGGTCGCTCGCCCGGACGGCCATCGCGACCCGGCCTATCTCAGCCAATTGATCCAGCAAGAGCAGGTCACCACCCTGCACTTCGTGCCGTCGATGCTGCGCGCGTTTGTCGAAGAGCCAAGCCTGGTCGACTGCCGCAGCCTGCGCCAGGTGTTTGCCAGCGGTGAAGCGCTGCCGGTGGATCTGGTGCGGCGCTTCATGAGCCAGCACCCGGCGGCACTGGTCAACCTCTATGGCCCGACCGAAGCGGCGATTGATGTCTCGGTATGGCGTTGCTCGGTGGACGATCTGATCGTGCCGATCGGTAAACCGATCGCCAACCTGCGCCTGTACATCCTCGACGAAGCCATGCAGCCATTGCCCATCGGCAGCATCGGCGAGTTGTACATCGGCGGCGTCGGCGTGGCGCGCGGTTACCTGAAACGTACGGACCTGACCGAGGAACGTTTCCTCGCCAGCCCGTTCATCGACGGTGACCGCCTGTACCGCACCGGCGACCGCTGTCGTTTCCTCGCCGATGGCAACATCGAATACCTCGGCCGTCTCGACCATCAGGTGAAACTGCGTGGCCAACGGATCGAACTGGGGGAGATCGACGCTGAACTGCTGGCGCAGGCCGGCGTTCGCGACGCGGCCACGTTGCTGCTTGATCAGCGTCTGGTGAGCTTCTGGTGCGGTGATGCCGAAGAAGCCTCGCTGCGTGCGGCATTGAGCGACAACTTGCCGTCGCACATGCTGCCAAGCCTGTGGGTGCAACTCGACAGCCTGCCGCTCAACAGCAACGGCAAACTCGATCGCAAGGCGCTGGCCGCCCTGCCATTGCCGGAAACCAAAAGCGACCAGCCACGCAGAGCGCCGCGCAACACCACTGAAACCGTGCTGTGCGAGTTGTTCAGCGAAGTGCTGGAATGCCCGTTGGTGGGGATCGACGATCATTTCTTCCACCTCGGCGGCCATTCCTTGCTGGCCACGCGACTGGTCGCCCGGGTCCGTGAACGCCTCGGCGCCAGCCTGCCGTTGGCGCTGGTGTTCGCCCAGCCGACGGTGGCGGCGCTGGCCGGCCATCTGCGCGCGGCGATGCCGGGTGAACTGATCACCGCGCAGCCGCGTCCGGCACAGTTGCCGCTGGGCCTGGCGCAGCAGCGGTTCTGGATGCTCAGCCGTCTGGTGCCGGATTCGCGTGAATATCACATGCCGTTCGCCCTGACCTTGCGTGGCAAGCTCCAGGTTCAGGCCCTGCGCGAGGCATTCGAGCAAGTCAGCGAGCGTCATCTGGTACTGCGCAGCCGCATCGTCGAAGTTGAAGGCGAACCACAGTTGCTGATCGACGATCAGGGCCCGGTGCTCGCGGTCACTTCGGTCGCCACACAAGACTGGGCGGCGGCGTGCGCCGATGCTCAG
Organism: Pseudomonas sp. GM50; assembly: GCF_000282375.1. Classification (GTDB taxonomy): domain Bacteria; phylum Pseudomonadota; class Gammaproteobacteria; order Pseudomonadales; family Pseudomonadaceae; genus Aquipseudomonas. Next base: position 58,683 of record NZ_AKJK01000021.1, read on the forward strand.
AACGAGCTGATGGCACCGTTCAACCTGGCCGCTGCCGCCCCCTGGCGTGCGCAGCTGTTGCAACGTCAAGGCAGCGACGAAAGCCTGTTGCTGGTGTGCCTGCACCACAGCGCCACCGACGGTTGGGCGATGCAGTTGCTGATCGACGAATTGGCCCAGGCCTACAGCGCCGGCCTGAACGGACAGTCGCCTGCCTGGACCGCGCTGGACGTCGACTATGTCGACTTCGCCCTGTGGCAGCAGCATCCGGACACCCAGGCTCGACGCAATGACAGCCTCAATTACTGGAAAAATCACCTCGGCCAAGACGACTACCAGCTCGATCTGCCCCTGGACCATCCACGCGGTGCCGAAGCGGATCGTCGCGCCCAACTGCTGACGGTCAGCCTCGGCGCTCAGCGGGCTGAGGCGATCCGTCAGTTCGCCCGTCAACGCGGCAGCACCACCTATGTGGTACTGGCCACAGCCTTGAGCGCCTTGCTGGCGCGCTACAGCGGTCAGCGTGATATTCGCCTCGGCACCCCGGCCGATCAGCGTGACCAGCCGCAAACCCAGGCACTGCTGGCGTGTCTGGTGAATACGTTGGTGATCCGCAGCGAAGTCGATCAACAGGCCCCGGCCGAGCAGTTGCTGGCCAGCCTTGAAGCCGACTTGCGCGCCGCCCAGGCCCATGCCGACCTGCCGTTCGCCACCTTGGTCGGCGCCGTGGCCCAGCGTCGCGACCTGAACCGCACGCCGCTGTTCCAGGTGATGTTCTCCCTCAACCACGGCCGCATGGACAGCAGCCAATGGCCGGGCCTGAACATCGAGGAGCAGACACTGCCGGTGATCGACGCCAAGTTCGAACAGAGCTGGGAAGTCCAGGACGATGGCAGCGACATGATCCTCGCGCTGGAATACCAGGCGGCGCTGTTTGACCCATTGACGATGCAGCGCTGGAGCGCGCAATGGTGTGCCCTGCTGGACGCATTGGTGGCAACGCCGGCACGGACGCTGGTCGAGTTGTTCCCGCAACAACAGGATCAGCAGCAACTGGATCGCTGGAACGCGACCGAACGTCATT
>NZ_AKJK01000022.1 GCF_000282375.1 Pseudomonas sp. GM50
CATGAGCTGGCGCGTTTCCTGCAAGCTCCCCTTATATCGCCATAAAACGAGCGCTAGCGGCCAGTACGCCAGCGCCTGACACGGCAGAGCGTTTTAGCCAGGCAGCCCGCAAAAGTTTGAAATAGCTTGGCCGAGCTCTGTGAAGAACAAGAGGGGAGACGATGAAGGCAGTAATTCTGGCGGGTGGCCTGGGCACGCGCATCAGCGAGGAGTCGCACCTCAAGCCCAAGCCGATGATCGAAATCGGCGGCAAGCCAATTCTTTGGCACATCATGAAACAGTACTCCGCCCACGGAATTCATGACTTCGTGATTTGCCTTGGCTACAAGGGCTACGCGATCAAGGACTTCTTCGCCAACTACTTCCTGCACACCTCTGACGTCACTTTCGACATGTGCAACAACCGCATGGACGTTCACCAGAATTACAGCGAGCCATGGCGCGTCACGCTGGTCGATACGGGCGATGACACCATGACCGGTGGCCGCTTGCGTCGCGCTGCCCGTTACCTGGATGGAGAGCAGGCTTTCTGCTTCACCTACGGCGACGGCGTTTCGGACCTCAATATCGGTGCCCTTGTGGACTTTCACCTGGCCCACGGCAAGCTCGCTACCGTAACGGCAGTGCAGCCGCCGGGACGTTACGGCGCGCTGGAACGTGATGGTGACAAGGTATTGGGTTTCACCGAAAAACCCCGCGGCGATGGTGGCTGGATCAATGGCGGCTTCTTCGTCCTGTCGCCGAAGGTCTTGCCCTACATCGCGGACGATCAAACCTCCTGGGAAGCCGAACCTCTGGCGGCGTTGGCCACAGATGATCAGTTGCAGGCTTTCCAGCACGACGGTTTTTGGCATCCGATGGACACCCTGCGCGACAAAAACCACCTTGAGCAGTTGTGGCTGAGCGGGGAGGCCCCATGGAAACAATGGGATTGAGCCCGGAGTTCTGGCGCGGCAAGCGCGTTCTGCTGACCGGCCACACCGGTTTCAAGGGCAGTTGGCTGACGTTGTGGCTGCAAAGCCTCGGTGCCGAGGTCAGCGGTTTTTCGCTTGACCCATCGACCGAGCCGAGTCTGTTCGAACTGGCGCGTGTGCATGAAGGCATCAACGATCAGCGCGGCGACCTGCGTGACCTGGGCGCGTTGCTGGAACTGATCGCCGATGTGCAGCCGGAAATCGTCCTGCACCTGGCGGCCCAACCGCTGGTGCGCGAAGGCTATCGCGACCCGCTGGGGACGTACTCCAGCAACGTCATGGGCACCCTCAATCTGCTCGAAGCGATCCGCCAGGTCGGCGGCGTGCGGGCCTGCGTGCTGGTGACCACCGACAAGGTTTATGCGAACAAGGAATGGCTGTGGCCATATCGCGAGGACGAAGCCCTCGGCGGCCATGATCCTTACAGCAGCAGCAAGGCTTGCTGTGAATTGTTGGCGCAATCTTATGCAGCGTCTTTTTTCCCGGCTGGCAAGTACGCCGAACACGGGCTGGCGTTGGCCACCGCGCGTGCAGGCAACGTGTTGGGCGGTGGAGATTTTGCACCGGAACGTTTGATTCCTGACGTGCTCAAGGCCTGGTCCGCAAACGAGCCCGTGACCCTGCGCTACCCGCAAGCCGTGCGCCCGTGGCAGCACGCTCTTGAGCCTTTGGCGGGTTATCTGCAACTGGCCGCCGGCCTTTACGAGCAAGGCCCGGAGTTTGCCGGCGCGTGGAACTTCGGCCCGAGCGAAGCGGACATGTGCAGCGTCGGTGAAGTGGTCGAGTTGCTCGCCAGCCGCTGGCCACAAGCACGCGGCTTGCGCATCGAACCGAGTGATTTGCATGAGGCCGGTCTGTTGCGCCTGGACAGCAGCCGCGCCCGCCAACTGTTGGCCTGGCAACCGCGCTGGTCGTTGCAGCAGTGCCTGACCCAGACCCTCGACTGGCACTTGGCGTGGCAAAACGGCGACGACATGCGCGCTATCACCCTGGGCCAGTTGAACCTGTACCGAGGCGCGCTGTGAGCGAGTTTCTGTTGAAAGCATTGCCGCTCGCCGGATTGTTCAGCGTGCAGCACAAACGCTTCGAAGATGAGCGCGGACACTTTGCGCGGCTGTTTTGCGAAGGCAGCCTTAGCGCCTTCGGCCAGCCGTTTCATATTCGCCAGATCAACCATTCCTGCACACGTTTACGGGGCAGTGTACGCGGCCTGCATTACCAGAACGCCAATGCGCCGGAAGCCAAGTTGATCACCTGCCTGCGTGGTGAGGTCTGGGACGTGGCGGTGGACTTGCGGCCCGACTCCGAGACATTCCTGCACTGGCACGCCGAACACCTGCGGGCCGGCGATGGTCGCAGTCTGCTGATCCCGGCCGGGTTCGCCCACGGCTTCCAGACCCTCACCGATGATGCTGAATTGCTCTACCTGCACAGCGCCGATTACACGCCTGTGCACGAGGGCGGTTTGAGCGTGAACGATCCACGGTTGGCCATCGTCTGGCCGTTGCCTGTCAATAATCTGTCGGCGCGGGATTCCAGCCATCCCTTGCTCGATGAACACTTCGCTGGAGTGCGTGTATGAATTGCCGTGGTTGCGGTACTCCTCTGACTTTGCCGCTGATTGACTTGGGTACCTCGCCGCCATCCAACGCTTATGTGCGCGCCGATCAACTTGAGCAAGCCGAACAATGGGTGCCATTGAAAGTCGCGGTGTGTCAGCAATGCTGGCTGGTGCAAACCGAGGATTACACCCGTGCCGACAGCCTGTTCGATGCCGAGTATGCGTATTTCAGTTCGTTCTCCAGCACTTGGCTGGCCCACGCCGAGCGTTATGTGGCGCAGATGGTCGAGCGCTTCGGCCTGACCGCCGACAGCCGTGTGGTGGAAATCGCCGCCAATGACGGTTATTTGTTGCAGTACGTGGCCGGGCGCGGCATCCCTTGCCTGGGCGTTGAGCCAACCCGCAGCACCGCGCAGGCGGCGCGGGAAAAAGGCCTGGAGATTTGCGAGCTGTTCTTCGGTCGTGATACCGCAGCGCAGCTGACCAGCGAAGGTTGGGCCGCCGACCTGATGGCCGCCAACAACGTGTTGGCCCACGTGCCGGACATCAATGATTTCCTCGGTGGTTTTGCCACCTTGCTCAAGCCCACCGGTGTGGCAACGTTCGAGTTTCCGCAACTGCTGACGCTGATGGCGGGGCAGCAGTTCGATACGCTGTATCACGAGCATTATTCCTACCTGTCCCTGACCGCCGTGCAGGCCTTGTGCGAGCGCAATGGGCTGGAGGTGTTCGATGTCAGTCAGCTGTCGACCCATGGCGGTTCGCTGCGGGTGTTCGTCCAGCGTATCGATGGCGAACGACGTGAAGTGCAGCCAGCGGTTCAGCAGCAGTTGCAGGCCGAACTTGCAGCTGGGGTGAAAGCGCCCGAGTACTACGCGACCCTGGCGCCCGCTGCCGAACGCATCAAGCACCAACTGCTGCGCTTTCTGTTGCAGGCCAAGGCGGACGGCAAGCGCGTGGTCGGTTATGGCGCCGCCGCCAAGGGCAACACGTTGCTCAACTACGCCGGGGTCAAGCCGGACTTGTTGGCCTGGGTTGCCGATGCCAATCCGCACAAACAGAACAAGTACCTGCCGGGCAGCCGCATTCCAATCGTTTCGCCGACGCAGATCGATCTGGAGAAACCCGATTACATCCTGGTTCTGCCATGGAATCTGTTGCACGAAGTCAGTCAGCAACTGGCGCAGGTACGGCAGTGGGATGGCCGTTTCGTGATCGCCGTGCCTGAGTTGACCGTGCTGTGAAAGTGCTCGTGACCGGTGCCACAGGGTTCGTCGGCCGACATCTGGTCGCGGCCTTGCTCGCCCGTGGCTGCGAGGTGCGGGCCGTGGCGCGTAATGCCCAGACCGCTGCGCAACTGCCGTGGATCAATGCCGTGGAATTCGTGGCCGCGGATATTCATTCCGACGATCTGAACATCGCAGCGCTGACCGATGGCATCGACGCCCTGGCGCATCTGGCGTGGCCGGGTTTGCCGAACTATCAGGCGCTGTTCCATTTCGAGCATAACTTGACGGCCGATTACCGGTTCATCAAGGGCGCGGTCGAGGCGGGCGTGCCGCAGGTGTTGGTCACCGGGACCTGTTTCGAATACGGCCTGCAGAGCGGGCCGCTCAGCGAGCAGACCGAGGCGCGGCCGAGTAACCCTTACGGGCTGGCCAAGAACACCTTGCGTCTATTCCTCGAAAACCTGCAGCGGGTTCAACCGTTCACCCTGCAATGGGCGCGACTGTTTTACTTGCACGGCGAGGGACAAAACCCGAACAGTCTGCTCGCAGCACTGGACCGGGCAATCGATGCCGGTGACGAGTGCTTCAACATGTCAGCCGGCGAACAGCTGCGCGATTACTTGTCGATTGAAACGGCCGCCGGTTATCTCGCCGCGATCCTGCAACAGCGCGATTTCGACGGTGTGATCAATTGCTGCAGCGGCCAGCCGATATCGGTCAGAGCGCTGGTCGAACAACGGTTGCGTGAACGCGGCGCGTCGATCGATTTGAACCTGGGTCATTACCCATACGCGACCCACGAACCGATGGCGTTCTGGGGCGTGGCGGACCGTTTGCAACAGCTACTGGGAGCAGAGCATGAGGCATGAGTTGTATCGGGTTGCCGACCTGCCAGTGTTGCAAAACCGTACTTTCGCTGACCCGGAGTCGGCCAGGGCTTCGGCCAGCGCCGACATGCTGTTGGTGCAGGACGAGGCGAGCGGGCTGATCTTCAACCAGGCCTTCGATGCCGACAAGCTCAGCTACGACGCCGACTATCAGAATGAGCAGGCCCACTCCGGTCAGTTCCAGAAGCACCTGCACGATGTCGAAGGGATCATTGCCCGTCACTTCAAGGGCCAGGAACTGATCGAAGTCGGCTGTGGCAAAGGCTACTTTCTTGAACTCCTGAAAGGCCTGGACTACGCCATCACCGGTATCGACCCGGCCTACGAAGGCGACAACGCCGATGTGATCAAGGCGCCGTTCACTCGCGGCCTGGGGTTGTCGGCAGACGCTATCGTGCTGCGGCATGTGCTGGAACATATCCAGGGCCCGGTGAGTTTTCTCGCCGAGATGGCCGAAGCCAATCAGGGCGGGCAGATCTACATCGAAGTGCCGTGCCTGGACTGGATTCTTGAGCACCGAGCCTGGTTCGATCTGTTCTACGAGCACGTCAATTATTTCCGCCTCGATGACCTGCGCCGGATGTTCGGCACCGTGTACGAGGCCGGCCACCTGTTCGGTGGCCAATACCTGTACATCGTCGCTGACCTTGCGACATTGCGCCTGACGCCGGAACAACCGGTGCCGCGTTTGACGATGCCCGAAGGTTTCACCGCCAGCCTCGATCGCGCGGTGCAGATCGTTCAAGCAGCGCCCGAGCAAGGTTCGGCGATCTGGGGCGCTTCGTCCAAAGGCGTTATTTATTCGCTGTTCCTGCAACGAGCGGGCGTGGCGGTGGATCGCGTGGTAGATATCAACCCGGCCAAACAGGGCCGTTATCTGCCCCTGAGCGGCGTGCGGGTGTCCTCGCCGCAAGAGGCCATGGATGCCTTGCCCGAAGGTGCCAACCTGTTTGTGATGAATTCCAACTACCTCGAAGAAATCAAGCGGATGACCGGTGGACGCTACGTCTATCACGCCGTAGACAGCGCTTCGTTCCAGTGACTATTGAGATTTTGAAAATGACCGACAACAGCATCAACAAGGCCTTCGAAGCCGAATGCCAGGCAGAAATCGCGCGTCAGGGTGACGACCAGAAACTCACAGGCCTGGCCCAGGATTTCTTCAACCAGTCGGCCAAACACAAGTACAGCTACCACTTCTCGTGGATGGGCCGTCCGATCATTCAGTTGCCGCAAGACATGATGGCGATGCAGGAAATCATTTGGCAGGTCAAACCGGACCTGGTGATCGAATGCGGTATTGCCCACGGCGGTTCGATTATTTACTACGCCTCCTTGCTGGAGCTGCAAGGCCACGGTGAAGTGCTGGGCATCGACCTCGACATTCGTCCGCACAACCGCGAAGCCATCGAAAACCACCCGATGAGCAAGCGTATTTCGATGATCGAAGGTTCGAGCATCGACCCGGCGATCGCCGCGCAAGTACGTGCCATTGCTGAAGGCAAGAAAGTCATTCTGGTGCTGGACTCCAACCACACCCACGATCACGTGCTGGAAGAACTGCGCCTGTACGCACCATTGGTGTCGGTGGACAGCTACTGCGTGGTCATGGACACCGTGGTCGAAGACATGCCGGCCGATTTCTTTCCGGATCGTCCGTGGGGCCCGGGCGATAACCCGAAGACTGCCGTATGGAAATACCTGGAAGAAAACAAGGACTTCGAAATCGACCGGCAGCTGCAAAACAAGCTGCTGATCACCGTAGCGCCGGATGGTTATCTGCGTCGCGTTCGTTAATCAAAAGTGGTTTCAGGTTCTTGGCGTTTGGCCGGTTGTGGGGATAGGAAGATGCAGGTTCAAAACAGTGCTCAAAACAACGTTGCGCCGCTGAACGAGCGGTTTACGGTGGTGGTGATTTCCCATAACCGGAACGCATTCCTGCGGCGTACCTTGCAGTACTACAGTAGTTATCCCTGCACGGTTCTGGTTCTGGACTCGTCTGTCGAGGGCGATGAGCATATGGCCCGGGACTTCCCGTCGGTAGACTATCGCCACTTGCCGCAATTCACCTATCAGGGGCTGCAGGAAAAACTCACCTACGGCGTCAATCAGGTCACCACGCCGTATATGGTGTTTGCTGCCGACGACGACTTCCTGTTACATGGCGCCCTGACCGAGTCGGTGGAGTTTCTTGAAGGCAACCCTGACTACGGCCTGTGTCATGGCTACGGAATGATGTACCTGGCCCGTGCCACCGAAGTGAATTACTACCGCCGCGACAAAAGGGTGCAAGAGGATTACAACTCGCAGCAGCCTGAAGATCGGGTCATGCAGTTCATGGATCAGTTCCTGCCGCCGTTCTATGCGGTGACTCGCACCGACCTGCTGCAACAATGGTTCAGCCTGTTACCTGCCGGTACCAGTTTCGAGTGGCAGGAAATCGGCCACGCTTTCTACCTGCTGGCGTGTTCCAGGGCGCGGATCCTGCCGATTCCCTACATCGTACGTGAGGCGAATTATGGCGCCTCGGATCACAGCACCAATGTGTTGACCGTGCTGACGTACAAAGATGCGAAAACCGTCGCCGACCGCGAGCAGTTTGCACAATTTCTGGCCTCGATCCCGACGCAGTTCAGCGACAGCGATCCGGCCCGGGTCAAACAGATTGTTCTGGACAGTTTTACCGCCATGGCCGACTGCCTGCTCGAAGGTCGCTCGCTCAAAGCCACCCTGATCTTCCGTTCAGCCTGGAACGAGCCGGGGCGCGAGCCAGTTCGCTCGTTCGGCCCCGAGCAGTTCGTCGAAATGCCGTTTTACAACAAACCGATGTTCGACCTGCTGACCGAACTCGAATTTCTGTTGCATGCCATGCCGGCCGGCCGTCTGCAATTGCAGGAACTCGAAGGCATCCTGCTCAAGCAACACGAGCTGATGCGAATTCAGCCTAACGACAACGACCGCACCATCCGCGCCCGTTTGTGGGAGGCATTGAGTCTTAGCCGGTTCAATCGGTCGGTGGTCAAGCACTTGATCGAGTCGCTCGAAGGCACGGAGGAACAGGACGAGAAGCTCAAGCTTCAAGCATGGGCCAAGCGCCTGGAATCGGCCTCGGGACAGGATGACCGCACATTGCTTCAGAACATGCCGTCCGGGCGTTTGCTCGACTGGCTCGAAGCGCGCAATCCTGAAGCCGATCAACGTTCAGCTATTTCCAGGCATCTGGCCACGCACGATGGCGGCCTGCAATTCAGCATTCTGCTGTTGGACCTGGATGCAGACATGTTCAAGCTACAGGCGACCTTCGACAGCCTGGTCAACGGCCACTGCAAAGCCTTCAAAGTGGTGGTCTTCACTACCGGCGAATTGCCGGCGACCACATCCGTGCGCGACACCGTGCACTTCGTCAAAGTCACCACCGCCAACTATGTGGATCGCATCAACCAGATCGTCGACCAATCTTCTGTCGACTGGCTGCTGCTGGCCGAGGCGGGTGACCAGTTGACCCCAAGCGGGTTGCTGCGCGCCAGTCTGGAGCTGATCGGCGCCGAGGGTGTGCGTGCGGTGGCGATGGACGAGATTCAGCGTCAGTCCAACGGTTCTCTGGCGGAGGTATTCCGTCCCGGGGTCAACCTCGATCTGCTGCAAACCGTGCCGTCGCTGATGGCGCGGCACTGGTTGATCCGGCGTGATGTGTTGGTCCAGGCCAAGGGATTCTCGGCGCAATACACCCAGGCGCTGGAGTTCGACCTATTGCTGCGTCTGATTGAAGACGGCGGTCTGGCTGGTCTGGCGCACCTGGCCGAACCCTTGCTGATCTGCAACGCGCCGGCCACTGAAGAAAATGCTCAGGAACGTCAGGTTTTGACTCGTCATCTGGCCAATCGTGGGTATCGTGGTCAGGTCAGTTCTACGCTGCCGCAGACTTGGCAGATTGACTATCAGCACGCTCAGCGACCGATGGTGTCGATCGTCCTCCAGAGCCAGGACAACCTGGAACACTTGCAACGTGCATTGGTCAGCGTACTGCAACGCACCCGCTACCAGCGTCACGAAGTACTGATTGTCGACAACCACAGCCAATCACCAGAACTGGCCGAATGGCTGAGCGGTCTGGAAGGCAAGGGTGATCGGATTCGCGTGTTGCGCACTGACCGACGTCTGAGTCACTCGGCGTTGTACAACGTTGCTGGTGCTGAGGCCAAGGGTGAGTACCTGGTGCTGCTGTCGGCGGAAGCCCAGGTGTTCAATGCCAATTGGCTCGACGCCATGCTCAACCAGGCTCAGCGTCCCGAAGTCGGCATCGTTGGCGCCAAGTTGACGGACACTCAAGGCGTTACCACCCAGGCCGGGTTGGTTCTCGGTTTGAATGGCGATATCGGCTCGGTCTTTGTAGGCGAGCGCAAGGACGCCAAGGGCTACATGAACGGCCATCAGGTCGAGCAGAACTATTCGGCTGTGTCCGGTGCTTGCCTGATGATTCGCAAGGATCTGTATGACGCGGTCGGAGGGCTGGATGAAGAGCATTTCGACGAAGCCTTCGCTGATGTCGACCTGTGCCTGAAAGTCGCCGATGCGGGTTATCTCACTGTCTGGACGCCCCAGGCGCAATTGCTGCACCCCGGCCTGTTGCCCGAGGCGCCTCAGGCTCGTGCCGCCCTGCGCGACAAGTGGCAGGCGCGTTTCCAGCAGGACCCGGCATACAACTCAAACCTGGCCTTGACCGGCAAGGGCTTTACTCTCAGCGAGCCGACCAGCGTGAACTGGGCGCAGTTGCTCGCATAAGCCTGGCTGACAGGTAAAAGGACTCAAGGCATGTTCAACGGTAAATCGATTTTCATCTCCGGCGGCACCGGCTCGTTCGGGCGCAATTTCATCCGCCGGCTGCTGGAGCAATATCAACCCAAGCGCGTGGTGGTATTTTCCCGCGATGAGCTCAAGCAGTACGAGATGCAGCAGACGTTCAACGCACCGTGCATGCGGTACTTCATCGGTGATGTGCGCGATGCCGAGCGTTTGCGTCAGGCCATGCGCGGTATCGATTACGTGGTGCATGCCGCGGCCTTGAAACAAGTGCCGGCGGCGGAATACAACCCCACTGAATGCATTCGTACCAACGTCAACGGCGCGGAAAACATCATTGCCGCCGCCATCGACAACGGCGTGAAAAAAGTCGTCGCACTGTCCACCGACAAGGCCGCCAGCCCGATCAACCTGTACGGCGCGACCAAGCTGCTGTCGGACAAACTGTTCGTGGCGGCCAACAACATTGCTGGCGAACAGCAGACTCGTTTTGCCGTGGTGCGCTACGGCAACGTCGCTGGCTCGCGGGGTTCGGTGGTGCCGTTCTTCAGCAAACTGATTGCCGAGGGCGCCAAAGAACTGCCGATCACCGATGAGCGCATGACGCGTTTCTGGATCACTCTCGATCATGGTGTGAAGTTTGTGCTCGACAGCTTCGCCCGCATGCACGGCGGTGAAGTGTTTGTGCCGAAGATCCCGTCGATTCGCATCGTCGATCTGGCGCAGGGCATGGCTGGACATTTACCGCACAAGAACGTCGGCATTCGTCCGGGGGAAAAACTCCATGAGCTGATGGTGCCGCTGGACGACGCGCGCATGACCCTGGAGTTCGATGATCATTACACCATTCAGCCGTCGATTCGTTTCACCAGCGTCGACGTGGATTTTGCCGTGGACAAACTGGGCGAGCAGGGCCGGCCGGTGAGCGAAGATTTCGAGTACCGCTCCGACACCAACCCGCACTTCCTGTCGGTCGGCCAGATCGCTGATCTGCACGCTGAGTTGTCGGCATGATTCCCTACGGTCGGCAAAGCCTCGATCAGGAGGATATTGATGCGGTGGTTGCCGTGTTGCAGTCTGACTGGCTGACGCAAGGGCCGACCATCGAGCGTTTCGAACAGGCCATGGCCAAGCGTTGCCAGGCCGATTTCGCGGTGGCAGTGTGCAATGCCACGGCGGCGCTGCACATCGCTTGCCTGGCGGCTGGACTCGGGCCAGGCGATCGGTTGTGGACCACGCCGAACACCTTTCTGGCCTCGGCCAACTGCGGTCGTTACTGCGGCGCCGAGGTCGATTTTGTCGACATCGACCCGCTGACCTGGAACCTCGACGCCTATACCTTGGCGTCGAAACTTGAAATCGCCGAGCGCGACGGCCAGCTGCCGAAAGTGCTGGTGGCGGTAGCGTTCTCCGGGCAGAGCTGCGATATGCGCATGATCGCCGAACTGGCCGAGCGCTATGGTTTCACCGTGATCGAGGATGCCTCCCACGCGGTCGGGGCGTCTTATGCCGGACGTCCGGTAGGGTGCGGCGATTTCGCGGCGATGACGGTGTTCAGTTTCCATCCGGTGAAGATCATCACCAGCGCCGAAGGCGGCATGGTCCTGACCAACCGCCCGGAACTGGCCGAGCGCTTGCAGCGCCTGCGCAGCCACGGCATGACCCGTGACCCTGCACAGATGACCGAACCCAGCCACGGCCCCTGGTACTACCAGCAAGTGGAGCTGGGCTTCAATTACCGCATCACCGACCTGCAAGCGGCCCTCGGCCTGTCGCAGCTGAACAAGCTCGATGGTTTCATCGAGCGTCGGCGTGAGCTGGCGGCGCGTTATGAGCGGTTGCTGGCGTACTTGCCGCTGACCTTGCCCAGTGCGCAGCCCGAGGCCGAATCGGCTTGGCATCTGTACGTGGTGCGCTTGCAGACCGACCGAATCAACCTCAGCCATCGACAGGTGTTCGAAGGCTTGCGAGCGGCAGGGGTGGGTGTGAACCTGCACTATATTCCGCTGCACTTGCAGCCGTACTATCGCGACCTGGGTTTTGCCGAGGGAGATTTCCCCCAGGCCGAACGTTATTACGCCGAGGCCATCAGCCTGCCGCTGTTTCCTCTGCTGAGCGATGAACAACAGGATTATGTGGTCGAGCAATTGCGACGACTGATTCTTGAGGAATAGCGACTTGAGGAGTAGTGACTCTTGAGCAGTGTTGCGATCATTCCGGCCCGCGGTGGCAGCAAGCGAATCCCGCGCAAGAACCTCAAGCCGTTCGACGGCGTGCCGATGATCGTCCGTTCGATTCGCACGGCGCTGGCGTCGAACCTGTTCGACCAGGTGATCGTCAGCACCGACGATGAAGAGATCGCCGAGGTCGCACGGGCCAATGGGGCTCAAGTGCCGTTCATGCGGCCCGCGACACTTGCCGACGATTTCACCGGGACCGCAGCAGTGATCGTGCATGCCTTGAGGCAATTGCCGTCGTTCGACTATGCCTGCTGCGTCTACGCGACGGCGCCGTTGTTGCAGGCGCGTTATCTGCGTCAGGGGCATGAGTTGCTGGTGCAGCATCCGGACAAGTCTTTCGCGTTTTCAGTCGCCGGTTTTGGCTTCCCGGTACAACGGGCCTTGACCCTCGACAAGCAGGGCGCCTTGACCTCGCTCTACCCGGAATTTCGCGAGACCCGTTCCCAGGACTTGCCCGAAGCTTTTCAAGATGCCGGCCAGTTCTACTGGGGACGCAGCGAGGCCTGGTTGCGTGGCGATGTGTTGTTCTCGCCAGCAAGCCTGCCGGTGATTCTGCCGCGGCATCAGGTGCAGGACATTGACACGCTTGAGGACTGGACGCGTGCCGAATACCTCTACGCCGCCTTGAAGGCCGGGGGAGAGCTGCAATGAGGGTGCTGATCCGCGCTGACGCGTCGCCGACCATTGGCAGTGGCCATATCGCCCGCTGCCTGACCCTGGCCAGGGTGTTACGCAAGCAGGGCACGCATGTTGCCTTTGCGTGTCGTCAGTTGCCGGGGCATCGGCTGGACAGTCTGCAGGCTGAGGATTTCGAGATTTTCGCGCTGCCGGAGCGCTATCCCGATGAAGACCCACGGCAGGCCATCGAGTCGATGCTGCCGTGGCAGGCGGACATCGCTGCGTTGGGGCAAGCATTGGAAAGTCATCCGGCTTTCGACTGGATCATCGTCGACCACTATGGTCTTGATCACCATTGGCAGACCGCCGCGCGCCGTTGGGCTCCACGAATCGCTGCGGTGGACGATTTGGCCACTCGGCAATACAGCGTCGATCTGCTGCTCAATCAAAATCTGTCGGGCACCCCAGAAGCTTATGCCTCACTGCTGACGCCCGATTGCCAGACCTTGCTGGGCCCACGGTTTGCCCTGCTGCGCGATGAGTTCTGTTGCCCGGCGATCGAGATCAAACCTCGGGCCAGGCGAGTACTGGTGAACTTTGGCGGTTTCGATGCGGCCATGCAGACCCACCACGCGATGTTGGCGCTGGCGGATTACCATGAGCTGGAAGTCGATTTCGTGGCGGGTGCCGATAACCCGGCCTGGGAGCAGATGCAGAGTCTGGTGGACTATCGCCCGAACTGGCGCCTGCACAGTTTTGTCAGCGATTTCTACCAGCTAATGACCGAGGCTGACCTGTTCATCGGTGCCGGTGGCGGTACCAGTTGGGAGCGGGCGGCCATGGGGCTGCCGACGATCTGCATTGCGGTCTCGAATAATCAGCAGGCCAACGGCGAGGTGATGGCGACCTCGGGTGCTCATGTGTTCCTGGGCAATCGCGAGCAGGTCAGCGTTGAGCAGTTGCGCCAGGCCATCGGTTTTGTCGTGGGTAATCAGGGGATTCGTCAAAGTCTGGCCGAACGTTCGCGGCAGTTGGTCGATGGCCGTGGGGCGCAGCGGGTGGCGGCAGCGCTGGCGGGGGCGGTGTTGCAGGTTCGTCGGGCCACTGAGGACGATGCGCAATTGTTGTTCGAGGGGCGCAATGCCGAGGCGGTACGGCGCTGGTCGCTGGACACGCACGTCATCGACTGGCAGCGGCATCAGGCTTGGCTGGCCGCGAGCCTGAGCAATCCGCGGCGGCTGCTGTTGATCGCCGAGGCGGATGATGGCCCGATCGGTGTGTTGCGTTATGACCTCGACGATGCTAGTGCCGAAGTCTCGATTTATCTGTTCGAAGGCCGATTCGGCCTGGGCTGGGGCAGGGCGCTGCTGGCGCGGGGTGAAGCCTTCGTCACCGCTCATTGGCCTGCGCTGGAAGTCATCACCGCTCAGGTGCTGCCGGCCAATTCGGCGTCGCTGAAAGTTTTCCGCGAGGCAGGTTTCACTCAGAGTGCTTGCGCGTTCACGCGCGTATTGAAGGATCCAAAACAATGACCAGTTTCAAGATCGGCAACCGCTCGATCGGTGCCGATGCGCCGCCGTTCATCATTGCCGAGATGAGCGGCAACCATAATCAGTCGCTGGACGTCGCGCTGCAAATCGTCGAAGCCGCGGCCAAGGCCGGCGCGCACGCTTTGAAGCTGCAAACCTATACCGCCGAGACCATGACCCTGGATCTGTCCGAAGGCGAGTTCTTCATCAAGGATCCCAACAGCCTGTGGGCCGGTTCTTCGCTGTACGCGCTGTACGAGAAGGCCCATACGCCGTGGGAATGGCACGCGCCGATTTTCGCCCGGGCCAAAGAGCTGGGCATGCTGGCGTTCTCCACACCGTTCGATGACACCGCGGTGGACTTCCTCGAAAGCCTGGACGTGCCGGCCTACAAGATCGCCAGTTTCGAGAACACTGATCTGCCGTTGATCCGGCGGGTTGCTGCCACCGGCAAGCCGCTGATCATCTCCACCGGCATGGCCAGCATCGCCGAGCTCGATGAAACCGTGCGCGCCGCCCGTGAGGCCGGTTGCAAGGATCTGGTGTTGCTCAAGTGCACCAGCACGTACCCGGCGACACCGGCAAACAGCAACGTGCGCACCATCCCTCATCTGCGGGAGTTGTTTGGCTGTGAAGTCGGTTTGTCCGATCATTCGATGGGTGTCGGCGTGTCCGTCGCTGCAGTAGCGCTGGGGGCAACGGTGGTGGAAAAACATTTCACCCTCGACCGTGCCGCCGGTGGGGTGGACGCCAGTTTTTCCCTGGAACCTGCTGAACTCGCCAGCCTGGTGATCGAAACCGAACGTGCCTGGCAGGCCATGGGCCAGGTGCATTACGGCGTGAGCGAGGCCGAGCGCAAGTCTCTGGTATACCGCCGTTCGCTGTACGTCACTCAGGACATGACCGCCGGTGAGCCTTTCACCGTCGCCAATCTGCGGGCCATCCGGCCTGGCCTGGGGCTCGCCCCCAAACACGCTGAAACCCTTCTGGGCCGCCGCGCCCGACAGGCCATCAAGCGCGGCACCCCACTGGACTGGTCGCTGGTCGAATAACCCTTTGTGGGGCTGATTCGGCAAAATAGCGTGACCTGCGAGTCATAACGCGCATCTTCACTGTATTGTATAAAAAGGGGGGATGGCGCCTGGTCTGTTTTTTAGCCCAGTGATGGCCTTTTATTCTTCCCGCTGTCACCCCTTGAGGGCGACGTTATTCGTTGTTTGTCGGCGCCCCTCGATTCCTTGCGAGCGGTGGTATTGGGCTGTTTATTATTGGGAAGCCGTAATGATTGGCATAAAGAGCATTGCGAGCTACGTTCCTGTAGCCGGCGTGGACAATTACGCACAAGGTGCAAAATTCGAAAAGGATGAAGAATTCATCCTGGGCAAGATCGGTTCGGCCTTCCTGCCGCGTAAAGATGCCGGTCAGGAAACCTCGGACCTGTGTGTCGAAGCAGTCAACGCGCTGTTCGCCAACAATCCCGAATTGAAGCGTGAAGCCATCGACGTGCTGATCGTCGTTACCCAGAACGGCGACGAAGAAGGCCTGCCACACACCGCCGCCATCGTTCAGGACAAACTGGGCCTGCCGACGACCGTGGCTGCGTTCGATATTTCCCTGGGCTGCTCCGGTTACGTCTACGGTATTTACGCCATCAAGGGTTTCATGGAAGCCGCGGGCCTGAAGAATGGCTTGCTGGTGACCGCCGATCCGTACTCCAAGATCGTCGATCCGGAAGACCGCAACACCACCATGCTCTTCGGCGATGCCGCCACTGCCACCTGGATGGGCGAAGACGCACCCTGGCAGCTGGGCAAGGCCAAGTTCGGCACTGACGGTTCCGGCGCGCCGCACCTGAAGGTTTCCGACGGGGTGTTCTTCATGAACGGCCGTCAGGTCTTCAACTTCGCGCTGCTCAAAGTGCCGGCGCATTTGCATGAGTTGCTCGCTGACTCGGGGCTGACGGCTGACGATATCGATGCCTTCTGCATTCACCAGGGCAGTGCGGCAATTGTCGACGCCGTGGCGCGGCGTTTCGAGGGTGAGCCTGAGAAGTTCATCAAGGACATGGTCGAAACCGGTAATACCGTGTCGTCGAGCATTCCGTTGCTGCTGGAAAAACATGTGCTGGACTCGAAGTGGAAGCGCGTTGCGCTGAGTGGTTTTGGTGTTGGATTGTCGTGGGGTTCGGCGATCATCTATCGCCCTTGAATCCCGGCTCTTTTAGTCAAAGAAAGCCAGGCAAAAAAAAGCGTTCAAGGTGTAACCTTGAACGCTATTTTTTTGCCCGAATGAAAAGCGAGGCTCCATGAGCGAGTTCTTTGAGCGCAACGCCGAGGTCATACAGCGCCGTTGGCCACTGCTGTCTGCGCGCTTGCTGGTTGAGGATGCGAGCCTGTTGCAGGCCGATCTGGTCGAAGGCCTGGGCTCGACGTTGAGCATCAACGGTATCCAGCTGACCAGTCGCCATGACCGCACCCGCGAGGCCAGGCTTCAGGCCGACAGCCTGCCCATCGACAGTCCGGTGGTGCATGTCTACGGCACCGGGCTTGGCGACCTGCAACTGGTGTTGCTGGAGCGTGCCGGGCTTGAACGGTTGTACGTACACATCCTCAACGGCGCGGTGTTTGCGCTGGTGCTGCAACTGCTCGATCAACAGCAGTGGCTCAGTGATCCGCGAGTCGAGCTGTTGTATGCCGGCGATCTGGCGGAAATCCAGCTGCCGTTCTTCGCGTTGCCGTCCGAGCTGGTGCTGGCCGATGACTTCAATGCGAAAATCCGTGACCGGTTGATCAGCGAAACCCACCTGACCTTCAATAACCGTGAATTCGACCCTCAGGCCCCGGACATAGTCGAGCGCTTGCAGGCGAGTCTGGAGCTGGTTCGGGCTGATCGCGATGTGGCCGAGTTGTTCGGCTCGCGCAAGGGGCAGGAGGTGTTCGTCATTGCCACGGGGCCGAGCCTTGAGCAGCACTTTGAGGCCTTGCGCGCGATTCGCTATCAGGCTGAGCGGCCGTTGTTCATCTGTGTCGATACAGCCTACCGACCGCTGCTCGATCACGGGATCCACCCCGATGTGGTGGTCAGCATCGACCAGCGCATCTCGGCCCGGCATCTGCCGCCTGAGGGTACGGCCGACATTACCCTGGCGTACATGCCCATGGTCGACCCTCAGGTGCTGGCAGCCTGGCAAGGGCTGCGGTATGCCGGCTATTCCGCCAGCCCTATCTATCAGGAGATGCGTCAACAATGGCCCAAGGGTGAACTGTATGTCGGTGGCAGCGTGATTCATCCGGCGGTGGACCTGGCGGTGAAGATGGGAGCGGCGCAGATCACCCTGTTCGGCGCCGATTTCGCCTTCCCAAACGACAAGACCCATGCTGGCTGGAACGATGGCGACCTAGGGCCACAACTGGGCGCGGCCAAACACTGGGTGCTCGATGGTCATGGTCAACGCATCAAAACCCAGCTCAATTTCCGCAGTTACTTGTGTGAAATGGAGCGATTTATCGCAGGGCATCCTCAGGTGCGCTTCTACAACAGCAGCCGGGCAGGGGCGATGATCGCCGGTACGGTTTTTCATCCGGAGTTGGCGTTATGAGCGTGCTTGAATCCTTTGTCGTCGACTCACAGCACTGTGCCGCTTTGTTCCGTTTGGGGCGTGATGTAGAAGCGGGGCTGGCGATGATCGAGCTGATCGGTGTCGTGCTCCCGTCCTTCGATCTGACACCGCAGATAGTTCAGCAGCAGTGGGTGCTGTTGCTCGGCCAGATGCTCGAGTGCCAGGAGGCGCAGAACTGGCTGGCACTGGCGGACTACCTTGAATACGAACTGGTCCGGTTGCTGCGCGACAGTCTGTCCATTTAAGCAATTTCTCTTGCGCCGGTGCAGGCGAGTCCTCGCCATTTCCGTCACCGGCATTTCCCTGGCGTCATTTTTTCCGCTGCTCTGATGCTGGCAAACCCTTGAATTACGGGGGGTGGCAACGTGATGGCAATTTTTTTTGAAAATCCCCTAAAGCAAGTTGCGATCCCGACGATAACTATTACGAAGGTTCTCTAGGCCATACCCGGCGGTTGCCAGGGCCGGAAGCCGCAGTACCCAACCAACGAGGAATTCGTCATGGCTTTAACAGTAAACACTAACGTTACATCGTTGAACGTTCAGAAAAACCTGAACCGCGCTTCCGATGCTCTGTCGACTTCGATGACTCGCCTGTCTTCCGGCTTGAAAATCAACAGCGCCAAAGACGACGCCGCCGGCCTGCAAATCGCTACCCGTATGACTTCGCAGATCCGTGGTCAGACCATGGCTATCAAAAACGCCAACGACGGTATCTCGATCGCTCAGACCGCTGAAGGCGCGATGCAGGAACAGACCAACATTCTGCAGCGTATGCGTGAACTGGCTGTTCAATCGCGAAACGACTCCAACGGTACTGCTGACCGTGTCGCTCTGAACAAAGAATTCGCTTCGATGTCGGACGAACTGACTCGTATCGCCGCCTCGACCAACCTGAACGGCAAGAACCTGATCGACGGCTCTGCCGGTACCATGACTTTTCAGGTCGGTTCCAACACGGGTGCGACCAACCAGATCACCATCTCTCTGGCTGCCGGCACGGACGCTACAACTCTGGGCGTTGCTAGTGGCACTATTGCCATCACCGGTACTGATAGCACCACCGCAGAAAACAGCACCGCCGCATCTATCGTGGCAATCGATGCGGCTCTGGCGACCATCAACTCCACTCGTGCCGACCTCGGTGCTGCACAAAACCGTCTGACCAGCACCATCTCCAACTTGCAGAACATCAACGAAAACGCCGCTGCTGCACTGGGTCGCGTACAAGATACCGACTTCGCTGCTGAAACTGCACAGCTGACCAAGCAACAAACTCTGCAACAAGCTTCCACCGCAGTTCTGGCCCAGGCCAACCAACTGCCATCCGCTGTACTGAAACTGCTTCAGTAATAGCTGAGTAAGTTTTGGCGAGGGAGTGTGCATGTCGCGCTCTCTCGCTTTTTCGATTTAAGAGGTGATGGACATGGATATGAGCGTCAAGCTGAACTTGTCTTATCCTGCGGCCCAGCAGGCGACGACTGTTGCCGATAAGCCTGCGGAAAAGCCTCAAGCGGAAACTGCGCCAGTGGTTGCCGTCAAGGAAGAAGGTAAAAGCAATCAGACCGAACAGGAAAAACTGAAGATGGCCGTTCAGGAAATCGAAAAGTTCGTTCAGTCGGTCAAGCGTAACCTGGAGTTCTCGATTGATGAGCCTTCAGGCAAAGTAGTGGTAAAAGTGATTGCCAGTGACTCCGGTGAGGTGATCCGTCAGATCCCCAACGAAGAAGTCCTCAAGCTGGCGAACAGTTTGAATGATGCAAGCAGCCTGTTGTTCAGCGCAAAAGTCTGACAGCTGGCACGAATTTTGTTGTTATGTTCTTTTGGGCGTTGTAGTGGTCAAAAGGCCGACGACACACTGAAGGGAGTTACGCATGGCAAGTATTATCCTACCGGGCACCGGCTTAGGTTCTGGCCTTGATACCAGTTCTATCGTCAAAGCCTTGGTCGAGGCGGACAAAGCCGCCAAGCAGGGTCAGATTGACCGTGCGACCACGAAAAACACGTCGAGTATCTCCGGCATCGGTACCCTGAAATCAGTATTGGCGGCGTTTCAGACTGCGATGGATGATTTGGGCAGTACGACCAGCCCAAAGTTCTCGGGGTTTGCCGCTACATCCTCCAGTACAAGCGTTCTGACCGCTACGTCCAGTAACACGGCTGTCTCCGGTAGCTACGTTGTCAAGGTCACCCAGCTGGCCACTTCTTCGAAAGTGGCCTCTGCTGCATTTGCCGATGGTGCTACCAGCACGATCCCGGCGGGCACGCTGACCATTACCCAAAATGGCACTAGTTATCCGGTCACTGTCGCGGCGGGTGCCACCCTGCAATCGGTGCGTGACTCGATCAACACTCAATACCAGGCCAGCGGCCTGAGCGCCAACATCGTGACCGACAGTTTCGGCTCGCGTCTGGTGCTGGGTTCCTCCACCACGGGTGTGGGTTCCGATATTTCAGCCAGCGGTATCGCTGGCCTGGAAATCGATGGGTCGGTCGAAATGGCCGCCACGCCGACTGCCACTTCTTCGGGCGCCATCGGCGGTCTGGCCCAGGATGCGGCGTTCACTGTCGACGGCCTGGCGATGACCAGCGACTCCAACACCCTTGACAGTACGATTTCCGGGCTGAGCTTGAGCTTGGTCACGGTCGGCACATCGACCGTGACCGTAGCGTCCAACAATGATGGTTTGAAGGCGTCGATCCAGAAATTCGTCGATGCCTACAATGCTGTTGCCAAGGCTGTCACCTCACTGACCAAGGCTACGGCGGATGCAGATGGCAATTTGACGGTGGCGGCAGCGCTGACCGGCGACTCTCTGCCGCGCGGAGTGCTGGCGGCTATACGGGGGCCGTTGTCCGAAACCGGTGCTGGCGACAAGCTCACCGTGCTCTCTCAGTTGGGTATCAGTACTGATCAGACGACAGGTACTTTGAATTTCGATAGCACGAAGTTCACCGCCGCAATGAATGACAAGAAGCTGGGTGGTGAGGTTCAGACGCTGTTTACCGGTGACAACGGTTTGCTTGAGCGCATGGATAATGCGATCAAACCTTATACCGAGGGTACCGGTAGCGGTGCTAATGCAATTGAGGCCATCCTCACGACGCGCACTAAAAATCTCAGCCTTACCGCGAAAAAACTGTCAGATGACCAGGCTGCGCTTGATCGCCGGATCGAAACTCTGACGGCGGTATTGACCAAAAAGTACAATGCCATGGATACCTTGGTGGGGCAGCTGAAGGCGACTGCGAGCAACATCACGTCCATGTTTGAGGCCATCACTGCCCAACAAAACAATTCATAGGCCATAGCTCAGAGTGCCAAAAGCCCGGCAGCGTTTTCACGCTCCGGGCTTTTGGTTTTTGAATCTAAAGTTTTTTGACGCGTCGTCGATACACTGCTTATACGAACCACAGAATTCTGATGAGGTACAACATGAATCCAATGTTAGCCCTTCGCCAATACCAGAAGATTGGCGCTCAGGCGCAAACTTCCGAAGCCAGCCCCCATCGTCTGGTGCAGATGCTGATGGAAGGCGGCCTGGATCGTATCGCCCAGGCCAAAGGCGCGATGGAGCGTAAGGACATTCCGAACAAGGGTGTTCTGATCGGCAAGGCCATCGGCATCATCGGTGGTCTGCGTGAAGGTCTGGACCTGGAAAATCAGGCCGACTCGGTGACTGAGCTGGATAACCTCTACACCTACATGATGAAGCGTCTGGCTGAGGCCAACATCAAGACCGATCCAAAAATTCTCGACGAAGTCGCCGATTTGCTTCGCACCGTCAAAGACGGTTGGGACGCTATCGCCGAGCCGGGTCCGCAGTTTTAAGGAGATCACCATGAGTCTTGTCTTGCAGCGAATCGAACAAACCCGCGATGCCCTCGTAGGGGCATTGGCCGAGCGCAACTGGGAAGCCATTGGTGAATTGGACCTGGCTTGCCGTTCCTGCATGGAAGACGTCTTGAGTGAAGCTTCGGTGGACGAGGCCGCGTTGCGCGACAACCTTGAGGAGTTGCTGGGGGTGTATAAACAGCTTCTGGAGGCGGCGACAGGGGAGCGCCAGGCGATAGTCGACGAGATGTCGCAGATCCACCAAGCGCAGAGCGCGGCAAAGGTTTACCATCTGTTTGGTTAGTTAACCCTCAGTTAATCCAAACATAGTGCGCCATAAATTTGACTGTGCACGGTTTTTTGACTTAACTAGTGGCTGGTTCCAGATTTCAGGCGTCTACAGGCATAACGTGTCTGCAAGCGTCTAGCTTGCCCCTCATTTTGGGCATTGAGTTGACTAGGGAAGTTGCTATTGCATGTGGCGTGAAACCAAAATTCTGCTGATTGATGACGATAGCGTCCGCCGCCGCGATTTGGCGGTGATTTTAAATTTTCTCGGCGAAGAAAATTTACCCTGTGGCAGCCATGACTGGCAGCAGGCGGTCGGCTCTCTGTCATCAAGTCGTGAAGTAATCTGTGTCCTCATCGGGACGGTAAATGCTCCTGGTGCACTTTTGGGCCTGTTAAAGACACTCTCAACCTGGGATGAGTTCCTTCCAGTTTTGTTAATGGGCGATAATTCTTCCATTGACTTGCCGGAAGACCAGCGTCGCCGAGTGCTTTCGACCCTCGAAATGCCACCCAGCTACAGCAAATTGCTCGATTCGCTGCACCGTGCCCAGGTCTACCGTGAGATGTATGACCAGGCCCGTGAGCGCGGTCGTCACCGTGAACCCAATCTTTTCCGCAGCCTCGTCGGCACCAGTCGGGCGATTCAGCACGTCCGTCAGATGATGCAGCAAGTCGCTGACACCGACGCCAGCGTGCTGATCCTCGGCGAGTCCGGGACCGGCAAGGAAGTGGTCGCGCGTAATCTGCACTACCATTCCAAGCGTCGTGACGCGCCGTTCGTTCCGGTCAACTGCGGGGCGATCCCGGCCGAGTTGCTGGAAAGCGAATTGTTCGGCCACGAGAAGGGCGCCTTCACCGGAGCGATCACCAGTCGTGCCGGGCGTTTCGAGCTGGCCAATGGCGGTACCTTGTTCCTCGACGAAATCGGCGACATGCCGCTGCCGATGCAGGTCAAGCTGCTGCGCGTCTTGCAGGAGCGCACCTTCGAGCGCGTGGGTAGCAACAAGACCCAAAGCGTCGATGTGCGGATCATTGCGGCGACCCACAAGAATCTCGAAAGCATGATCGAGATCGGCACTTTCCGCGAAGACCTCTACTATCGCTTGAACGTGTTCCCGATCGAGATGGCGCCATTGCGCGAACGCGTCGAAGACATCCCGCTGCTGATGAACGAGCTGATCTCGCGCATGGAGCACGAGAAGCGCGGATCGATCCGTTTCAACTCGGCGGCGATCATGTCGCTGTGCCGTCATGGCTGGCCGGGCAACGTTCGCGAGCTCGCCAACCTGGTGGAACGCATGGCGATCATGCATCCGTACGGGGTGATCGGCGTGGTCGAGTTGCCGAAGAAATTCCGCTACGTCGATGACGAAGACGAGCAACTGGTCGACAGCTTGCGCAGTGATCTCGAAGAGCGGGTGGCCATCAATGGTCATACCCCGGACTTCACCGCCAATGCCCTGTTGCCGCCGGAAGGCCTGGACCTGAAAGACTACCTCGGCGGTCTGGAACAAGGGTTGATTCAGCAGGCGCTGGATGATGCCAATGGCATCGTGGCGCGGGCGGCAGAACGGCTGCGGATTCGTCGTACCACGCTGGTGGAGAAGATGCGCAAGTACGGCATGAGTCGTCGTGATGGTGATGAACAGGCGGATGATTGACGCCTGTTTTTCAACTCCTTCATTTATAGGCGGTTTTTTTTAGGCACGGGTATTGCTACGTCCCTCGCAACGTTCCGTTTAACTGACGGTCAACCACGCGAGAGAGCACGATGCCCCCAGCCGCCCAGATGTCTCCTGTCCCAGATGCTTCGGGGCAACCGTCGTCCGTAGAGCAGGCAAGCCGGCTTGGCCTTGAGCAGGCGTTTGCGCTGTTCAGCCAGATGTCGAGCCAATTGACCGATTCCTACAGCATGCTCGAAGCCCGGGTCACCGAGCTCAAGGGCGAGCTGGCTGTGGTCAGTGCTCAGCGCATGCAGGAGCTGGCGGAAAAAGAACGCCTGGCCAACCGTCTGCAAAATCTCCTCGATCTGTTGCCTGGTGGCGTCATCGTCATCGACGCCCAAGGTATCGTGCGCGAAGCTAATCCCGCCGCGAGTGAACTGCTCGGTCTGCCGCTCGAAGGCGAGTTGTGGCGTCATGTGATTGCCCGATGCTTTGCACCGCGCGAGGATGACGGTCACGAAATCTCTCTCAAGGACGGTCGGCGTCTGTCGATCGCCACGCGCTCGCTGGATGCCGAACCCGGTCAGTTGGTGCTGCTCAACGACCTGACTGAAACCCGTCATCTGCAAGATCAACTGGCTCGTCATGAGCGCCTGTCGTCTCTGGGCCGTATGGTCGCGTCGTTGGCTCATCAGATTCGCACGCCGTTGTCCGCTGCGTTGCTCTATGCCAGTCATTTGACTGAGCAGGAGTTGCCGGTCGCCACGCAACAGCGTTTTGCCGGTCGCCTGAAAGAGCGCTTGCATGAGCTGGAACACCAGGTTCGCGACATGCTGGTGTTCGCTCGCGGCGAGTTGCCGTTGACCGATCGCGTGACCCCCAAGATGCTGATGCAGTCGCTGCAAGCGGCAGCGCTGACCCACGTTCAGGACCTGCCGATTCGCTGGCAGTGCGACAGTCATGCCGGTGAGTTGTTGTGCAATCGCGACACCCTGGTCGGGGCGATCCTCAATCTGATCGAGAACGCCATTCAGGCGAGTGCCGGCGATGTCCGTTTGAAGGTTCACCTGTATGCCCGCGGCAACAACCTGCGCTTGTGTGTCAGCGACAGCGGCAGCGGCATCGACACGAAGGTGCTGGCGCGTTTGGGTGAGCCGTTTTTCACCACTAAAACCACCGGCACCGGCCTGGGCCTGACCGTGGTCAAGGCAGTCGCCCGTGCTCATCAAGGAGAATTGCTGTTGCGCTCGCGGCCGGGTCGCGGCACTTGCGCGCAGGTGATCTTGCCGCTTTTTTCTGGTGAACAACCCAGCGCTCGGGGAGCGAAGTGAAGGACATGGCCATCAAGGTTTTACTGGTCGAGGATGACCGCGCGCTACGGGAAGCATTGGCCGATACGCTATTGCTTGCCGGGCACGACTACACGGCGGTCGGTTCGGCGGAAGAGGCGTTGGAGGCTGTCGGTGCCGAGGCGTTTAGCCTGGTGCTCAGTGACGTCAACATGCCGGGCATGGATGGTCATCAGCTGCTGGGATTGCTGCGGGCTCGTCAGCCCCAGCTGCCGGTGCTGCTGATGACCGCTCATGGTGCTGTCGAGCGAGCGGTCGATGCTATGCGTCAGGGCGCATCCGATTATCTGGTCAAGCCGTTCGAGCCCAAAGCCTTGCTCGATCTGGTGGCGCGTCACGCGCTGGGCAATCTTGGCGCGGCCGAGAGCGAGGGGCCTGTGGCGTTCGAGCCGGCCAGTGCGCAACTGTTGGAATTGGCCGCGCGGGTGGCGCGCAGTGATTCCACGGTGTTGATCTCCGGTGAGTCCGGGACCGGCAAGGAAGTGCTGGCGCGTTACATTCATCAACACTCTCACCGCGCCAGTCAGCCGTTCATTGCGATCAACTGTGCAGCGATCCCGGACAACATGCTCGAAGCCACCTTGTTCGGTCACGAAAAGGGCTCGTTTACTGGCGCCATCGCGGCGCAGGCCGGCAAGTTCGAGCAGGCCGATGGCGGGACGATCCTGCTCGATGAAATCTCCGAAATGCCCTTGGGCCTGCAGGCCAAGTTACTACGCGTACTGCAAGAGCGTGAAGTCGAGCGAGTTGGCGCACGCAAGCCGATCGCGCTGGACATCCGAGTGGTCGCTACCACCAACCGAGACCTGGCCGCTGAAGTGGCGGCGGGGCGTTTTCGTGAAGACCTTTACTATCGTCTGTCGGTGTTCCCGCTGGCTTGGCGTCCGTTGCGCGAGCGCACCGCCGATATCCTGCCGCTGGCCGAGCGACTGCTGGCCAAACACGTCAATAAAATGAAGCACGCCGCGGCGAAGCTCTCGCCCGAGGCACAGGCGTGCCTGATTGGTTATCCGTGGCCGGGCAACGTGCGTGAACTGGATAACGCGATCCAGCGTGCCTTGATTCTGCAGCAGGGTGGCTTGATCCAGCCGCAGGATTTCTGCCTGGCCGGGCCTGTGGCGTGCGCGCCGTTGCCGACATTGGCGCCGACGCCCGTGCGCGCAGTAGAAGTTGAAGCCGAATCGGCGGGCGCCCTCGGCGATGACCTGCGGCGCCGTGAATTCCAGATGATTATTGACACCTTGCGCTCTGAGCGCGGCCGTCGCAAAGAAGCCGCCGAGCGACTGGGCATCAGCCCGCGCACCTTGCGCTACAAGCTGGCGCAGATGCGCGACGCCGGAATGGATGTGGAAGCGTACTTGTTCGCCACCTGAAAGTTGACGCAAGCAACACCGATCCAAATGTGGGGGCCTGTGGTGAGGGGGCTCGTCGGAATGCCACATCACCCCCGATGGAGCGCGAAGCGGTCCTTCTTTTTGAGGGATGCAGGTTTGTTGTGTGCTCGGATTTTTACGACTGCTGCGCAGCCGAACGGGGGCAAGCCCCCTCGCCACAAAGGCTGCTCCCCAATGTTTTGCGGTTAATGCAAAGCCTGGAAGGCTTTTGTTCGGCGCGGCCACGGAGCTGGCACCCTTGTTGCTAATACCTCACTGCCCGCCGAGTGAGTGTCAAAAAATTGCGGGTAGCCAAAGACGTAGCTTCGTCAAAGAGAGAAACCATGAGCCAAGGTATTGAATTCAATCGGTTGATGCTGGACATGCGCTCCATGCAAATGGATGCGATGTCTGCGCCGAAATCGACTGCCGCAGTCCCTGAAGTGGGTGGCAGCAGCTTTTCCGACATGCTCGGTCAGGCCGTCAATAAAGTGAACGACACCCAGCAGGCGTCCAGTCAGTTGGCCAGTGCCTTCGAGATCGGCAAGAGCGGCGTCGACCTGACGGACGTGATGATTTCTTCGCAGAAGGCCAGCGTGTCTTTTCAGGCGTTGACCCAAGTGCGCAACAAGTTGGTTCAGGCATACCAAGACATCATGCAGATGCCGGTTTAAGGACGAATTGAGTCATGGCAGAAGCAGTCGCCGATAATGTTCCGGCCAAGGCCACTCCGATAGACGGTAAACCGCCGCTGTTCGGGTTGTCTTTCCTGGAAAACCTCTCCGAGATGACCATGTTGCGTCAGGTGGGCCTGTTGGTCGGCCTGGCTGCGAGCGTGGCGATTGGTTTTGCCGTGGTGTTGTGGTCCCAGCAGCCGGACTACCGGCCTCTGTACGGCAGCCTTGCCGGTATGGACGCCAAGCAGGTCATGGAAACCCTGGCCGCGGCCGACATCCCCTATACCGTTGAACCGAACTCCGGTGCCTTGCTGGTCAAGGCCGATGACCTGTCCCGTGCGCGGCTCAAGCTCGCGGCCGCTGGTGTCACTCCCAGCGACGGCAACATCGGTTTCGAGATCCTCGACAAGGAGCAGGGGCTGGGTACCAGCCAGTTCATGGAAGCGACCCGTTATCGTCGCGGCCTCGAAGGCGAACTGGCCCGGACCATTTCCAGCCTGAACAACGTCAAGGGTGCCCGCGTGCACCTGGCGATTCCGAAAAGCTCGGTGTTCGTGCGTGATGAACGCAAGCCAAGCGCTTCTGTACTGGTGGAACTCTATTCCGGTCGCTCGCTGGAGCCGGGCCAAGTCGTCGCCATCATCAATCTGGTGGCGACCAGTGTTCCCGAACTGAGCAAGTCGCAGATCACCGTGGTCGACCAGAAGGGCAACCTGCTGTCGGATCAGGCGGAAAACTCCGAACTGACCATGGCCGGCAAGCAATTCGATTACAGCCGTCGCATGGAAAGCATGCTGACCCAGCGTGTGCACAACATCCTGCAACCGGTGCTGGGTAACGACCGTTATAAAGCCGAAGTCTCGGCCGACGTGGATTTCAACGCAGTCGAGTCGACTGCCGAGCAGTTCAACCCGGATCAACCGGCATTGCGCAGCGAGCAGTCGGTCAACGAACAACGTACCGCCAGCAATGGCCCGCAAGGTGTGCCGGGTGCCTTGAGCAACCAGCCGCCATCGCCGGCCTCCGCACCGCAAACCACGGGTGGCAGCACCGCGGCAGCCGGCATGGTTCAGCCAGGTCAGCCGTTGATCGATGCCAACGGTCAGCAAATCATGGACCCGGCTACCGGCCAGCCGATGTTGGCGCCGTACCCGGCGGACAAGCGTCAACAATCCACCAAGAACTTCGAGCTCGACCGTTCGATCAGCCACACCAAGCAGCAGCAGGGCCGATTGAATCGCCTGTCGGTGTCGGTGGTGGTCGACGATCAGGTCAAGGTCAACGCGGCCAACGGCGAAACGACACGTGCGCCGTGGAGCGCCGATGAATTGGCGCGCTTCACTCGCCTGGTGCAGGACGCCGTCGGTTTCGACGCCAGCCGTGGCGACAGTGTCAGCGTGATCAACATGCCGTTCTCCGCCGAGCGTGGCGAAGTGATCGCCGAGATTCCGTTCTACTCCCAGCCGTGGTTCTGGGACATCGTCAAGCAAGTGCTGGGTGTGTTGTTCATCCTGGTGCTGGTATTCGGTGTGCTGCGTCCGGTGCTCAACAACATCACCGGCGGCGGCAAAGACAAGCAACTGGCCGGCATTGGCAGCGACATGGAACTGGGTGGCATGGGCGGCCTGGACGGCGAACTGGCCAACGACCGCGTCAGCCTCGGTGGCCCGACCAGCATCCTGCTGCCGAGCCCGAGCGAAGGCTATGACGCACAGTTGAACGCAATCAAGAGTCTGGTGGCAGAAGATCCGGGTCGCGTGGCCCAGGTCGTGAAAGAGTGGATTAACGCAGATGAGTGATAACCGAGCCGTTGCCGCCAAACTGTCCCGGGTCGACAAAGCCGCGATTCTGCTGCTGTCTCTGGGTTCTACCGACGCCGCGCAAGTGCTGCGTCACATGGGGCCCAAAGAGGTCCAGCGTGTGGGTGTGGCCATGGCCCAGATGGGGAACGTGCACCGCGAGCAGGTCGAACAGGTGATGAGCGAGTTCGTCGACATCGTCGGCGACCAGACCAGCCTGGGCGTCGGCTCCGATGACTACGTGCGCAAAATGCTTACCCAGGCCCTGGGCGAGGACAAGGCCAACGGCCTGATCGACCGAATCCTGCTGGGCGGTAACACCAGTGGCCTCGACAGCCTGAAGTGGATGGAGCCACGCGCTGTCGCCGACGTGATCCGTTACGAGCACCCGCAGATCCAGGCGATCGTGGTGGCGTACCTCGATCCGGATCAGGCCGGTGAAGTGCTGGGCAACTTCGACCACAAGGTCCGGTTGGACATCATCCTGCGAGTGTCCTCGTTGAACACCGTGCAGCCAGCGGCTCTGAAAGAGCTCAACCAGATTCTCGAGAAGCAGTTCTCCGGCAACTCGAACGCCTCGCGCACCACCCTGGGTGGCATCAAGCGTGCGGCCGACATCATGAACTTCCTCGACAGCTCGATCGAAGGTCAGCTGATGGACTCGATCCGCGAAGTCGACGAAGACCTGTCCGGTCAGATCGAAGACCTCATGTTCGTATTCAACAACCTGTCCGATGTCGACGACCGCGGGATTCAGGCGTTGCTGCGCGAAGTGTCCTCCGACGTGCTGGTACTGGCGCTCAAGGGTTCGGACGAAGGCGTCAAGGAAAAGATCTTCAAGAACATGTCCAAACGGGCGGCCGAACTGTTGCGCGACGACCTCGAGGCCAAAGGCCCGGTGCGCGTCAGCGACGTGGAAACGGCGCAGAAAGAAATCCTCACCATTGCCCGCCGTATGGCCGAAGCCGGAGAAATCGTTCTCGGCGGGAAGGGCGGCGAAGAGATGATCTAAGGTCACTATGTCGTCCAAACATGATGAGTCCAATACCGACCTGATCCGTGCCAAGGACGTCGGTGGTTTCGATATCTGGTCGTTGCCCAGCTTCGACCCGTTTGTGCCGGAACCCGAGCCGGAGCCGGAGCCTGAACCGCCGGAAATGGAAGAAGTGCCGCTGGAAGAAGTCCAGCCACTGACTCTCGAAGAGCTCGAAAGCATTCGCCAGGAGGCCTACAACGAAGGCTTCGCCGTTGGCGAGAAAGAAGGTTTTCACAGCACCACGCTCAAGGTCCGTCAGGAAGCCGAAGTGGCCCTGACGGCCAAGATCGCTGGCCTGGAACAGCTGATGGCCAATCTGTTCGAGCCGATTGCCGAGCAAGATACGCAGATCGAAAAGTCGCTGGTCGACCTCGTGCAGCACATCACCAAACAAGTGATTCAGCGCGAACTGGCCATCGACTCGACGCAGATCGAACACGTCATGCGCGAAGCGCTCAAGCTCTTGCCGCTCGGCGTGGGTAATGTGCGGCTGTACGTCAACCCGCAGGATTTCGAACAGGTCAAAGCCCTGCGCGAGCGCCATGAAGAAACCTGGCGCATCGTCGAGGACGAGTCCTTGTTGCCGGGCGGTTGCCGGGTCGAAACCGAACACAGTCGGATCGACGCCACCATCGAAACCCGTGTTACCCAAGTCATGGCCAAGCTGTTCGATCAATTGCACGATCAGGCACTGCACCCGGCCGCGCCGGATATGAGCCTGGAACTGCCGGTTGACGAAAAGCCTTCGGTTACCCCGGTCGAGCCAGAACCGGACGCTGCCGATGCGCCTTGATCGCACCAGCTTCGCCAAGCGCCTGGGCGGTTACGCCGAGGCCACGCTGCTTGCCGGTGCGCCGATCCTTGAAGGTCGCCTGCTGCGCATGGTCGGCCTGACCCTCGAAGCCGAAGGCTTGCGCGCCGCCATGGGCAGTCGCTGCATGGTCATCAACGATGACAGCTATCACCCGGTGCAGGTCGAAGCCGAAGTCATGGGCTTCTCTGGCAGCAAGGTTTTTCTGATGCCCGTCGGCAGCGTTGCCGGCATCGCGCCAGGCGCGCGCGTGGTTCCCTTGGCCGATACCGGTCGTCTGCCCATGGGCATGAGCATGCTCGGGCGGGTGCTCGATGGCGCCGGGCGTGCGCTGGATGGCAAGGGCGGGATGAAGGCTGAAGACTGGGTGCCGATGGACGGCCCGACCATCAACCCGCTCAAGCGCGAGCCGATCAGCGAGCCACTGGATGTGGGCATCCGTTGCATCAACGGTTTGTTGACGGTCGGTCGCGGTCAGCGGCTCGGGCTGTTCGCCGGTACTGGCGTGGGCAAGAGTGTGCTGCTGGGCATGATGACCCGCTTCACCGAAGCCGACATCATAGTCGTCGGGCTGATCGGTGAGCGGGGTCGTGAAGTTAAAGAGTTCATCGAGCACATCCTCGGTGAAGAAGGGCTCAAGCGTTCGGTGGTGGTGGCTTCGCCGGCGGACGACGCACCACTGATGCGTCTGCGCGCGGCCATGTACTGCACGCGGATCGCTGAGTACTTTCGCGACAAGGGCAAGAATGTCCTGTTGCTCATGGATTCCCTGACCCGTTTCGCCCAGGCCCAGCGGGAAATCGCCCTGGCCATCGGCGAAAC
>NZ_AKJK01000023.1 GCF_000282375.1 Pseudomonas sp. GM50
CCCCCCCCCCCCCCCTGCCAGTGCGATCATGCTCCACTTCATCACGCGCATCGTGATTTGCTCCTTTGGTTTTTAGAAGAGTACTGCCGTCCCGCCTGTTTTATTATCCGGGCGGCTCTTTCTTTTTGTGTCGGCGCAAACTTATATCACGCCGACCATGTTGGCGATACTTGCGCATCTAACCTTTCAGCTTCTTTACGACCCTGTCGCAAATGGCTGGGTAGATGTCGCAAATTCACAATCCCGACGCAATCGGACTGACAACTTCAGCGTTGTTTTCCATGGCTTGAGCATCGGTAAAAAAGAGTCCCTGGTCCTGCACTTGAATCTCCATCGGGCAATCCTGCCACTGTTTTTATTGGCCTTAAGGCTTCCACTTCCAGCGGACGCCTTATAGACGATATAGGTGTGAATGCAACAAGCGTGCACAAATCGGAATTCTGTTGCTGTTTTTTTCCAAAGGCCTGCTTGCTGCTGTAAAAACCCCATAAAACCGGGGGGTTGGAGCTCGTTTTACTTGGGCTTGACGCCATGCTTCGCATCGTGTTTACCACATCCAACTGATGGGGGCGACAACCAAAAACGTTACCGGTTCACCCCGCCAGTGAGTAGTTAGCGGATGCTGACGCACTGAGCGTAGACGCGTTGTGCGGTTTTGGTGCAAAAAATTTCAATTGCTGTACCGAATTCACACAGTGACGCTTTGTGTTCGAAGCGAACAGCCCGTTGTTTATTGGTCATTTCGACATTTTTTGTGCGGTGGCTGGTTCTGTCATGGTGCATGCCGGATCAAAATGGCTCATGTCGGGGCGCACGGAGGACGCTGCAGGCGGCAGTTCGTCGTGAAGCGCGTGGCATTCGCAGGTATGCTGCCGTCCTGTCGCTTGGTGCCGCCGTCTTTTGGTATGGGCGCTAAGCTGAAAAAAGATGACCAGAGGGGAGTGCACGCTGTGTTCGCTTTAGATCCACGACTTCAACAAGACACGTTGCCGATCGGCGATTTCCCGCTCTGTCGGTTGCTGTTGTCCAATGATTCGAACTACCCATGGTTCATCCTCGTGCCACGCCGCGAGGATATCAGTGAGATATTTCAATTAGATGTCGCAGATCAACAGCAGCTGTGGCAGGAAACGACCGCGCTGGCGGAAATGCTCAAGGACTCGTTCGATGCGGACAAGTTGAACGTCGCGGCCCTGGGTAATGTAGTCAGTCAGTTGCACATGCATGTGATTGTGCGCAAGCGTGAGGACGCCGCCTGGCCAGCTCCGGTCTGGGGCAAGCAGCCGGCCAAACCCTACAGTCCAGAGCAGATCGCGACGATTCGCGAACGGCTGCGTCTGGTGTTGACCGATGACTTCACGTTTCTGGAGGGTTGAGTCATGAGCCTGGAAGCACGCGTTACCGATCTGGAAAGCCAGTTGGCGTTTCAGGATGACACCATCCAGGCATTGAGTGATGTGCTGGCGACGCAGCAACGCGCAGTGGAGCGCCTGCAACTGCAAATGGCCGCATTGCTCAAGCGGCAAGAGGAAATGGCCGGTCAGTTCGAGTCCTTCGAAGAAGAGGCGCCACCGCCGCATTACTGAGCCTCATTAGTGAAGGGCAGGCCATAAAAAAACCGCGAACAGCCAGGGCTGTTCGCGGTTTTTTTTAGCCTTGGAATCAGCGACGCGGCAGGGCGGCGATCACATCTTCGGCTTGCAGGCCTTTGTCACGGTTCATGACAGAGAACTCCACGCGCTGGCCTTCGACCAGCACACGGTGGCCTTCACCGCGAATTGCCCGGAAGTGCACGAAAATATCATCACCGGAATCACGGGAAATAAAGCCGAAGCCTTTGGAGGTGTTGAACCATTTAACGGTGCCAGTATCGCGGTTGCTCATGTCATAGCTTGGCGAGGCGGCGGCCGGTGAAGATTTGTAGAAGCTGACGGCCAGGTGCAAAAGAATGGCGATCAGGGCAACGACCAGGCTGAACAGAACGGCAGGTTGACCGGCGATGACAGGCATCGGGGCGATCAGCGTCAGGGTTTGCAGCACGACAGCCAGAACCAGCAAGGCGCTGACCAGGTTTTGCAGTTGATGACGCGGGCCTTTGTTCCAGTAAGGGATAACAGGTGCAAGGGTGAGGTTGAGCAGGCCGAAAAAGGCCAGGTACAGCGCATCGGGTTGTTGCAGGTAAGGTAGCGCTTCGGATCGCAGGCTAGGGATGAAGGACAGCAGCAGGGCTGCTGCGCCCATTAGCAGGTGGACGATTTTCAACATTTTGATTAACTCACGTTAAGACGGATCACAAGGAAGAGCTGATGGAGCACGGTTCGCTTCAGAACAATAAGAGGCGTTGGACACGTACCCGGTATCAGCCTATGCGCAACCCCCGGAAAATAGGCGGTAGCGACACACTGCCTATTTAACAGCAAAGCCCGCGGCTACTCAAATCAGGCGGTCCAGCGGTGCTTTCCACTGGCCGGTGTGCGAGTGACGCTTGCTGAGTGTTGTTCGCGCGCAGTGTTCCTCGGATCTTTTGCCTTTTCATTGAGTGATGTTGCGTCAGTATTTGTGGGAAAACGTCCGGCCTAGGACGTGCTCCATGATCTCCCCTCCGTTGTTGGCTTATCCTACGTTGATGGTCATAAAGTCATCTGGATATGCCTGTGCGCCTGCGCTTTTATAAGGAAACGGAATATGACTCTTATAAGCAGCAAGGATGGCAAAGGAGTGTCAACGGTATGGTTCATGAAGACAGGCGAAGCGAGGGGAGGATCGGTCCACTCAAGGACGTGAGGATTGATTCATTAGTCAGCGAATTCGATATGGGCCTGGCCCAGCCATTGTCCCGGTCAGTGCGTTTGAATGGCTTTGCGACCTGTTTGCGGCTTGAACAGGTCTATTGGGATATTTTGGGTGATATGGCCAAGGTCAATTGCTGCTCGGTCAGTGCGCTGTTGTCCCACGTGGATCGCGAAGTGCATTTGCGTCATGGCGGAGTGAAGAACTTCACCGGGCTGGTGCGGGTTGTCTGTGTCGTGCACAGCCTGAAGGAGGGAAGTTGCCTCGTCATGGCTTAGCCGTTGGCGGTTGAACGGGTCGAGTGTCGGTCTGTGCAGTCTTACGGCTGCACAGGCTGCATTTAATGGATATAATCCCGCTCTTTGCCGCAAAGCCCAGCATGCGCGGTAGCAATCTGATCGCCGAGACAACCCCCATGCCGATGTACGACTATCAATGTGCTTCCTGTGGTCATCAGTTGGAAGCCATTCAAAAGATCAGCGCAGCACCGCTGGTCGACTGCCCTGCCTGCCAGGCGCCAGAGCTTAAAAAGATGCTGTCCATGCCGGGCTTCCGCCTCAGCGGCACCGGCTGGTACGAAACCGACTTCAAGACCGGTTCCAAGAAAAATCTGGCCGGTGGCGACAAAGCTGACTAGGGTCTAGCGCCCGGGCTGAATGACACGCGCGAGCTCTTGCATCATCTGCCACCTTGTTTAGGTGTGGGGGTGCGGCAAGACCTCCAACCGAATTTCGAATTACGAGAAGTGAAACCACGACCATGATGCGCAGCCATTATTGCGGCCAACTGAACGAAAGCCTGGAAGGCCAGGAAATTACCCTTTGCGGATGGGTTCACCGTCGCCGTGACCACGGTGGGGTGATTTTCCTCGATATCCGTGATCGTGACGGTCTGGCCCAGGTGGTGTTCGACCCGGACCGCGCTGAATCCTTCGCCGCCGCCGATCGCGTGCGCAGCGAATACGTGGTCAAGATCACCGGCAAGGTTCGCCTGCGTCCGGCCGGTGCCACCAACGCCAACATGGCGTCGGGCATGATCGAAGTGCTGGGCTATGAGCTGGAAGTATTGAACGAAGCGGAAACCCCGCCGTTCCCGCTCAACGAGTTCTCCGACGTCGGCGAAGAAACCCGCCTGCGTTATCGCTTCCTCGACCTGCGTCGCCCGGAAATGCTCGAGAAGCTGCGTCTGCGTTCGCGCATGACCACCAGCATCCGTCGCTTCCTGGACGAGAACGGCTTCCTTGATGTCGAGACGCCGATCCTGACCCGTGCGACTCCGGAAGGCGCGCGCGACTATCTGGTGCCGAGCCGTACTCACGCCGGTTCCTTCTTCGCCTTGCCGCAATCGCCACAGCTGTTCAAGCAGCTGCTGATGGTTGCCGGCTTCGACCGTTACTACCAGATCGCCAAGTGCTTCCGCGACGAAGATCTGCGCGCCGACCGTCAGCCGGAATTCACCCAGATCGACATCGAGACCAGCTTCCTCGATGAAAAAGAGATCATGGGCATCACCGAACAAATGATCCGCAACCTGTTCAAGGAAGTGCTGGACCTGGAGTTCGGTGACTTCCCGCACATGACCTTCGAAGAGGCCATGCGTCGTTACGGTTCCGACAAGCCGGACCTGCGTAACCCGCTGGAACTGGTTGACGTTGCCGATCAACTGAAAGAAGTCGACTTCAAGGTGTTCAGCGGCCCTGCCAACGATCCGAAATGCCGCGTTGCCGCTCTGCGCGTTCCAGGCGCGGCAAGCATGCCGCGCAGCAAGATCGACGACTACACCAAGTTCGTCGGCATCTACGGTGCCAAGGGCCTGGCGTACATCAAGGTCAACGAGCGCGCCAAAGGCGTCGAAGGTCTGCAATCGCCAATCGTCAAGAACATCCCTGAAGCCAACCTCAATGTGATCCTTGATCGCGTTGGCGCTGTTGATGGCGACATCGTGTTCTTCGGCGCTGATAAATCGAAGATCGTCAGCGAAGCCCTGGGCGCGCTGCGGATCAAGGTTGGTCACGATCTGAGCCTGCTGACCTGCGAGTGGGCACCGATGTGGGTCGTCGACTTCCCGATGTTCGAAGAGAACGACGACGGCAGCTTCACCGCGTTGCACCACCCGTTCACCGCGCCGAAGTGCACGCCGCAAGAACTGGAAGCCAACCCGGCAACCGCGCTGTCCCGTGCCTACGACATGGTCCTGAACGGCACCGAGCTGGGTGGCGGTTCGATCCGTATCCACCGCAAGGAAATGCAACAGTCGGTGTTCCGTCTGCTGGGTATCAGTGAAGCGGAACAGGAAGAGAAGTTCGGCTTCCTGCTCGACGCCCTGAAATACGGCGCGCCGCCGCACGGTGGCCTGGCCTTCGGTCTGGACCGTCTGGTGATGCTGATGACCGGCGCCCAGTCGATCCGTGAAGTGATCGCCTTCCCGAAAACCCAGAGCGCTGCCTGCGTCATGACTCAGGCACCGGGGCTGGTGGATGCCAAGGCATTGCGCGAACTGCACATTCGTCTGCGCGAAACGCCTAAAGCTGAGTAAGGCTGACCAGAAGGGCGCATCTTCGGATGCGCCCTTTCTTTATACAATGGTCGAGATTTTTATTTGCTGGCCGGCGCATCATGGCGTGGCGGGCAATGTTTCAAAGATAATTCGGAGCGAGTTATGGCGGGTCATTCCAAGTGGGCGAACATCAAGCACCGCAAAGAACGTCAGGATGCCAAGAAGGGCAAGATTTTCACCAAGTGGATTCGTGAACTGACGGTTGCTGCTCGTCAGGGTGGCGGTGATCCGGGCTCCAACCCGCGTTTGCGACTTGCGCTGGATAAAGCGCTGGGTGCGAACATGAGCCGCGACATCATCGATCGCGCGGTTGCTCGCGGTGCCGGCGCCGCCGATACCGATGACATGGTCGAGCTGACCTACGAAGGTTACGGCCCGGGCGGTGTGGCGGTGATGGTCGAATGCATGACCGACAACCGCAACCGCACCGCAGCGGCTGTCCGCCATGCGTTCAGCAAGTGCGGCGGCAACCTCGGCACCGACGGTTCGGTGGCCTACCTGTTCGAGCGCAAGGGGCAGATTTCCTTCGCGCCAGGCGTGGATGAGGATGGGCTGATGGAAGCTGCCATGGAGGCCGACGCCGATGACGTGGTGACCCACGAAGACGGTTCGATCGACGTGTTCACCTCGTTCGCCGGCTTCTATTCCGTGCGCAACGCTTTGGAGGCCGCAGGCTTCAAGGGCGATGACGCGGAAATCGTCATGCTGCCGACCACTAGTGCCGAACTGGACCTGGAAGGCGCCGAGAAGGTTCTGAAGCTGATCGACATGCTTGAAGACCTGGATGACGTGCAAAACGTGTATTCCAACGCCGACATTCCAGAGTCGGTGGCCGCACAGCTCGGATAAGGGCGACTAAGATTCAGTGTGGGAGCTGGCTTGCCTGCGATGGCGGCGTGTCAGGCTACATCATTGTTTGATGTGCCTACGCCATCGCAGGCAAGCCAGCTCCCACATTTGTTATTCGCTGTATTGAATATCGTGCTCTTACCTAACCCGCAGGCGTTATGACTTTAATTCTTGGAATCGACCCCGGTTCGCGTATCACCGGTTATGGCGTGGTACGTGATACCGGGCGTGGCTGCGTGTACGTGGCGTCGGGGTGCATTCGCACGGGCTCCGGCGAGTTGCACGAGCGCCTGCAAATCGTCTATCGGGGCGTGCGTGAAGTGATCCAGACCTACGGCCCGGTGACCATGGGCATCGAAAAGGTCTTCATGGCGCGCAATGCCGACTCCGCCCTCAAACTCGGTCAGGCCCGCGGCGCAGCCATCGTGGCCGGTGCCGAGGAAAGCCTGGAAATCGCCGAATACACCGCGACCCAGGTCAAACAAGCGGTGACCGGCACTGGCGGGGCGAACAAGGAACAAGTGCAAATGATGGTCATGCACATGCTGAAATTGACCAGCAAGCCGCAAATCGATGCTTCGGATGCCCTGGCCATCGCGATTTGCCACGCTCACACCCGTTCCAGCCTGTTGCCTCATGGTCTGGGCACAGCACGCAGTCGTGGCGGGCGCCTGCGTCTCTGATAGCATCAGCAATCATTTTTATGGAATGAGGGTTTTGCGCCTGTGTTGTCGGCGCAAAACCCTTGTTCTGTCAGTCGCCAGCACTGATCTGGCCAAGGCTCAAGGATCTGAAACGTGATTGGACGCTTGCGCGGCACTTTGGCTGAGAAACAGCCGCCGCACCTGATTCTGGATGTAAACGGTCTGGGGTATGAGCTGGAAGTACCCATGACCACGCTTTATCGCTTGCCGTCGGTCGGTGAACCGCTGACCTTGCACACCCATTTGGTCGTACGCGAAGACGCGCAGTTACTCTATGGCTTCTTTGGCAAGCGCGAGCGAGACTTTTTTCGCGAGCTGATCCGTCTCAATGGTGTGGGGCCGAAACTGGCGCTGGCCTTGATGTCGAGCCTGGAGGTCGACGAGCTGGTGCGTTGCGTGCAGTCCCAAGACACTTCAGCGCTGACCAAGGTGCCGGGCGTGGGCAAGAAGACCGCCGAGCGTTTGCTGGTGGAACTCAAGGATCGCTTCAAGGCGTGGGAAACCGTGCCGGCGATGTTCGCGTTGGTGCCAAACCAGCCGGGTGGGCCAGATGCGCCTGCACCGGTCGCCACCGCCGAAAATGACGCGGTCAGCGCGCTGATTTCCCTGGGCTACAAGCCGCAGGAGGCCAGCAAGGCGATTTCCGCGATCAAGGAGAAAGGTTTGAGCAGTGAAGACATGATTCGTCGTGCCCTTAAGGGAATGATCTAAGTGATTGAAGCTGATCGTCTGATCGCCGCCACGGGTGGTCCCCGTGACCGCGAGGAAGTCCAGGACCGGGCGATTCGTCCCGTCAGCCTGGCCGAATACATTGGCCAGCCGACCGTTCGCGAACAAATGGAGTTGTTTATCCAGGCCGCGCGCGGGCGCAATGAGTCCCTGGATCACACCCTGATTTTCGGCCCGCCGGGCTTGGGTAAAACCACCCTGGCCAACATCATTGCCCAGGAAATGGGCGTGTCGATCAAAAGCACCTCGGGGCCGGTCCTCGAGCGTCCGGGTGATCTGGCGGCGTTGCTGACCAACCTTGAACCCCATGACGTGCTGTTCATCGACGAGATCCATCGGTTGTCGCCGATCGTCGAAGAAGTCCTGTACCCGGCCATGGAAGATTTCCAGCTCGACATCATGATCGGCGAAGGGCCGGCCGCGCGCTCGATCAAACTCGATCTGCCGCCGTTCACCCTGGTCGGTGCAACCACTCGGGCCGGTATGCTGACCAACCCATTGCGCGACCGTTTCGGGATTGTTCAGCGCCTGGAGTTCTACAACACTGCTGACCTGGCGACGATTGTCAGCCGTTCGGCGAACATTCTCGGTTTGC
Source organism: Pseudomonas sp. GM50 (assembly GCF_000282375.1). Taxonomy (GTDB): domain Bacteria; phylum Pseudomonadota; class Gammaproteobacteria; order Pseudomonadales; family Pseudomonadaceae; genus Aquipseudomonas. The sequence goes on from NZ_AKJK01000023.1 coordinate 8,224, forward strand.
CGCTGGACCCGGAAGGCGCCTTCGAAATCGCCCGCCGTGCCCGTGGCACGCCGCGGATCGCCAACCGCTTGCTGCGTCGGGTCCGGGATTTCGCCGAGGTCCGCGCCAAGGGCCACATTACCAAGCCGATCGCCGACCTGGCGCTGAACCTGCTGGATGTCGACGAGCGTGGTTTCGACCATCAGGACCGACGCCTGCTGCTGACCATGATCGAGAAGTTCGACGGTGGGCCGGTGGGGGTGGACAGTCTGGCGGCGGCGATCAGCGAAGAACGCCACACCATTGAAGACGTGCTGGAGCCGTATTTGATCCAGCAGGGCTATATCATGCGCACTCCGCGGGGGCGGGTGGTCACTCGACATGCGTACCTGCACTTCGGTTTAAACATCCCGTCACGATTAGGCGAGATGCCCGTGGTAGACGAGTTCCTCGATGCCGTGGACGATTAGTAACCTTTGCGCGCTGATTTATTCGGGGTTTGTGCTGTCCCAGGACCGTACTTTCGCCAGAAAGCCGCGAATCAATGAAAAACAGTTGCCTGGCCGGATTGGCAACCTGAGGAGTAAGCACTAGAGTATGCGCGCGCAAAACGGGCTTGAGCCGTTCGCACATCGTTGTCGCGTTTATTACGAGGACACCGATGCGGGCGGCATCGTGTATTACGTCAATTACCTCAAGTTTATGGAACGGGCTCGAACCGAGCGGCTCCGGGAGCTGGGCTTTGCCCAGTCGGCGCTGGCAGGGGAGGACCTGTTGTTCGTCGTGCATTCCAGCGAAGCGCGTTACCACGCGCCGGCGCGACTGGACGACGAACTGCTGGTAAGCGCTGAAGTAATTGAATTGAACCGGGTCAGCCTGCGCTTCAAACAGCAGGTCAGGCGGGCTACGGATAATGTGCTGCTCTGCGAAGGGCAGTTTCTGGTGGCCTGTGTGCGCACTAACAGTTTAAAACCCCGGGCCATTCCCGAAGCTCTACGTGCGGCCTTTGCCGACGTGAGCGGCGCGGGTACACACTCAAAGCAGGAGATAAAGCGTGGAAGCTAACGTCGTCGACCATTCCTCCATGTGGAGCCTGGTCAGCAATGCCAGTATCGTGGTGCAACTGGTAATGCTGATCCTGGTAGCCGCATCGGTGACCTCATGGATCATGATCTTTCAGCGCAGCAACTTGCTGCGTGCCGGTCGACGCGCCCTGGAGAGCTTTGAAGAGCGCTTCTGGTCGGGTATCGACCTGTCCAAACTCTACCGTCAGGCCGGCAGCAACCCTGATCCGGATTCGGGCGTCGAGCAGATCTTCCGTGCCGGCTTCAAGGAATTCTCCCGTCTGCGTCAGCAGTCAGGCGTTGACCCGGAAGCGGTCATGGAAGGTGTGGCCCGTGCCATGCGCGTGGCCATCTCCCGCGAAGAAGAAAAGCTCGAGCAGAGCCTGCCGTTCCTCGCCACCGTCGGTTCCGTCAGCCCGTACATCGGTCTGTTCGGTACGGTCTGGGGCATCATGAACTCCTTCCGTGGTCTGGCAACTGCCCAGCAAGCGACTCTGGCCACTGTGGCCCCTGGTATTGCCGAAGCACTGATTGCTACCGCGATCGGTCTGTTCGCCGCCATCCCGGCCGTTATCGCGTACAACCGTTTTGCTGCTCGCAGCGAAACCCTGCTGGGCCGTTACTACACCTTCGCCGACGAATTCCAGGCGATCCTGCACCGCAAAGTGCACACCAGCGAAGAATAAGCAGGTAATTTCCAATGGCTTTAATCGCTCGAGCTCGCAAAAAGCGCAAGCCGGTTGCCGAGATGAACGTGGTGCCTTACATCGACGTGATGCTGGTACTGCTGGTCATCTTCATGGTGACCGCGCCGATGCTCAATCAGGGCGTGAAAGTTGATCTGCCCAAGGTTTCCAGCGAAGCCTTGCCGCAGGACAACAACACTCAGGTCCTGACCATTTCGATCAAGTCTGACAAGACCTACTACTGGAACCTTGGCAGCGAAGTCGACACCGATAAGCAGCAGGACAAGGCCATGACCTTGCCGCAAATGACCGACGCGGTGACCAAGATCATTCGCGCCGGTACTGAAGGCGGCAAGCGTACCCAAGTATTCATTCGCGGCGACAAGACTGTCGATTACGGCTCCGTCATGGGCGCGATGGGCGGGTTGCAGAAAGCCGGGGTCGGTAATGTTGGCTTGATTACCGAGGCACCCTGATGCAGCAAATGCGAGAGCCGTCCGCCTCGGAAAGCTACTTCTGGCCTAGTGTCTGGGCGATTGTCTTGCACGTGCTGGTGTTCGGCATGCTGTTCGTCAGTTTCGCCTTCACACCGGAGCTGCCGCCGGCCAAGCCGATCGTCCAGGCGACCCTGTACCAGTTGAAATCGAAAAGTCGGGCGACCACCCAGACCAATCAGAAGATTGCGGGTGAAGCGCAGAAATCTGCTGCGCGCCAGACCGAAGTCGAACAGATGGAACAGAAAAAGATCGAACAGGAAGCGATCAAGGCCGCGGAACAAAAGAAGGAAGATGCGGCTCAAAAAGCCGAAGAATCCAAGAAGGCCGACGAGACGAAGAAAGCGGAAGAGGCAAAAAAGGCTGATGAAGCCAAGAAAGCCGATGAAGCCAAGAAGACCGCCGAAGCCAAAAAGGCCGAAGAGAAACAATTGGCTGATATAGCCAAGAAGAAATCTGAAGAAGAAGCCAAGAAAGCTGCTGAAGAAGAGGCCAAGAAAGCGGCCGCTGAAGAAGCGAAGAAAAAGATCGTCGAAGACGCGAAGAAGAAAGCCGCCGAAGACGCCAAGAAGAAATCTGAAGCTGAAGAGGCGAAGAAAAAAGTCGCCGAAGACGCGAAGAAGAAAGCTGCTGCCGATGCCGCGAAGAAAAAATCGCAGGAAGCGTCGCGTAAATCCGCCGAAGAGAAAAAGGCTCAGGCCCTGGCAGATTTGCTTTCCGACACGCCGCAGCGTCAGCAGGCCTTGGCCGATGAGCAGGGTGACGAAGTCGCGGGCAGTTTCGATGATCTGATTCGTGCTCGTGCAGCGGAAGGCTGGGCTCGTCCACCTTCGGCCCGCAAAGGCATGACGGTCGTGTTGCAAATCGGCATGTTGCCGGACGGTACGGTGACTTCGGTTGGCGTGGCCAAGTCCAGCGGCGATGGTCCGTTTGACGCTTCCGCTGTAGCAGCAGTCAAGAACATTGGACGTTTGACAGAAATGCAAGGAATGAAGCCGAGCGATTTCGCTCCGTATCGTTCATTCAAGATGACATTCACACCTGAGGATCTAGCCTTGTGAGAAACCTTCTTCGAGGAATGCTTGTCGTTATCTGCTGCCTGGCAGGGATAGCGGCAGCCGATGAAAAAAACATTCTGGTCACCAGTGGCAGTGATCGGGCCACTCCGATTGCAGTCGTTCCGTTCGGCAACCAAGGCGGCAGCGTGCTGCCGGACGACATGGCCGAAATCATCGGTAACGACCTGCGCAACTCGGGTTACTACTCGCCGATTCCAAAACAGAACATGATCAGCCAGCCAAGCCAGGCCAGCGAAATCATCTTCCGTGACTTCAAGGCGCTGGGTGCCCAGTACGTCATGGTCGGCAGCATTGTTCCAGCGGGCGGTCGCCTGCAGGTTCAATACGCACTGTTCAACGTCGCCACCGAGCAGCAAGTGCTGACCGGCAGCGTGTCGGGCGGCGTCGATCAACTGCGCGACATGGCGCACTACATCTCCGACCAGTCGTTCGAAAAACTCACCGGTATCAAAGGTGCGTTCTCGACTCGTCTGCTGTACGTGACGGCCGAGCGGTTCTCCGAGAAGAACACTCGCTACACGCTGCAACGTTCGGACTATGACGGTGCCCGTGCCGTGACCCTGCTGCAATCGCGCGAGCCGATCCTGTCGCCGCGTTTTGCACCGGATGGCAAACGCATTGCCTACGTGTCGTTCGAGCAGAAGCGTCCGCGCATCTTCATGCAGAACATCGACACCGGTCGCCGCGAGCAGATCACCAACTTCGAAGGCCTGAATGGTGCGCCAGCATGGTCGCCGGATGGTCAGCGCCTGGCGTTTGTACTGTCGAAAGACGGCAACCCGGACATTTATGTGATGAACCTGGGTTCGCGTCAGATCAGTCGCGTCACCAACGGTCAGGGCATCAACACCGAACCGTTCTGGGGTAAAGATGGTTCGACCATCTATTTCACCTCCGACCGTGGCGGCAAGCCGCAGATCTACAAAACCAGCGCAGGCGGTGGTGGTGCGGAGCGTGTGACCTTCATCGGTAACTACAACGCCAACCCTAAACTGTCGGCCGATGAAAAGACCCTGGTGATGATCCATCGTCAGGAAGGCTTCACTAATTTCAAGGTGGCAGCCCAGGATTTGCAGCGAGGTAGTGTAAAGATCCTCACTGATAGCACTCTGGACGAGTCGCCTACTGTTGCGCCCAACGGCACCATGGTAATCTACGCCACCCGCCAGCAGGGCCGGGGAGTCTTGATGCTCGTGTCCATTAATGGACGCGTGAGGCTCCCGCTTCCTACCGCACAAGGCGAAGTCAGAGAACCGTCCTGGTCCCCTTACCTGAACTGACGCGGCGCTACACGTTGTACTTAACACACTGGGGTTCATTAGGAGTTTCACGATGGAAATGCTGAAGTTTGGTAAATTTGCTGCGCTGGCTCTGGCCATGGCTGTAGCTGTAGGTTGCTCGTCCAAAGGCGGCGACAATGCCGGTGAAGGCGCTGTTGATCCAAACGCTGGTTACGGCGCAAACACTGGTGCCGTTGATGGTTCCCTGAGCGAAGAAGCTGCTCTGCGCGCAATCACCACCTTCTACTTCGAATACGACAGCTCGGACCTGAAGCCAGAAGCCATGCGCGCTCTGGACGTTCACGCCAAAGACCTGAAAGCAAACGGCGCTCGCGTTGTTCTGGAAGGCAACACCGACGAACGTGGTACTCGTGAGTACAACATGGCACTGGGCGAGCGTCGTGCGAAAGCCGTTCAGCGCTACCTGGTACTGCAAGGTGTTTCCCCAGCTCAGCTGGAACTGGTTTCCTACGGCGAAGAGCGTCCAGTTGCTACCGGCAACGACGAGCAGTCCTGGGCTCAAAACCGTCGCGTCGAACTGCGTAAGTAATTCGTCATGCGAACGTGCCGTCGTGCTGTAACTGTTTTGGCTCTCAGCCTCGCACCGCTTGCGGTGTGGGCTGCGGTTCCTGTGGTCGAGGACAACTCCGGCTATAACAATAGCGGGAGTAGTTATCCGCCTGCGGGTTACGGTACGAACGGCGCCTATGCCGGGGGAGGGGTTTCGGCCCCTGTCTCGGCACAGGGCGAGCTGTTCAACCAACTGCAATCGATGCAGGAGCAGATCTCACGCCAACAGGGTGTGATCGAAGTTCTGCAAAATGATGTAGCGCGCATGAAGCAAGAGAACCTGGAGCGATATCAGGATCTTGATCGGCGCATAGGAACCGGCGTAGCACCAGCCGCGACTCCTGATAATTCTTCCACCGGTGGCAATTTGAATGCCCCCGGTGCAGCAGCCGGCGCAGGTGCGGGAGCGGCAGGCG
>NZ_AKJK01000024.1 GCF_000282375.1 Pseudomonas sp. GM50
GGCGAGCCGCCAGCGACCAAGGGATATCCGCCGTCGGTGTTCGCCAAGTTGCCGAAACTGGTGGAGCGGGCCGGTAATGCCGAAAAGGGCGGTGGTTCGATCACCGCTTTCTACACGGTATTGTCCGAAGGCGACGACCAGCAAGACCCGATCGCGGATTCGGCGCGAGGCGTGCTCGACGGGCACATCGTGTTGTCCCGGCGTCTGGCTGAGGAAGGGCATTACCCGGCCATCGATATCGAAGCCTCCATCAGCCGGGTCATGCCATCGGTAGTTGGCATCAAGCACATGAACCACGCGCAGATGTTCAAGCAATACTGGTCGCGCTATCAGCAGAGCCGCGACTTGATCAGTGTTGGCGCCTATGTGCCCGGCGGTGACCGGGAAACCGACACCGCGATCAATCTGCAACCGGCCATGACCATGTACCTGCGCCAGGGTTTGAACGACAACATCAACATGGGCGCCAGCGAGAACCATCTCGCTTCGATCTTTGCGCCAGCGCCGGGCGGTTAACCAGTCATGGCCTCGAGCCGCGCAGCACGCCTGGCGCCTGTGGTGGAAATGGCTGAAAAGGCCGAAAAAACCGCTGTCTTGCGCCTGGGGCATTTCCAGGGCCAGGTTCGCCTGGCGGAAAGCAAACTCGCCGACCTGGAAAATTTCCGTCTCGAATACCAGGAACAATGGATCGTGCGCGGCAGCAGCGGCGTCTCGGGCCAGTGGTTGCTGGGCTATCAGGGCTTTCTCGCGCAACTGGGCACGGCCATCGACCAGCAGCGCCAGAGCCTGAACTGGCATCAAAACAACCTGAACAAGTCTCGGGAAGCCTGGCAGCAAGCATTTGCCCGGGTCGAAGGCTTGCGCAAACTGGTTCAGCGCTACATGGATGAGGCACGGCAACTGGAAGACAAGCGCGAGCAAAAGCTGCTGGATGAACTGTCCCAGCGCTTGCCGCGTCACGACCCGTATTGAAGACCGCGTTATCGTTCTTCGCGGGCAAGCCTCGCTCCTGCAGAGGCGGTGTCGAACGACAACGGTGTGTTCGACCATTTTCCGTAGGAGCGAGGCTTGCCCGCGAAGGCGATTTCACAAACCGAACAACTCTTCAGCCTTGCTCCAGCCCTCATCAGGTGCTAAACCTTGTACACGTACGTTCGTTTGCCAATGACAAGGAAGCCGTGAAATGTCAGTCGTTACAGAAGTATCTCCGGATGGGAAAAAGCTGACGATTTCGATCGAGGGACGATTCGATTTCGGTCGGCATCAGGAGTTTCGCGAGTCCTACGAAAAACTCAACCGGCAACCCGATTCCATTGTGGTGGACCTGAAGAAAGCCACTTATCTCGACAGCTCGGCGCTGGGCATGCTGCTCTTGCTGCGCGATCACGCCGGTGGCGACAACGCCGATATTCGCGTCGTCAACAGCAGTACCGACGTGAAGAAAATCCTCGCCATCTCCAATTTCGACAAGCTGTTCGACATCAGTTGACCGTCATGCAGCCGCTCGAACCGCTGACGATTCTGATCGCCGAAGACAGCGCGGCCGATCGTATGCTGCTGTCGACGATCGTCCGGCGCCAGGGCCATGAAGTGCTGACGGCCGCCAACGGCGCCGAGGCGGTCGAAGTGTTTCGCTCGCAACGACCACACCTGGTGCTGATGGACGCCATGATGCCGGTGATGGACGGTTTCGAGGCTGCGCAGCAGATCAAGGCGCTGGCCGGCGAAACGCTGGTGCCGATCATCTTTTTGACGTCGCTGACCGAAAGTGAGGCCTTGGCCCGTTGCCTGGAGGCCGGGGGCGACGATTTTCTGGCAAAGCCATACAACCAGGTGATCCTCGCCGCCAAGGTCAAGGCGATGGACCGCTTGCGGCGTTTGCAGGCCACGGTGCTGGAGCAACGCGACCTGATCGCCAGGCACCACGATTACCTGCTCAACGAACAACGGGTGGCCAAAGCGGTGTTCGACAAGGTCGCCCACTCCGGTTGCCTGAGCGCACCGAACATCCGTTACCTGCAATCGCCCTATGCCCTGTTCAACGGCGATCTGTTGCTGGCCGCGTTCACCCCGGCCGGCGACATGCATGTGCTGCTCGGCGATTTCACTGGCCATGGTTTGCCGGCCGCTGTGGGTGCCATGCCCCTGGCTGAAGTCTTCTACGGCATGACCGCAAAGGGTTACGGCCTGTCCGAAACCCTGCGCGAGATGAACGCCAAGCTCAAACGTATTCTGCCGGTGGACATGTTCTGCTGTGCGACCCTGCTGTGCCTGAGCTTTCAGCGAGGATCGGTGGAGGTCTGGAACGGCGGGATGCCGGACGGTTACTTGCACAGCACCGCCAGCGGCGAACGTATCACTCTGACGGCACGGCACTTGCCGCTGGGGGTGCTGAGCCCGCAAACCTTCGATGACCGCACCGAGGTGTTCCCGATGGCCGTCGGGGATCGGGTCTTTCTGTTGTCCGACGGGGTGATCGATACCTGCGATGCCAATGAACAATTGTTTGGCGTAGAGCGATTGGAGCAGGTGTTTACAGCCAATCGTCAGCCTGATGCGCTGTTCGAAGAAATCGAACAGGCCCTGCGGGATTTTCGCGGCGAGGCACGGGATGACGTGAGCATGGTCGAGGTCAGTCTGCTGGAGGCTGCGCAACTGAGTCCGCCAGTGCCGGTGTACTCCGACAGCGGCCAATCCAGCCCGCTGGACTGGTCGGTGAGTTTCGAGTTCCGCGCCGCCACGCTCAAGCGCTTCAACCCGCTGCCATACCTGTTGCAATTGTTGCTTGAGGTGCATGGCCTGCGGGCTCAGAGTGGCGCGCTCTACAGTGTGATGGCTGAGCTTTATTCCAACGCCCTGGAGCATGGCGTGCTGGGACTGGATTCAAGTCTGAAACGCGATGCTTCGGGTTTTGCGCGCTATTATCAGCAGCGCAATGCACGCCTGGACGAATTGCGGGACGGTTATGTGCGGGTGCATTTGCAGGTGGCACCAAAAGGCGAGGGCGGTTGCCTGACGGTCCGGGTCGAAGACAGTGGCAAGGGTTTCGATGTGGCGCGGGTGATGGCGCGTCCGGTCGATGATGTCCGTCTGTCAGGACGTGGGGTCAATTTGATCCGCCAGTTGAGCGATCATGCGACCTGGTCCGATAATGGTCGAAGTGCTCGCGTGGAGTTTTTCTGGGAGGCTCTGGCATAATGCCAGGCATTCTTGATCAAGGAGTGAACAAGTGGACGACACACATCTGGACCGTGACGTGCTGAGCGCGTTGCAGGAAGTTATGGAGGACGGGTATCCAGAATTGCTCGATACCTTTCTCGCCGATTCCGAAGAGCGTTTACGCGTCCTGCGAAAGGCTGAGGACGCCGCGCAGCTTATGAATGCTGCCCATAGTTTCAAAGGTAGCAGCAGCAACATGGGCGCCAGTTATCTGGCCAAGCTGTGCGGTGAGCTGGAGCAGCGTGCCAAAGAAAAGAGTCTCGTCGGCATTGAACGGCTCATTGATGAGATTGACGGCGAATTCGCTATTGTCCGACCGCTCTACGAAGCAGAACGCCAGCGCTCCCTGGCTGAACCAGCATCCGTCCGGCGTTATTAGCAGCCAGCGAGCAAAGCTGGCTCGACCCTTGCAATCAACTTGCTCAACTGTACCTACGATCCCAGTGCAGCGGAGACCGTTTTATGCCCGTTACCCCCAATACTCTTCTTCAGGCCGCCACTACGGCCAAGACTCAAGCCGCAAACGCCAATACGCCGGCGCTCACGGCTGAGCCCGGGGACAGGGCGTCCAGCTTCGCTCAGGTCTACGCCAATCAAGCCCAGAGCAAGCCTGTTGTGGTCGCTGATAAATCGGCCAGGCCGGCGACTGATAATGTGCCGCAAGGCACCGGCAAGCCGGACGTCAGCAGCGATAAAGCTGCCGCTCCGGAACCTGCGGTTGCCGATAGCGGCAATTCCTTGCCCGCCGATAAACCGGCGCCGACAGACGACACGACGGCCAGCGATGACAAGCCGGAGACGACCGATATGCCGGTAGCCGACGCTCCACCGGTTGATCCGAGCCTTGATCCGGCCCTTGATCCTGCCTTGATGCCGGCCGTTCAACCGTTGGTGGCCGTGCCGGTAGAGCAAGCACCTGCGCCGGTTGTGACGAGCGGTGCGCCGCAGGTTGAAGCGCCGGTTGCCGCTGCCATCGTTGCCGCACCCGCGCAAGCCGCCACCGTCGACAGCGATTTCGATCCTGAGGCCGATCCACTTGATGCGCTGCCAGCGTTGCGTCTGGCCATGGAGCAGGGTGGTCACGTTTCCGCTTCTAGCCAGGCCCAGCCAAAAGCGTCTCCGGCCCAGGCCCAAGCTGACGGCGAACCGACCTCGGCACAAAACTTTGCCGCGGGCATGGCGAGTATGCTCGATGTTCAAGCTGACCAGGACAGCACCAGCCAGGGCGGCGAGAAGGCTTTCAGTGGCCTGATTGATGACGGCCTCAAGGACCTCAAGTCCGCCAGCAGCGATACCCGTGTCGATGACTTCGCCAACCGTCTGGCGGCACTGACTCAGGCGGCAACGCCGAAGACTGCCAATGCATTGCCGGTGAACCAGCCGATCGCCATGCATCAGAGCGGTTGGACCGAAGAAGTGGTCAACCGGGTCATGTACCTGTCCAGCGCCAACCTCAAAGCGGCCGACATTCAGTTGCAACCGGCCGAGCTGGGACGCCTCGATATTCGGGTGAACATGGTGCCGGATCAGCAGACCCAGGTGACCTTCATGAGCGTCCACCCAAGCGTTCGCGAAGCGCTCGACGGGCAAATGCACCGCCTGCGTGACATGTTCGCGCAGCAGGGCATGGGCCAGGTCGACGTCAACGTTTCCGATCAGTCCCGTGGCTGGCAGGGGCAGGAACAGTCTCAACAGGGGCAGGGTGGACGTACCAGCGCCAATGGTGGTCGCCTCGACTCTGTCGATGAAGAGCTCCCTGCGACTGTCGCTGAAGTAGGCGCCAACACCACCAGCGTGATTGGCACCAGCGCCGTCGATTATTACGCCTGATCAAGCGCAACACCCCCTGTAGGAGCGAGGCTTGCCCGCGAAGAACGATAACTCGGTTTAACCAATAAACCGCGTCAACGTTCTTCGCGGGCAAGCCTCGCTCCTACGGTTCCTTCGATGTCTTTAAGCCTGCGCCTCAACTCCCTCCCGACACTTCTGGCATAACACTTGCTCTTGCCTTGCCGTGCGACTGTGAAAACCCGAATAGTGACGGATTATTGGCATGGCTAAGAGCGACGCAGCACCAGTGAAAGACCCCGCAACCAAAGGCAAAATCAAGCTGATCATAGTGATCGTCGTGGCCCTGCTGCTGGCGATCGGCTTGTCCGTGGGGGCGACCTGGTTCTTCATGCACGGCGCCCAGAGCAAGCCTGCCGCCGCGGCTGAAACAGCTGTGGTCGGTAAGCAGCCGGCGATCTTCGAAGCCATGGCTCCCGCCTTCGTGGCCAACTACACCCAGAACGGCCGTCAGCGCTACATGCAGGTGAGCATCACCCTGCAGGGCCGTAATCAGGCTGATCTGGACGCGCTCAAGGTTCACATGCCGGTGATCCGCAATAACCTGGTGATGCTGTTTTCCGGTCAGGATTTCGCCACGCTGGCGACTCCGGTCGGCCAGGAGATGTTGCGTCAGAAGGCCACGGCCAGCGTCCAGGAAGTGGCGCAGAAAGAGCTTGGCAAAGTGGTGATCGAACAGTTGCTTTTCACTAATTTCGTACTGCAGTAGGAACACGACATGGCCGTGCAGGACCTGCTGTCCCAGGATGAGATCGATGCGCTGTTGCATGGCGTCGACGATGGTCTGGTACAGACCGATAACGCTGCCGAACCCGGCAGCGTCAAAAGCTACGACCTGACCAGCCAGGATCGCATCGTCCGCGGACGCATGCCGACCCTTGAAATGATCAACGAGCGTTTCGCCCGCTATACCCGCATCAGCATGTTCAACATGCTGCGTCGCTCGGCGGACGTTGCCGTCGGTGGCGTGCAGGTGATGAAGTTCGGCGAATACGTGCACTCGCTGTACGTGCCGACCAGTCTCAACCTGGTCAAGATCAAACCGCTGCGCGGCACTGCGCTGTTCATCCTTGACGCCAAACTGGTGTTCAAACTGGTGGACAACTTCTTCGGCGGCGATGGCCGTCACGCGAAGATCGAAGGGCGTGAATTCACCCCCACCGAGCTGCGTGTGGTGCGTATGGTGCTGGAACAGGCCTTCGTCGATTTGAAGGAAGCCTGGCAGGCGATCATGGAAGTCAACTTCGAGTACATCAACTCGGAAGTGAATCCGGCCATGGCCAACATCGTCGGCCCGAGCGAAGCCGTTGTGGTGTCGACGTTCCATATCGAGCTCGATGGTGGTGGCGGCGACCTGCACGTGACCATGCCGTACTCGATGATCGAGCCGGTGCGCGAAATGCTCGATGCCGGCTTCCAGTCGGACCTCGACGATCAGGACGAGCGCTGGATCAACGCCTTGCGCCAGGACGTGCTGGACGTCGATGTACCCATCGGTGCCACCGTTGCCCGCCGCCAGCTGCGCCTGCGCGACATCCTGCACATGCAGCCGGGGGATGTGATCCCGGTCGAGATGCCGGAAGAAATGATCATGCGCGCCAATGGCGTGCCGGCCTTCAAGGTCAAGATGGGCTCGCACAAAGGCAACCTCGCGTTGCAGGTGATCGAGCCGATCGAGCGCCGCTGACCGGCGCTCCAATCCCCCTTTTAATTGACTGCTCTTGATTGAGCAGGTGCCCGCCGAGGACAAATGATGAACGACGATATGAACGCCCAGGACGACCAGGCACTGGCTGATGAATGGGCTGCGGCCCTGGAAGAAACCGGTGACGCCGGGCAGGACGATATCGATGCCTTGTTGGCCGCCGATGCCACTGGTTCGTCGTCCAACCGTTTGCCAATGGAAGAGTTCGGCAGCGTGCCGAGGAGCAACGATCCAGTGACGCTGGACGGTCCGAATCTGGATGTGATCCTCGATATTCCGGTGTCGATTTCCATGGAGGTCGGCAGCACCGATATCAACATCCGCAACCTGCTGCAACTCAACCAGGGTTCGGTAATCGAGCTCGATCGTCTGGCCGGTGAGCCGCTCGACGTGTTGGTTAATGGCACGCTCATCGCCCATGGTGAAGTGGTGGTGGTCAACGAAAAGTTCGGCATTCGCCTGACCGACGTGATCAGCCCAAGCGAACGCATCAAGAAGCTGCGCTGAGTGAAAAGGGTTCTGGGGTTTGTGCTGGCGTTGCCGTTCAGTGTTCTGGCTGCCGAGCCGGTTGCGACTGCGACAGCGGCTGCTGCACCGGCTGTCAGCAGCGGTGTGGCCGGGCAATTGACGCAGTTGGTGTTCGGCTTGCTGCTGGTGCTGGGGTTGATCTTCTTCCTCGCCTGGTTGCTGCGTCGGGTCCAGCAGGCCGGGCCGGCCGGCAAGGGGCAGGTGATCGAGCTGATCGGTTCCCGCGCGCTAGGTCCTCGTGACCGTTTGATGCTGGTGCAGGTCGGCAACGAGCAGATTCTGCTCGGCCTGAGCCCTGGCACCATCACCGCGTTGCATGTACTCAAGGAGCCGGTGCAGGTGCCGGACAATGCCGAGAAAGCCACGCCGGAATTTGCCCTGCATCTGCTGAAGATGCTCGGCAAGGATCAGAAGGATAGGAAGTAATGGGTGCGTTACGCATTATCTTGACGCTGGCCCTGATGCTGGTCGCGCCGCTGGCGTTCGCCGCCGATCCGTTGTCGATCCCGGCGATCACCTTGGGCACCAACGCCGAAGGCGCTCAGGAATACTCGGTCAGCCTGCAAATCCTGCTGATCATGACCGCGCTGAGTTTCATCCCGGCGTTCGTCATGCTGATGACCAGTTTCACCCGGATCATCATCGTCTTCTCGATCCTGCGTCAGGCCCTGGGCTTGCAGCAGACACCGTCGAACCAGATCCTCACTGGCATGGCGCTATTCCTCACCATGTTCATCATGGCGCCGGTGTTCGATCGCGTGAATCAGGATGCCTTGCAGCCGTATCTGGCGGAGAAGCTCACCGCTCAGGATGCCGTGACCAAGGCGCAGGTGCCAATCAAGGATTTCATGCTGGCCCAGACTCGCAGCAGCGATCTGGAGCTGTTCATGCGCTTGTCCAAGCGCACTGATATTGCTTCGCCTGATCAGGCGCCGCTGACGATTCTGGTTCCGGCGTTTGTCACCTCGGAGCTTAAAACCGCGTTCCAGATCGGCTTCATGATCTTCATCCCGTTCCTGATCATCGACCTGGTCGTGGCCAGTGTGCTGATGGCGATGGGTATGATGATGCTCTCGCCACTGATCATTTCCCTGCCGTTCAAGATCATGCTGTTCGTGCTGGTGGATGGCTGGGCGTTGATCATTGGTACGTTGGCCAGCAGCTTCGGCGGCGTTTCACCATGACGCCGGAAGTTGCCGTAGACATCTTTCGCGAAGCGCTGTGGCTGACCACCATGATGGTTGCCGTGCTGGTGATCCCGAGCTTGTTGGTGGGGCTGTTGGTGGCGATGTTCCAGGCGGCCACCCAGATCAACGAACAGACCCTGAGTTTCCTGCCACGTCTGCTGGTGATGCTGGTGACGCTGATCGTTGGCGGTCCGTGGATGGTGCAGACTTTCATGGAATACATCCTGCAGTTGTACGGCAGTATTCCTCAGGTCATCGGCTAAACCATGTCGCTGCTGCAGTTGACCGATACGCAGATCAGTACCTGGGTGGCGACGTTCATGTTGCCGCTGTTTCGCATCGGTTCGTTGCTGATGGTCATGCCGATTTTCGGTACGAGCCTGGTGCCCCAGCGCGTGCGTCTGTACTTCGCCCTGGCGATTACCTTCGTGATCGCTCCCGGCCTGCCGCCAATGCCGCCGGTCAACGCACTTGACCTGAGTGCACTGCTGCTGATTGCCGAGCAAATCATTATTGGCGCGGTATTGGGGTTTTCCTTGCAGCTGTTCTTCCAGGCTTTCGTGGTCGCCGGGCAAATTGTCGCGATCCAGATGGGCATGGGCTTCGCCTCGATGGTCGACCCTACGAACGGTGTGTCAGTGGCGGTGATCGGGCAGTTTTTCACCATGCTGGTGACGCTGCTGTTCCTGTCGATGAACGGCCATCTGGTGGTGTTCGAAGTCCTCACCGAAAGCTTCACCACGCTGCCGGTCGGTGGCGGGTTGATGGTCCATCATTTTTGGGAGCTGGCCGGCAAGCTCGGTTGGGTGCTTGGCGCGGCGCTGTTGCTGGTGCTGCCGGCGATCACCGCGTTGCTGGTGGTCAACATTGCGTTTGGCGTGATGACCCGGGCGGCGCCGCAACTGAACATTTTCTCGATCGGCTTCCCGCTGACCCTGGTGCTTGGGTTGTTCATCGTCTGGGTCGGCCTGGCGGACATCCTCAATCAGTATCAACCGCTGGCTTCCGAGGCTTTGCAGTTGTTACGCGAACTGGCACGGGCGCGCTGAGTCATGGCGGAGAGCGAAAGCGGTCAGGACAAAACAGAAGACCCCACGGAGAAACGTAAAAAGGACTCCCGTGACAAGGGCGAGATTGCGCGCTCCAAGGAGCTCAATACCTTGGCGGTCATGCTCGCTGGCGCCGGTGCGCTGCTGATTTTCGGTGGTGCGTTGGCGCAGGACATGATGGAGCTGATGCGGATGAACTTCACGCTGTCGCGGGAAGTGATTCTGGATCAGCGCAACATGGGGACCTTCTTGCTGCACTCGGGACAGATTGCCCTGTTGGCGATTCAGCCGGTGATGATCACTTTGCTGTTGGCTGCGTTGATCGGTCCGATCTCTCTCGGTGGCTGGCTGTTCGCGGCCGGCTCCATGGCGCCCAAGTTCAGTCGCATGAACCCCGGCGCGGGCCTGAAACGGATGTTCTCGGCCAAGGCTCTGGTTGAGTTGCTCAAGGCTCTGGCGAAGTTTTTCATCGTCTTGTTCGTGGCGTTGGCAGTCCTGTCGTCAGACATCGATGATCTGATGCGCATCGCCCACGAGCCATTGGACATGGCAATCATTCACAGCTTGCAAGTGGTCGGCTGGAGCACCTTGTGGATGGCTTGCGGGCTGATCATCATCGCAATGGTCGACGTGCCGGTGCAGCTCTGGGAAAGCCACAAGAAGCTGCAGATGACCAAGCAGGAAGTGCGCGACGAGCACAAGGATCAGGAAGGTAAACCAGAGGTCAAGCAGCGCATTCGCCAGTTGCAACGCGAGATGTCGCAGCGGCGGATGATGGCGGCCATTCCCGAGGCCGACGTGGTCATCACCAACCCGACTCACTATGCCGTAGCCCTCAAGTACGATCCGGACAAGGGTGGGGCGCCGATGCTTATCGCCAAGGGCAGCGACTTCCTGGCCCTGAAGATCCGCGAAATCGCCGTGGCCAACAATGTGCTGCTGCTCGAATCGCCGGCGCTGGCGCGTTCGATCTACTACTCCACGGAGCTGGAGCAGGAAATTCCCGGCGGGCTCTATCTGGCGGTCGCCCAGGTACTGGCCTATGTCTACCAGATCCGCCAGTACCGCGCCGGCAAGGGCAAGCGCCCGGATCCGCTCCAGGACGATCTGCCGATTCCACCGGATTTGCGCCGCGATTCCTGATAGATCAAAAGATCGCAGCCTTCGGCGGCGCCCACAGGCGCGTAGGCGCTGCCGAAGGCTGCGATCTTTTGATCTGCTGGCAACCTTCCGCCTATCCGAAAAAACCTCCACCTGTTAGTTCTGACAGTAGACGCCCCCCCTCTGACGCGTTGTCATGGATCCGGAAATCTTTCCAGGTGATGTTCATGGGAGCACGGTCATGGCAGAGAGTCAGTACAAAAAGCTTCAAGGAATGGAATTGGCATTTGTTTCGGGGGTTTTAGAGGAAAATTCCCTTGAGCGGGCGATCGGTTACTCGGTTACGTTCAGGATGTCATTGGACTTTACGCATTTTGTGCTCATGGCCAATCAATACATTAAGGGCTACTTGAATGATCCGCTCAATGCCATTCGGCCTGAGTTGGGAGGGTTGGCTTATCACTATTCCTACAACTATTTCTTTGGTGCAGCGGGCAGCATTAAAAGCAGCTTGGCCTTGTTCGAGGTTTTCACCAATCCCTTGTACTACATGACGGAATGGTCGGCGGGCACACTACAACGTCGATACGGCAAGCCAGGGTTTGCAGTGGTCGATGGGAAATTGCAGGTTACTGCGCGGATGGACTTTCGTCGTAAGGATAAGCGCCCGATGCTGATAGGCGATTTGCCGGTCATTCAATTTGGGTGGGCACTTAACCTTATGCAAGGTCACAAGTTTTCGTTTCCCCTTACGGCGCCTGCTACGGTGGTGGTGCTTGGTTATGCTGAGGAAGATTTTGTGGCTGTAGGGGATACTCGGATGCGTAGGGGGACGCGTTATATGGTGGGCCGCGAGTTGCAGTTTGGCGCCATTAATCCAAAGCAGATTTTGACCGCGGGCTGACTCCGCTGGTACGCCGCGATTCCTGATAGTTGTGTTGACAAATACTGGCCTCTTCGCGGGCAAGCCTCGCTCCTACAGTCCCGTGTCGTTCGCACATGTCGCGACCGACACGGGACTGTAGGAGCGAGGCTTGCCCGCGAAGGCGTCGGTTCAAGCAATACAAATCCCCGAAACAGACCTCTATTTCAAACCCCCGCAAAAGTTGGAAGGCTTCTTGCAATAGCCGCCCTGCGCCTGCTTCAGGCGTCAAAAGTTTGCTTTAAAGGAACGGGGAAAACCGGTGGATCGCTCTCAGTTAATCAACACTGCACGCACAAACGTTGCCGACCTCAGTCGGGGCAATCTGGGTGTGCCGCTGTTGCTGCTGGTCATGCTGGCCATGATGATGTTGCCGGTACCGCCGTTCTTGCTGGACGTGTTCTTCACGTTCAACATTGCCTTGTCCATCGTCGTGTTGCTGGTCTGCGTGTACGCCTTGCGGCCGCTGGATTTTGCCGTGTTCCCGACCATTCTGCTGGTGGCGACGTTGCTGCGACTGGCGCTGAACGTGGCCTCGACGCGGGTGGTGATGCTCCATGGTCAGGATGGCCATGCCGCCGCCGGTAAGGTGATCCAGGCCTTCGGTGAAGTGGTGATCGGCGGTAACTACGTGGTTGGTATCGTGGTCTTCGCGATTTTGATGATCATCAACTTCGTCGTAGTGACCAAGGGGGCCGGGCGGATTTCCGAGGTGAGCGCGCGTTTTACCCTTGATGCGATGCCCGGCAAACAGATGGCCATCGATGCCGACTTGAACGCCGGCCTGATCGATCAGAACCAGGCGAAACTGCGCCGGATGGAAGTGGCCCAGGAGGCCGAGTTCTACGGTTCCATGGACGGTGCCAGCAAGTTCGTGCGCGGTGACGCCATCGCCGGCCTGCTGATTCTGTTCATCAACCTGATCGGCGGCATGGCAGTCGGTATCTTCCAGCACGGCATGACCTTTGGCGATGCCGGTCGGGTGTACGCCTTGTTGACCATCGGTGACGGTTTGGTGGCGCAATTGCCATCACTGCTGTTGTCGACTGCCGCTGCGATCATGGTGACCCGAGCTTCCGGCTCGGAAGACATGGGCAAGCAGATCAATCGTCAGATGTTCGCCTCGCCGAAAGCCCTGGCCGTGGCCGCTGGCTTGATGGCGGTGATGGGCCTGGTGCCGGGCATGCCGCATTTTTCCTTTCTGAGCATGGCGGCCCTGGCGGCCGGCGGCGCTTACCTGTTCTGGAAGAAGCAGAACACGGTCAAGGTTCAGGCCCTGCAAGAGGTCAAGCGTCAGCAGGAACTGCTGCCATCGCCGGCCCGTGCCCAGGAAACCAAGGAGCTTGGCTGGGATGACGTGACGCCGATCGACATGATCGGCCTGGAAGTCGGCTATCGCCTGATTCCGCTGGTGGACCGCAATCAGGGTGGTCAGTTGCTGGCACGGATCAAGGGTGTGCGTAAAAAGCTCTCCCAGGACCTGGGCTTCTTGATGCCGACTGTGCATATCCGTGACAACCTCGACCTGGCGCCAAGCGCCTACCGCCTGACCCTGATGGGCGTGATCCTGGCCGAGGCCGAGATTTACCCGGACCGCGAACTGGCGATCAACCCGGGACAGGTCTACGGCACGCTCAACGGCATTACCGCCAAAGATCCGGCTTTTGGTCTGGAGGCGGTCTGGATCGAAATCAGCCAGCGTGCCCAGGCGCAATCCCTCGGCTACACCGTGGTCGATGCCAGTACGGTAGTGGCAACGCACTTGAACCAGATTTTGTACAAGCACTCCAGCGAGCTGATTGGTCACGAAGAAGTCCAGCAACTCATGCAATTGCTGGCCAAAAGCTCACCAAAACTGGCTGAAGAGTTGGTGCCGGGGGTGGTTTCGCTGTCGCAGCTGCTCAAAGTCTTGCAGGCGTTGCTGGCCGAACAGGTGCCGGTACGGGACATTCGCAGCATCGCCGAAGCCATCGCGAACAACGCCGCCAAGAGTCAAGATACTGCCGCTTTGGTGGCTGCGGTGCGCGTCGGCGTATCCCGTGCAATCGTGCAAAGCATTGTAGGCACTGAGTCGGAGCTGCCTGTGATCACCTTGGAGCCAAGGTTGGAACAAATATTGCTCAATAGTCTTCAGAAGGCAGGACAAGGCTCGGAAGAGGGCGTTCTGCTGGAGCCAAGCATGGCAGAGAAACTGCAACGCTCTTTGATCGAAGCGGCGCAGCGTCAGGAAATGCAAGGTCAACCGGTGATTCTGCTGGTGGCCGGTCCGGTTCGCGCGATGCTCTCGCGATTCGGCCGACTGGCAGTCCCGGGTTTGCATGTGTTGGCTTATCAGGAAATCCCTGACAACAAGCAAGTGACCATCGTTGCGACAGTAGGGCCCAACGGCTGAGGTAGTGGTTTATGCAAGTTAAGCGTTTTTTCGCCGCCGATATGCGTCAGGCCATGAAACTGGTTCGTGATGAGCTGGGCGCTGATGCCGCCATCATTGGCAATCGCCGGATCGCCGGTGGTGTCGAGCTGACGGCTGCCCTGGATTACAAATTGTCGGCGCTGGCCCCGCGTGTTCCGAACATGGAACTCGAGGACGAGCTGCGCAAGACCCAGTCGCGGATCGTCACCGCCCAGGCCGAACTGAGCCTGCGTGGCGATGGCGAGAGCGACAAGAGCACCAATCGCCAATTGTTCGCCGGCCTGCCGTTGACCGCCGCCGAGCCGCTGATCGAGCCGACGCTGGCCGAGCCTCGGCGCCCGGCACCTGCGCCTGCCGCGGCGACCGGCGTCGACCCGCGTGCGTTCGACTCGATGCGTTTCGAGCTCAACAGCCTGCGTGAACTGATGGAAGTGCAACTTGGCTCGCTGGCCTGGAATCAGCTGCAAGGCAGCCGTCCGGCCCAGGCCAACCTCTGGCGTCGCTTGCAACGCATCGGCCTGTCCGGCCCGTTGTCGCGCGATCTGCTGGCGCTGATTACCGACATTGAAGAGCCCCGTCAGGCCTGGCGCATGTTGCTCGCGCACCTGGCGCGGATGATCGCCACCCCGGAAGTCGAGCCACTGGAAGAGGGCGGTGTGATTGCCATGGTCGGCCCGGCTGGCATGGGCAAGACCACCACGCTGGCCAAGCTCGCAGCGCGTTATGTGCTCAAGTACGGCGCGCAAAACATCGCGCTGGTGAGCATGGACAGCTACCGCATCGGTGCTCAGGAACAGCTCAAGACTCTGGGTCGCATCCTCAACGTGTCGGTCACCCACGTCGACCCGGGCCAATCGCTGGTGCAGGCGCTGGAGCCTTTGCTGCGCAAACGCGTGGTGCTGATTGATACCGCCGGCCTGCAGGCCAGCGATCCGGCACTGCGCATGCAGCTCGAAAGCCTGGCCGGACGCGGCATCAAATCAAAAAATTATCTGGTCTTGGCAACCACTAGCCAGAAACAGGTTCTAACCGCCGCTTATCACAGTTACAAACGTTGCGGCCTTGCCGGCTGCATCCTGACTAAACTGGATGAAACGGCAAGCTTGGGCGAGGTGTTGAGCCTGGCCATCAGTCATGAACTGCCGGTGGCTTACCTGACCGATGGTCCGCGGATTCCGGATGATTTGCATCTGCCGCGTCGTCATCAGTTGGTCAGCCGCGCCGTTAGCGTGCAAATGCAGGAAGAACCCAGCGAAGAAGCCATGGCTGATATGTTCGCTGACCTTTACCACAGTCCGACCAAGCGGGTTGGCTGAGGTATTAATGAACAGTTTTTGTACCTACATCGATGGTCTGCCATGCATTGTTCCGTTGATGAACGCGCAGCCAGTAATGTGGCCTCCGTCTAAGTAAGACAAGGTAAAGAAAATAACATGGGCAGCATGCATCCCGTACAGGTGATCGCGGTGACCGGCGGCAAAGGTGGCGTCGGGAAGACTAACGTGTCAGTGAACTTGTCCCTGGCTCTAGCTGAGCTCGGCCGGCGCGTCATGCTGCTGGATGCCGATCTGGGGCTGGCGAACGTTGACGTCCTGCTGGGGCTGACACCCAAACGTACCCTGGCCGACGTGATCGAAGGCCGCTGTGAGCTGCGCGACGTGCTGTTGCAAGGGCCCGGCGGTATTCGCATCGTCCCGGCCGCCTCCGGCACCCAGAGCATGGTTCATCTGAGCCCGGCCCAGCATGCCGGCCTGATCCAGGCCTTCAGCGACATCGGCGACAACCTCGACGTGTTGGTGATCGACACCGCCGCGGGCATTGGTGACTCGGTGGTCAGTTTCGTCCGCGCAGCGCAAGAAGTCTTGCTGGTGGTGTGCGACGAGCCGACCTCGATCACCGACGCCTATGCGCTGATCAAACTGCTGAACCGCGACTACGGCATGAACCGTTTCCGCGTCCTGGCCAACATGGCGCAGAGCCCGCAGGAAGGCCGCAACCTGTTCGCCAAGTTGACCAAGGTCACGGATCGTTTCCTTGACGTCGCCTTGCAATATGTCGGAGCGGTGCCTTACGACGAAAGCGTGCGCAAGGCCGTGCAGAAGCAGCGTGCCGTCTACGAAGCCTTTCCACGTTCCAAGTGCGCCCTGGCGTTCAAGGCCATTGCGCAGAAGGTCGATACCTGGCCACTGCCGGCCAACCCACGCGGGCACCTGGAGTTTTTCGTCGAGCGCCTCGTGCAACAAACGGCAGGACCCGTCCTATGACAGCCAGTGGCTACAACCTCTACAAGAAGTCGGCACGTGACGCGCAGTACGAGCTGATCGAGCGTTACGCGCCACTGGTCAAACGCATTGCCTACCACTTGCTGGCGCGTTTGCCGGCCAGTGTCCAGGTCGAAGACCTGATCCAGGCCGGGATGATCGGCCTGCTTGAAGTATCAACCAAATACGACGCCAGCAAAGGCGCGAGTTTCGAGACGTACGCGGGCATACGAATCCGCGGCGCGATGCTCGATGAAGTGCGCAAGGGGGACTGGGCGCCACGTTCGGTCCACCGCAATACCCGCATGGTCAGCGACGCGATTCGCTCGATTGAAGCTAAAACCGGCCGTGACGCTAAAGATCACGAGGTTGCGGCCGAACTCCAATTGAGTCTCGATGATTATTACGGGATTTTGAACGACACCCTGGGTAGCCGGTTATTCAGTTTCGACGATCTGTTGCAGGACGGCGAACACGAAGGGCTGCATGAGGATGGCGCGAGTGCTCATCTCGAGCCGTCACGCGATCTGGAAGATGAACGCTTCCAGGCGGCGCTGGCGGACGCGATTGCCAATTTGCCGGAGCGTGAGCGACTGGTGTTGGCGCTGTACTACGACGAAGAGTTGAATCTCAAGGAAATCGGTGAGGTCCTGGGGGTCAGCGAATCGCGGGTCAGCCAGTTACACAGCCAGTGCGCGGCCCGTTTGCGGGGGCGTTTGGGGGAGTGGCGAGCGCGCTGAAGGCAGTGTGGGGACACTGTGAATGGAGCTGGTGTGGTGTTGAACTGCGCCGGTCTCGATCTGTTGTGCTCCAGACAGTCATTGAGTGCTTTGCCGGATTGATTGAAATGGCGCGTCCAGGTGCTGGGCGCGTTTAAGACTGCTTGGAGGTCGAATTGGACAAGAACATGAAAATCCTCATCGTTGATGACTTCTCAACGATGCGGCGGATCATAAAAAACCTGTTGCGTGACCTTGGGTTCACCAACACGGTCGAGGCTGACGATGGCATCACTGCCATTCCGGTACTCAATAGCGGGAGCATCGACTTTCTGGTAACGGACTGGAACATGCCAGGTATGACCGGTATCGACCTGCTGCGTCACGTGCGCGCCGATGAAAAGCTCAAGCATCTGCCAGTGCTGATGGTTACCGCCGAAGCCAAGCGCGAGCAAATCATCGAAGCGGCCCAGGCTGGTGTTAACGGCTATGTGGTCAAACCCTTCACAGCCCAGGCGTTAAAAGAAAAAATCGAGAAGATTTTCGAACGCATCGGTTGATGTGCGAAGCCACTGCGCCACGGGGGAGCTATGGAGCATAACGAATCTTCACTGGGCGATTTTGAATCGACCCTGAAAAAACACGCGGTCGAACTGGTCGAGAGCCTTGAAAAAGGCAGGTTCGGCGACGCTGTGCAACTGATCCATGAGCTCAACCAGACCCGTGACCGCGGCCTGTACCAGGAAGTGGGCAAGCTCACCCGTGAGCTGCATAGCGCGATCGTCAATTTCCAGATTGACCCGCACATGCCGCAAGCCGAGGAAGTGTCTCAGATCACCGATGCCACCGAGCGCCTGGGTTATGTGGTCAAGCTGACCGAGGCCGCGGCCAACCGCACCATGGACCTGGTGGAAAACGCCACGCCGCTGATCAACAGCCTGAGCGACGAAGCTCAGGCGCTGAGCACGGATTGGGGACGGTTCATGCGTCGCGAAGTCGGGGCTGAAGAGTTCCGCGAACTGGCCAGGCGCGTCGACGGTTTCCTGACACGCAGCAGCGAAGATAACCGCGTCGTGTCGAGCAACCTCAACGACATTCTACTGGCCCAGGATTACCAGGACCTCACCGGTCAGGTGATCAAGCGCGTGACCCAGTTGGTCACCGAAGTTGAAAGCAATCTGCTCAAGCTCGTGCTCATGGCCAGCCAGGTAGACCGCTTTGCGGGTATCGAACATGACCGTGATGCGATGCTGGCTGAAAAAGATCCGCAAAAACATCTCTCTCAGGGTGAAGGTCCGCAGATTCATGCCGATAAAAGAGAAGACGTTGTGTCCGGTCAGGACGATGTGGACGATTTGTTATCCAGCCTAGGATTTTAGAGTTTTAGCATTTTAGGTTTTTTAGGTTTTTAGACCTTTAGGAGCACCCCCTTAATGAGCTTCGGCGCCGATGAAGAGATCCTTCAGGATTTCCTGGTTGAGGCCGGCGAGATTCTAGAGCAACTGTCCGAACAGCTGGTCGAGCTTGAAAGCCGACCGGATGATGCGGATTTGCTCAATGCAATTTTTCGCGGTTTTCACACTGTAAAAGGGGGCGCCGGCTTCCTCCAGCTCAACGAACTGGTGGAGTGCTGTCACATCGCCGAGAACGTGTTCGACATCCTGCGCAAGGGTGAGCGACGCGTCGACTCGGAACTGATGGACGTGGTTCTCGAAGCACTGGACGCGGTGAACAGCATGTTCAGCGAAGTCCGCGAACGCAGCCCGATCACGGCTGCCACTCCAGAATTGCTTGCAGCGTTGGCCCGTCTGGCCGAGCCGCAAACCGGCGATGAATCGGCGCCGGTCGCCGAGGTGGTGGAAGAACCTGCCGCTGAAGAATCGGGCGACATCACGGATAACGAATTTGAACAACTGCTGGACTCGCTGAACGCCGTCAAGGCTCAAGCCGAGGCTCCAGCGGCTGCGCCAGTGCCGACCAGCGATGCCTCGGCCAGCGATGAAATCACCGATGCCGAGTTCGAGTCGTTGCTCGATCAACTGCACGGCAAAGGCCAGTTCGCCGTCGATGCAGTAGTGGCGGGGCCCGCC
>NZ_AKJK01000025.1 GCF_000282375.1 Pseudomonas sp. GM50
AGCCCCCTCGCCACAAAGGCTCCCTCGCCACAAATGAAAAAGGCGACCTGCAAGGGTCGCCTTTTTTGTGCCTGAAGGTTTTACACCGCCGCTTTGCGCAGGGTCGCCATGAACGCCGCCGCGCCGATGAACAGCCCGGCAAAGGTGCGGTTCATGCGTTTTTGCTGTTTGGGTGTGCGCAACAAACGCAGCACCTTCGCCGCCAGCCCGGTGTAGCCGGCCATGACGATCAGGTCGACACAAATCATGGTCACGCCGAGAATCAGGTACTGGGCCACCAGCGGCGCGTGGGGGTCGATGAATTGCGGCAGCACCGCGAGCATGAACACCAAGGCCTTGGGGTTGCTGACGTTCACCAGAAAACCGCGGAACACCAGCGCCATCGGCTTGCCAATCTGCCGGATGGCCGCGTCGTCATTCATGTCATTGGGCTGCGCGCGCCATTGCTTGACCGCGAGGTAGACCAGGTAGGCCACGCCGAACCATTTGATCGCATAGAAAGCCGTGGCGGAGGCCGCGAGGATCGCACCCACACCGGCGGCGACAATCGCAATCTGCAACGCCAGGCCCAGTTGCAAGCCCAGGGCGTTCCAGTAACCGCGCCAGAAGCCGTAGCGTAAACCGCTGGACATCGACGCAATGGCGCCGGCACCGGGAGAAAGACTGATCACCCAGCAGGCGGCAAAAAACGCCAGCCATGTTTGAAGCACCATCGCACACCTCGACTCAGACTCGTGACAGACGTCTAAGCTAATGCGCCTTTGGGCCGATGACTACCGATTTTTTGCAGGACATGGCGACTGCCGACCAGTGTTTACAACTTTCAGACCCTATCGCGAGCAGGCTCGCTCCCACATGGGGTTTGTGAGCGCCGCAAACCATTGTGGGAGCGAGCCTGCTCGCGATGGCGGTTTATCAGACAACCTCTATCTAAGAGGTAACGCCTATTTTTCAAACCCGTTCGAAGGGAACACATCAGTCCCGCGCCAGCGCCGAACCGAACGCTGGAAGAACAGGCTATTGGGCACTTGCACCATGGCGCTGCCGGTACCGAGTTCTTCGGCTTCGATCAGCGTGGTGTAGAGCAGATTGATCGCCACCACCCGGCCTTTGACGCCAGGCTTGTCGGTGGTATCCACCAACTCGACTACGTCACCGATACGGAATGGGCCGACGGTGAAGATCAGGATCGCGCACAGCAGGTTGGACAGCACGCTCCACATGGCGAAAAACGCCACGGCGGCCACCGCAACGAAACCGGACAACGCCGTCCAGAGCACCGTGGCCGACACGCCAAGGCGTTCCAGCACGAAAATCAGCGCACTGCCCATGATCAACCAACGCAAACCGCCGCGCAGCGGCATGAAAAACTGCGGTGGAAACGGATAGCGCTCGCCCAGGCGAGTCAGGCATTTGGCGACAACACGCTGGGCGACATAACTGGCCAGCAGGATCAGCAGGATTTGCACGACCAGCCAGAGCGGCTCCCCCCACACAGCCGGCAACGGCAGTTTGAAGGCGTCCATCAGGACAGTGCCTCCAGCTCCGCCTGCATGCTTTCCAGCAGTTCCAGCGCTTCCATCCAGGCTTCTTCCAGTTCGGCTTCACGCACCTTCAGCTTGGCTTGTTCAGCCAGCAGATCACGCAAGTCGTTCTTGCGCATCGGCTCGTAAATGTCGCTGTCGCCAAGGCTGGCATCGATCTTTGCCAGCTTCTCGTGCAGCTTGCCCAGTTCGGCTTCAAGCTTGTCGGCCTCGCGCTTGTGCGGTGCCAACTGCTGACGCAATGCAGCAGCAGCCTGGCGCTGAGCCTTCTTGTCGGTTTTGTCCGGATTGACCGGGGTATTGCTGACCGGGGCATTGCGTTGACGGTATTCGACCAGCCAACGGGCGTAGTCTTCCAGGTCGCCGTCGAACTCCTCGACCTTGCCGTCGGCTACCAGATAGAAATTGTCGGTGGTGCTTTTGAGCAAATGACGATCGTGGGAGACCACCAGTACCGCGCCACTGAATTCCTGCAGGGCCATGGTCAGCGCCAGGCGCATTTCCAGGTCCAAGTGGTTGGTCGGTTCGTCGAGCAGCAACAGGTTCGGTCGATCCCAAGCGATCAATGCCAGGGCCAGACGCGCCTTCTCGCCGCCGGAGAAATTCAGTACCGGCTCATCGATACGCGCGCCGCGGAAGTCGAACCCCCCGAGGAAGTCGCGCAAGGTCTGCTCACGCTCGGTCGGCGCCAGGCGCTGCAAGTGCAGCAACGGGCTGGCCTTGGAATCGAGGGAATCGAGCTGATGCTGGGCGAAGTAGCCAACGACGGTGTTTTCACCGCGCGTCAGGCGACCGGCCAACGGCTCAAGCTCACCGGCGAGGTTTTTGATCAGGGTCGATTTACCCGCGCCGTTCGGGCCAAGTAAACCGATCCGCGCGCCGGGGGTCAGTTGCAGCTTGACCTTCTCCAGCACGGTTTTATCGCCGTAACCCAGTCGAGCATCCGACAGGTCGATCAGCGGGCTGGAAATTTTCGTCGACTCGCGGAAGACGAAGTCGAACGGCGAATCGACGTGGGCGGCGGACAGTTCTTCCATCCGCTCCAGCGCCTTGATCCGGCTCTGGGCCTGACGGGCCTTGGTGGCCTGGGCCTTGAAGCGGGCGATGTAGCTTTCCATGTGCGCACGTTGCGCCTGCTGCTTCTCGTAGGCCTGTTGCTGCTGGGCCAGACGTTCGGCACGGGCGCGCTCGAAGGCGCTATAACCACCGCGATACAGGGTGATCTTGCGTTGATCGACGTGGGCCACGTGATCGACCACGGCATCGAGGAAGTCTCGGTCGTGGGAAATCAGCAGCAAGGTGCCGGGGTAGCTTTTAAGCCACTCTTCGAGCCAGATGATGGCGTCGAGGTCCAAGTGGTTGGTCGGTTCGTCGAGCAGCAACAGGTCCGAAGGGCACATCAAAGCCTGCGCCAGGTTCAGACGCATCCGCCAGCCACCGGAGAAATCTCCTACTTGCCGATCCATCTGCTCATTGGTGAACCCAAGGCCGGCCAGCAGCTTTCGAGCCCGTGCGTCGGCGGTGTAGCCGTCGGCGCTGTCGAGTTCCGAGTGCAGGCGGGCCTGAGCGGCACCGTCATGGGCCGCTTCGGCTGCGGCGAGGTCGCGTTGCACCTCGCGCAGGCGCAGGTCACCATCGAGCACGTAGTCGACCGCCAGGCGTTCGAGCGTCTCGATTTCCTGGCGCATGTGGGCGATGCGCCAGTCGGCCGGCAGGAAGCAGTCACCCGAGTCCGGGTGCAGTTCGCCACGAATCAAGGCGAACAGGCTCGATTTGCCGGCGCCGTTGGCACCGATGAGGCCGGCTTTGTGGCCGGCGTGCAGGGTCAGCTCGGCGTCTTCTAGCAGACGCTGCGGGCCACGCTGTAAAGTCAGGTTCTGAAGTCGAATCATAATGGCGGCGGAGTCTACCAGCTTCGCTCGCAACTGGCGCGAGTAGCACTATGTCCTCTGACCTGTGGAGCTTTTCCGTTATCACTTACTCCCGTCGCGGGGTAGAACCTGCGTGCCTGCAATTGCAGTCGGCAGGCGTGAATGTGTGCCTGCTGTTGTGCGGGTTGTGGCTGGAAGAGCGTGGAGTTACCTGCAACAAACAACGCTTGCAGCTGCTTCGCGATGTAGCCGGGCCTTGGGACGCGGATGTCGTGCAACCGTTGCGCGCCTTGCGCCTGCAATGGAAAACCGCCGCCAGCGAGGATGCCGGGCTGAATGATTTGCGCGAACAGGTAAAGTCACTGGAGATGGAAGCCGAACGACATCTGTTGTCGCGGCTGGAACGATTGGCACAGAGTTGGCCGCAGTGTGAGGAGACCGAACGAACGGCCTGGCTCGAAGGTGTGGCGGCAGGCGCCGCCAACCTGGACCGCGACGCGCTGCATCAGCTGCGCGTCGCGGCAACCGGCACTTAGGAAGCGCTGGTTGGGGTGGTGCTGGTGCTCGACGGTGCGGCTGGCGTTGGCGCAGGCGTGGTGGTCGAGGTGGTTGCTGCTGGAGCAGGCGAAGCCGATGCAGCGAGCGCTGGAGCCGGGGTAGCTGGCTTGGCAGCAGGTGCTGTGGTCGGCTTGGCAACGGCCGCCGGTTTTTTCACGGCAGGCTTGGCGGCAGGTTTTACCGCAGGCTTCGCAGCGGCTGGCTTGGCAGCAGCAGGTTTGGCTGCTGGTTTCGCAGCGGCAGGCTTGGCAGCAGCGGTTGGCTTGGCGGCTGCGGGTTTCGCGGCAGCTGTTTTGGCAGCCGGTTTAGCGGCAGCTTTTGCAGCCGGTTTGACAGCAGGCTTGGCTGCGGCAGTTTTAGCTGCGACAGGTTTGGCAGCTGGCTTGGCAGCAGCAGCTTTAGCGACTGGCTTGGCAGCAGGTT
Source organism: Pseudomonas sp. GM50 (assembly GCF_000282375.1). Lineage (GTDB taxonomy): Bacteria > Pseudomonadota > Gammaproteobacteria > Pseudomonadales > Pseudomonadaceae > Aquipseudomonas. The sequence goes on from NZ_AKJK01000025.1 coordinate 4,397, forward strand.
TTGCCGCAGCAGTTTTAGCGGCTGGCTTGGCAGCAGGTTTTGTCGCAGCAGTTTTAGCGGCTGGCTTGGCAGCAGGTTTTGCGGCCGATTTAGCAGCTGGTTTTGCAGCTGGTTTTGCAGCTGCAGTTTTCGCCACGGCCGGTTTCGCAGCAGCGGTTTTTGCAGCAGGTTTAACGGCAGCTGTTTTGGCAGCGGCAGGTTTGGCAGCCGTCGTTTTAGCCGCTGGTTTCGCAGCACTGGCAGCGACTGGTTTTTTCGCCGCCGGTTTTGCGGCAGGCTTGGCTGCGGCTTTCACCGGAGCTTTGGCAGCGGGCTTGGCCGATGCTTTTGCAGCAGCCGGTTTGGCAGCGGCTTTCTTCGCAGGTGCCGCGGCTGGCTTGGCCGAACGCAGGGACAACGCCTTGCCGACAGCCTCTTGGACACGACCGACACCCTGGGCCAGTTTCAGGCTTTCTTGAGCGTCGCGTTTGAGTTGCAGGATGTAGCTGCGCGTTTCGGACTGGCGATCCTTGAGGGCATCGAGCAAGTCCTCAAGTTCTTTCACCGCATCCTTGGCCTTGGCTTGCGCCTTGGCTTTGCCGGCCGCCGCAGCGTCCTGCAATTTGGTCCGGGATTTGTGCAACTTTTCCTGTGCTTTTCCGCGCTGCTTTTCCAACTTGGCGAGCAGTTTTTCAGCATCAGCCAAGGCTTGGGAACAAGCGTTTTCCAAATGCTCGAGCAGGCTGCCCGAGAGTTGTTGGAGTAAGTGCAACGGAGTATTTACTGGCTTCTTGGTGGCCGACATGGTTTACCTCCTGGCTGACGTGAATGCGGCTCATACTAGACCTCTGCTGCAACCGCCGCTAGGGCATGTTGACAGTATCGAAAGCACTCCGTTGCAACGAAGTAAAAATGTTCTGTGCTTGTGCAAAACCAGTTCACCTTTGAACGCATTCACACTGGCATAATCCTGCGCATCTCAGGTCGGAGAGTGCCCATGTCGCGCTACCTTTTTTTATCGCTGTGCGTGTTTTTTTCCGTGGCCCAGGCCACCGAAAAAACCGCCGCAAATGACGCTCACGATCTCGCTTACAGCTTGGGCGCAAGCCTTGGCGAACGCTTGCGCCAGGAAGTTCCGGATCTGCAACTTCAGGCCCTGCTCGAAGGTTTGCAGCAAGCCTATCAAGGCAAGCCGCTGGCACTGAAAGATGAGCGGATCGAACAGATTCTGGCCGAGCATGAAGCCCGGGTTGCCATGCAATCGCCTGTGCCGCAAAGCGAATTGGCTTTGGAAAACGAACGACGCTTTCTCGCCGAGGAAAAAGCCAAGCCCGGCGTTCGCGAACTGGCCGATGGAATACTGCTGACAGAGTTGGCGCCGGGCACCGGTGCCAAGGCCGGTCCAAATGGCAAGGTCCAGGTGCTGTATATCGGACGCCTGCCTGATGGTTCAGTGTTCGACCAGAACAGCCAACCGCAGTGGTTCAGTCTTGATAGCGTAATCACGGGCTGGCGCAGTGCGCTGCAAAACATGCCGGTCGGCGCGAAATGGCGCCTGGTGATTCCATCGGCCCAAGCTTATGGCGCTGACGGTGCCGGCGACCTGATCGCGCCGTTCACACCACTGGTATTCGAGGTCGAATTGCGTGGTGCTACAAGCTGAAACCCGCAAACGAAAAACGGCGCGCATAGCGCACCGTTTTGAGGGTGTTGCTGGATAAGGTTCAGGCCTGAACCGAGTCCTCTTCCTTGTGAGCAGTGTGCAGCACTTCAATCAGGCAATCTTCCAGTTCGAAGCGTTCGTGTAACAAGCCACCCAGCTCCTTGAATTTCTCCGCGACACACTTACCGGCATCACACAGGTCGTTGAACGCCAGCAGCTTCTCGGTAATGACGTCGATGCGCGGGTAGATCGTCTCGGCCAACTCCAGACCGCGAGTATCACCGAACGCCTTGGCTTCGCCGGTCAGCTGTTCGTAGATCTCGAAATGCCCGGCAGACACGTAGTCGACCAGCACACCGCAGAATTCCTGCAACGGTTTTCGGTTCTCGCCCAAAGCTTCGGGCTTGGCGCCGAGAGCATCATAGGCCCGAACCAGTTCGTGACGCTCCTGCAACCAGCGATCGATCAGCAGATGCACTCCACCCCAGCGTTCCTGAGCATTCTGACAACTTTCGAGCATGGTGATTCTCTCTTCCCTTGTGGGTCATGCTGCTCTACACCTGTCGCACACTTGAAAATCAAGAATCGACCAGGCAGAGCGTCATTCGAGCAACATAAATCCAATGACACGTGCGGGCCAGATTATGCCCGCGCGCCTATGGCTTCAAGGTACGCAGGAGATAAAGTTCATACAAGTGTTTAATCGCCCGCCAGTACCCGGTGCGACGACTCGCCGCTGAGCGGTCGCTGACACGCGATCCAGACAAGGCGCAGCAACTGATGCCCGCCCAGAATCATCATCGCAACGAAGAACAGCAGACTCCACTCCGGGATGCTCAGGTCGAACAGCGTCCAGGATATTTCCGCGCAATCGGCGGTTCCCTTGAACATTCGCTGCACGACACACAGCCAGGGTGTACTGGCGAACAGATCGGTCAGATCAGGCGAGCATGCCGATAACTGATGCACTGGATCACTCTGCAACACCACCTGCCGCCACGCAGTGATGGTCCCCGCCAGACTGCAGAGCAGACCCAGCAGCCAATACAGGAACGATCCGAAGCGACCAGGCCCCTGCACTGAAGCCACCAGGCAGACACCCGTGAGCAGCGCCAGGCAAACCCGCTGCAACAGGCATAACCCGCAAGGCTTGAGGCCGACCGCATATTCCAGGTAATAGGAAACGCCCAAGGCCAGGGCACCTGCAATGAAAACCATGAAAAACAAGGAGCGTGAGCAGGCCAAAGACATGGCTTTTCCGTAACAGTAGAGACAGGCGGTTACGGTAGAGGAAAGCGCGGCAGCCTTTCAAGGCAGACCACCACGGACACTTCACCAGAAGTGTAGGGAATTCCCGACAGCGTCGAGAGGATTTGATGTAGTCCTCTGTAGGACTTTGCCGGCGAAGGATTACAACGCTGAAACAGTGGCGGATTCGAAGCGACTGCGCTCTTATAAGAACATCAAAAGATCGCAGCCTTCGGCAGCTCCTACATAAGGTCCGGCGCGGAAATCAGGCGTGAGCCGGCACCGGCAGCGGTGCCGCCAGCAAGCGCTCATCCAGCAGACCCAAGCCCTCCTGGAACAGCTGATTACTGCGTTCGGTATCACCCAGTTGCGCCAGCAACCGCGCCAGTTCGGCGCAGGCTTCAGGGTTGCGTTGCACGCGCAGGCTGCTTTCCAGATAATCCCTGGCCTTGCCCCACAGACTGCCTTGCAGACACAAACGGCCTAACGTCAGCAGCAGGCTCGGGTCGGCCGGATGATCCTTGAGCCACCCCTCGGCGGTGTGCAGTTGCCTGGCAGGGTCGCTGCCGCGAACCAGTCCGTACAGGCGTGCCAGATGACTGTCGTATTTGCGCTTGAGGGCTGCACGCAGGACTTCTTCGGCCTCGACCTGCGCGCCCAGTTGCCGCAATTGCTCGGCATAGGCCAGCACCAGTTGCGGTTCCTGGCGCTGAGCAGCGGTGAGTTGCTGCCAGGCGCGATTGAGCGATTGCAAACCGACCGTTCCGTCCTCTTCCCGGTGCGCCGCCAACGAAAGATTTTCACCCCAGGCCCGGCGCTCCAGCTCAGCCAGTTCGGCCGGCGGCAATACCTTGTCCTTGCGTAACTCCGGCAACAAGCGAATCACTGCCGACCAGTCGCCCCGCTGCTGAAGCAGGCGCTGCAACTGGCGCAGGGTCTGGACGTTATGAGGATGACGCTCGTGCATGGCTTGCAGGGTCACCAGCGCGCCTTCAGTGTCGCCGCGATCAGTCTGCAATTGGGCATGGTTCAAGGCAATCGCCAGCTCGGCCTGGGGCTGTCGCTCCAGAGCGCGCTCCAACAGGTTGTCGCTTTCCTCGTAGTGACCTTGTTCGTTCGCGGCGCGGGCGGCACCCAGGTAATAGAGCAACGGCTGGCGCTCGGCTTCCGCTGCGCGATACAGATGCCGCTGCGCACTGGCCCAGCGGCCCTCGGCCAAATCCAGCTGACCGTGCTCGATCGCTACTTGCACTCGTCGACTGCGATTGCGCCGTGACCATGGATTGACCACCCCACCGGAAGTCGTCACCAGTTCGACCAACGCCTTGATACCCCAGAACACCAGCCACAGCACGGCCACCAGGGCCAGGGTGGCCCACAGGCTCGACTCGTAACGGAAAGTTTTGTAGGCGATCAGCACGTAGCCGGAATGCTCGGCAATCGCCAGCCCCAGCGCGGCGGCGGCAGCGATAACCACGAACACGATCACATAGAGGCGCTTCATGGCGTGGCCTCCTGCATAGTGCCCGCGGCAGGTTTGGCCAGAGGTTTCACCGACTCCTCGGCGTTGACGTTGCGCCGCTCAAGATAGGCCTGAACCGTACTCAACGTGCCCGTCAGATCTGGCGTGACCACCGTGACCGGCTGCTTGCTCAACTCGGCCACCTGCTCCAGCATGACTTTGCTCTGAGGGTTGTCCGGGTTGAAGTTGCTCTTGAGCACGTCCCGCGCCTCGGCCAGCGCCTGGGTGTAAACCGCGGCCTGGCCATTAAGCGCAGCCCATTGCGCCTGTTCCAGCGCCAGGCTGAGAGCCAGACGCACCTGGCTCAGGCTCTGCCCTGCCAGCAACGGACGGACATTCTTGTCGGCGTTGAAATCGATGCGGATATAACGCGATATCTGATCCCACCATTGCGCCCAGCGACTGGCACCGTCGCCATCGGCAGTCAGGCCCAGCAGGGATTCGCCACGATCCTTGTACTCAGGCGCCAACTCGGTGAGGTTGATCACCTGATCGCGCAAGGCACCCAGTCGCAGGAACAACCCGGTGCGATCCGGCTGTTCGGTACTGCGCAGGGCTACCAGGGTTTTGGCCACTTGCTCGCGAGCGGCAAAAGCCCCCGGGTCGTTTTGTTCACGGAGAATTTCATCGGCGCCCTGCACTAGGGCCTGGGCACTGCTGATGTCTTGCAACGCCGACAGACGCAGGCTGGCCAGACGCAGCAAGTGCTCGGCTTCGGCCAGACGCCAGTCCTTGCGGCTCGCGCCGAGGACGGTTTCCAGACGTTGATTCAGACGTTGCTGATCGCCTTGGAGTTGAGTGACCAGACGACTACGCGCGTCGAGCTCCTCGGCGGCCGGCATTTGCTCGAGGCGAGCCGTCAGGCGCTGCTCGTTGAGCTTCAGGCTCTGGGCCTGATCGTTCAGCGCCTGAACCTGACTCAACTGTTGCTGGTTATTGGCTTGCAGGTGACGCACCTGCCAGACTCCCCAACCACCCACGGCAACACCGGCAGCGCCCAACAGCAGCGCGACGATTGCCAACCCATTGCCTCGGCGCTGCTCAACAGCAGGTGGCGCAGTTTCAACCGGTGCATCAGCCGGTGCATCTAGCACGGGCCGGACGTCATCTTTAGGCAAGGCTGTTTCGCTCACGTATCCATCCTTTGCATTAGAAAACGGGCACGGGGTGTTCCCGTAACGCCGCCAGCAAGGCCGCGGCACTGGCGCCACGACAATCCACAACTGTTTGGGCCCCGGCGGCACGTGCCAGCTCGGCGACCCTGGGGCTTGGAACAAACAACGGCAACCGCACCATGCTCGGCCAGGCAACGCCGGCCAATCGGTGCAGGTGCTCAAAACCCTGTCCACTGCTGACCACCAGCCCGTTCAAGCGTTCCGCTTTGATCCGGTCAGGCAGCGTTGCCGACGGGTACTGCGGCAAACCGCGTCGGTACAACTCCAGATACTCGACACTAGCACCAAGCTCGCGTAAACGCTCAGCCAGCAGCTCGCGCCCACCCTCCCCGCGCATGATCAGCACCCGCGGATCGGGGCCGGCGACAGCCTCGCGCAACGGTGCAAGCGCAAGCAAGGCTTCGCTGTCATCGCCGTCGACCGGGAAGCTCACATCCAGCCCGTTATCCTCGAGGATCTGCGCCGTCGCCGCGCCCACGCTGAACCACTTCAGAACCGGGGGCTGCGGCCAGTACCGGTTGAGCAAATCGACAGCGATTCTGGCGGCCGGCTTGCTGACCACAATCACCGCGCAATAACTATCCAGGTTCTGAATCACTTCGCGCATTGTGTCAGAGGCGGGAATCGGCTCGATATCCAAAAGCGGCAAGCTGCTGCTGAAAACCCCCGCGTCGGCCAGCACACGGGCTAGCGCCGCCGATTCATCCGCAGGGCGCGTCAGCAACAAGCGCCAGCCAGTCACTCGTGCCCTGCCTCGCCATAGACTGCTTTCAGAATGTCGGCGGCGCCCTGC
>NZ_AKJK01000026.1 GCF_000282375.1 Pseudomonas sp. GM50
ACCACATCGGCAACGGCTGGTTCGGTGGTTTCCTGCCGACGGTGTCGTTTGCCTTGGTGGTGTACACCGGGGATATTTTCTACGGGCTGTGGTACCCGGTGGTGATTACCGGGGTGAGCCTGGTGGTGGGGATGATCTGTTTGCGTGAGACCAGGAACGTGGATCTGGATACCAACTGACAGTAACGAACAGCAAAAAAACGCCCCGCCAATGCGGGGCGTTTTCATACCCGCCTGCGTTAGAAGCTCGCTTTGACCGACACCATAAAATTGCGTGGGTCCCCGTAGTAGTTACCGAAGCTCTCGGTACCGATGGTGGCGTAGTAGCGTTTGTCGAACAGGTTATTGCCGTTGAGCGCTACCGACCAGGTGTCATCGATGCGGTAGCCGATGCGACCGTTCCAGATCGCATAACCCGACTGGCTGATTTTCTCGCCACTGGCAGGTGAAACCCGGAAGTTGTCGCTTTGTGCGTTTACCCCGGCCCCCACAGTGAACCGCTCAAGCGACCCGCTCAGGGCGTAGTCGCCCCAGATGCGCAACAGGTGCCGAGGTACATAACTGTTGAACGCTGCTCCCTTGAGGCTGGTGTCGATGTCGTCGAGGGTTTTGGTCTGGGTGTAGGTGTAACCCGCGAGCACTTGCAGGCGCTCGATGACTTCACCACTGATCTCGGCCTCGAAACCCTGGGCGCGAACCTTGCCGGCGTTGACGTAGCAGTAGCCATCCGATGAAGGACAGGATGAGTTGTAGTCCGTTTGCGCCTGGTCTTTCTGAAGCGTGCGGAACAGATTGAAAGCGCTGTTCAGGCGACCGTCGAACCAGGCGCCCTTGATCCCCAGTTCATAACTCTGGCCTACCAGCGGCTTGAGGGCCGAGCCGTCTTCCGAGCGGAAATTGCCTTGCGGCGTAAAAATATCCGAATAGCTGGCATAGGCTGTCAGATTCTCATTGAGGTCCAGCAGCACACCGGCAAACGGAGTGACCTGCCCGGTTTCCGTGGTACTGGAGTGTTCAGAGGTACCCGAGTTAATAAATTCGGAGTCGGTATCGGAGGTGTACCAACTCACCCGACTGCCGACGACAACGGTCAAAGGATCCGCCAGTTTCAGACGCAAGGTCGAGTAAACGCCCTTCTGTTTGGTCACAGTCTTGACCGGGCCACCGCGAGATGAGTTGTCGATGAAGTAGCTGTCGTCCGGCTCGGGAATATGCTTGTCGGGGTTGAACACATTCTGGCGCTGCGGCAGAAAGGCGACCGAGTAGAAGTCGTCCTTTTTCGAACGGCTGGCGTTGAAACCCACCACCAGCTCATGCTGCTGACCGAACGCATCGAACTTGCCATCCACGTAGGCATCGAGGCCGTAATCGACCTGGTCGTAGTCGTACAGGCTGCCAAGCATGCCGGTAGTGTTGGTGCCCGGCGTCACGGATCCGGAGGCGAACGTGTATTTGATGTCCTGGGTGTTTTTCGTATAAACGCTTGCGACCTTCAATGCCCAGTCTTCGTTGATCTGGTGTTTCAGATCACTGAATAGGGTGGTGCGTTTACTGCGCCAGGTATTCCAGGATGGATCGAGGCAGGTCGAGCGACTGAGTTTCAAATCGCTACGATCCCTATAGCGCGGCAGGCCGCCCCAGCAAGGACTGGCATCAATGTCCTCATAGGCAACGCCCAGACCAAGGGTCGTATCGGGGCTCACATCGAAATCGAGCGCGCCGTAATACACCTGATCCTTGCGACTGGCGTCGTCAATAAAGTAATGCCGGCTCTGCTCGGCGATCACCGCCCGGCCGCGTAATGTCCCGGACTCATTCAGCGGGCCGCCGGTGTCGACCTGTCCGCGATAGTTGTCCCAGCTGCCGCCGGACAGCGTGATGTCGGTATGGGGGGTGGTCTGGCCGCGCTTGCGAACGAAGTTCACTCCCCCGGCGGTGCCGCCCGAGCCTTTCATCATCCCCGCGGCGCCACGCAAGACTTCGACCCGGTCGTAATACGCCATGTCACCGCTGAAACTGTCGGCCTGAACATAGAGGTTGCCCATGTCCAGCGGTACACCGTCGTACTGATATTGGCCCGACATGCGGAAACCGCGCGAATAGAAGTACTTGCCACCCATGGTCGAGTCGTAAACGGTGATGCCCGGAGTCTTTTCCATGACCTGGTCGATGGTGTTCAGGTTCTGGTCATCGAGCATCTTGCGGGTCATCACCGTGACCGATTGCGGAGTCTCCTTGAGGGAGTGTTCGCCCTTGCCGATGGTCACTGCCCCCGTGGTGTACGAGCCGCTGTTCTCGGTGGTCGCGCCCAGCATCTGCCCATTGATGTTGGTGGCGCCCAACTCCAGAGCCGAGCCGGCAGCAGGAATCGGCCGCAGCACGTAAGTACCGTTGGCCTGGGGCTCGGCTTGCAGACCGCTACCGCCAAGTATCCGCGCGAAACCTTCGCTGACACCGAATGCACCTTTGAGCCCGGATGATTTCAACCCTTCGGTTTGCCGCGCATCGAACGAAATCGCAGCGCCTGCGGTGCTGGCGAAACGGCTGAGGACTTCAGTCAGGCTGCCCCCGGCGATGTCGAAGGATTGAACCAGATTCTGTTGTTCCACCGGTGCCGCAATCGCCACAATCGGCCAAACGCCAATCGTCGTTGCCGCGAACAACCCGAACTTCACTGCGAAAGCCAAACGATCTGGCGTGTACACCCGAGACATGCTTACCCTCCCCCAAAACACTTGATGAAAACTCATTGAGGGATAAGCCGAACGATGCGTATGAAAAGTGCAAAGTACTGAGATTTTTTTGAGCTAGTGCATATCCCCGGCCGAAACATTGACCCAATATCGACTGTATCGGCTGATGCGCAGCGACAAACCGCTCTCCAGCGCGGCCAGCGCCAGGTCTGTGTTATCGATGGGAAAAGCGCCGGACACCTTGAGATGGGCAATGCGCGGATCACAACGCAACACGCCTGTGCGATAGCGCGAAAGGTCCGCCAGCAATTCCGCCAATGGACGGTCGATGGCGAGGATGCTGCCCTGTTGCCAGGCACCGACCGAAGCATCGTTGCGCCGTACCGCCCCCAACGAGCGGCCATTGAAGTCCAGGGATTGTCCGGCCTCCAGGCGCACCCTCGATGCACCGCCAGACGAACTGACCTCTACTGCCTTCTCGAGTACCGCCACCTCGCCGCCCTGCTCCTGGGACCGGACGATAAAGCGCGTACCCAAGGCCAGCACCTCGCCATGGCGGGTGACCACTTTGAACGGCCGCTGCGCGGGATCGACAGCGGTAGTCACAAGAATCTCGCCCCACAACAGTTCCAGCACGCGTTGACGACCATCGAAACGCAGGTTGACCGAGGTGTCGGTGTTGAGCAGCAATGAGCTGCCATCCGCCAACCGGAACTCACGGCGTTCACCCACGGCGGTGCGCAGATCGGCAAACAGGTTCCGGGATGTTTCACTGCGCCAACCCAACCAGCCCAGCGAACTGGCCGACCCCAGCACCAACACACTGCGCAACACCTGACGACGGGATCGTTCAGCGCCCCGCAAAACAGGCGAAGCCAGGGCGCCTGGCACGCTCGCCATCTGTTCACCCACCGCAGTCATCCGCTGCCAGGCCTGACGATGCGACGGGTCAGCGACCAGCCAGTCGTTCCAGGCTGCTCGATCCGAATCGGTCGCGACGCCAGACTGAAGTCGGGCGTACCACTGGGCGGCGATGCTGATTGCCTTCAACTCAGCGGGAGAAAGGCTCATGCCAGTTGCAACTGAATCTGCATCAAACAGCAATGCTCCATGGCCTTGGCCATGTAGTTGTTGACCGTGCGTGTGCTGATATTCAGACGCTCGGCAATCTGCGGGTAGGTCAGGCCATCGAACTGAGACAGGATGAACGTCTGCTTGACCTTCGCGCCCAATCCTTGCAGCAGGCGGTCGATTTCCATCAAGGCCTGCAACAGGATCGCCTGTTCCTCCAACGATGGCTGCTGCCATTCGGGCATGGCGGTCAAGGCTTCCAGATAGGACTGCTCCAGCGAGCGCCGACGGAACAGATCGATCAGCAAGCCCTTGGCGATCATCGACAGGTAGGGTCGCGGTTCGCGAATTTCCAGCGCACTGCGTGCCTTGATCACCCGAACGAAGGTGTCCTGCGTCAGGTCTGCCGCATCGAAGGCATTGCCCAGACGCTTGCGCAACCAGCCATTGAGCCAGCCGTGATGGTCGCAATACAGATCATTGACGGCGCTGCGTAGGGATAAATCGTTGGAAGACATGACAATGGAATAATTCGCGAGTGATAATGACTCGCATTGTCATGTGTGCGACAGGCGATTTGCAATAGCCACGATGTCCTCGCCCTACCACATCGGCAACGGCTGGTCCGGCGGTTTCCTGCCAACGGTGCCGTTTGCGTTGGTGGTGTACACCGAGGTGAGCCTGGCGATGTGATCGGTACAAAAGCGCCCTCACCACAGTGTTTTCTGCATATCAGGTATCAAGCACCTCAAACGTCACTTCTTCAGGATAAAACGCCACATACCCGCCAATCTGCGCGACTGAAACCTTCGGGTGCTCATAACTCCATACCGCATTGGCCCCTTCATGCCCGGGGATTTGCAGGCTGAAATAGCTGGCATCGCCCTTGTACGGGCAATAGCTGGTGTGGTCGGTGCGGGCGAAATATTGTTCGGCGATGTCCTCCCGGGGGATGTAGTACACCGGAGGATAATTGGCCTCATGCATGACCAGCGCCCGAGTGGACGACGCCACTTGAATGCCATGGAACTTCACCACCACGCAGCCGGGCTGAGGGCTGATGGCGATGGGATTACCGGGTCCGGGGGCTTTCATAGAGTGGGATCCTCTGTCGCTGCTGCGCTGTATCGCGATCCGACAGGTATACCTCATGTTTCGGTATCACGACTGCTTCACAGCCGAACGGAGCTTGCTTGAGCTACAGTGCAGGTCCTCACAAAAGCATGCCCCACACTTGGAGAGCAGCATGGACATTGCCAACATCCCCTTCGGCACCACCGACTGGTCGCAAATCGAACCCACCGAACACCCGGGCGAGACCGGCAGCGCCCTGTGGCGCACCCGGCAGTTCGGCGCGATTCGCGCGCGTATCGTCGAATACACGCCCGGGTATCTGGCCGATCACTGGTGCTCAAAGGGGCATGTGCTGTTTTGCCTGGAGGGGGAACTGCACACCGAACTGGAAGACGGTCGAGTCTTCGTGCTCACGCCGGGAATGAGCTATCAGGTGGCGGACAATGCCGAAGCGCATCGTTCATCCACCGCCATTGGCGCCCGGTTGTTTGTGGTGGATTGACCGCTGTCATCAACCGCAACAGCTCAAGCTGTACATCCATACAGATAAAGATTGCTCCATCGCTCATCAGCCGCCATTCTGTGCACCTCTCGAACACTGATCGATGATGGTGGTTATGCAGCTGTACCTCTGTGAAAAACCTTCCCAGGCCAAAGACATCGCGGCCGTGCTCGGCGCCAAGCGCCGGGGTGACGGCTGCTGGCTGGGAACGGGTGTCACGGTGACCTGGTGCATCGGCCATCTGCTGGAAACCGCACCGCCGGATGCCTATGACGCGCGTTACAAGCGTTGGGTGCTGACGGACCTGCCGATCATTCCCGAAAAATGGAAGATGACCGTCAAACCGCGTACGGCCAGCCAGTACAAGGCGGTCAAACGCTTGCTCGGCGAGGCCAGTGAACTGGTGATTGCCACCGACGCCGATCGTGAGGGCGAGATGATCGCCCGGGAACTGGTGGAGCATTGCCGTTATCGCGGGCCGATCCGGCGATTGTGGCTGTCGGCGCTGGACGATGCGTCGATCCGCAAGGCACTGGCGGCGCTCAAGCCCGGGGCCGAGACGTTCAGCCTTTATCATTCGGCGCTGGGGCGCTCCCGGGCCGACTGGTTGATCGGGATGAACATGAGCCGGCTGTTCACCCTGCTGGGGCGTCAGTCCGGCTATCAGGGTGTATTGCCGGTCGGTCGAGTGCAGACGCCAACCTTGCGCCTGGTGGTGGATCGCGACCGCAGCATTGCCGATTTCGTCCCCGTGGCTTATTGGGCGATCGATGTGCAACTGCTGCATGACGGCACCGCGTTCACCGCCCAGTGGCGTGCGGCCTCCGACGCTTGCGACGATCAGGACCGCTGCCTGAATCAGGCGCTGGCTCAACAAGCGGCTACGGCCATTAGCGGTGCGGCGAGCGCTCGGGTGATCAAACTGCGCACCGAACGCATGCGCGAAGTCGCGCCTTTGCCGTTCGATCTGGGTACCTTGCAGGAAGTCTGCTCGAAAAAGCTCGGGCTCGGCGCCCAGGAAACCCTCGACATCGCCCAGGCGCTGTACGAAACCCACAAAGTCATCACCTACCCGCGCAGCGACTGTGGCTACCTGCCGCTGAGTCAGCACAGCGAAGCCCCAAGTATTCTTGCTGCGCTGAGGCAGGCCGACCCGGCCCTGAACGCCTTGCACGATCACCTGGAGCCCCAGCGCCGCTCACGGGCCTGGAACGATGCCAAGGTCAGCGCTCACCACGGCATCATCCCCACGGCGGCGGCGAAAAACCTCGACCGCCTGGTGGGCAAGCAACGGGCGGTCTACACGCTGATTCGTGCACGTTACCTGGCGCAGTTCCTGCCCAACCATGAGTACGACCGGACCCAGGCCGACTTCGACTGTGCCGGTGAAGCCTTGCGCGCCGTGGGCAAACAGATTGTCGAGCCCGGCTGGAAACGCGCCCTGCCCGAGGCCCTCGCGCCAGCCAAGGGCCGCGAAGCACCCGCGCCGCAAACACTGCCGACACTGGCCGAAGGGCGTGACTGCGCGGTGGCCGATGTGAAGCTCAAGGACCTCTGGACCCAGCCACCCAAGCCGTTCACCGAAGGCGATCTGATCAAGGCGATGAAGAACGTCGCCAAACTGGTGGAAGATCCACTGCTCAAGCAAAAGCTCAAGGACACCACCGGCATCGGCACCGAAGCCACACGCGCCTCGATCATCCAGGGCCTGCTGGACCGCGGCTACCTGATCAAGAACGGCAAGGCCCTCGCGGCGACGCCGGCAGCGTTCAGCCTGATCGATGCCGTGCCGCGCGCGATTGCCGATCCCGGCACCACGGCGATCTGGGAACAGGCCCTGGACATGGTGCAGAGCGGTGAAATGAGCCTGGAAGAATTCGTTACCAAACAGGCTGCGTGGATGAGCAAGCAGGTAGCACGTTGCGCCGGCCTGAACCTGACCATCAGCGGGCCGGCAAGCCCGGCCGGGAGTGGCGCCACACCGTGGAAAAACAAACGCAAACCCGCCAAACGCAAGCCTTCGACCGGTGCCAAACGTGTGGCGAAACCGACGGGCAAGGCTTGAGGGCACTTGCAACGTATCGAAACCTGTAGGAGCGTGGCTTGCCCGCGAAGAATTCACCGCGGTTTTTCAGGTATTACGCGTTATCGTTCTTCGCGGGCAAGCCTCGCTCCTACAGGTTCTGCGACGCATCAGGCAACAGCCCTGCTTTCTGAAAGGTACGACAATGACGACAATCAGGAACCAGCCCTCGATAGAACTGCACGCCGCTCAGCGAGACGAACTGGAAACCATCGAAAACCTGATGCAGTTCTACATCTACGATTTCAGCGAATGGCTGCCGCTGAAACTCGGGGATCATGGCTTCTTCAACATCCAGCCCAAACTGGACTACTGGCGCAACCCCGCAACCAGGCCGTTTCTGATCACGGTCGACGGCGAGCTTGCCGGTTTCGTGACCGTGGATAACGAAACCCATATCGTCGGCGCGGAGCACAACATCGGCTACTTTTTTGTCAGTCGACGTTTTCGTGGCCAAGGCGTCGCGAAGTTTGTCGTCTCTGCCCTCTTGAACCGGTTCCCCGGTCAATGGCAGATTTTCCACATCGATGCCAACCAGCCTGCGCGGCTGTTCTGGGCCAGGGTGATGCCTGATCTCACGGGCGGTGAGTTCACCCTGCATCACCTGCCGATCGACGGTTATCCATGCACCGTTTACCGCTTTAAAAGATCGCAGCCTGCGGCAACTCCTACCCCGCCCCTGTAGGAGCGAGCGGTGCGGCGATCCGACTTGCCCGCGAAGAACGATGACGCGGTCCTGCCGTTTGTCCGCGTGAGTGGCCGATTCCAGCGACGCCACAGCCAGCCGCACCTGACTTTTTAATTCCAAAACCACTTTGTCCGACAATATGTAGTGAACAAAAATAATCACTACAAAACCGTTGACGCCTCCGATTTGCCCTTGCATGATGCAGACATCTCCCCGATCGGGAGTAAGGCAACACGTTTGAGCAAGCTCGTCTGACCGCCGAGCTGTTTTTCCCGGATACACGCTGCCCACAAGGCAGATTGAAGAAGCTGACCTGGCCTGAACGTCCAGTACAAAGGACGAGAAGCGCTGGCGATCAATCCTCATGAAGCTTGTGGCCGACCCTGAAAACGTCGGCAGTGGCCTCCAGGTTTTCGCCGCTTCTCTTCGTTGTGACGCTATTGCGTAGCAGTTATTCAACACGACTACATGCAGCAGACGCGGGCCCCCGTCAAATTGACGGCTGACCGCTGACGTCCTGGTTTCGGTGCCAGGGATCAACTAACCGATGGGCTACTTGTATTAGCGAATCAACTTTGAAAGATCACCAAATGGTCAAGGGGCTTACAATGAATCTGAACAATCAACCTACTATCGATGAACTGGCTCGCTTGTTCGCTGCGCAAAAAGACAGCCAGGACAGCCATATTCTGTGGATCAGCAAATCGGGCCAGGTTCATATCGACTGCCTGTCGCCCCATGCCCACGAAGCAGAGTTCGACCAGAACAACCAGAACCTGCTCGCCCGACTGAAAATGTACCGTCGCGGCCAGGGTTATGTCGGCAAGAAGGCCGCGGCCGACAAGGACTTCATCGGTAATGTGCTGCAAACGCTGAAACAGGCGTGGGCATCGATGCAGAACCAGAACGAAGTTCGGGTGATTGATCGGTTGTATTGATATCCCCTCTCAGTAAGAAAGAAGGCCCCGCTCGGAATATCGAGCGGGGCCTTTTCGTTTGTCTCGTGCGCACCAAATAAAGCTATGGTTAACCGTATGCCCTGCTGGATCCCTGGAGGCTTGCGATGAACAGAATCCTGACATTCATAATGTTGGCAATGGCCAATGTTGCCCACGCGAACACCCTCCCTGGCATTCCCTCATTCGATGTGGACTGCCCCGGTAAAGTCGTCGTCCATGCGGATCAGGACGGCCCGGTATTGATCAACAGTAAAGAGGCGGAAACCAAAGCCATCAACGATCGGCGCTTCGAAGCCAAGGGTTCGGGCATCACGCTCTCGATCATCCTCGCCGATGACGACTCAGTGACCGTGACCTCCACCGGCAAGGCTCCCAACGGGCTGTGCCAATCAGTGGATGACTGATTTCGCCGACTCGACCGCAGCCACGCCCAACACCAGGTCCATAAAGGCCATCGACGCCGCACTGTGATAGTTGTTTTTGCGCCGAAGCAGCGCGGCCCCTCGGTTGGGCGCCTCCCCCTGCAGCGGAATTTTGCGCAATGCCCGTTCCGCAGTGGCGATAGGCTCCGGGAGGATGGTGGCCATCGGCGCGTGACGAATGACCTCCAGCAGCGTACT
This sequence comes from Pseudomonas sp. GM50, assembly GCF_000282375.1. Classification (GTDB taxonomy): domain Bacteria; phylum Pseudomonadota; class Gammaproteobacteria; order Pseudomonadales; family Pseudomonadaceae; genus Aquipseudomonas. The sequence continues at coordinate 9,690 of NZ_AKJK01000026.1, forward strand.
CACCGAGTTCACCTCGATCGCCACCTTGGGCGTGATGTTCTGTTGTCGAAAATACTCGTCGATGGTGGATCGGGTGATGAAGTCCGGCGTCAGCAACGCGAACTCCAGTTGCGCCACCTCCTTTGGCGATAGCGGGTTCTGGCGCTCGTACAACGGATGACTGCGCCCGACCATCACGCCCAAGGTCTCGACAAATGCCGGCAGGCACTCGATATCGGGGCTCCTCACCGGGGTAAAGGCAATGGCAATGTCCAACGAGTCATCGAGCAACCCGGCCTCGATGTCATCCATCGACAACTCGAAAATCTGCAGATGGATGTTCGCAAACTTCGCCACGTAGTCGCGCACCAGCGGCCCCACCAGATACGCCATGAACGTTGGCGTCATGGCCAGTCGCAAAGTGCCGCGAGACAAGTCCTTCACGTCGTGCAGCGCACGTTTCCCCGCTTCAAGTTCCACCAGTACCCGACGGGCACTTTCGATATAGGCCAGCCCCGCATCGGTCGGCTTGACCGTGCGCGAGGTGCGGTCGAACAGGCTGACGCCGAGGGTTTCCTCCAGCTGCCGGATCTGCTGGGACAGCGTCGGTTGGGAGACATGCAACGCCTCGGCGGCGCGGGTGAAGCCGCCGTGGTCGGCGACTGCCAGCAAGTAGCGCAAATGTCGGAGCAGCATGGGGCACACCATCTATAGGCAGGACTTATGCCAGGCATTGTATATCGGTCTTGGACGCTATGAATCAATCGACCGAAGATGGCTCCACTTTCCAGCCACAACCGATAGGAGTCACACCATGCAACAGTCCCACGCTTACCAGGACCCGAGTCTGGCCCTGACCACTTCAATCCTCGATGCCAAGGCACGCAAGCATCTGTCCTGGCAAGATCTGACCGACGGCACCGGCCTGGGCTTGGCCTACGTCACCGCCGCCCTGCTCGGCCAGCATCCGCTGCCGAAAGCCGCCGCCAAGGTGATTGGCGAGAAACTCGAACTAGACGCCGACGCCGTGGCTCGCCTGCAGATCATTCCGCTGCGCGGCAGCCTCTCAGGTGTCCCGACCGACCCAACCATCTACCGCTTCTACGAAATGATCCAGATCTACGGCACCACGCTCAAAGCCCTGGTTCACGAGCAATTCGGCGACGGCATCATCAGCGCGATCAACTTCAAGCTGGACATGAAGAAAGTTGAAGACCCGGAAGGTGGTTCTCGCGCAGTGATTACCCTGGACGGCAAGTTCCTGCCATTGCGTCCGTTCTAAGACAACCTGTAGGAGCGAGGCTTGCCCGCGAAGAATGCACTGCGGTTTTTCAGGTATTACGCGTCATCGTTCTTCGCGGGCAAGCCTCGCTCCTACAGGTTTGTGCGTCTTAACCCCCTCACTCATGCAAGGAAGTCCGCCATGAAAGCGCTCATCGAAGGTTTATTGAAGTTCCAGAACGAAGCCTTCCCGCAACGTACCGATCTGTTCAAACACCTGGCCACCACCCAGCATCCCGGCACGTTGTTCATCACCTGTTCCGATAGCCGCGTAGTGCCGGAATTGTTGACCCAGCAAGAACCCGGCGAACTGTTCGTGGTGCGCAATGCCGGCAACATCGTGCCCTCTTACAGTCCGCACCCCGGCGGCGTGTCGGCCACGGTCGAATATGCCGTCGCGGTATTGGGCGTGACGGACATCGTGATCTGCGGGCATTCGGATTGTGGCGCCATGACCGCCATCGCCCAGTGCACATGCATGGATCACCTGCCCGCCGTCAGCGGCTGGTTGCAACACGCCGAGTCGGCCAAGGTCATCAATGACTCCCGCCCTCACGCCAGCGACGCAGCCAAGGTGAGTTCGATGGTCCGGGAAAATGTCATCGCCCAACTGGCGAACATCCAGACTCACCCGAGCGTGCGCCTGGCCCAGGAAAAAGGCCTGCTGAACCTGCATGGTTGGGTTTATGACATCGAGACCGGCTCCGTCGATGCGCTGGATGCCAGCCGTCGCAACTTCGTATCGCTGGCCGAGCATCCGGATACCTGTGCCGTTTATGGCCAAGCGGTCGAAGCCGCCTGAAGGCTTGGCGCAACGTTACAAAATGGGCTGGCGCGCGACTACGCCCGTCCATGGCTGCGAAGCAGGCATGACACTCGCAAGATCGCCCCGGTCATTTGTCGTCTGACGAGGGTGGCCGACGCTCAGTGGTCTCTTCGGCATTCGGTGCTTCTGGAGAATGTCCTGGGGTGAACACGTGAGTGAGCAATTCGCTGGCATCGATATTGACGACACCAGGCACCGAACGGGCCAGAGCAACAGCCTGCTCACACTGCCTGTGGGTGTTGACGCGACCGCTCAATGCCACCGTGCCCGCATGGGTTTTGACATGGACATTCAGGCCAAGGGTGGTTTCGGCCAATGCCAGGGCCGACTTCACCCGGGCGGTAGTCCAAGTGTCGTGAACGACCGTTTCCAGACCATGAGAATAATGTTGAAAGGAATGAAGTTTCATGGCGCAACCCTCTCTGACGTAATCAGATGCGCTGTCCGTCCCCACGCAGACACGGACACACATTAAGTATAGTGCGTGCCGTTGCCTGCGGTTGGAGGGCTGTCCCTGAACCTGTAGGAGCGAGGC
>NZ_AKJK01000027.1 GCF_000282375.1 Pseudomonas sp. GM50
CCAAAAGCCACTGGCGGGTCTGCGGGCTGTACCAACCGGCTTCTGCATCGCGGCACAGATCGCCCAGGACGGCACCGGCCTCTACCGATGCCAGTTGGTCCTTGTCACCGAGCAGCACCAGACGGGCGTGGGCCGGCAATGCGTCGAGCAGATTGGCCATCATTTCCAGGTCGATCATCGAGGCTTCGTCCACCACCAATACATCCAGTGGCAAGCGATTGCCGGCGTGGTGCCGGAAATGCCGGGTGCCGGGACGACTGCCGAGCAAACGGTGCACGGTGGTCACATCCGACGGGATCTTCTCCCGCACTGTTTCAGCAACTTCCAGGGTTTGAACCTGCTGGCTGATGGACTCGGTCAATCGTGCGGCAGCCTTGCCAGTGGGTGCCGCGAGACGAATGCGCAACGGTTTGCCGGCTTCCACCGCGGGCGCTTGTAGCAATGCGAGCAAGCGCACGACCGTAGTGGTCTTGCCGGTCCCCGGGCCGCCGGTGACGATGCTGAATGCGCTGCGGGTAGCCAGGGCGCAAGCGAGCTTCTGCCAGTCGATCATTTCATCAGACCTGGCTGGACCAAACAGGCCAGTCAGGCGTTGAGGTAAATCACTCGGTGTTGTTTCGTGTGCCGCCAGGCGCTGACGCAGGGCGTTGTCGATCCGCCGCTCGTAAGCCCAGTAGCGGCGCAGGTATAGCCGTTTACCCGACAGCACCAACGGCCGGTGCTGCGCGGCTTCACGCCCGTCGACGGCCAGAGCCACCAGACGGCTGGACGCCAGGACCTTGCACCAATGAGCCCCCTCCAGCGCCTCAAGCAATTGCGACGGCAGCAACATCGCGCCACTTTGCAGATCACCTTCCGGCGGCAGCGACAGAGCGAAGTCCGGCTCTTTCAGCGTCTCGAACAGATCCAGGCAAACATGGCCGTGGCCCAACTGGTGACTGGTCAACGCGGCGGCCAGCAGCACCAGCGGATCATCGTCGGGGGCGAGTTCGTGGAGAAAGGCCACGAAGGCCTTGTCCAGCGCCCGCAGCCAACCGCGCTCGACCCAGCGCGTGAGCAACAGCAACAAGTCATCTGCGCGACTCAGCGGGGCCAGGTCCGCCAGACTTTCGGCCGCCAACGGCGTGGGCAGCAAATCGGCGAAGGTGCGAGTCATAGCAGTACTCCCTGTTCCCAGGCGGGTTCGGCCTTGGGCTCTGGCTTGCCCTGGAACAACCGGTCCAGACGCTCGATCAGCTCCCGTGGCGGACGGGCGAAATACACGCCTTGGCTGGCCGCGCGAGTACCGCGAAGGAACAGGTACAACGCCCCACCGACATGCCGGTCGTAATCGTAATCGACCAGCCGCGCCTTGAGCTGGCGATGCAAGGCGAGCAGGTACAACACATATTGCAGGTCGTAACGGTTATCCAGAATCGACTGCTCCATGGCCGGCACGGTATAGGCCGCGTCATCGACGCCCAGCCAATTGGATTTGTAGTCGGCGACGTAGTAACGACCGTCGTGCTCGAACGTCAGGTCGACGAAGCCTTTGAACATGCCATTGAGCAGCACCGGTTCGGCAGCCACCCTGGCCACGCCGTTGTGGGTGTATTGGCGCACCAGTTCATCGAGTTTGAGGACATCGACTTTGTGACTGGCGAACCAGAATTCCATCTCGACCCGGTACTGGGTCAGTTGCCCGAACACCACCGGTGCCTGCCCGCCGCCGATGTGCAGCGGGGATTTGAGCAAGTGCTGTAGCCAGTCACTCAACGTCGTGATCCAGCCTTCCCAGCCACGGCGATTGCAACGGCGGGCGATGGCGTCTTCCACAGTTTGTGGTGCAGCGGCAAAACCTTCGTCACCGGCCCACTCGAGCAATCCATGGAGAAAGGTGCCGGGGTTTGGCCCGCGAGGGAATCGATGGATATCAGCGCCGCCAGCAATCACTTCTCGCGGCGCTTGCGGATCAAGACGTTCGTCGTCAAAAAGCTTTTGTGCTTGCGGGCTCTCCGGCGCTTCGTCACTGCCCACGCTCAGACTGTCGCCAATGCGCAAGGCGCTGTAGGAGGCAATCCACCAGTTTTCGCTGGCCTTGCGCTTGGGTATCAGCGGCGCAAGCAAGGTCGCTTCATTGCGCGGCGGATGGTAATGCTCGACGCTCGATTCAGGCAGTTCACCGTAGTTCAGCGCCGGGCAGTCCTGCTGCAGGTCTTCCAGCCAACGCCGCAACCCTGCCGACTCGGCCAATGACGCACCACCGCCCAGCAGATAACCCAACGCTGAAAGGTGCAACGTCGAACCGTTGTTATTGCCGCGCTTGAGGTCAGTCACACCGAGCCAGCAAGCATGTTGTGCCCGGGTCAGGGCGACATAGAGCAGCCGAAGATCCTCGGCCAAGCGCTCATCATCAGCCTGGGCGATCAACTCGGGCGTCGGCTTCAAGCTCACCTGAGCCTTGCCCGTCGCGTCGTGGTAATGCAATGGCAAACGGCTGCCGTCCACCGGTTTTGCCGAGCAAATGAACGGCAGAAACACCAACGGATATTCAAGCCCTTTGGATTTATGGATGGTCACAACCTTGACCAGTTGCTCGTCGCTTTCCAGGCGCAGGATCTGTTCTTCGCCAGCCTGACCGGACAATGCCAGATGCTCGGACAAGTGACGGATCAAGGCTTGCTCGCCATCAAGCTCGGCGGCGGCCTGCTGTAGCAACTCGGACAGGTGCAGCAGGTTGGTCAGCACCCGCTCACCATCGTTGCGCGCGATCAACGCCTGGGGAAGTTGGAAGTCGTGCAGCAAACGTCGCAGCATTGGCAGCACGCCCTGCTTGCGCCAGAGCTCTCGATAACCGCGGAACTGCATGACCCGTGTTTCCCAAGCCAGTTCGTCCTGATTCAGCCGTTCCAGTTCAGCCAGCGAAAGGTTCAGCGTGATGCAGGCCAGCGCAGCACGGAGGGGACGCTCGACATCCGGCTCGGCACACGCCTTGAGCCAGGTCAGCAGGTCATGGGCTTCCTGCGCGGCGAACACGGAGTCCTTGTCTGACAGGTAAACACTGCGCACGCCGCGGGCCGAAAGTTCGCCACGCACGGCCTGGGCCTCTTTGCCGTCGCGCACCAAAATTGCGATATCCGATGGCAGTAAACCTTTGAAGTCCTTACCGTCCTGGATGAAGCCCGTACGGTCTTGCTGGCCACCATTGAGCAGCGCGGTGATTTCACTGGCGCAGGCGGCGGCCAATTGTTGTCGATACACCGCGCCAGACAGTGGCTGATCGGCGGACAGGTGCCAGATGTTCAGCGCCGGTACATCCTGGCCTTCAATCCGCAAGACTTCTTTGCGCCCCTGGGATTCTACGGGTAAAAACGGTACCGGGTTCTCGCCATTCTTCTCACGAAACAGGAATGCTCCGCGCCCCTGTTCACGAGATTCGGCGCGTTCGAACACATGGTTCACCGCACTGACCATGCCATGACTGGAACGGAAGTTGGTGCCCAGGGTATGCAGGCGGCCAGTGGTGGCCTGGCGAGCGCGCAGGTAGGTATAGATGTCGGCCCCGCGGAAGGCATAGATCGCCTGTTTCGGGTCGCCGATCAGAAACAGACCGGTTTCAGGATTGTTGTCTTCGATGCGATAAATGCTCTCGAAGATTCGATACTGCACCGGGTCGGTGTCCTGGAATTCGTCGATCAACGCAACCGGGAACTGCTCGCGGATCAGTGTTGCCAGGCGCTCACCGCCTTCGGACTGCAAAGCCGCATCGAGACGCAGCAGCATGTCATCGAAGCCCATTTCCGCGCGGCGACGCTTTTCTTCCTCGAACCGCGCACCGACCCAGTGAGCGGCGTGTTGCAGCACAGCGGCATCGGGGGTCGGCAAACCATCGAGACTGGTCTTGAGACCGGCCATCGCATCCAGACCGGGATGACGGGGGACTTCACCCTTCCAGGCTTCAGCCATGCCATCGGGAGTCAGACGAGTAAAGCCGGTGCCAATGTCCAGCTGCTCGACAGATTCATCCTCGGCCCAGGCCCGGAGCTTTTCGAACCAGGGTTCGAAGTAGCGCGGCTGCATCTTGCGGCCATCGACGCTCTTGCTTGCGACGCCTTGGTGACAGATAGCAAGCAACTCATCCGCCCATTGGCGCCAGGGCATCTTGAGTTCGAGCAAAGCGGCCCGTCGTTCCTGCAGGCACTCGGCAATCAACTCGGCAGGCTCTTTACCTTCAACACTGTCACGTTCGCTGGCGAACAAGCCACGCACTCGCGGCAGCAACGCCGCAGGGCCACCCCAATTGCCGCGAACCCAGTTCAACGCATCACCTTGCATCGGATAGCAGAACAGTCGCCAGTAGTCGCGCAGGACTTCGCCGAGCAAATCGCTGTGATCGGTTTCCAGGGTCTGGGTGAACAGGCTGCCACTGTCGAACGCATGTTCGCGCAACATGCGCTGGCACCAGCTGTGGATGGTCGAAACGGCTGCTTCGTCCATCCACTGGGCGGCGATATCCAGGCGGTTTGCGCAGCCGGACCACTGGTCGGGGAGGTACTGGTCGCGCAACTCGGCGATGAGGCCATCCGGAGCCGGTGTCTCATCGCGGAAAAACCGTGCGGCTTCAGCCAGCCGTGTGCGAATACGTTCGCGCAGCTCTTTGGTCGCGGCATCGGTGAAGGTCACCACGAGGATTTGCGGCGGCAGCAATTCACGGCCAAAACCACTTGATTCGCCGCCGTGGCCAAGGACCAGACGCAAGTACAGTGCAGAAATGGTGAAGGTCTTGCCGGTCCCGGCGCTGGCTTCGATCAGTTGGCTGCCACGCAGGGGGAATGCCAGGGCCAGCGGTGTTTTCGCGGTCATGAGCGCGCCTCCTCGCTGGTCAATGAACGCCAAGGGGCTTCAAGCAGAGGCCGATACAAAGCGTTGCACCAATCGGGGAAGGTTTCATCGGCAATCAGAGCATCGTAGTCGGCGAATTGCCGAGCGAGTGCCGGGCTTTCGCGGCGCTCGCCGTCAGTGGTCTGGCCGTCGCCTTCATAGGCCTTGCGGGCAGCGGCGTCAGCTTTGGCCGGGTCGGTTTGAGCGAGCCAGGCGAAGGCGGTTTTTACTGCTATCGGCAGCGGCTGGCGCATGCCCGTTTGCCAGGCCAACAACAGATCGCCCAGAGCCCGGGATGCTGCCGCCTCCTCCATCGGACCGAGCAGCAAACTGTCGTCGCTGGCCACCAACGCGGTTGTCATCGGCATGCCGCTGGCACAGGCAACCAGGTGATTGATCCAAGGTCGCGTCAGGCGATGCCATTTTCGGGCCTTGATCGAACCGATACTGTTGGGAATCGTAGTAACCGACAACAATCCGCCATCTGCGCGCTGATGCAGGCCACTGAACCAGCCCTCCAGACGCAATCCTTGTAGTTCCAGACTCACCGGCAACGCGCTGGTGAGCGGGGTCGGCCATAAAGCCAGAAGTTGCTGATAGCGCAGCAGCAGATCCGGCAGCGGCTCGATCAGCTCTCGCTGAAGACATTCTCCAAAACCGGCCATGGGCAAGAGCCCGCTGTTTTGCAGGCGTTTTGCCTGCGCCTCCAGTACCTGATCGGTTTGCTCCAGTTGCCCCAGCGCCGCTTCGAGCAAGCTGTCGCTGAGGCTATAGCGTTGCAACGCATCGAGTACGAACGGCTCTTCATCTGCCAAAGGCACTTCGGCAGCCTCGAAGAACACTTTGAGCCGCTGACTGAAGAAATGTCGTACAGGGTTGCGCAGAAAATCCTGCAGCTGACCCAGGCTCAGCGGTTCGTCCTGGACGTAGGGCTCAAGCACTTCGATATCAGTCGCCAGATCACTGGCTTGATGAAGAACCTGCCACTCGCTGGCGTAGCTGAATAGATCATCGCCCTCATGAAAGTAGCGATGGCTGAAAGGTTGCAGCGGATGTTCCTGAGTCATGGACTCAAGCAGCTCATCATTGTCATCGTGCAGTCGCCAGCCGCTGCCGAGATGGTCACGCAACTGCCCTATCAACACCGAAGCAGGGCGCTCGCTGTTGTCCCGAATACTGCGGCCGACCCAGCTGATGTAGAGTTGGTCGCGTGCCGACAACAATGCTTCCAGCAACAGATAGCGATCATCTTCGCGTCGGGAACGATCACCGGGGCGGTAGTCACTGCCCATCAGGTCGAAATCCAGCGGCGGCTGCGCGCGAGGGTAATCGCCGTCATTCATGCCAAGCAGGCAGACCAGTTTGAAGGGGATAGCTCGCATGGGCATCAAAGTACAGAAGTTAACGGCACCGGCGAGAAAACGCTGAGACAGGCGACCTTGGTCGAGACCCGCCAGCCAGGCTTCCCGGACTACGGTCAGCGGTAACTCGTCCTGCAAACCTACGGACTCGCAGATATCGAGCCAGGTCTCTCGCAGCTCTTCGAGTCGGGCCAACAAATAGTCGTCATGCTCGTTGCTGGCCAGGAAGAATAACTGCACCAACGCTTGCAACCGCGTGCCCCATTGTTTGGGCGCTGCAGGTTGAGTGAGTTCCTGGTGGGCAATTTCCAGCGCATCCAGCAGTGCAACCAAAGGACCTATGAGTGCGGCATCCAGGCCGCCAATCTCGTCGTAAGGTTCGATCCCCTCGCAGGCACTGGCGCTGCCCACGGCATAACCCAGCAGCATCCGTCGCAAACCGAAACGCCAACTGTTTTGCTCCAGTTCTTCAGGCAGGCCAAGTCCCGCGCGCTGCTCGGCGTTCATCCCCCAGCGGATACCTGCTCCTTCAATCCAGCGATGCAAGGTCGGCAGGTCACGTTCCTCTACGCCAAACCGAGCGCGTAATGCCGGAACGTCCAACAGATCGAGGATTTCGCTGACGGGGAAGCGACTATCGGGCAGCTTGAGCAAATGCTCGACAGCGATCAATAGCGGATCCCGGCCGCGCTGGCCTTGATCGGCGAGCGTGAAAGGGATGAAGCGCGGATCAAAGCGATCAAGCTGACCAAAGACTGCACGGATGTGCGGAGCATAACTGTCGATGTCCGGGACCATCACGATTACGTCGCGAGGCCTTAGGTCTGGGTCAGCACTGAATCGTGCGAGCAACTGATCATGGAGTATCTCCACTTCGCGTTGAGCGCTATGGGCGATGTGAAAACGGATCGATTCGTCCTTTTTCAGATCGACAGCAGGCCAACGCTCGCGAGTCTCGTTCAGGGGACGCAACTCCAGGATGTCGTCCTGCAACTGATTGAGCATGTTCTGTGGCTGGCTTTCGCTGAAAAGATCGATACGCCCGTCGCGAAATGCCGAGCGATAGCTATTAGGATCGTCGTAGCTGTCGAGCAGATTAATGTAGTCCCGCCCCTGCTTGCCCCACGCTGCCAGTAGCGGATGGGCATGCTGATGGAGCGTTTGCGAGTCGAGCACAACCGGCATGCCGCTCTTGCGAGCCTGGCGCTTGTATTGATGTCGCAACAGATCTTTATCAGCGACGATGTCCGCCCAATGGTGACGACATGGGTTGTGTACGCACAGCAAGACCTGGCTGAATCGAGCAAGCCCGGCAAGCGCTTCCAAGGCTTGAGCAGGCAGTGAAGAAATCCCGAAAACGATCACCCGTGACGGCAATCCGCTGGGTGCTACGTCAAGACTATTGATGCGCTCGATAAAACGTTGGTGCACGCCTGCGCGGCTTTGCGCCATGCCTTGTTCACCGACATCCAGCAACAGCGCACGCCACAGCTCCGCCTGCCAGCAGTTGGCCGGGGTCAGGGCTTTGGCTTCGCCTCTGCCATTTCGTAACTGATGACGACCTTCCGCCCAGTCTTCGAGCCAGTCGGCACGGTAGACCTGGTATTGGTCAAACAGATCCGCCAGTCGCTCTGCCAATTGATAGCGTTTACGTAAGTCGGTGTCATGGGTAAGAAAGCGCTGCAGAGGTTCGAAGTGCGGTTGGTTGATCAACTGTGGCAACAGACGCATCAGACGCCAGGTCAGCGGAGCTTTATCGAGAAGGGATTTGACCGGGATCTCGTCACGTCCCAGCACCATGCGATAAAGCTGCCACATGAAGCTGCCCGGTAACTGCACGTCGATGGCCGCGGCGATTCCGCAGCCGCCCATGTCGTCATCTTCGGGGTCTTCGGCCAGTGCCAGCTTCAGCCACTGGGCAATGCCGTTGCTCTGTACCAGAGCGATTTCATTTTCCAAGGGAGCTAGCGGGTAGCGTCGCATCCAGCTGACCACCAGGCTGCGCAACTCGTCCAGGCGGTTGCCGTGAACCACCATCAAACCAGCACTGAGGGACGTAGCGTCCGGCATAAAGGCTTCCTTGGAAAATACAAAAGCTAGGGCCGAACCTTAGCACTGTCATCAGACTGTGACAGCCGGAAGCGGTCC
>NZ_AKJK01000028.1 GCF_000282375.1 Pseudomonas sp. GM50
CCCCCCCCCCCCCCCCGACACTCCAATCGCGCCAACGATGTCCTCCTCATCTAGAAAAGGTTCTCCTCCTCCGAAAAGGACAAGCCCCGCTTGTAATGGCAGCCCCTGGCGCACGGCATCCGAACGGTTTTCCAAACGATGCTCCCAAGCGCTGGTTGAAAGCCCGTATCCGACCGCGGTCATAGCTTTCCCGCGTGCGATCTCACTGCATTGCAATGTTGCTCCATCCATGTGTGCGGCAAGGATCTGTTGACCCATCGCATTGACCACGCAGACGCTAATGCGCAGGCCACACCGCTCAGCTTCGGCAACGGCGGCCTCCATGGCGCCGATAGCCGAGGGGAGGGTGATTGTGCTGATCTGTCGTCTATGTGCATTCATCGATAGGCCTCGGGTTGGTAACAAAAGAGGGCAGGTTCAACGAGCATCATTCGGATCGTTTAAATCGCGATCACGAGGCTCTGGAGTTTTGAACGTGGTGAACAAAGTCGCTAGTGTCAGTAGCGTCAGGTAACTTGCAATTGGTAGCCAAGCACCTACCGCAGCGTGAGGATCCTCCGGACGTAACGCCACGACAAAGGCAATGATCATTGCGCCGGCCATTGGCGCAATCCCGCCAGCAATCACCGATGACGCTTCTCGCGCAACCGATACCCCCATGTATCGATGTCCCGCGCCGAATAGCTCTGGCAGCAATGCGGCCTGAGTACCGAACATGCCCCACGTACCGATTCCCAGAGCCAGGGCGATGGCGATCATGCTGGATACAGCATCGCCTTGACTCAGCACCCACCAGACAGGAAAGGCGAGAACAAGCTGAAGGAGGGCGAAGGCGCGGTACACTCGAACGCGACCGAAGCGATCACTGAGTTTGCCCGCAATGGGTACCGTACAAGCGCCAACCGTGGCTGCGCATATCAATGTCAGTACACCAATCGGGCCCTGCAGACCGATGACACCCACCATGTAGCTCACGGCGAGGGCCTGATAAATCGATGATCCGCCATTCTCCGCCAGACGTAGTCCGATACCCAACAGCAAGGGGCGGCGTGAAGTAGTCAGCACGGTACGTAACGGGCTGGTGTTTTCGTTTCGATTGGCTTTCATGCGTTCAAAAGTGGGCGACTCTTTGAGTCGCAGCCGCATGTATAGGCCTACGCCGATAATGATCACACTGAGCAGGAAGGGTACGCGCCAGAGCCAGGTCTCAGTGACGTGCGCTGGATCATTGGCGAGCATCAGGTAGATCACTGCCGCCAGTAATGTCCCGATCTGAATACCCAGGAAGGGTAGGGCAGCATAAAACCCCCGCTGCCCGCGCGGCGCGTACTCGGTCATCATGACCGCCGCGCCAGCTTGCTCGGCGCCCGCACCCAATCCTTGCAGTAAACGTAGAACCACCAATAACAAGGGGGCCAGGTATCCCGCAGTCTCGAAGGTCGGCAAAGCACCAATCAGGGCACTGGAAATCCCCATCAGTAGAACGGTAGCGGTCAGTACATACCGCCGGCCAATCCGATCACCCAATTGCCCAAACAGAATGCCGCCCACGGGACGTACTGCGAAGCCCAAAAAGTAGCTGCCGAAGCTGGCAATCAAACGCATCTCCGGTGTCTGCTCCGGAAAAAACAGAGGGCCAAATATCAACGCGGACGCCAGTGTGTAGAGCGCGAAATCGTAGTACTCCAAGGCGCTACCCAATGAACACGCCCAAGCTGCGCGACGCAGGTCGCTGGTCTGCACTTCGGTCTCGGGCGCGGTACCGGTTGTGGTACTACTCGCGGGGCTTTCGGTTTCACTCGGAATGGTGCTTATTGTTGTTTTCATGACCTGTCCTCTGGGGGAGTAAATGCAAAGCTTCAGGTTCAGAGTTGCAGACGTTCGATTTCCTGAAGCATCGCGTGCTCCATGACCTCCAACGGTGCCTCATAGTGGCCGGTGTAGAGCTCAATCTGTTTGCGAGCCTGGTGCACCAGCATCCGTGTGCCGGACACCGTGACACAGCCCAGTTGCCGTGCCTGGCCTATCAATGCGGTCTGCGCGGGGATGAAGGCGACGTCCATCACCACAAGATGACTGGCCAGGCGCCCCTCTAGTGGATTGACGGTGGGCTGCCGAAAACCGACGGAGGTGGCGTTGATAACAATGTCGAACTCACTGGCAAGAAAATCTTCGATGCCGCCGCCGTATTGAATGCCTAGCGACTGGGCAAGGTCTCGGCCTCGCGCAGCACTACGGTTGAATACCGTGACATGCGCACCAGTCTGCAGGCAGCCATACACCACTGCCCGTGCCGCACCGCCGGCGCCGATCACGGCTACACGTCGGTCGGTTGGATCGATCACTTCACGAAGCGCTGCTAGCGAGCCGAGGTAGTCGGTGTTGTAGCCCGTCAGAACACCGTCGACGTTATTGATGGTATTGACCGCGCCAATCACCTGGGCGGCTTCATCGATCTCGTCCAGGTGCTCCATGACAGCCGTTTTGTAAGGCATCGACACGTTCATGCCCCGCACACCGAGTGTGCGAATGGCCTGTACGGCAGCCGCTGGGTCTTCCACGCCGAAACAGACGAAGCGGTACTCCAGACCGAGATGGTCATAGGCAGCGTTATGAATCTTTTCGCCGAGCGAAAAAGGCTCAGCCATGATCGAACCGCAGAGGGTCGGGATGGATCGAGGCATGCTGTTTTTCCTTTATTGATCACGTCGAGCATGGGAGGAACAGGGTTACACGACGCTGGTCAGGCCACCGTCGACGTAAAGCACCTGCCCGTTGATGAAATCAGAGGCGTTAGAGGCCAGCAGGAGGAGGGCGCCGGACAGCTCCTCCACCTCGCCCCAGCGTCCGGCCGGGGTGCGCTCGCAAAGCCAGTTCGAGAACTGTGGGTCATTGACCAGATCGCGATTGAGTTCGGTTCGGAAGTAGCCGGGCGCCAGGCCATTGATCTGAATCCCGTATCGCGCCCAATCGGCGCACATGCCACGGGTGAGCATTCGGATCGCGCCTTTTGTGGCTGCATAAGGCGCAATGGAAGGGCGGGCAAGCTCGCTTTGAACAGAGCAGATGTTGATGATCTTGCCGCGACGGCGCTCAATCATTCCGCGCACCACAGACTGGGTGACATTGAATACGCCATCCAGGTTGGTGCGCATGAGAGCGTCCCAATGCCCTGGGTCGAACTCTTCGAGTGGCGCTCGATGTTGAATGCCGGCGTTGTTGACCAGAATATCGATGCCGCCCAGACGCGCTTCCAGCGCGGCAATGGCGCTGGCGATTTCAGCGCGATTAGTAACATCGAATAATGAGTAGTCGACGCTCAGGCCTGCCTCACGTAGCTCTTCACATTTTCGTTGCAGTGGCTCGGTGTGTCGGCCATTCAGTACAACAATTGCTCCGGCAGAGAGCAGGGCTTCGGCAAGCGCCAGACCGATCCCTTTGCACGAGCCGGTGACCAGTGCTAACTGTCCATTCAGATAAAACTTATCAAGTGCATTAATCATTACAGATTGCGCCACAGGCCATGTAATCAGGATGCCTGGCAGTTCAACGCGGTATCGACGCGGCGTCTAATTGTCCTTCATGATCTGGTGATCACGGATGCTGATAAGGAGATGCGTAACATGGAGCTCAAACTTTTGCGGGCCTTTATCGTGCTGTCGGAAGAGCTGCATTTCGGCCGAGCCGCGCAGCGGTTATCGATCGTGCAGCCAGCGCTGAGCATGCAAATCAAGGCATTGGAAGAGGAGGTCGGCGCTCGGCTGTTTGATCGTGACCGGCATTCGGTGGCATTGAGCGAAACCGGTCGGATCTTTCTCCCGGAAGCTCGCGCAACCTTGCATCAGTCCAGCCGAGCTCTGGATATCGCGCGGGCATCAGGTCGAGGAGAGGTCGGGCGTCTGCGAGTTGCATTTGTGTCGTCTGTGCTCCCCGGCATACTCCCGACGCTGATTCGTTCACTCCACCAGCGCTTCCCCCGAATTGAGCTGGAATTGAAGGACATGCCCTCGCTCGAACAGGTGAGGCTTCTGCGGGAAGGTCACCTGGACTTTGGCCTTGTACGTCTGCCGATCGCAGCCCCCGACCTCCAGACGCGCATCATCTTGCGAGAGTCCTTCGTAGTGGCCATGCCAAGCGATCACGTACTAGCCAAGCAGCAAGTGCTGCTCCCTTCACAGTTGGTCTCGATCCCGTGCTACCTGCTTGCGCGACGATTTGCGCCGGATATGCATGACGAACTGATCGCAGCACTCGCAGGTTTCGATACGAAGCTAAACATTGCTGCCGAACTTGGCGAGTACACGACGATGCTGGCATTGGTTTCGGCGGGGTTGGGGTTCGGCGTCGTTCCTGCAGAAGCAGCCAGAGCATTGCCTCCCAATGTCATCGCCAGACCTCTAGAGTTGGGGCCTCATCAGACAGCACTCGGATTGGCTTGGACTGATCTCGATACCTTAATCAAACGGACGCTGCACTCTCTGATGCAAGAGTTGTATCCATGACACTGCAAGACAGTCTGTACCCGCGAACTCAGGCAACATCCTTGGCGCCCTACCGCTCGGCCCAAACGGAGGGGGCATGAAATTTACAAATTTGCTGCCCGTAGGGCGGGTATTAATCAGAGAACATCTGATTCCCGACGGCAAGAGCTATGCTTCGGCTGCTCCAGCGGGGCTCGCCGATATGAGGTTGAGTGACCTGTTCAAGCCCGCAGCGGATCGTGTCTGCAGTATAGGAAATTTGTGCCTACGGCCAGGCTTGCCGAGCAAGCCTTCCAGTCGCAGCGTCTCAAAACGCTGACACTAATCGGTGGCCGCAGGGCGAAAGAAACCGGTCTATCGTAGAATTTCTTCTCGCATTGACTCTTTCGCTGCCAGCAATTTGCCCCAGCCTGGACGACCATCACGCTGATAGCGGGTGGCGGAACGAACGCGAAGGCCCAGTTCGGAAAAATCTTCGGGGTTAAGCAAAGCAAGCATAGGGAAATTTATTTCTCAAACATCACACTGAAACGATACGCAAGGGAGGTCGACAAACAGAACTAGGCGAAAATCGATCTGATCATGTCATCGTCACAGGCGTGAGACTGGGGTCTGCGTCGCTCTGAAATGGCCACAACAAGAGCCGCAAGCTTATGAATTGCTTCAGTATCGCGTTCCCTGTGAGTGCCTCGCTTTAGCTCCTCTCTGAAACTTATTCACGCTCGAAATAGTGGGTATTCGAATCACTGCATTTATCACCTTCGACGCGTTGGCCATGATCTGTGCATGCCTAATCCTGAATAGCTGGTGTCACTCAAGCGCAACGCGCAGGTGAATCAGCTAATCGGGCACCGCGCAAGCCCGGTGGCGTTTGAAGCTCCGGCTCTATAACAATGACAAAAAGAGCGATGCCATGCGTACGATCGATGTAACAGCCCTGCTTGACGGGGCACGCTTCAACACCTTCCATGCGCGCGTACTGTTCTGGTGCGCGCTGATTATCATCTTTGACGGCTACGATCTGGTTATCTACGGCGTCGTGCTGCCGTCACTGATGGCCGAGTGGGGGTTGAGCTCGATACAGGCCGGGGCACTCGGTAGTTGTGCACTGGTCGGCATGATGTTGGGTGCGCTGTTTTTTGGGTCATTGTCTGACCGGATTGGCCGGCGTAAAACCATCATGATCTGCGTGACGCTTTTCAGCAGTGTTACGGCTCTCAATGGCATGGCGCAAAGCCCGGAGGCTTTTGCGTTATGTCGTTTTATCGCAGGTCTAGGGATCGGCGGGGTAATGCCAAATGTTGTCGCGTTGATGAACGAGTACGCACCCAGGAAATCGCGCAGCACCTTGGTCGCCCTTATGTTCAGTGGCTACTCATTAGGCGGAATGTTGTCTGCCGGACTGGGCATGGTGCTGATTCCTCAGTGGGGGTGGCAAGCCGTGTTCTATGTGGCGTTGATTCCACTGCTGGCATTGCCATTTTTGATACGGCAGTTGCCTGAATCGATGGATTTCCTTCTACGCACTAGCCAGACCGTAAAGGCACAAGCGTTGCTGAAGCAAGTCGCACCAAGTTATGTGCCCAGCGAAAGCGATCAGTTGAGCCATGCAGTCGCAAAAGGCACTAGCGTATCAATTGCTAAGTTGTTCCGGGACGGACGTAAATTAAGCACCTTTATGTTGTGGCTGGCGTTTTTCTGTTGCTTGCTTATGGTCTATGCATTGAGCTCCTGGTTACCAAAACTCATGACTGCTGCGGGATACGGCTTGAACTCCAGTTTGGCGTTTTTGGTGGTGCTGAACGTGGGTGCGATTATCGGCGCAGTAGCCGGTGGGTGGCTGGGTGATCGAATAGGCATTGCTAAAGTCTTGTTCGCCTACTTCAGTTGCGGGGCCTTGGCCCTCAGCCTGCTCGCCCTTAAAGCCCCATTACCAGTGCTTTATTTCCTCATCGCCATTGCGGGAGCTTGCACCATCGGCACGCAAATATTGGCCAACGCCTGTACCGTCCAATTTTATCCTCCCGAGGTACGGGCTACAGGCCTCGGTTGGGCGATGGGCGTGGGTCGCACCGGCGCAATCATTGGCCCGATACTGGGTGGTGTATTACAAGCTTCATCATTGCCATTACAGGCGAACTTCCTCATTTTTGCCATACCTGGATTGGTGGGGGCAGTAGCCGTTCTGGTCTTCCTGATACAGAACACCTTGAATCGTCGGATCGTGTCTCCCAAGCAGGTCGTTTTGCAGTAAGGGCGAGTCAGCAGAAAAGACGAGTTCAAAGTGGGCTCGTCTGCCTGGAAAAAAGCTGCTTGTGGAACATATTTTCCAAATAATCAATTGAAAAAATGAAAGCTTGGGCGGCGGCTGCGTATTGCGGTGTCTGAAGGTATTCACCTCAAAAAGGCCCGGATGCCGCGTGCGATTACAGCACCAGTTGCGAGGCCTAATGCCCAACGTATGACCCGATCGTGTTAGCGCACGGCGTATAAGCAGTCGATAACAATAAATAAGAGCGACGACATGAATCAACCGATTACCCAGCGTATCTTGCTTTCACTTTTTATTATGCCCTTCGCCGCGTCGGCGGCAGATCAGGGGTTTATCGAGGGTTCTACCGTTACCCTGCAAGCCCGTAACTATTATTTTAGCCGCGACTATTCTGACATTGTTGGTGCTAATCAACAGTCTAAAGCCGAGGAATGGGCACAAGGTTTTATCTTGACCTTCAAATCCGGGTACACAACCGGCCCGCTAGGATTTGGCATCGATGCTTTAGGCACTTTGGGTCTGAAGCTCGATAGTAGCCCTGATCGGGTTAATACTGGTTTGTTGCCTGTACGGGACGACGGGCGAGCGGCCGATGATTACAGTCGTTTAGGATTAACCTTTAAGACAAAATTCTCAAACACCGAATTGAAGGTGGGTGAACTGCAGCCTAATCTTCCTGTGCTCGCATTCAGTGATATACGTTTACTGCCCCCGAGTTATCAGGGTGTAAGTTTTAGCTCGAGTGATATTGGTGGTCTGAACTTGCAAGCCGGACACTTGACCAGCACCAGCCTGCGCAATGAAGCAGGCGATGAAAAAATGATCGCCATGTTGGGGTTTGTGCCTCAACGTCAGGCTGAGAGTGATGAATTCAACTACCTGGGTGGCGATTTCAGTTTCAACTCCAATCGATCCAGTGTCAGTTTGTGGCACGGCCAACTGAAAGACATTTACGCCCAGGACTTCCTTGGACTCAAGCACAGTCAACCTGTGGGTGACTGGGTGTTAGGTGCCAATCTCGGCTATTACAACGCGAAGGAAGATGGCAGTGAGCTGTTGGGGAACATCGATAACAAGGCGGTTTTTTCTCTGTTATCTGCTAAGCGCGGTGGCCATACCTTTTACATTGGATACCAGGCAATGTTTGGGGAGAGCGCATTTCCCAGAGTGTTTGCCAATATTTCTCCGCTAGGTAACGAGGTACCTACGTATGAGTTTGCGTCAACCGATGAGCGCTCTTGGCAAGCCCGATACGATTACGATTTTGCAGCCATGGGAATCCCCGGTCTAACTACCACTGTTCGCTACATCGCAGGTAGTAACGTCGAGACCAGTTCGGGCTTTGAAGGTAAGGATCGGGAGCGTGACCTCGATATTGGGTATGCGTTTCAACGTGGTTGGTTGAGCGGTCTGGGCGTGCGGGTTCGCAATGTAATGGCGCGTTCCAACTATCGGAGCGATGTTGACGAGAATCGCTTGATATTGAGTTACACCTGGAAACTGCTCTGATCGGAAAGCCGATCAGACGCCCCCTTGGCAGGTACCCATCACTTTGTAGGAGATGGTATGGCTGGTGCCCTGACTGTCGATATACACCATGGTTGCCGGTTCTACCTGGCAACTGACGGGTACCGGAGTCATGGAAACGATACGTTTAATATCAAGATTCTCGGTATCAGCGGATACAGTGCTGGCAATATCGTCGGCTGCAATGGCACCAGTTGCGATGAAAAGAAACGAAAGACTGATATATTTGATGAGTTTGCTGTTCATGATCTAACCCTCTGGATGTGCTGCCAATTTTATCAGGATTGAGAATCAGATAAATGCTACACAGAGAGATTGACCCGTACATAAAACGTACTAATCGGGACGCTAAGTAATGGATTTTCTGAACAGCATGACTGTGTTTGCAAAGGTGGTAGACAGTGGCAGTTTTTCTGCCGCTGCCGACGCGTTAGATCTGTCAGGCGCGCAGGTTTCCCGCTTGATTGCCGATCTGGAGCAGCATTTAGAAACCCGGCTACTGCACCGCACCACTCGGCGGTTAAGCCTCACAGAGTCCGGTGACCGTTTTCTGTTGCGTTGTCGTGACATCCTGGAAGATGTGAGGGAGGCGACGGTGGAGGCCCGCGGTGCGCATCTCAACCCGAGAGGACGGCTACGTGTACATTGCATGAGCGGTCTGGGTGTATTGATCACGCCATTAATCGCTGGATATAGCGAGCGTTATTCCGATGTTTCGATCACGCTAACGCTCTCTCAGCATAATCCCGACCCACTTGAGGAGGGGCACGATATCGTGATATCCATTGCTCACTCCTTACCGGACTCTGCTCTTGTTTGCCAGACAGTTGGGCAGATATTTAGTGTGGTTTGTGCCGCGCCACGATACCTTGCTAAAAAAGGGGTTCCCGACCAACCGGCTCAATTGAAGCATCATCGCTGTTTGCACCTTCAGGATTTTCAAGAGGACATTTGGCGTTTCAAATTAGAACAGGGTGATGTAACGATTTCGCCGGATGGGCCATTCAGCACCAACGTAGCTGATGCGATGGTAAGGGCCACGGAGGAGGGAATGGGGATAAGCCTTCTACCATTCTTCAGTGCCACGCAGGGTTTGCGTGACGGCTCGTTGGTACGTGTTCTACCTGATTGCAGACTGCGGGAAAGAAATATTTTTGCGCTTTATCCCTCTCGACGCTTTCTGGATGCCAAGGTACGAACGTGGGTGGAGTATTTACAGGTTCATCTGCCTTCGTTATTTGCCGATCATGTCAGCGTTATCGAGAGCCCGGAGTATTGGGCCCGTTGACTTCCCAAGAGCTAGTTTACGGTACTCATGAATAAGCAGAGTCCACGCCAGAAAGCAGTCGGATGGTTGCAGATGCTCCTGCTCGCGAAGCGTTTTCCAGAGTGGCTGGAACAGCTGAATGAACTCGCTGTAATGCGTCGTCAGCTCTTCGATGTTCCGGCTCTCGCGCACCTGCAAACGCAAAGCCTTGGCGGTCAGTTTAACTGACCGGATGAGGAGCGACCTCGCTAGAACGTAGCTCCCCTGAATCCAAAAACGCTTACGTCATTCATCAATGACTACCGACGCGCAAGGCTTTCGCTGGCAAGGCCAGTAGAATCGCCACGCCACCAGCGAGCATCAGCGCCGCGGTGGTGAAATCCACCTCGGCGTTACACAGGCCAGCGAAGCTCGACTCCTGTCCTGCAACATGTGCCCATTTACGTGCTCGCGTTAACCCGCAATCTTTTTTGCAAGCTCAGCGACGTGTTTACCCTGGAATCGCGCAATATCCAGTTCATTTTGTGACGGTTGCCGTTTACCGTCGGTGCCTGCCAAGGTGGTCGCGCCATAGGGTGTACCGCCGGTGATCTCACTCATGTTGGTCAGTCCTGCGCAGCTGTAAGGCACACCCACGATGACCATCCCCTGATGCAGGAGTGTGCTGTGGAACGACGTAATAGTGGTTTCCTGGCCACCGTGCTGGGTGCCGGTCGACGCAAAGACACTGCCGATTTTCCCTACCAGCGCGCCACTCATCCACAGTCCGCCGGTCTGGTCGAGAAACGTGCGCATCTGTCCCGCCATATTGCCGAAGCGCGTCGGTGTACCAAAGATGATGGCATCGTAATTGGCCAGCTCGTCAGGTGTCGCTACCGGTGCCTTCTGGTCAAGTTTGACGCCGATGGCTGTCGCCTGTTCGGTCGGGATGGTTTCAGCGACACGC
>NZ_AKJK01000029.1 GCF_000282375.1 Pseudomonas sp. GM50
TTGGAGCCGATTTCAGTGGCTGAGGTGCTGGTCTGCAGCACCTTGAAGCCGCCGATGTCAAAGTCGGCGTGCGTCTTGTCGCCGTTCTTGGCGGTCAACAACCCGGCGTTTTCGATCATCACGCGGTTGTGGTCGGTCGCCGTGCCATAGGTGATCTGCGCATCGGTCGGAACGCCGGTGATCAGCACCGTGCCGTTGGCGTTGTAGGTGATGACGGCGCTGCTGATAGTGACGCCCGCGAGCGTCTTCACGGTGACACTGCCGTTAGTGATCGCGACCCTTTCACCGTCGTCGTTGGCGTAGCTGTCGACGAAGTTGGTGCCGCTCTGCGACCCGCTGACGTTGTCGGCGTTCTTGAAGGCGGTGAGCAAGATCTTCGCGGTCGTGCCCCCCGTCTCCTGCACGACCTGGAAGGTCGCAGCGCGGGCGCCGAAGTACTGGGTGAAGTCGATGTTCTCTTCGACACCCGCTTCGCCGGGACTCAGATTGGGGATCGTGACGTCCGCCCTGGAACCGGTGACAAAGCTGAAGCGCAGGCCTTCCTGTTCGGTGATCGCCTGGTTGTTGGTGCCCAGGGTCGTTTTACCACCACCCTGGCTGCTGTTGACCGTATCTTCGCTGGTGATGGCAGCGTCGCTATCCGACTGATTCAGCGGATTCTTGCCGGTGACGATGATCGAGACACCGGGAATCCGGCCGTTCACATCGGCCGTCGCGCCTTCGGTCGTGAACATCAGGAACAACTGCTGGCCAGATGGCGCCCCAGCCAGGCTGAAATTCGCGTCCTGAGTGGCTCCGATGAAAACCTTATTCAGCAAATTGACCGAATCATCGGCGTTCGCAGTATCTGGATGCTTGAGCGGTTGGTACTCCACGGTCCAGATCTTTCCGCCCGAGACCGGCGATCCGGTTTCTTCGATGTAGGCCGCGAACACGATCGCGCCGGTTGGGCCCCCGGCTCGGCCCAGAACGATGTTGTTATTGGTCGTATCGGTATAGAGAAGGATGCTGGTGCCGTCGAGGGTATCCAGGTCGCTGTCCAGGCCATTGAGCGGTGCGCCAGTGCTGCCGACGAAGCTGATATCGGTAATGCCTGCTGCGGGGTCAACGGTGATGGTGAACGCATTGCTGCCCGTGTTGCCTGCGGCACCGGTATAGCCACTCAAGGCCGCACCCGTTGCGGTACCTGCACCAAGTGCGGTCAAACGGGCAGCGAAGGTCGGGTGCAGGGACGACACCAGAATGTCGTTGTCGTCAGCGTCTCCTGCAGGGGTTGGAGTGGCAGTGACGTTCTGCAATCCGGTCGTTTCGTCCAGCGAAACATCCTCACCGGTGGCCACGACGCTCAGAGCGTTGGCTGTAATCAATGAATTCTGCTCAATAGTCATGACTTTGTCCTGGGCAGTTGCGGTCATCGAGGCCTGACCGTTGACCTTTGGTCGCAACTATGGCTAAACGCCGGGTATTGCGCATCGGCCGATACTCCCAAGCAGGATGGGAGTTTCGGCCTAGTCGTCCTTGTCGTTGGCCTGCAACAGGGTGCCCTGGTTGATGCGATCGTGCGGAGTGCCTATTGGAACTGCAAAAAAATGCGAGGGTGGTTTGCGCCACCCTCGCATTTTTTCACGCGCGCGCCGCCTCAGATGCTGCCAAGAACAATGTCGCTAGACAGAAGATCCACCCCGACCAACGTAATGGTCGTGATGGCTCCGCCCGTTTCGGTAACCGTCACGATGCTATTTGCGCCGTTGTTGTCGATCTGGACAACGGCGTTCTGGTCGCCGTTGAGCACCAGGGTGTCTCGCAGGTTTGCGCCCGCATCGAAGCCGGTGACCTGGTACTGGTCCTCACCGAATGACAAATCGACGTTGAAGGCATCACGCTCACCGCCCGTGCCCACGAGCGTGAAGTCGAAGGCGCCGCCCAAGTCGTTGGCGAACAGGTAGGCGTCAAACGTACTTGATGCCGAGTCCCCATCCTTGTCCGTCAGCGTCGCGTTGAACGTCAGCTTGACATCGCTGGCCAGGTTCTCGGTCTCCTGAATGAACTGGATGACCGGGATCTTGACCACGCCCAGGCCCATCGTGAGCTGAACAGCGTCGATGAGCTTGGAGCCCTCCCTCTCAATGACGAAGGACGTCTGTCCTCCAGTCTCCGGGGTCAGATCAGCGGCAAGCACCTTCGTCGCCGAACCCGAAGTCGTGCCGTCCTGGTAGAAGATCGTGTAGTACAGCGCCTCCGTGGCCGGGCTGTAACCTCCCACTGAGTTGTCGATGAAAACTTTCATGCCCGTCAACAACGTCTCGGGGTTAATGACGAAGCTCTCGTCACCGGCATTGATGCCCGGCGTTGTGTTTCCATCCAGGTTGTTGTTGCCAATACCGATGCCGGATGTGCTGACGTTCATGTTCGCGGTGCCGATGAATGCAAACCCGCTGGCTTCTATCTGCGCTTCGGTGAGGTCGGGCGCTCCCACCCCGATGGCCGAAAATATGGAACTTGAGGTAGTGGTTGCATTGACACCAAAAAAGACAATCTCCTCGGATGACGAAGGAATAATCGGCGGATTCTGCTCCGGGATTAACAATGTGCGGACGGCGTCCGGGCCGCCGGCAGCGAGCGAGCCGTCGGCACTGCTGCGTACGATCGTCGAACTGAAGCCTTGCACCAGATCCAGGGTATAGCTGCCATTGTCAAAGGCGGTCAGCGTGTAGTCGACGCTGGTATTGGCCGTGGCGGCGTTGTTGTCGAAATCGCCGGTCAACGTCCCTGCGAAATGGTAAGCGCCATTGGCGTCCGGTGAGGGCGACTGCTCGGTGAGCGTGGCGGAGCCGGTGGTGGTCGAGTTGTCTGGTCTGACGAGGGTGAACTGGCTATTCACTGAGATATCCAGACCCGTAGCACCCAGCCCGTCGGCGCCGGCCGACTTGTTCCAGAACCCGGTTTGCGGCAGGACGCTACCGGTGCCGATCAGGTTGCCGAATGCAAGTGATGGGCCGTCGTCCTCGAACGAGAGGTTTTGCCCGATGTTGAGCGTCGCCTGGGCGCTGTCGCCGTCCTTGTCGGTTTTGGTCCCTATCAGCGTCACCAGGTTGTCTGCCGACAGACTCTTCGCGTCATCGGGATTGGTCGCGTCGGGATGCACTATCGCGCGGAGCTGGTCGAGCGTGACGTCGCCATTGGCGGCCACGCTGACCGTGAACACCAGCAAGTTGGAGGTGGCCGTGCGGCCTTCCACCACGCCGGCGTTGAGCGACAGGTTCACCGCCTGGCCCGAGGCCGTGTCCACGAGCCCCGATGCACCGGCAACCACGCCCAGCGCATAGGTCAGTGTGCCGGCGCCATCGGCGCCAAACGCCGAGCTGAAGTTGGCGGCAAAGCTCTGGGTGGCGTTGGTTGCCAGGGTTGTCTCGTCCACCGTCAACGTCGGCTCGGTACCGGTGGTGCTGATGCTTGGCCCGTCGTCCTTGAACACCAGGTTTTGCCCGATGTTGAGCGTCGCTTGGGCGCTGTCGCCGTCGCCATCGGTCTTGGTCGCTATCAGCGTCACCAGATTGTCCGCTGTCAGGGTCTTGGAATCATCGGGATTGGTTGTGACGGGATGCACCACCGCGCGGATCTGGTCGAGCGTGACGCTGCCATTGGCGGCGACGCTGACCGTGAACACCAGCTGGTTGGTGGTGGCCGTACGGCCTTCCACCACACCGGCGTTGAGCGACAGGTTCA
>NZ_AKJK01000030.1 GCF_000282375.1 Pseudomonas sp. GM50
CGGCTCGACCACCGCCGCAATAGCGATGAACACTGCGGCCATACCGATCATGCTGTGCATGAAGGCGACCAGTTCGGGCATCTTGGTCATTTCAACGCGTTTGGCCATGATCGAGCCGGCAGTGCCGCCGACCAGCAGACCCACGATGACGTAACCAATGCCGGCAGTAGCACTGCCTTGCTCAAAAGAGAGCGCGGCCAGCTTATAGATGAGGCCGATAGTAGTGAGGATCGCCAACGCCATGCCGAGCATGCCGTAGACATTGCCGCGCCGCGACGTGGTTGGGTGCGACAGGCCTTTGAGGGCCTGGATGAAGCAAATCGACGCGATCAGGTAGAGCGTCGTTACCAGATTCATGCTCATTACTTGGGCGCCTCTTCTTTTACGGCTTTCGGGGCTTTTTTCTTGAACATCTCAAGCATGCGACGGGTTACCAGGAAGCCACCGAACACGTTCACTGCCGCCAGAGCCACCGCCAGGGTGCCCATGGTCTTGCCCAGTGGGGTTACGGTCAAAGCTGCCGCCAGCATGGCGCCGACGATCACAATCGCCGAAATGGCATTGGTCACCGCCATCAACGGCGTGTGAAGTGCAGGTGTAACGTTCCACACCACGTGATAACCGACATAAATCGCCAGCACGAAGATGATCAGGTTGTAGATACCGGGGGAGATAAGCTCTTCCATCGTCTGAATCCCTGCTTAGGCGTTTTTGCGGATGACTTGGCCGTCGCGGCACATCAGGCACGCGGCGACGATGTCGTCTTCGAGGTTCACTTCAAACTGGCCTTCTTTGTTGAAGACCAGCTTCAGGAAGTCCAGCAGGTTGCGCGCGTACAGCGCCGAAGCATCTGCCGCGACGGCGCCGGCCAGATTGGTCGGGCCGCAAATGGTCACGCCATTCTCGACGACAACCTGATCAGCCACGGTCAGCGGGCAGTTGCCGCCCTGGGCTGCCGCGAGGTCGATGACCACCGAGCCGGGCTTCATCTGCGCCACGGTTTCGGCACTCAACAGTGTCGGCGCCTTGCGGCCCGGGATCAGTGCGGTGGTGATGACAATGTCAGCCTGCTTGGCGCGTTCGTGCACGGCCAGGGCCTGACGCTGCATCCAACTGGCCGGCATAGGGCGTGCGTAACCGCCGACACCGACGGCGCATTCGCGCTCTTCATCGGTTTCGTACGGCACATCGACGAATTTCGCACCCAGGGATTCGATCTGTTCCTTCACGGCAGGACGCACGTCGGACGCTTCGATGACTGCACCCAGACGTTTCGCCGTGGCAATCGCCTGCAAACCGGCTACGCCAGCGCCAAGAATCAGCACGCGCGCCGCTTTCACGGTACCCGCAGCGGTCATCAGCATAGGCATGAAGCGTGGATAGTAGTGAGCAGCCAGCAACACGGCTTTATAGCCGGCGATGTTCGCCTGGGAGGACAACACATCCAGGCTCTGAGCGCGGGAGGTGCGCGGCGCGGCCTCCAGTGCGAAAGCGGTAATGCCGCACTCAGCCATCTTGGCAATGGTTTCATTGCTGAACGGATTGAGCATGCCCACCACAACGGTGCCGCTTTTTATCAGCGTCAGTTCGCTGTCGCTGGGGGCGACCACCTTGAGAATCAGCTCGGCACCAAATGCATCATTGGCGCTGCCAATGGTTGCGCCTGCCGCTTCATAAGCACTGTCGACAACGCTGGCATTAATGCCGGCGCCGCTTTGCACAGTGACTTTATGACCCTGGCCGATCAGCTTCTTGATGGTTTCCGGGGTTGCAGCAACCCGTGTTTCACCCGTCTGGGTTTCGAGAGGAACACCAATGTGCACGTCAAATCTCCTGCGTGATCTTATTGAGTAAACCCATGCACTACGGATGGTGCGGCTGGGGCGGCCGATCAGCACGATCCCGCCAAATCAGGGCGGGGCGCGGCATTTTGCAGGCGAACTTTGTGCCCTTCAAGGGATTATGACGGGTGACGGAAAATTAACTACAAGTCACCCCGTGACCGAATGTCGCACTGGTCGGTGCAATCCCTTGCAGACCGTGGCTTGTGAGGATTCTGTCCAAAATTCAAGAATTTACACATCGGCACGGTGAATGAGGCGTCATTGCCTGCCAATAGAGGCTCAAGGCCACGTATTCAGGCCTTTGTAGGACGTTTGTGCTACTCCTCAGTACAGTCTGCCAATATGCGACAAATACTTATATCTGTAGTGCTTTTGTTTTCCTGACTACGAGGTCAGCTAATAAGGTGGAGCCTTTATCCTTCTAGGCTGTAGCTTTGTGCCTGATTCACCAGCCAATCACGAAATGCCCTCAAAGAGGCAGATTCGACCTTTCGCTCAGGAATCATCAGGTAGTAGGCCTTAATGCTCGATAGTGCCTGGGCGTTGGCAATCACCAGGCGCTTCTCTGTCAATTCGCGCTGAATCAAGAACGGTGGAATCAGCGCGATCCCCATATCGTGCATTGCAGCTTGAGCAAGCATGGAGAATAGCTCGTAACGCGGCCCTGTCATGTCTCGCGGGATATTCAGGTTTTGAGAGTTGAACCACTGGCGCCAGGCATAAGGGCGTGTGGTCTGCTGTAGCAGGGGCAGTTCGGCGATTTCACTGGGGCTCAGGTTGGTTTTTTTGCCCAGTAACGTGGGGCTGCACACCGGCATCGGATTTTCGCCCATTAGCCTGTGGGATTCGGTACCCGGCCAGTCGGCGTCGCCGAAATAGATCGCGGCGTCGAAGTCGGTGTCGGCAAACAGGAAGGGGCGCGTGCGATTGGTGAGGTTGACCGTCACTTCCGGGTGTTTGTGCTGAAAATCCTTGAGTCGCGGCAGCAGCCATTGAGTGCCGAAGGTTGGCACCACCGCCAGTTCGATCATGTTGGCGCCTTGCTGGCCCATCACTGACAAAGTGTCGCGTTCAACCGCGTCGAGTTGGGTGGCCACTCGGCGGCTG
This sequence comes from Pseudomonas sp. GM50, assembly GCF_000282375.1. Classification (GTDB taxonomy): domain Bacteria; phylum Pseudomonadota; class Gammaproteobacteria; order Pseudomonadales; family Pseudomonadaceae; genus Aquipseudomonas. Next base: position 2,952 of record NZ_AKJK01000030.1, read on the forward strand.
TAGGAAAGCCCGGCCTCCGTCAGCTTCACTCCGCGCCGCGAGCGTCGGAACAGTTCGACGCTGAGGAACTCCTCAAGGCTGGCGATCTGTCGGCAAATCGCTCCCTGCGTGAGGGAAAGTTCCTGGGCGGCCTTGGTAAAGCTCTCGTGGCGCGCTGCAGCTTCAAAGCTGATCAGGGCGGTTGTACTGGGGATCTTCCTGCGCATGTACGTCAACCTCACTAATACATCGCATATAGGCTATTTTTGCGACGTTACGGAGTGAGAAATTAGCACAACAGTATGCAAAATCCTCGTTTGTCGTGAAGCCAAACCCGGCCTAGGATCACTCCACGTTATTTGACCCGATTCGAGAGGACTCACTCATGGGCGGTAAAGCTAGCTTCAACTGGATCGATCCCCTGCTGCTGGATCAACAGCTCACTGAAGAAGAACGCATGATTCGCGACACGGCTCAGCAATTCGCTCAGCAGAAGCTCGCGCCGCGTGTTCTCGAAGCTTTCCGTCATGAGAAGACCGACCCGGCGATCTTCCGCGAGATGGGTGAAGTGGGTCTGTTGGGTGCGACCATCCCTGAACAATACGGTGGCAGCGGCCTTAACTACGTCAGCTACGGTCTGATTGCCCGTGAGGTCGAGCGTGTCGACTCCGGCTATCGCTCGATGATGAGCGTGCAGTCGTCGCTGGTCATGGTGCCAATCAACGAATTCGGTACCGAAGCACAGAAGCAGAAATACCTGCCAAAGCTGGCCTCGGGTGAATGGATCGGTTGCTTCGGTCTGACCGAGCCTGACCACGGTTCCGACCCGGGCGCGATGATTACTCGTGCACGCAAAGTGGAAGGCGGCTACAGCCTCACCGGCAGCAAAATGTGGATCACCAACAGCCCGATCGCCGATGTGTTCGTGGTTTGGGGCAAGGACGACGCGGGCGACATTCGTGGCTTTGTTCTGGAGAAGGGCTGGAAAGGCCTGAGTGCTCCGGCGATTCACGGCAAGGTCGGCCTGCGTGCATCCATCACCGGCGAAATCGTCATGGACAACGTGTTTGTCCCTGAAGAGAACATCTTCCCGGATGTCCGGGGCTTGAAAGGTCCTTTTACCTGCCTTAACTCGGCGCGCTACGGCATTTCCTGGGGCGCACTGGGCGCTGCCGAGTTCTGCTGGCACACCGCTCGCCAGTACACCCTGGATCGTAAGCAGTTTGGTCGTCCATTGGCGGCCACACAGTTGATCCAGAAGAAGCTGGCTGACATGCAGACCGAAATCACCATGGCGCTGCAAGGCTGCCTGCGTCTGGGCCGTATGAAGGATGAAGGCACTGCTGCCGTCGAGATTACTTCGATGATGAAGCGCAACTCCTGTGGCAAATCCCTCGATATCGCCCGCATGGCGCGCGACATGCTGGGTGGCAACGGCATCTCCGATGAGTTCGGTGTCGCTCGGCACCTGGTCAACCTGGAAGTGGTGAATACCTATGAAGGTACGCATGACGTCCATGCGCTGATCCTCGGTCGCGCACAGACCGGCATCCAGGCGTTCTATTAATAGGAGAACGGTCATGGGCGCGCTTTCGCATCTACGGGTACTGGATTTATCGCGGGTGCTTGCCGGGCCTTGGGCCGGGCAGATCCTGGCGGACCTTGGCGCCGAAGTCATCAAGGTCGAGCGCCCGGGCAATGGCGATGACACGCGTGCCTGGGGGCCACCGTTCCTTAAAGACGCCTATGGCGAGAACACCAGCGAGGCGGCCTATTACTTGGCCGCCAACCGCAACAAGCAATCAGTGACCATCGATTTCACGCGGCCAGAGGGGCAGCAGCTCGTGCGTGAACTGGCGGCGAAGTCGGACATCCTCATTGAAAATTTCAAGGTCGGTGGTCTGGCGGCTTATGGGCTGGACTATGAGTCGCTCAAGGCGATTAATCCGAAGCTGATCTATTGCTCGATCACCGGATTCGGTCAGACCGGTCCGTATGCCAAGCGTGCGGGCTATGACTTCATGATCCAGGGCTTGGGCGGCCTGATGAGTTTGACTGGCCGCCCCGAAGGAGATGAGGGTGCAGGACCGGTGAAAGTCGGTGTGGCGCTGACAGACATTTTGACCGGCCTCTATTCAACGGTAGCGATCCTGGCGGCCTTGGCTCATCGGGATCAGGGCGGTGGCGGTCAGCATATAGACATGGCATTGCTGGATGTTCAGGTGGCTTGTCTGGCCAATCAGGCGATGAACTACCTGACTACAGGCGTTGCGCCTAAGCGCCTGGGCAACGCTCACCCGAATATTGTGCCTTATCAGGACTTTCCTACAGCCGATGGCGACTTCATCCTCACCGTGGGTAACGATGGGCAGTTCCGCAAGTTTGCGCAGGTGGCTGGTCAGCCGCAGTGGGCGGATGATCCGCGTTTTTCGACCAACAAATTGCGGGTGGCTAACCGAGCGGTATTGATTCCGCTGATCCGCCAGGCGACCGTGTTCAAGACTACTGCTGAGTGGGTGGCGCAGCTGGAGCAGGCAGGCGTGCCATGCGGACCGATCAATGATCTGGCTCAGATGTTTGCCGATCCTCAGGTTCAGGCGCGGGGGTTGGCCATTGAGCTGCCTCATGCTTTGGCCGGGGTGGTACCGCAGGTTGCGAGCCCGATACGTCTGTCCGAGACTCCGGTGGAGTACCGCAGTGCGCCTCCTTTGTTGGGTGAGCACACGCTGGAGGTTCTGCAGCGGGTATTGGGTCTGGATGCCGGCGTCGTTGCTGGGTTCAAGGCGTCTGGAGTGCTCTGAGCATTCCTTCTATATAGCAGGGCTGGTTTTGCTCTCCTATATAGAGGGGGATGCGCAGTTTTCCGGCGTTCTGCAAGTTATTGATAGAAAAGCGTAATTAGAGGTTGACGGCA
>NZ_AKJK01000031.1 GCF_000282375.1 Pseudomonas sp. GM50
GAGCAAATGCTGATCGATCAGCTATGAACCTGGATGCATCGGCAACACCACCAACGCCTCCAACCCGCCCTTCGACCGATTACGCAGTGTCAGCTCGCCTCCGTGTTCCAGCACAATCGCCCGCGCCGCCGACAACCCCAAACCAACGCCCCCCGTGCTTTTGTTTCGTGAGCCTTCCATGCGAAAGAACGGTGCGAACACTTGTTCAAGGCTGGCATCCGCAATACCCGGCCCACGATCCAGTATCTTGATCCGCACCTCTCCAGCACCCGGGATCAGTTCAATCCCCGGCTCACTCCCGTACTTGATCGCGTTATCAAGCAGATTGGTCATCACCCGCTTAAGCCCCAACGGGCGCCCGAAATACACCCACCGCAGCGGCCCGCTGAAGGCAATGTCGACTCCCTGATCCCGATAATCATCAAGCAACGTTTGCAGCAGTTCCGCCAGATCAAACTGGGTCGCCGGTTCAAGCCGCGCATCATCACGAAAGAACTCCAGCGCCGAGTTGATCATCGCCTGCATTTCATCCACGTCACGAAATAGCCTTTGCTGTTGCTCGCTGTCTTCGATGAATTCGCCACGCAAGCGCATCCGCGTCAAGGGCGCGCGCAGGTCGTGGGAGATGGCGGCGAGCATTTGCGTACGGTCGCGGATGAAGTGCTGTAACTGGGCCTGCATGGCGTTGAACGCGAGAATGGCCTGGCGGATTTCGTGGGGGCCGAGCGGTTCGATCGGTGGTGCGCGGAAGTCCACGCCGAAGCGCCGAGCGCCTTCGGCGAAGCGCTGCAAAGGTGTGGCGAGGCGTCGGGTGGCGATCAGTGCGACCACGGCGGTGGAGATCAGCACCAGCAGGATGACGATCAGGTAGCGTGGCGCTTCGTCGAGCCCCCAACTGCGCGAGGGCGCGGAGAACATCAGCCACGATGCGTCGGACAGCTCGATCAGCAGCGCGTAATGCGCGTCCGCCGTGTGCTCCGTCCAGTCGGCCGGCTCATAGGCTTCGATGCGCCGGTCAGGGGCTCTGAGCATCGGCTGCAGGATGGTCGAGCCGATGTCAGACTTCGGGTCGTCCACTGTCGGCAGATTGAGATCGTGCCTATCAGGATGCCAAGTGACAGTAAAGCCGTTCTCATTGGCTGCTTGCGCCAATGGGTTGCGCATTGGCGCCGGAGCGGCCTCGATGACGCGAGTGATGGCGGCGGCTTTTTCCAGCAGGCCGATTTCGGTCAACGGCGGGCGGGCCCACACCCCGGCCAGTTGGATAAACAACCCGTTGAGCGCCAGTGAAATGAGCATGGCCAGGATGATCGTCAACGCGATCCAGCGCGCAACCGTATCTTGCGGCCAGTCTCGGGCGCGAACCCGTTTCAGCCAGCTCATCGCCGCGTCACGCTGGGGGTGAACAGGTAACCGCCGTTGCGCACGGTGCGAATCATTGCCGGGCGCTTGGTATCGGACTCGAGTTTGCGTCGCAGGCGGCTGACCTGAACGTCGATGCTGCGATCGAACGCTTCATGGCAATGCCCTCGCGCCAGGTCCAGCAATTGCTCGCGGGTGAGAATGCGCTGCGGGTGTTCGACGAAGACCAGCAGCAGGTCAAACTCACCGGCCGACAGCGGGATCATCACGTTGTCGGGCGAGCGAAGTTCACGGCGGGTGACGTCCAGGTGCCAGTCGGCGAAGTCGATCAGCGGCCGTGGCCGTTCCTGCGACACCGGACGACGCTCGTCCACGCGACGCAGCACGGCGCGCACTCGGGCCAGCAGTTCACGTGCGTCGAAGGGTTTGGTCAGGTAATCATCGGCGCCCAGCTCCAGGCCGACCACCCGATCACTGAGTTCACCCATGGCGGTCAGCATGATCACCGGTAATGCGTGTCGAATCCGCAGTTGCTGACACAGGATCAGCCCGCTTTCGCCCGGCAACATCACGTCCAGAATGATCAGGTCTGGCGTCTGGCGCTCTATGGCTGCCCACAACGACGTACCGTCTGTGGCGACCTCGACGCTGTAGCCGTGCTGCACGAAGAATTTTTTCAGTAGATCGAGGACTTCAAGGTCGTCGTCCACAATTAAAAGGCTGTTCACCGAAGGTCACTTAAGGGGCGAATGGAACCGCCATCTAAAACCATTCACGGCCGCTCGTCATATATTTCAACTCTGCAATAAAACATCAGCACCGCAATAAACCAGACATCTTTGCGCAAGCTTTGGGGCTCAGCATCACGGCGAATTCCTCCTGAGACTTGCGTCCATGTTGCCTTTCAAGTGTGCTCCCTGGCTGGCCCGCAACACCTCAATTGCCGTGTTGGCCGCAGGGCTGACGGGTTGCAGCAGCCAGCCGCCGACCACCACCGACGTGGCCTGTGCCGACATCGCCTATTCGGTGTACGACCCGGCGGAACCGTTCAATCGTGGTGTCTTCGCGTTTAACCGGGTGGTTGATGATTACGCCCTGGCGCCGGTCGCGCGCGGCTACCGCTACACGCCGGACTTTTTCCAGACCGGCGTGCATAACTTTGTGGCGAACTTTGGCGAGCCCAAGGTCTTTATCAATGACCTGCTGCAAGGCAACCCTATGCGCTCGGTCAATACCTTGGGACGTTTCGCGCTCAATACCACGGTAGGGGTAGTGGGTTTGATCGACGTCTCCAGCATGGCCGGTATCCCGCGCCACGACGCGGACTTCGGCCAGACCTTCGGCGTGTGGGGTATCGGCAACGGTCCGATTATCGAGTTGCCATTGCTCGGGACCTCCAACAGTCGCGACGCCGCCGGGCGCGTGCTCGGTTTTGTGGTCAATCCGTTCGGCAGCAATAGCGATACCGTGGAGACGCTGTCCACCATCAGCACTGTCGGCGGCATCGTCGATGGCCGGGCAGAAGCCTTACCGCTGACCGATAGCCTGCAAAAACTGCCGGATTACTACAGTGCACTGCGCAATGTGGTCGCCGAGCATCGTGCCGCTTACGTGGCCGAAGGCAAACAAGGCTCGCCAGACAACACAACTCCTCAATGCACAGGAGCACCGACCGATGGTTTCTGAAAGCAATAGCCTGACTCTGCAGCAACGGGTAATCCGGAATGACCCGACCACTCTGCACTGTCGGGAAATCACCCTGCGCTTGTCACCGGACTGTCGCCAATTGGTGCTCACCCGCTACACCGAACACTACGGCCCGGCGCTGGTCCGCTGGATAGAGCGCAGCCACACGGTGTCGGTGACCGAGCTGTTTCGTTGGCTCGTGGCTAATAGTGAGGCGGGGGTCATGCGAGCGAGCAGTCAGTCGCTGCCTTGATTTCAGGGTGATGATACGGAGGATGGAAGTCTTCCGGTCGTCATCCCAGTTACTGCAGCCCTTGGCAATCAGGCTCGCACATAAACCCAGGCGCTGATGCCGGACTTGAGGGTCACACTGACGCGTTTATAGTCCGCCACCTCGTATTCGTCGGCCGCGACCAGCTCTTGGGCCGTGATTTCGAAAACAGTGCCGGCGATCTCGTCCGACAGGTCGCCACTCTCCTGCACGATGGGATGATGGGTTTTCCCACTCATGGCCAGCACCGCCGGATCGGTTATCTCGACCAGGTTCTGCTTGTAGCCTGGCAGACTGTCCAGATTCCCTTTCAACTCGCGTCCGAAGGTGGACAACTGAACTGCCTGATCCTGCAAGGTACCGTAGGAGAACAGCAGAACCGGTTGCTCTGTTTGGTTAGGCATGAGGTTTCCTCGATCAGATAAGCAAATCTTCGTAAAACGCCCCGAAAGGGCGCTCCGGGTGGGCGATCTGGATTTCCAGAATCCATAGGCCGGTTGTCGGGCATTTGTCTAAATCCCCGAGGTCGCCGCCACGGTGAATCGCATGAGGGAAATCGCTGACTCTGTGGCCTTGGATGTCCAGATTGAGCTTCCACCCCATGGCTTGCGCCTGGTTTGCCGCATAGCTGTAAAGCTCCATCCCGGAAACCCGCTCGCTGCGCCAAAAGCCTTCGACCCGATTGAAAAGCTCCCGGGCGGCCGCGGCACAGGCGATCATTTCCGGATCGGAACCCGTGGTGAAAGTCGCCCCGGCATCACCTTCGTGCCCTTGCCAGACTGCGCCCATGTCGATGAAGAAAATATCTTCGTCACTCAGTTCAGGATCGCCATCGGAGCTCTGTTTGAACGTCTTGAGCGTGTTGGCGCCAAAACGGATCAGCAGCGGATGCCAGATTCGATCCATGCCCAGCTCGGACAAAATCTGCTTGCCTCGCAACTGGGCTTCAGACTCGCGCATACCGGGAGAAATAACCCGAGCGATCTGTTCGATGGCCTTCCAGGTCATCTGCTGGGCGTGGCGCATCGTTTCCAGCGTGTAACGCTCGCCTACTGCCTCTTTGCCGCTCAGGACCATTGTCATCAGTCATTCCCTTTATAAGAAAGCACAGGCTCATGCGCTATATAGTTTTATATATTGCGATATTCAATAATAAAATATAGCCATGACCCTGACTTCAATTCATCGCCATGACGCCTGAGCGAGGCTGTGACAGCCGGAAGCGGTCC